>NZ_CP129212.1:6595000-7319411 GCF_030413175.1 Bradyrhizobium roseum
TGATTGGCCTTTCACCCCTAACCACAAGTCATCGGAGTCTTTTTCAACAGACACCCGTTCGGTCCTCCAGTGAGTGTTACCTCACCTTCAACCTGCTCATGGCTAGATCACTAGGTTTCGGGTCTAATACAACGAACTTGGCGCCCTATTCAGACTCGCTTTCGCTGCGCATACGCCTATCGGCTTAAGCTTGCTCGTTAAATTAAGTCGCTGGCCCATAATACAAAAGGTACGACGTCACCCAGAACGTATCTTGGGCTCCGTCTGTTTGTAGGTGTCCGGTTTCAGGTCTATTTCACTCCCCTCGTCGGGGTGCTTTTCACCTTTCCCTCACGGTACTGGTTCACTATCGGTCGCTGAGGAGTACTTAGGCTTGGAGGGTGGTCCCCCCATGTTCAGACAGGATTACACGTGTCCCGCCTTACTCGTGGATACATCATCGCATTACCCGTACGGGGCTATCACCCTCTAAGGCCCTGCTTTCCTGACAGGTTCCGGTTGTCTTTGATGTATCACTGGCCTGGTCCGCGTTCGCTCGCCACTACTAACGGAGTCTCTGTTGATGTCCTTTCCTCCAGGTACTTAGATGTTTCAGTTCCCTGGGTTCGCTTAAAACCTCCTATTTTATTCGGAAGTCTCATACCTTCACTTGATAACTGGAAATCCAAAACCTCGCGGCTTGGTCTCAAACATTGCTGTTCAAACCCCAAGATACGAGATCTTGGAGTTCCAGCTATCGAAGGTGGGTTTCCCCATTCGGAAATCCGTGGATCAAAGCTTCTTCGCAGCTCCCCACGGCTTATCGCAGCGTAGCACGTCCTTCATCGCCTCTCAGCGCCAAGGCATCCACCGAACACCCTTAAGGCACTTGATTGCTCTCATTATCAATGTCCACACACTCGGCAGAATGTTGTCTGCGCAATTGCCGGTTAAGGCACGCACCCTCGATGAATGCTATGCGCAGCCGGACAATGATTAGAAAGACCAGCTTGCTTCGTAAGATCGGCCCGATAGCGAGGCGGTCAAGCTTCGCTACAAAGATCATTTACAACTCACTCACCTCACTCATCTTGCGATGAGCGGCGATGAACGAGCGCCGAAATGATCTGGAGATTAGGAATGAGATTCCGCAAATTGCTTTGCAGATCCCAAACTCGGATCGATCTCCTCTATACGATGTCAGATATCACGCACGCCACTGTCCATCCGGACAGTGCGTGCGAAGTGATGTTTCGCGGACGATTTGAAAGCGCTTTGTTAGCAGGCCACTTTGCCGATCTTCAATTCCATCTGGTGGAGCCAGACGGGATCGAACCGACGACCTCATGCTTGCAAAGCACGCGCTCTCCCAGCTGAGCTATGGCCCCGTACCAGAAGACGAATGCTTACGTCGGTCATGAGACGTGAGGCGCTCGATCAAAGTGGTGGGCCTGGGAAGACTTGAACTTCCGACCTCACGCTTATCAAGCGCGCGCTCTAACCAACTGAGCTACAAGCCCCTAACACGAGGGGCTGCAATGGCGCGCAACCGGCTCACACCAGATGCATCGCACAAGCGCTAAGCCCCTGGCGCGTGTTCGTCCGCGAAGAAAGAGAAACGTAGACGGCGAAATCCCGCCAATGCAGCTCAACAATCCTGACGATCGTTGGCCACTGATGTTTCTAAAACGGCTCGATAGAAGCGAACTTCTGAAGAACCATCCTTAGAAAGGAGGTGATCCAGCCGCAGGTTCCCCTACGGCTACCTTGTTACGACTTCACCCCAGTCGCTGACCCTACCGTGGCCGGCTGCCTCCCTTGCGGGTTAGCGCACCGTCTTCAGGTAAAACCAACTCCCATGGTGTGACGGGCGGTGTGTACAAGGCCCGGGAACGTATTCACCGTGGCATGCTGATCCACGATTACTAGCGATTCCAACTTCATGGGCTCGAGTTGCAGAGCCCAATCCGAACTGAGACGGCTTTTTGAGATTTGCGAAGGGTTGCCCCTTAGCGTCCCATTGTCACCGCCATTGTAGCACGTGTGTAGCCCAGCCCGTAAGGGCCATGAGGACTTGACGTCATCCCCACCTTCCTCGCGGCTTATCACCGGCAGTCTCCTTAGAGTGCTCAACTAAATGGTAGCAACTAAGGACGGGGGTTGCGCTCGTTGCGGGACTTAACCCAACATCTCACGACACGAGCTGACGACAGCCATGCAGCACCTGTCTCCGGTCCAGCCGAACTGAAGAACTCCATCTCTGGAGTCCGCGACCGGGATGTCAAGGGCTGGTAAGGTTCTGCGCGTTGCGTCGAATTAAACCACATGCTCCACCGCTTGTGCGGGCCCCCGTCAATTCCTTTGAGTTTTAATCTTGCGACCGTACTCCCCAGGCGGAATGCTTAAAGCGTTAGCTGCGCCACTAGTGAGTAAACCCACTAACGGCTGGCATTCATCGTTTACGGCGTGGACTACCAGGGTATCTAATCCTGTTTGCTCCCCACGCTTTCGTGCCTCAGCGTCAGTATCGGGCCAGTGAGCCGCCTTCGCCACTGGTGTTCTTGCGAATATCTACGAATTTCACCTCTACACTCGCAGTTCCACTCACCTCTCCCGAACTCAAGATCTTCAGTATCAAAGGCAGTTCTGGAGTTGAGCTCCAGGATTTCACCCCTGACTTAAAGACCCGCCTACGCACCCTTTACGCCCAGTGATTCCGAGCAACGCTAGCCCCCTTCGTATTACCGCGGCTGCTGGCACGAAGTTAGCCGGGGCTTATTCTTGCGGTACCGTCATTATCTTCCCGCACAAAAGAGCTTTACAACCCTAGGGCCTTCATCACTCACGCGGCATGGCTGGATCAGGCTTGCGCCCATTGTCCAATATTCCCCACTGCTGCCTCCCGTAGGAGTTTGGGCCGTGTCTCAGTCCCAATGTGGCTGATCATCCTCTCAGACCAGCTACTGATCGTCGCCTTGGTGAGCCGTTACCTCACCAACTAGCTAATCAGACGCGGGCCGATCTTTCGGCGATAAATCTTTCCCCGTAAGGGCTTATCCGGTATTAGCACAAGTTTCCCTGTGTTGTTCCGAACCAAAAGGTACGTTCCCACGCGTTACTCACCCGTCTGCCGCTGACGTATTGCTACGCCCGCTCGACTTGCATGTGTTAAGCCTGCCGCCAGCGTTCGCTCTGAGCCAGGATCAAACTCTCAAGTTGGACTTGAAACTTTAAACCGGCTGATCACAACGTTTTGACGAGGTCCCACCATTTATATCGCCGACGATTCACATCGCTGACGACGATGGTGTAACCTATGTAAAACGTGTACCGCCGAAGTCTTTCGTCCGACCCCGAACGTTGAAAACCGAAGCTTTCAAGTATTCGAGATCACGCAAGGACTCCGCCGTCCACGTTTCTCTTTCTTCATCTTCACTTGTCAAACAGCCCGGGATCACTTGGATCCCACCCTTCCACTTCTGGAAGGTTCCCGCAGACCTCATCCGACGACAAATAACAACCGATTGCTACCGGCTGTTAAGTCACTCATCGTAATGAGGAGCTTACGGGGCGCGAAAAGATGCGTTGGCCTCAGGGGCCAATGCATCGCCGCGCTCAGTGGCCGGGTTATAGGCCCGCCCCATCGGAGTTGTCAACGCCCATCGTCAAGAAATTGTCGTATCGCTCGCAAGTTTTTTCAGACGCCAAGAAGTCCCTATGTTTCGGGCCTTTGGCCGCACTTGAGCCACATTCCTGCGACGTTCTGACTATAAGTCTTGCGTGAATCGCCGGTGCCAGGGGGGCTGCCGGCATAGATTTTACGATCCGGGACAGGCGATCTCGATAACCCGTCGCCTTCCCATGCGGCCAGGAAACTTCGATCGATCTGCGCACCATTGACGTTCGAGACTCTGGTCGGCCTTCTTCTGGCCTCTGATCTCCCGAATTCTCATGCGTGCGACAATACCCTCTCCGGGACCGTTCCCAGAAAGGAACGATAACGTGGTGTTTGGGTCGAACGAGGGTCTTGTCGGATGTTGATGGAAGTTGGGGGGACACAGGGTTGAGCCAGAAGGCGCCACGTGGAAACGGCTATGGACGCGAGACCGGGATCATCGATCTCGGTAACGAGCCGCCGCTTTCCGTCGATGGCTCCGAGGCTGCGGTGATCGATCGCCGCCGTGTCTCCGTGCAATGGTTCAGCGGCACCATCCTGACCGGTCTGTGCGGCGCGGCTCTCATCGGCGGCGCCGTTTTTGCGTCACTCGACGGCGAAATGACCTTTGCCAAGGTGCCGGAACGGGTCGAAGGCGCCCTGCGCGGGGCGTTCGGCGCCAACGATCGCACCGCGACCCTGCACAAGAGCGACCGCCTGCCGCCGCCCAGTGAAGCCTCGGGCTCGCGCAACGTGGTGAAGGTCTCGACCGTGACCCGCGTCGGCAACCGTGACGTGATGCGGGTTCGGCCCTTCGTCCGCATTTCCGGCAATCTGTCGATGACGACGAGCGATCTCAGCTCGAAGATCCCTCCCTTCAACGCCCAGCGCATGCTGACCGACGTCGGCACCACGACGCAGGCCGCTTCCGAGGACCCGAACAACCCCGAGGCCGTCGAACCCGACGCCGAGGTTTCATTCGTGACCAAAGACCTCGCGACCGTGCTGCCGAAGGCGAAACTTGCCGCCGTGGTCGCACTCGACGAGGTCCTGATGCGGGTGCGCGACGCCGCCAACTGGCGCGGTTCCGGCGGCGTCCGCTACACCTCGCTTGCCAATGCCGCGGCGGATGCCAGCGGCGTCCAGTCCGACCTCAAGCTCGCCTACGCTGTCGAAGGCAATGTTTCCGATCCCTATGCCGGCTTCGAGACCCGCGTGGTGCCGGAAAACGTCACCCTGCTGCCGAAGACCAAGGATCAGATCACTGGCGGCAACCCGTCCGGCGAACGGGTTCACACCGTGAGGAAAGGTGACACGATTACGTCCATTCTGCGCGACCTCGGCGCGACGCCCGATGAGGCCAGGGCGGTCGCACTGACGCTCGGCCCCCGCGGCCGTGACGGCGGCCTGAAGGAAGGCCAGAAGGTCCGCATCCTGATGGTGATCTCGGGGCCCGGCCCCACCGCCCACCCGCAGCCCTATCGCGTGATCGTCGCCAACGAAACCATCGTTGAAGCCGTGGCCGCGCTGTCCGACGTCGGCAAATATGTCGCCGTCGACGTGCAGAGCATGAACACCGTCGCCGAGACCACCACCGGCAAGGACGACGATGATGACGATGAGGATGACGGCAGCGGCGTCCGGCTCTACCAGAGCATCTACGAGACCGCGATGCGCAACAAGGTGCCGCCGGCGGTGATCGAGGACATGGTCCGGATCTATTCCTACGATGTCGACTTTCAGCGCAAGGTGCAGCCGGGCGACTCCTTCGACGTCTACTTCGCCGGTGAGGACGAAGGCACCGGGAACAACGAAAAGACCGAGGTGCTGTATGCCGCTCTGACGGTCGGCGGCGAGACCAAAAAGTACTATCGCTTCCAGACTCCGGACGATTCCGTCGTCGACTTCTACGATGAGACCGGCAAGAGCGCGAAGAAGTTCCTGGTGCGCAAGCCCGTCAACAGCGCCATCATGCGTTCCGGCTTCGGCGGCCGCCGCCATCCGATCCTGGGTTATGCCAAGATGCACACCGGCGTGGACTGGGCGACCCCCTACGGCACGCCGATTTTCGCCTCCGGCAACGGCGTGGTCGAAAAGGTCGGCTGGGAAGGCGGCTACGGCAAATATGTCCGCCTGAAACACAATAACGGCTACGAGACCGCCTACGGCCATATGTCCGCCTTCGCCAAGGGGATGGAAGTCGGCAAGCGCGTCCGCCAGGGCCAGGTGATCGGTTTCGTCGGCTCGACGGGCATGTCGACCGGGGCCCACGTCCACTATGAAATCCTGGTCAACGGCCGCTTCGTCGACCCGATGCGCGTCAAGCTGCCCCGCGGTCGCTCGCTCGAGGGCGCGATGATGGCGGGTTTTGAAAAAGAGCGGGATCGTCTCGATACCCAGATGAACAACCGCGGCACCGCCCGTGTTTCGGAGGCGACCGGCGCTACGAGCCAGACGCGGCAGGTGAGCCGCTGATAGGCGGGGCGCTGAGTCCTTAACCCATCGACGATATCGGACACGGCGTCTCGCGCCGCATGTCGCACATCAGCCGATCAAAGCCTGCGCGATCCTGAAGCGCTTGACGACCTGACCCGGCTTGTCCCTGGGCCTCTCCACAGAGCGTACGAACACGTCTACTGCCGTATGGAGATCGGCGGCGTTCTTGAAGGAAGGAAACCTGTTGGCTTCCGCGATGATCAGTTGAGTGTTGAAGGCCGGGTCCATCAACCGTTCCACGCTGTGCCTACCTCCGACGCCCACGATGCGGTTAAGCTGGAACAGTCCCACGCTATCCTCGCCGCGTGTGTTGTGCGCCTTGGGATTGAGGTTGGACTCGCCGATGGCATTCGCAAGCGCCGCAATCTGCTGGTTTCGCCCATAGCCGGCGGCAGCGAAAGCTTTCAAAATGAGACCGGCAAACTGCCTGTTTTCGGGCGCGACATTTGGCGGCAACCTGATGCCGTCGATCGCGACGGCTCCAGCTGCGGCAGGCTGATCGAGCCATCGTACCCCTGCGATCTGGCTGGCCGGGAATGGTGTCCGGCCCACCTTCTTGCTCTGGTTGCCGCCAAGCAAAAAAACTTTCTTTTTGTCCGGAGAGAACTCGAGAAAGAAGCCGACATGTCCGGTGCCGCCGGTTGTCCCAGGCATCGGCGAAAGAACGACGACGGCTCCACGCGGGATGGTACCCTGCAATGGAAAATCGGCTCCCCATTTTTTCCAGCTGATCGCCGCCGCCGCTTGCTTCGGAACACTCGCCTGGACGATCGGGTTGTCACACCGCTTCATGCAATGCGCGGCGAAGGCGCCGCACCATGCCGGAGGTGGGTTGGTGTTGGGGTTGCCACCGAAATCCGTGTCCGCGAAATACGTGCTGATTACAGCATTGTGCGTACCTTCCTTGACGCCCTCAGCTTGGGCTTGCTCTGCAATGGCCATCCAAGGCGCGCCGCCGGCAGTCACTTCCGGAACCATTTCCGGCCGGTGCTTTTCAATTCTGGCCAATGCGGCGACAAGGAGCTTTCGAAGCGTATCTTCGGCGATGTCGACAACCGACGTCAGCGTGTTCGGATTGGCCTCTGTGCCGAAGAATACCGTCGGCAAACCGGAGAGCTTCTCCCGCGCCTTGAACAACGCTGACAGTTCGTCAGCTGTCATGACGCTCCTGAGAACTTCCTTGATCGAGGTTTCCGGTGGGGTACCACCGCCTTGCGCGTCGAGGATGGCGAGCGCCGCGGCCGGGCTGTTCGTCAGATGCGCAAAGAACATGTCGAGGAAGCTTGGAACGAATGGGTCCGCCGCCGTAGCCTTTCCCGCGTCGAGGCGAATCTTGCTCATCGCCTTTCCGTGGGCGTGCTGGCGAAAGGCCGCACCCGGGATCTGGAGCAGCGGATGGTTGCGGTCGCTGGCGCGGGCATCGCTCGCAAGCGTACCGCCCTTTTCCGCATAATCCTGCCATTCGGCAACAGTGACCTGGAGCGGGCCGATACCGTCGGAGCCAGGAACATTCTTTCCAAGATTCCGGATATCTGTCTCGTAGAGCGCCCGCGCGATCAGGAAGTCGGCCGAAACCACCCAGGGCTGGATTGACGTCGGGGGCGGCGCGCCCTCTGCGGGTTTCGTCTCATCGTTGAAGAGCAGTTGGACGTTGACGCACTCCTGAACAAAGGCCGCAACGTTGACCGGCGGTCGGTTCGCATCATCGGTCCGGTCCTCACAATCCGACTTGAGGACCCATCCCTTCAGCGCCTCGTCGTCCGGAGCTCCGAGCGCAAAAAACAGAAACGCGTCAGAAGCACGAATGGGATCGCCAAGTTCGCGATTTGCGAAGAGCAAATCCTTGGAAACCGACTCGGCGGTAGGTTCCGACCGCAAATCGGTCATCACCCCATGTTTTACGAAGAAGGCCATTTGGTGCTCCTAGATCTAGCAAGCCGGTATGGCGCCTGGAGGTCCGCCTGGAGCCGCCGGCGTTTCCGAAGCCGCCCGTCGGCGCGCATAAAGCCCGAGCTCCCGCATCAGGTCCGGCGTAACCTGCGTATTCATGCTGTCCGGCAGCTTGCTCAGCTTGCCTACAAAGCAATTACGCCGCACGAGCGCTATTTTGTTTCGCGAATCGCTGAGGGTTGCGGACGCCGGAAGTTCACCATTCAGCGGCGCTTTGTTCAGCAGAGTTACTAGGAGTGCAACATCCGAACCTGTCGCGAAGGTCCTGCGCTCGAAGGCATTTAAGGTCCCGGTTGGGCACGGGGTCAAAGCTGCAATTGCTCTGCGCTCCCTGTCACTGCCGATCTTGCCGTCAAGCTTCGAATTCTGAGTGTCGGTCTGCTCCCAAATGTTCAGGAGAGCCTTGGTGACTCCGGTGATCTGGGTCAATTCGCTCTGTGGCGCGCAGAGGCCGACCAGAATGTTGTCGATGACTTCAGGCGTGTAGGTCAGCTTGTTACCTGGGTATCCTTCAATAATGGTCTCGGCTCCAGGCACGAGCTTTATGTTTTCAGCAGGCGGAGGCTTTCTTTCGACAAATCTATCACGCGGCGTGAACGGCGCGGCAATCGTGGGAAGCACGGGACCGGCGCCGGGTGCGACCCCGGTCTGCTTGAACACGGTCACCGTCGAATTGATGTTCGCCGCAATCGTCATCGGTATGCAGATCGACAGATAGCTGCGCAGCGCGTGAATGACTGCCGGCTTGTTGTCGATCGACGAGGAAAACCCGATCAAGTCTCGGCGAAAGGCATGGCGGTTGCCTACCACAACAGTCTGTACCGTCGTATGATCGACCTGCAGCAGCAGCGAATGGAAGTTTTTCACTGTGTCATTGGCCAAGCCAAAGGCCGCCGATATCGCCGCCAAACCTACCGCGCTGACACCCGAGATGTTTGGATTGGTCAGCGCATCTACTGCGAAACGGACAGCACCAATCTCTGCAAGGACGGCTGCGTTCTCACGCCTTTTCGCGTCAAGCCATGCCAGATACGAATCGCAGCGGGCGTCGATATCGTTCAAGCCTGCTTGAACGATAATCGGCCAGTAATTGGCCGGAACGACTTGCTGCGCACAGCTCGGCACATCAGGACCAACATAAGAGCTCGCTTGGCGGCAAAGGTGATCCAGATAGATATTCTGGAGTTCGACGGCTGAGGCCGTGTCCGCTGTATAGAGTTGAGTACCAACTCCATCACGAAAATAGACCCTATCGTTCGGATCGCACCCGCCCACCAGCAGCGCCAACGCCATACAACCTGTCACGATACCCGCACGCATCGCACGCTCCCCCATCTCCCGCACAAATCCCTTGCAGTTCGCAAGCGAGAGCGTCGCGGAAAATGCAAAGGAAGCTGCGGCGCGGCGCGCGACGGCAATCGGCCCATCGTGACCGGAACGCACGAACTCGCGGCCCCGCGGCGCTCGCGGCAACTGGCTGTTGTTGTTTGGCTGATCGGCTCCGCGCACGCGAAATCCCTCAATGCTCTTGTTTCGACGGTTCAGGCTCCAAACGCTCCTGCACGTCATGATCGCCGGCGGCTGCATTCAAATTGGAAGCGACGATCGCAAAGGCACCCTGCACATCGTCGACCACGTCGCGCCGGCGGGTGTTGATGTTGCGGACCAGGACCCGCCAACGCGCGTGTTCGCTGGCATCGGCGCTTTCACGCCAGAAGCGCAGAATGAAAACCTGATCGAGTAATGGTCGTTGTGAGTCCATGCGACGACGATCGCATGGCCTGAACTCGGGACGATCTTGCGATCGTGCGGGAATTGTCGCCGTTTGCTCACGGCCGGTCCACGATCTGCTACCCGGCGGATCGGCTGCGGATCACGGCAAAGTCACGGCGTGTCCTGGAAAGCCACGGGCATCGCGCTGCCGGGGCCTTGTCGAGGGCGTGAGTGCGGGGTTTGCCGGATAACGCCGTCGTCCGAGGCCGGGACGGATAGATTAGCGCCTAAACTGCAAAAATATGCTTCTCGTCGCGGCCGATCAGGCGCGCGCGCAGATGCTGGGGGTTTTCGGCATTGTGCAGGTCCCGGATCTCATCGATGATCGCCCGTGTCGCCGGAAGCGGCGAAATGCCGAGTTCCTTCCGGATCAGGCCGATCCAATGATCGTAATACCGGATGGCATCGATTCGTCTTTCATCGAGCGCCAGCAGGGTCAGCAGGTGCCGAACCAGCTCTTCACGGTAGGGATCGAAGCGCAGCGCATGACGGGCGAGCCGGATCGCATCGTGGTAGTAGCCACAAAGCCCGAGATGACGAACCATGATCATGGCCGACTGGATGAAAAGGGAGTGCAACCGCTCGCGTTCTTCCAAAATCCATTCGGCATCTTCGCCGTCCAGAAACGGCCCCTCGTACCGGTAGAGAACCGCGAGGACTTCCTTCATTCTCGATGGTTCCAGAGAGGCTTCGGGCCCACTGAGCGCGGTCCGCGCGGCGTGAAGCAACGCCCAGGTGTCGACGTCGAGCCACGGCGTCCTCTGGAGGATGGTCTCCGGGCCAACGGTCCTCAAACTGTGGCCCTCCTGGTATTCGGGAGCGGACGCAAGCAGTTTCCGCAACCGCCAGACCGCGGAGTTCATGGCTCGGCGTCCCCGTTCGGTATCGAGCTCCGGCCAGAACAAGTCGATGAGCCGCTCACGACGATGCGGACGATCCGGAAAGGTGAAGAGGAATCCGGCCAATCGCCGCCCGGCTGGACCGAGATCCGACCATATCTGTTCGCTGTTACTGGTAACGCGACTGGCGCCGAACAAGCTAACGCTCAACACGGCCAACTCCTCCCCGCGTGAACACAACTAAAGAGCACACCTGGAAATGTCGTTCTGGCTTTCAGCCATTCCAGTTCAAAACTGCAGCCTCAAATTGAAAAATAGATTCTCAAGAAGGCGCGCGAGACCGGGGCTCTTCAACAAATATAGCCTAACGTTGGCCCATACCAAGTCACGCGTGGAACGCACTCTTAATTCCGGTCAGTGATTTTGGCGATCAGGGTCGAAGTTGTTCAAGAGGATTCTTACACTCAGGGCGAGATGACGCCATGCGTGCGTCTTTTCAACAACACCCTTCCTCCGTGCTGTGACGTCACACACATTGGGATTCTGGTATCGAGGGATGGCTTCCCTTCGGAGATCAGCGCATTTCCATTCTCACCACTTCCCCTTTTTCGTTGGCTGCGCGGAAGGAATGGGAGCTGACTGTTTAAGTTGAATGGCAAACCCTCGATGGAGGAAATGTCATGGCGAGCCTGTCAGGCTTCGAACGCATGACCCAGAATGGCTCCGTGAAGGCGACCGGCGTCGTCGACTGAGCGGGACGACGACGAGAGCCACCACGTCGGAATTTTCGCCGGGCCTTCCCTGGTACAAAGTGAGATGCCCCGACGCGCGGGTCGGAACATCTCTTTGAGACCGACAGGTCAGTTCAGCTTACGCTTCGGCACCGGCGCTTCGAACTGCGCGATCTCGGCGGTCTGCGGCGCCTGGCCGTTGAAGGTCAGCACGTTGCCTTCGCTCGAGATCACGACGCGGTCGCCGTCGGCGATCTCGCCGGCCAGGATCATCTCGGCCAGCGGGTCCTGCACGCTGCGCTGGATTACCCGTTTCAGGGGGCGTGCGCCGTAGGCCGGATCCCAGCCCTTGGCCGCCAGCCAGTCGCGGGCCGCCGCATCCAGCGTCAGCGTGATCTTGCGATCCTCCAGCAGCTTCTGCAGCCGCAGGAACTGGATCTCGACGATCCGGCCCATCTCGCTCTTCTGCAGGCGGTGGAACAGGATGATCTCGTCGACGCGGTTGAGGAATTCGGGGCGGAAATGCGCCCGCACCATCCCCATCACCTGCTCGCGCACTTCAGACGTATCCTCGCCTTCCGGCTGGTTCACGAGGAATTCCGAACCGAGGTTCGAGGTCATGATGATCAGCGTGTTGCGGAAGTCAACGGTGCGGCCCTGGCCGTCGGTCAGGCGGCCGTCGTCGAGCACCTGCAGCAGCACGTTGAAGACGTCCGGATGCGCCTTCTCGATCTCGTCGAACAGCACGACTTGATAAGGCCGGCGCCGCACCGCTTCGGTGAGCGCCCCGCCCTCGTCATAGCCGACATAGCCGGGAGGCGCGCCGATCAGCCGCGATACCGAGTGCTTCTCCATGTATTCGGACATGTCGAGGCGGACCATCGCGGTCTCGTCGTTGAACAGGTATTCCGCCAGCGCCTTTGTCAGCTCGGTCTTGCCGACACCGGTCGGTCCCAAGAACATGAAGGAGCCCATCGGGCGGTGCGGGTCCTGCAGGCCGGCGCGCGAACGGCGCACCGCGGTCGCCACCGCGCGGACGGCTTCGGCCTGGCCGACCACGCGGCGGCCGAGCTGGTTCTCCATCTTGAGGAGCTTGTCCTTTTCGCCCTCCAGCATCTTGTCGACGGGCACGCCGGTCCAGCGCGACACCACCTGCGCGATGTGGTTGGCGGTCACCGCCTCCTCCATCATCTCGCCGGCGCTTTCGTTGGCCTCGATGGTTTCCAGCCGCTTCTCCAGTTCCGGGATCTGGCCATAGGCCAGTTCGCCCGCGCGCTGGAATTCACCGCGGCGTTGCGCGTTCGCCAGTTCGATGCGCAACGCATCGAGCTCGCTTTTCAGCTTCTGGGCATCGGAGAGCTTGTTCTTCTCCGCACTCCAGCGCGACGTCAGCGCCGCCGACTTTTCCTCGAGGTCGGCCAGTTCCTTTTCCAGCGCCTGCAGGCGGCTCTTGGAACCAATGTCGGTTTCCTTCTTCAGCGCCTCCTGCTCGATCTTCAGGCGGATGATCTCGCGGTCCATCAGATCGAGTTCTTCAGGCTTGGAATCGACCTGCATCTTCAGCCGCGCCGACGCCTCGTCCATCAGGTCGATCGCCTTGTCGGGCAGGAAGCGGTCGGTGATGTAGCGGTTCGACAGCGTGGTCGCGGCGACCAGCGCGGAATCGGTGATGCGCACGCCGTGGTGCTGCTCGTATTTGTCCTTCAGCCCGCGCAGGATCGAGATCGTATCCTCGACCGTCGGCTCGGAGACGAACACCGGCTGGAAGCGCCGCGCCAATGCCGCGTCCTTTTCGACATGCTTGCGGTATTCGTCGAGCGTGGTGGCGCCGATGCAGTGCAGCTCGCCGCGCGCCAATGCGGGCTTCAAGAGGTTGGACGCGTCCATCGCGCCGTCGGCCTTGCCAGCGCCGACCAACGTGTGCATCTCGTCGATGAACAGGATGATCGAGCCTTCGGCCCCGGTGACTTCCTGCAGCACCGCCTTCAGCCGCTCCTCGAACTCGCCACGGTATTTGGCGCCCGCAATCAGCGCGCCCATGTCGAGCGAGAGCAGCTTCTTGTCCTTCAGGCCTTCCGGCACGTCGCCATTGAGGATGCGCAGCGCCAAGCCCTCGACGATGGCGGTCTTGCCGACGCCGGGCTCGCCGATCAGCACCGGATTGTTCTTGGTGCGGCGGGAAAGCACCTGGATGGTGCGGCGGATTTCCTCGTCGCGGCCGATCACGGGATCGAGCTTGCCGTCGCGCGCGGCCTGGGTCAGGTCGCGGGCATATTTCTTCAGCGCATCATAGGCGTTTTCCGCCGTGGCGCTGTCGGCCGTGCGGCCCTTGCGCAGCGCTTCGACCGCCGAATTGAGGTTTTGTGGCGTGACGCCGCCCTTGGCCAGAATGTCGCCGGCCGCACTGTTCTTCTCGAGCGAGAGTCCGAGCAGCAGCCGCTCTACCGTGACAAAGCTGTCGCCGGCCTTTTCGGCGGCCTTTTCCGCGGCGTCGAAGGCGCGCGCCATATCTGGGGCGAGATAAATCTGCCCGGCGCCGCTTCCCGAAACCTTTGGCAGTTTGTTGAGCGCCTCCTCGGTGGCCTTGAGGATGGCGCGGGAGTTGCCGCCGGCGCGGTCGATCAGGCCGCCGGCCAATCCCTCGCTGTCATCCAGCAGAACCTTGAGGACATGCAGCGACGAAAACTGCTGATGCCCGTCGCGCACGGCAAGCGATTGCGCTGACTGGATGAACCCGCGCGCCCGCTCGGTGTATTTTTCAATATTCATATCGTTGCTTCCCTCGGCCTGCCGTCCTCACCCCTGAGGCATGATTACGGCATCTTCATTGGGGTATCCGCGGGCCGCATTGATATTTCTCAATCGGCCGCGGCTCGTCGCCCTGTTTTCAGGCTTGACGCAGATGTGGGCATCACGCGACAAAACGGAAGAGGTCCGCTCACAAATTCGAGAGCGATGGCGCGGGCGGCAGGAATCCCTTAATAAACCGCATGGACACGACCTCCTCCGCCCGGATCGCCGGGATCTACCGCTACCCCGTCAAAGGCCTGACCCCGGAACAGCTCGGCCGCGCCGAGCTCAAACCCGGCCAGACGCTGCTGGCCGACCGCCGTTACGCCATCGAAAACGGCCCTTCGGGCTTCGACCCGGCCCAGCCGAAATGGCTGCCAAAGCCGAACTTCCTGATGCTGATGCGGGACGAGTGGCTGGCCGGCCTGCACACCCGGTTCGACGATGCGACCAACGTCCTTTCGATCAACCACAACGGCCGGGTGGTGGCCGAGGGCAACCTCGCAACCCCCGAGGGCCGGCGGACGATTGAAGAGTTCTTTGCTTCAACCTATCCGGACCTGATCAGGGGTCCGCCACAAGTGCTGGAAAGCCCCGGCCACAGTTTTTCGGATGTCGCCCGCAAGGTCGTCTCCATCATCAATCTCGCCAGCGTCCGCGCCGTCGAGACGATGGTGGGCGCGAGGGTCCATCCGCTGCGCTTTCGCGCCAACCTCTATGTCGAGGGCTGGCCCGCCTGGCACGAATTCGAACTCATCGACCGCATGCTGGCAATCGGCAATGTAAGGCTGAAGGTCGTGAAGCGCATCGTCCGCTGCGCCGCCGTCAATGTCGATCCCGACACCGCCCAGCGCGACCTTGCCATCCCCCAGGCGCTGCAGCGCCGGCTCGGCCACGCCGATTGCGGGATCTACGCCGAGGTGGTCGAAGGCGGCAGCATTGCTACGGACGATACGATCGCGGTGGAGCAGCCGACGTTGCTTTAGTTCGCCTCGCGGCGAAGCACAGTCACTGCCGACGGCACGTGCATCAGCATCACGTCCGAGCATTTTGAGTTGACAACGCGCGTTGGCGCGCCATCATTACGACCGGGTCGATACACCCGCCGCCTGCGCCCTTCGGGGATGGTGAACGTGTCACTCTCGCTCCACGCCCTCGCCATTGGCGAACGGGTCGGCAACGCAGGCACCGATCTTCTCCGTTCGCCGATCAAGAGGTGCTCTCATGCGCGATTTCCGCGATGCGAAAACCATGGCGCATTCCCTGCGCGATGCCCTGAAGGTCAAGGCTATGGAGATCACCCATAGCGAATCCCTTGAACTGATCGCAAAGACGTTCGGCTACGACAACTGGAACATCCTGTCCGTCAAGATCGATACGGCGACCGACCCGGCGCAGCCGCAATCCAGCGTGATGGCCGACCGCGCGGCTCCGGCGCCGCAAGCAGTCCTCCATTGTTCCTTCTGCGGCAAAAGCCAGCATGAAGTGAAGTCGCTGGTGGCCGGCCCGCACGTCTTCATCTGCGACGAATGCATCGATGTGTGCAGCGATATCATCGACGAGCAACTGCTCCGGCTCGTCGAGGGCGATGAAGCGAGCGCCAGGGCCATGTCCAATGAACGGCTGTCGCATTACGTCGAACACGCCATGAAGGGAGCAGAACGCCATCGTCTCGCTTTGCGGGGAATCGAACGTATGCTTGCGCTTCGACGCAGCGGTGCGCCGCTCGACGACGTTCTGGCATCACCCGGCATGACCCAATTGGAGAACAAGACCACCGATGAACTGCTGGCCATGCAAAAATATCCGCAAGACCAACTGAAGCGATACGAGCAGGCATTACGCACGGCAACGTCCGTGCTCAACGAACGGAAACAATAACCCGTCGAGAATCCAGTAATCGAACAGGGCCGGATGCCGCGCTATGTGCCGCATCCGGACCGAATCTCAGATTCCAAGCGTGACAAATCCGACACAGACCTCGATCAGGCCAACGAACGTAAATCATCCCAGCATTTCAGGATGTTTTCGTCGCACGGGAAAAACGGCTTCTTCGGAACGCGCGACATTTGCATGCGCCGGCCGCACGAAACATCTTCACGCTGCCGAGAGCTGTGGACGGGCCTGAGCATGCCGCCCGCCGCACTCAGCGCGATGGCGCGGTTCCGGTTCATCCGCGCCGTGTTCGTGGCGCTTACCCACATGGCGCGCCGTCGCCGATCGAACAGCAGCAACCGGCGCCATTCTTTCACTCGATCTTCTACGGCGGCGACGTGTTCTTCTCCGGCCACAACGGCATACCGTTTCTCGCCACGCTGGCGTTCTGGCATATCCCGCAATGGCGGACGTTCCATCTGGCGCTGACCACTTTTTTCGGTCCGGTCGTGCTACTCGGCCACTATCACTACGCGATCGACGTGCCGGCCGCGCTGTTCATCACCCATGGCGTTTTTCAGGTGTCGTGCTGTCTGTTCGCCCGCGATGACACGCTGTTTCGCTGGTAGTAATTTGAAACCTGCAGGGCCAAGGCAGGCAAACCAAAAGAGGTTGGTGCGCGCGGTGCTGCGCCTCGTCGGGGACGAACCGGCAACAGGCGGCGCATCGAAACCCGACATCAACCATCCCACCGATTAGCGTCTCCGTAGAATCCCTGACTGCCTCGCGATCAAATCGTCCTCTTCGTTAACGGCGGCGAAGAAGCGCAAATCGCGGTTCAGCGTGGATTCGACCGCTCATGGCATGGATAAATTCGTATCGCGGTTCCGTTCAATGCGATCGGACAACGTCGACACGGCGCATCGGCCGTCGACTGCAATCCTGCTTTAGATTTCGTTCATCTTAATCGTTAGAGCACGATTCAAATTTTCCACTCATGCTCGCCGCCGCATGGACGTTCTCACGTCGGTCACATTTCAAACCAGACGCGCGTCAAGTCGGAATCATTGGTATGGCCATCGTTGGCGCGACGCACCGTTCCCGGGATTGTTGTGAAGAAGCAGGCAAGCGGTCGCCTACCGCCGGCCCGCGATCGCCTGTTCCGAGATTTCTGACCGTCTGCGTCATCCTGTGCGCGCTGTCGTTTGCCGGCTGCGCACGCCATCCGGCGCAGCGTGAACTCGGTCCGGCCGTGCACGAAAACAAGGCGCCTCCCGCTCGCGCTACCCCGCGCCCCCGCCGGCTTCCTGAAATCGTACGATACGTCCAACCGACAATCCGGCGGCCGGACCCGGCGCTGCTGGCGCCACAGCCTGCCCCCGATTGCGAGTTCAAGCGATCCGACCTCAAGACCGTCGATCCGGATGAATGGAAGCGATTGAAGGTCGAATACGAACGACAATGTTTTCAGGACGCGGAGAAGGCCGCGCGCGAGCGCCTCATGCTGCTACAGACATCGAGCCTCTGCGAGATCGAGCCGGCTCAACGCAGCAAGTCGGCTCCCTCGCATTCGAAGTAACATAGCAAACCAAGTATTAATTCGAATTCCCGCCCGCGCATTGGCTATTTGCATACGACCACGACGCGCATCTCGGGAACTTCATGTAATACTGGTTGATGGACACCCATCAAGACTTGTGTTTTCTAGATGGAACGGGCCAGCAAAGGCCCTCGATTTAGTCCTTGTTTTGCCATTCTACCACAATTGTATGCATTATAGCTTTTCTTGAGTGTGTTTTACGCGAAAGCGTTCGTTTTGGACTGTTGATCTTATGCGCCAGTGCGGGGGGACTGGCGGGAAGTATCGGTATTGTAGTGGGCTGCCATGAAGACGCTCTACGATCTGCTCGAGGCACTTCCGGACGACGATGCCGACGGCCTGAGGGCCGCGTTCCGCAAGGCAGCCAAGGCGAACCATCCTGATTTCAATCCCGGTAACCCGGAAGCATCGGAACGATTCAGGCGTATCATTCGCGCCAACGCGATCCTGAGCGATCAACAGCAGCGCGCCGAGTATGACCGACTGCTCGAACTCGCGAAGAAACAGCAAGCCTCCCCGCCCCCACCCAAGCGCCGCTCCCTTTTAGGCACGTTCCGCCGGTTGGCCGCAGACGCCACCACAAGCGCAATCGTCTCCGTCGTGCTGATCGGGGGCTACTTCGCCTACCGCTCCGCCGAAAGATTGCCGCTCGCGTCGGCGCAGGCGGTCGAAATCGCCAGAATTGAACCGACGCAGACCGTCGCCGTCGCGCCCGCCGAAGCCGCCGACGCATCCAACCAGACCGAAGAACGCACCAGGCCTCAAAGCGTCGAAGCGAACAACTCTGAGCAGGACGTCAACCAGCAGGTGGCCAGCAAGTCGGCAAAGCCGGAGGCTCCCGCGTTGGTTACCGATGGCGCCGCCTCCGCCAACGCCTTTACGTCCCCGCCCGGCGACAATGGGACCAAAGACATCGCGTTTTATCGCGAACGCGGCATGCGGGCCTATCGCAGCGGGGAACTCTATCTGGCGCTGGCGAATTTCGGCGTCGCGATCGACCTCGACCCCGGCTCGCCGGAGTCCTACATCGATCGCGGTATTGTCTTCCATCGCCTGGGCGACCTGAAGCGCGCGCTGTCCGATATCGCCGAGGCCAAGCGCCTCGATGATCTGAATCGAAAGCAGTACGCCCCGCAGGTCGGCGCACCCTGACGCAGGCCTTGTTACACAAGCCTGCGTAGCGAATACCGGCTACTGACGTACAAGCCATCGATCCGGCCAGGCCTAACCTCTCCCGTCGATGTTCGGACGGGAAGAGGCTCTGTCGAGCCGTCTCAGCTCGTCGGCATGACGTAGGCGTAGATCCTGCCGCGCGACACCGGGGCTTCCCGGACGCGATTGCCGTTGTTGCCGGAGATCATGATCGGATTTCCGGAGGCGTCGATGCCGGTAATGATGCCGACATGGCCGCCGCGCCGGCCGCGCGTCATTACCGCGATGGCGCCGACCTGCGGGCCGGAAACGCGCTGGCCGTATTTGGCAAATGAACTCGCCATGTCCGAGCCGGTGCCGCGATAACCGGATTGCTGCAGGACCATGTTCGCAAACCGCGCGCACCATAGCCTTCCGCGTCCCGTCGGGTTGCCGCCGAGATATTTGCGCGCTTCCGCAACCACATTCGATGAGGAGAAGCCGGAGGCCGTCGCGCCGCCGGACGGCGTCACGGTCGCGTCGGGCCCGACGCTGGCGTTGGCATTGGCGAGGCCGCGCGCCTGCATTTGCGCGACCCCATGCTCCCAGCGAGAGGCTTCCGCACTATGGCGGAGCCGGGCACGGCGACTACGTTCGACGCGCGGCGTCGCGGCAGTGTTGGACGCTACGAACCCGCCGGGCGCCGTCATCCCGGGGCCCTCCACCATGTAGCTCGGGTTGGTCTCGGCGAAACCGCCAGCCTGCATCTGCTGCGCGCCACGCTTCCAACGCGACATCCGCACTGCGTGGCGATGGTCACGATGGGCGTGATGGTGCTTGACGTGATGGCCAGTGTGATAGGCCCGGGCGTACCGCCCTGAGTTATGATGAGGCCGTGCCGAAGCCGGAGAGACAAATACGACGATGGACGCCGAACACAGTGCCAGTGCGATGAAACGAAGCGACCGGCGAAACGCAAACAACTGATGCATTCTTGATCCTCTGTAGCACCCCCGCAATTCCCCTGTGCGTTCGCGTACCAACGAACGCGGGGCGCCGTTTTGCGTCCGGCTGTGACCGGAGCAAGATTTCATGTGGCGACGCGACAGCGATGTCGGGGTGATTCCGCGGCCTTTAAGTGGCGAAAATAAAGCAGGACGGCCGTATTGCGGCCCCGAAAATTAACTGCAAGTTTGTGCCCCGGGCGCGCAAGGATGTTGCGTGAAAACAAGAAAATGGGAAGGAATCGGAAATGCCGCATGCCGTCGCCAGGGATAGCGTTCGACTGCACTATGAGGAGGCGGGCAGCGGCACCCCGATCATCTTCCTGCACGAGTTCGCGGCCGACCACACCAACTGGGAGCCGCAGATGCGCTATTTTTCGCGCGGCCACCGCTGCATCGCCTATTCGGCGCGCGGCTATACGCCGTCCGACGTGCCGCCCGACGCCGGCGTCTACACCTACAAACATTTCTATAGCGACGCGCTCGCCGTGCTCGACCATCTCGGCATTGCCAAGGCGCACTTGGTTGGCCTGTCGATGGGCTCCTATTCGTCGCTCCAGATCGGCCTCAACGCCCCGGAGCGGGCGCTGTCGATGACGCTGGCCGCCGTCGGCTCCGGATCTGACCTGGAAAACCTCGACGCCTTCCGCGCGCAATGCCGCGCCAATGCCGAGCAGTATGAGACGATCGGCTCATTTGAAGTCGCGAAGCTGACGCGCGAGGCGCCAAGCCGCATTCCGTTCCTGCTGAAGGATCCGCGCGGTCATGCCGATTTCTACGCTGCGCTGGCGCGGCATGACGCAAAAGGCTCGGCCAACACCATGCGCGGCTTCCAGGGCGGACGCCCGTCGATCTACACCATGACGGACGCGATACGGAAGGTGCCGACACCGGCACTGATCCTGTGCGGCGACGAGGACGACAATTGCGTCGGGCCGAGCCTGTTCCTGAAGCAGCACCTGCCGGCGGCGGGTCTGTCGTTCTTCCCGAAGTCCGGCCACGTGCTCAACCTGGAAGAGCCGGCGCTGTTCAACGGGATGGTCGAGCGCTTCATCGCGCTGGTCGAGGCCGGACGATGGCCGGTGCGCGATCCGAGGTCGTTGGTGAAGGCGGCGGTCTAAGTATCAGTTGACCGGTGCGCGGAACACAGCCCGGTAGTTCGCCGGGCTGGTGCCGAGCCGCTGCCGGAAATGATGCCGCATGGCGTCGGCAGAGCCGAAACCGGTCTCGGTCGCGACGCGTTCGATCGGAATCCGCGTGGCTTCCAGCAATTCGCGCGCCTTCGCGACGCGCGTCTGCACCACCCATTCACCGGGCGACATTCCCGTGGCATCCTCAAAACGACGGATGAAGGTGCGCCGGCTCATCCGTGCCTTGGCAGCGAGGCTCGCAATCGTCAGGTCGCGGTCGAGATGGCGCTGCGCCCAGTCGAATACGGAGGCGAGCGCGTCGCCTTCGACCGGCGGGACCGGCTGACGGATGTATTGCGCCTGCCCTCCTTCGCGATGCGGCGCAATGACCAGCCGCCGCGCCACCCGGTTGGCGATATCAGTGCCATGATCGCTGCGCACGATATGCAGACAGAGGTCTAGCCCCGCCGCGCGGCCGGCCGCCGTCATGACGTCGCCATCATCGACATAGAGCACGTTGGCATCGACCTCCACCCGCGGATAGCGGCGTGACAACTCAGTGGTAAGCGCCCAGTGCGTGGTGGCGCGCCTTCCGTCGAGCAGGCCGGCGGCGGCGAGGATAAAGGCGCCCGCGCAGATCGAAGCCACGCGCGCGCCGCGCCGGTGCGCCCGCCGCAGCGCGTCGAGCAGCGCGGGCGAGGCTTCGACGATATCGCGCGATCCCGGCACGATGATGGTATCGGCGCCGGCCAATACGCTCAAGCCGCCGTCGGCGATCACCTTGAGGCCGTTGTTGGCCGTCAGCGGACGTCCCGGCCGCTCCGAGCACACCACGACGCGATACCAGTCCGTACCCAACCTCGACAGACCGAACACCTCCAGCGTCAGGCCGAGTTCGAAGGTGCTGACGCCGTCATAGGCCACCACCGCTACGACGCGTGGGCCGTCTTCCCTGCGGGATTTGGAGCGACCTGAGCGGACCGACGGACCCGGCTGCGTCTTGCTTGGCATGATCTTCACGTTATACGGCATTCGTGCCACTGGCAATATCGCGTCGCGCGGTTCACGTTCGTCCCGTTCAAGGAGACGAGCATGACTTTTCTGGTGGCAACCTGCGAATTCCCCGACCGGGCCGATCAGGCCGACGCGATGTGGCAGCGCCTTGCAGCCGAGTTCGGAAGCTCTCCGGTCGATCTGCTGGTCCTGCCCGAACTCGCCGGCGTCGACAGTTTCTGGACCAGCCCCACCTTCGATGAAGCGGTCTGGCGTCAGGCCCTCGCGACACATGCGAAGCTTGAGGAGCACCTGCGGCCTATTCGTGCGAAGCGCATCGTGGGAACGCGCGCCATTGCTGAAGGCGAAAAGCGATGGAACGAGACGTATCTGTGGACGCCGGAGCGCGGTCTGGTCCGCGGCCGGGCCAAGGCGCTGTTGCCGCAGCAGGAGGGCGGCTGGGAAGAAACCTGGTTCGACCGAGGTTTGCGCTATCCAGAAGCCGTGCGCGATGGCGAGTTCTGCTTCAGCGAAATGGTGTGCACCGAACTCATGGTGAGCACCGCCGCACGCGGTCTGGGACAATCGGGCGTACAGGTGATCGCCGCGCCGCGCGCGACCGGGGGCCTCCCGCGCTGGGAAATCGCCTCGCGCATGGCGGCCATCGCGTCAGGCGCGTTCGTGGTGACGGCCAACCGCCATGGCGGAGGACTTGCGGGCGGCAGCTGGATCGTCGGGCCCGACGGCGACATCCTCTCGCGCACCAACGTCGGTACCCCGATCGTCAGTTGCGAGATCGATCTCGCTTTGGTCGCCGCCGCGCGACTCACCTATCCGCGCAATGTGAGGGATTGAGAAGTCCGAGCGGTCGCTTCCGATGGTCGGACGGCGCCGAACGAGGGGGCAGCACGATGAAACTACGGCTGATGCGCAACGCGACTCTGAAGCTGGAGATCCAGGGCCGGATCGTCCTGATCGATCCGTTCTTTGCTCCGAAAGGATCGCGGCCGTCCTTCACCGGGCGCGCGCCCAACCCGCTGGTCGAACTGCCGGCAACCCCGGAAGAAATCCTCGACGGCGTCGAGCTTGTCGTGGTCTCGCATCTGCATGCCGATCATTTCGATCCGGTGGCGCAATCCCTGGTGCCAAAATATCTTCCGCTGATCTGCCGGCCGGGCGACGAGCACCAGATCCGGTCGTACGGGTTCAACGACGTCATGGCACTCGCCAAAGCCATCGATTGGAACGGCATTCGCCTCCAGCGCCGCGAGGGCAGTCATGGGCTGGGACCAGTCGTGCAGAAAATGGGACCGGTGATGGGGTTCAGCATCGCGGCAAAGGGCGAGCCGACGGTCTACTGGGCCGGCGACACCGTGCTCTACCCGCCGGTCGAAACCACCATCAGGGACACCAGGCCCGAGATCATCATCATTCACGCCTGCGGGGCGCGATGGGACGGCGATCTGATCGTGATGGACGCGGCGGAAGCCGTCGCGACCTGCCGGCTGGCGCCTGACGCCACCGTGATCGCGACCCACATGGAATCGCTCGACCATGCCACCGTTTCCCGCGGCGAACTGCGGCGGCATGCGACAGCGCAGGGCATCTCGCCGGAGCAACTTTTGATACCGCAGGACGGAGAGACACTGCAGTTGATATCGCGGCGCGATTGACTGTCATTCCGGGACGCGCGCAGCGCGAACCCGGAATCCAACGGGCGGCAAGTTGAGTGGATAGATGGATTCCGGGTTCGATGCTGCGCATCGCCCCGAAATGACGCCTGCGCGTTACTTTCCCACACCGCCCCGGCTGAGCAGGAATACGCCCTGCTCGCCGAACATATTCCACACCCACCATGGCAGCGTCAGCGGCACCGGACGGCCGTAGAGATCGAGTGCGACCGCACGCTCCATCTTGACGTTGATCTCGTCGCAAAGCTGCACGAAATCCTTGATCGTGCAGAAATGGATGTTTGGCGTGTCGTACCAGGTGGCCGGCAGATTTTCGGTGCGCGGCATGTGCCCGCCGACCAGCAATTGCAACCGCATCTTCCAGAAGCCGAAATTTGGAAACGACACGATGGCGCGCCGGCCGATGCGCAGCAGGTTTTCCAGCACGACCTTCGGCTGCCGCGTCGCCTGGAGCGTCTGCGAGAGGATCACGTAGTCGAAGGCGTCGTCCGGATAGTTGACGAGGTCAGTGTCGGCGTCGCCCTGCACCACCGCCAGCCCCCTGGCGACGCCGCGATTGACGCCTTCGCGCGAGATCTCGATGCCGCGACCGTCGATGCCGCGGCTTTCCAGCAATTGCAGCAGTTCGCCATCGCCGCAGCCGACGTCGAGCACTTTTGAGCCGGCCGGGATCATTTCGGCGACCAGCAGATGATCGGTGCGATACTTGCCCGTGCGGTCGGGCGCGATGCCACCGAGCGGCAAGGCCTGTTCCTGAAACGCCATCTCAACCACCTTTACTGGTATCAAGACCGCGCGCCTTGTCCGCGGATTGCAGGAAGGCGCGGGCGATGTCGAAGAACTCCGGCACGTCGAGCAGGAAGGCGTCGTGGCCGCGATCGGTCTCGATCTCGGCAAAAGATACACGCGCGCTGGAGGCGTTCAGCGCATGCACCAGCGCCCGCGATTCCGACGTCGGAAACAGCCAGTCCGAGGTGAACGACACCACGCAGAAGCGGGTCTTGATGCCGCGGAACGCCTGCGCCAGCACGCCGTCATGATCGGCGGCGATATCGAAATAGTCCATCGCGCGGGTCAGGTAGAGATAGCTGTTGGCATCGAAGCGCTCGACAAAGGATGAGCCCTGATAACGCAGATAGCTTTCGACCTGAAAATCCGCGTCGAACGAGAACGTCGGCAGGTCGCGGTCCTGCATCCGGCGGCCGAACTTGCGATGCAGCGCGGCGTCGGAGAGATAGGTGATATGCCCGGCCATCCGCGCCACCGCCAGGCCGCGATGCGGGTGGGTGTTGAGTTCGAAATAGCGGCCGTGATGCCAGTCCGGGTCGGCCATCACCGCCTGCCGGCCGAGTTCGTGAAACGCGATGTTCTGCGCCGAGTGGCGCGTCGAACAGGCGACCGGCAGCGCCGAGAACACGCGCTCCGGATAGGCGGCGGTCCATTGCAGCACCTGCATGCCGCCCATCGAGCCACCGATCACGCACAGCAATGTCTTGATCTCGAGCCGGTCCAGCAGCATGGCCTGCGCACGAACCATGTCGGGGATGGTAATGACCGGGAAATCCAGCCCCCAGGCCTTGCCGGTGGCGGGATTGGTCGAAGCCGGGCCGGTCGAGCCCATGCAGCCGCCGATCACGTTCGAGCAGACGATAAAATACTTGTCGGTATCGAGCGGCCGGCCCGGGCCAACCATGATTTCCCACCAGCCGGCCTTGCCGGTCAAAGGATGCACGTTGGCAACGTGCTGATCCAGCGTCAACGCGTGGCAGATCAGGATCGCGTTGGAGCGGTCGGCGTTCAGTTCGCCGTAGGTCTGATAGGCGATCTGGAACGGCGCGAGATCGATGCCGCAATCGAGCTTCAGCGGCTGATCGTTGCCAAACTTCGCTACCGTCGAGGTCGGATGATCGGCCTCGTGGGCGCGGTCCTCGCTATGAATCGACGGACTGGATATCGACGTCACGTTGGTCATTTCGGCACCGACCTCCTTGCGGAGGCCCCACGGACAGAATCAGGCCATAAAAAACCCGGCCTGAACAAAGGTTCGGCCGGGATCAACTCTGTCCCCGGCCTGTTTAGCGAGTTGTTTAACGTGGCTGCAAGCCGGCCGGCTCAAATGACCACGGAATGGCTTAAAATTAGCCTCAAGCGGGCTTTTCGTCAAGGCAGGGGCGTGGTTAACCGGCACGGTCGACACCTCATGGCGAGGAGGCGCTTGCACCGTCCCGAGCCATGGGGGAGAGATGTGGATCCCGACCGCCGAGTGCAACATGTCCAACCTCCCCCCGGCCCCGCCTTCCCTGCAGGAACTGCGCAAGGAAATCGATGCGATCGACGAGCAGGTCCATCGCCTGCTGATGGCGCGCGGCGACATCATCGACCGGCTGATCCGGGTGAAGCAGACCCAGGAAGTGGGCTCCGCGTTCCGTCCGGCACGCGAGGCCAGCATGATGCGCGAGCTCGTCAAGCGCCATCGCGGCATCCTGCCGCTCGACACCATCGAGAGCATCTGGCGCGTCATTATCTCGACGTTCACTTACGTGCAGGCGCCGTTCGCGGTGCATGCCGACGTCTCGGTCGGCGAATCCGCGATGCGGGATTCGGCGCGGTTTCACTTTGGCTTCGTCGTGCCGTATGTCGGCCATTTCAGCGCGCAGGCTGCCGTGGAGGCCGCGGCGAAATCGAAGGGCGATCTGGCGCTGGTCTCGGCGATCTCCAGCCGTACACCGTGGTGGCTTGCGCTGGAAGCGGACGGCGCGCCGAAGATCATCGCGCGCCTGCCGTTCCTTGAACGCGCCGATCATCCGGCCGCGCTCCCCGTGTTCGTGATCTCGCGCGTGGCCGACGACGCCATGGTGACGGAAGTGCAGACCTGGAGCGTGCGAGTGTCGGGCTGGAACGCCGACATCGCCCGCGCGGTTGCACCGCTCGCCGAAATCGTCGCGGTCCCCGATACCGCTTTCGACGGCGCGGCGCTGCTGGTGTCGGATGCCGGTACCGGCTTCGAGAAGATCAAGCTGGCTCTGATCCAGGCCGGCGCCTCGGTACGCTCGTCGGCCCTCGTCGGCGGCCACGCAACGCGCTATACGGTGCCCCCGAACGGGTCGGCAAAGTCCTAACGGCCACCCCCGACATTCCGGAGTTGAAGATGAACCGCCCCGTGCCGAATCCCGGCATCCTCGATATTGCGCCCTACACACCCGGCAAGACGCCGGTGCCGGAGCCGGGCCGCAAGGTGTTCAAACTGTCGGCCAACGAGACCCCGTTCGGGCCGTCGCCGAAGGCCAAGGATGTCTACCTGCAGGCGGCGGCGCATCTCGAAGACTATCCGGAAGGAACCTCAAGGGTGCTGCGCGAAGCGATCGGCCGCGCCTATGGGCTCGATCCCAACCGCATCATCTGCGGCGCCGGCTCGGATGAAATCCTCAACCTCTTGGCGCACACCTATCTGAAGCAGGGCGACGAGGCGATCTCCACCGCGCACGGCTTTCTGGTGTACCCGATCGCCACGATGGCGAACGGCGCCAAGAACGTCGTCGCACCCGAAACCAACTTCACCGCCGACATCGACGCCATCCTCGCGCGGGTGACGCCGCGTACCAAACTGGTGTGGCTGGCCAACCCGAACAACCCGACCGGCACCTACGTGCCGTTCGACGAGGTCAAGCGGCTGCGCGCGGGCCTGCCGGCGCATGTCCTGCTGGTGCTCGACGCCGCCTATTCCGATTACGTGTCGCGCAACGATTACGAGCTCGGGCTGGAACTGGTGGCGACCACGGAAAACACCGTGATGACGCACACCTTCTCCAAGATCCACGGGCTGGCGGCGTTGCGCATTGGCTGGATGTTCGGCCCCGCCAATATCGTCGACGCGGTCAACCGGATTCGCGGGCCGTTCAACGTTTCGACGCCGGCGATGCTGGCGGCGGTGGCGGCGATCGAGGACACCGCGCATATCCAGATGTCGAAGGCGTTCACCGAAGAGTGGCGCAACTGGCTGACCGAAGAGATCACCAAACTCGGGCTGAAGGTGACGCCGAGCGTGGCGAACTTCGTGCTGATCCACTTTCCCGAAAAGGGCAAGACCTCCGCGGAAGCGGATGCATTCCTCACCAAACGCGGGCTGGTGCTGCGCGCGCTGAACAATTACGGCCTGCCCCATTCGCTGCGCATGACGATCGGCACCGAGGAGGCCAACCGCCTCGTCGTCGAAGCCTTGCGCGACTTCATGGCGGCCAAATGAGTACGACGCCGATCTTCCGGCGCGTCGCGCTGATCGGCTTCGGCCTGATCGGCGGCTCGATCGCGCGCGCTGCGCGGGCGCAGGGGCTCGCCAGTGAAATCGTCACCACCGCCCGCTCGGAGAAGACCCGTGCGCGTGTCGTCGAACTCGGCATCGTCGACCAGGTGCTTGCGACCAACGCGGAAGCCGTAGAGGACGCCGATCTCGTGATCCTCTGCATCCCGGTCGGCGCCTGCGGGCCGGTCGCGCAGGAGATCGCGCCGCATCTCAAGCGAGACGCGATCGTCTCCGACGTCGGCTCGGTCAAGGGCGCGATCGTCCGCGAGATGGCGCCGCATCTGCCTGATGGCGTTCATTTCGTCCCGGCCCATCCGGTCGCCGGCACCGAGCATTCCGGTCCCGATTCCGGCTTCGCTGAACTCTTCATCGGCCGCTGGTGCATTCTCACGCCGCCCGACGGCACCGATCCGATGGCGATCGAAGCGCTGCGTGCGTTCTGGGCCGGCATGGGCGCCAGGGTCGAGACCATGACGCCCGATCACCACGATTTGGTGCTGGCGATCACCAGCCATCTGCCGCATCTGATCGCCTACACCATCGTCGGCACAGCGGACGAACTGGCGCAGGTGACGTCGTCGGAAGTGATCAAGTTTTCCGCCGGCGGCTTTCGCGACTTCACCCGCATCGCGGCCTCCGATCCCACGATGTGGCGCGACGTGTTCCTCAACAACAAGGAGGCCGTGCTGGAAATGCTCGGCACCTTCAACGAGGATCTCTCAAAACTCACCCGCGCGATCCGCCGCAATGACGGCGAGGCGCTGTTCGAGCACTTCTCCCGCACCCGCGCCATCCGCCGCGGCATCGTCGAGATCGGCCAGGATTCGGCCGCGCCCGATTTCGGCCGGCCGCATCCGCCGCTGGCGAAGAAGTAGCTGCGAGCCAGGTCCGCATCTTCATGCGGTGACGCATCGCCGTGCATGACGCCTCACGGGGCGCGGCGCGTTGCCCGATCAAGCGGCGGCCGCAGCGATCCGATGCCGAGATCGCCGGCCGCAACACAAAACATCGAAAACAACCTCATGCACAGTAGCTAACGCGATGGATTCACTGAGTTTTTCCAGAACCGCAGGATAGGCTCAAAACAGCGGCGGCACCTGCCCCACCTTCACCGGCCCCAAGAACACTGCGCCATCGGCGAAGCGCAGCGGGAAGGCCCGGGCCTTCTTGCCCTCCAGTTCGGCTTCCTTGCCGAGCGCATTGATGCCCGCGGCGGCGGCGGTGCCGGCGTTCTGCTTGACGACCTTGCCGAGCCCGGGGATCGCCCGGTCGAGCGCGCCGAAAAGGTTGTTGAGGTCCTGCGTCTTGACGCCCGGCGCCACGCGATCCAGCGTGGCCTGCGGCACGCCCTCCTCCAGCATCTTCTCGATGCCGAGCGCCGGGATCACCTTCTCAATTCCCGCCACCGTCATCTGCAACTCCCCGTCGATCCGGCCCTGCGCGTTGAGGCTCAGCGTACCCGCGGCCACCGAGATCAGATCGCCCTGCTGAAGACGCGAGCGCACGATCTCGACATGGCCGCCCGCCGCCTGAATTTCCCGAAAGCGTTCCGGCCAAGGCTTTGGCCTGAAATCCTTCAAGCCGGTCAGCCGGGTTTGCACGTCTATGTCAAACGGCGCAGCCAGCAGCGGGTGAAATTCCTGCACGCTGCCGGCCACGATCTGCAGCACGGTTTCGATGACAGGGTTGTCCCGCGCCGAGCCTTCGGCGATGCGGCCGTGCAGTTCGAGATGGCCGGCCTTCGCAAGCGGCGTCGCGACCGGTCCGTTGACGCGGTCGATCGACGGATTGTCGAATACGATGGAAGCGCGCTGGGGAATATCGGGCAGTCCGCTGACGCTGCTGCGGCCCACGGTCCAATTCACCTTCATCGACGGCGGCTGGCCACGATCGGAGATCGTCGCCGGCGCCTTGAATTCGGCGATCAACAATTTCGGCTGGTAGATTTGTGCAATCACCAGGATTTCGCTGAGCCGCGCGGTGAACAGCGCCTTCGCATCCGCCGTCTGCGAGAACAGCGACACACTGGCATCGCTGCAGCTGACTTCGAAGCGGAACGGGAAACCCGCCACCTCGCGCTTGCCGCAGGCATAGACCCGCCCGGCCTTGGCCTCCTGCGCCGCCCAAGCATCGGCGCGGACGCCGACCTCGGACGCGGCATAGAACCAGAACGCGCTCCATGCCACGGCGGCGACGACGACGAGGGCGGGCAGGATGAAGAGGCGCCACAGCGGACGCCGGCGTGGCGCGGGAATCATGTCAGGCATGCGGCGTCCTTTGGCTTTGGATTTTGTCGAATATAAGCATCTGCCCCCGCAACAAAAGGCATTGATTTCACTTCGCTTTCTGGTAGCGCTGCGGGGATGTCCGCGATTACGCTGAATGACAAGGATTTCCCGGCAGGCGACCTCTGGGTGTTCGGCTACGGCTCCCTGATGTGGCGCCCCGGCTTCGACTTCATCGAACGGGTTCCGGCCCGGCTGATTGGCGAACATCGCGCGCTCTGCGTCTATTCCTTTGTCCATCGCGGTACGCCGGAGAAGCCGGGCCTGGTGCTCGGGCTCGACCGCGGCGGCGCCTGCCGCGGCATCGCGTTCCGCGTCGCGGAGAAAAACGCCGCGGCGACCGTCGCGTATTTGCGCGAACGCGAACAGGTCACGTCGGTGTATCGCGAAGTTAAACGATCGGTGTGGCTGGAGAACGATGCACGCCAGCGCGTCAGCGCGCTGGTCTATGTGGTCGACCGCGGCCACGTGCAATATGCCGGCCGGCTCTCGCTCGCCGACCAGCTGCGCCACGTGCTGCAGGGCCACGGCCAGTCCGGCATCAACCGCGACTATGTGCTGGCGACGGTGAAAGCGATCGAGGCAGAAGGCTTTCGCGACCAGCCCTTGCACCGGCTGGCCATGATGCTGCACGACCAGCATCGCCCGGCCCTTCCCGCCGAGAACAGCGACCGTTAAGCTTGGCACAGCGCCGCAAAATATCGATCTGACGGCGCGCGTGAATCGAGGGAGAGCGGCAATGGACCTGAAGGGCGCGGTAGCACTGGTGACGGGCGGCAATGGCGGGCTGGGACAGCGTATCTGCCATGCGCTGGCGCAGGAGGGCGTCCATGTGGCTGTGATGTACGCGCGCAGCCGCGAGCAGGCCGAGGGCGTCGCCGGCGAACTGAAGTCGCGTTATCAAATCAACGCAAAGGCTTTTCCCTGCGACATCGCCGACGGCCCGGCCGTGGACCGGCTGATCGGCGAGGTGACAAAGGCCTTCGGCCGTCTCGATATTCTGGTCAATGACGCCGCCTACAATCAGTCGATCCCGTTCAACGATCTCGACAGTCTGACGCTTGAAGTCTGGGACAAGATCATGGCCGTCAACCTGACGGGACCGATGCGCCTGACCAAGGCGGTAGCCCCGGTCATGAAGGCCCAGGGACAGGGACGCATCGTCAACATCGCTTCGGTCGCAGGGCTCAGCCCGACCGGCTCCTCCATCGCCTATGCCGTGTCGAAGGCGGGGCTGATTCATCTGACGCGCTGCATGGCGGTGGCGCTGGCGCCCGAGACGCTCGTCAACTGCGTGGCGCCGGGCCTGCTGGACGGCACCCGCGCGACGGCCAATCTCAAGTCCGAGCAGATCGAGCGCGCCGCATCGAGCTCGCTCCTGAAGAAACCCGCCGACAAGGACGACTGCGCCGACATGGTGGTCGCGATGTGCCGCACCGAAACCATGACAGGCCAGACCGTCGTGATCGACGCCGGACGCGTCTTCCACTGATGCCCGGGGTCCTTGACAAGTTGTGCGTTGAGGTTTGATGGATGGTCGTCTGGTCTCCTTTCAGGTTCAACTGCGGGCAAGAGATATCAAATCGATTCGTCATCGCACCGCTGACGACCGATGCCTCCCATGAAGACGGAACGGCGGCCGACGACGAACTCGCATTCGTCCGGCGGCGTTCCGCCAGCGGATTCGGCGCCACGATTTCGTCCGCCGCCTACATCGCCCAAGATGGGCGCTCCTGGCAGGGCATCGGCGCAGCCCATGACGGGCACCTGTCCAGCCTGCAACGGCTCGCCGAAGCCATGCGCGCGGCGGGGGGTCTTGCCATTCTCCAGATCTATGACGGCGGCCGCATCGCAAGGCCCGACCTGATCGGCGAACACACCCTGCGTGCGCCGTCCGCCGTGGCATCGTTGCGTCCCGGCGCGAAGACGCCAAGGGCGATGACGGCCGATGAGGTCGAAGGTTTGATTGCGAGTTTTCGACAGGCGGCTTCTCTTGCCCGCAAAGCCGGCTTCGACGGCGTCGAGGTTCACGGCGCCAACCACTACGCGGTTCACCAGTTCTTCTCGCCCAGGGCCAATCACCGCACCGACAAGTGGGGAGGCACGCTTGCAAAGCGCATGAGCTTTCCTCTCGCGGTCGCAGCGGCCGTTCGCGACGCGCTCGGTCCGAAGCTGATCGCGGGGTTCCGCGTCACGCCGTTCGAGGCGGAGCCGGATGGCTATACGCTTGAAGACAGCAAACTGCTTTGCGGTGAGCTTGCGAAACTCAATCTCGACTACATTTCGGTCTCGCTCGACGACTACCGCAACAGCCGGCCCCAGGGAGAGGCGCGCGTCTATCATGGTCCGGTCGCGAAGATCGATGTCCCGACGGAGAACCCGATCACGGCATTCGCCCGCATCGCGGCAGGCCGCAGCGCGGTGCTGGCCAGCGGCGGGATCAAGACGCGCCTCGATGCCGAGGGCGCGATCGAGCTGGGAGCCGATCTGGTTGCGGTGGGACGCGCCGTGGTGGTCGATCCGGAGTGGCTTGCCAAGGTCAGAAGCAAGCACGAAGCATCGATCCTTGCCGGACTTCCGAGGGATGAGCGAGAGATCGCGGGGGCCTTGAGCATTCCGCCGCGCATGGTCGACTATCTGTTGAGCCGGCCGGGCTGGATTCCGCGGCTCTAGATCCGGCAAACGCCAAACATGTTGCTCGATCGAGCGCTGTCAGAGCCAGTCATAGTGCTTGAAGCGCGAGTACAGTACGCCGCAACTGAGGATGATGAGGCCGAGCACCAGATAGTAGCCGTACTGCCATTTTAACTCCGGCATGTGTTCGAAGTTCATGCCGTAAATTCCCGCGATCGCGGTCGGAACGGCCAGTATGGCGGCCCACGCCGCCAGCTTGCGGGTTATCGCAGTCTGCTGCGCCTGGCCCGCCATCATGCTGGCCTCGAAGACGAAAGCCAGGATCTGTCGCAGCGATTCGATATCTTCCTCTGCCCGTTTGGCATGATCCAGAACGTCACGAAAGAGCGGCTTCATCTCCTTGTCCAGCCCGATCAGGTCGGCATGCTCCAGCCGTTTGCAGACGTCGACCACCGGCCCGATTGCGCGGCGCAGGCTCAGCAGATCGCGCCGCAGCCGGTACAGGCGATCGAACTCGCGGGGTACACGCGCTTTCTGCAGCACCTCCTCTTCGAGCGCATCCACTTCGGCCTGGACGCATTCGATGACGGGGCCATAATTGTCGACGATGAAGTCGAGGATGGCATAGAGAATGTAATCTTCGCCCTGAGAGAGCGAGGCCGGACAGGATTCGCAACGGGCCCGCACAGCCTGGTACGAGGTCGACGCGCCGTGCCGGACCGACACGACATAGCCTTTTCCGACAAAAATATGGGTCTCGCCGAACGCAATCTGGTTGCCCACGATCTGCGCCGTGCGCGCGACCACAAACAATGCATCGCCATACTGTTCGACCTTCGGATGCTGATGTGCCTTGGAAGCATCCTCAATGGCGAGAGGATGCAGATCGAGCTGGGCGGCAACACGCTCAAGCAGCGCCTTGCCAGGCTCGTGCAACCCGATCCAGACGACATGTTTTGGTTTCTTGGACCACTCCCCCGCGTCCTCAATCGAAGTGTCCGAGATGCGCCGCCCATGGGCGTATACGCTCGCGGCCACCACACCCGGATCATTCTCGGAAGCGCGTTCGGGCGGTGAAGTATCGTCGAGAGGACGTAGGCGAGCCCGTTGCCGCAAGGCTGTCACTCCCAGAAATCGATGGCCGTCTGGTCAACCTTATACCACGGACCTGGTTCCCGTGTCGCAACCATCATCGCGCGGTCTTTCGTTCGCGCAGACGATCGAGCGCCAGACCGAACAGGCTGGCGACCACGCCGGCGTGCCTGTCCGGCGCCGGCGGCCGCTCATCCGGATCGAACGCAACGCCGATGACAACCCCCTCGCCTTCACAGATACGGACCGGCCAGAAATCGAACCGGGACGCCGGATGGGGATAGACGCCGCCGCGCAGGGTCGCCCCCGTGGCGAGTGACGACTGTGCGGCTTCGAACTCGGCTTCTACAGGCCCGATGCCCGTCGTTTGCGTGAGGCATACCAGTTGGCCTTGCCTGACCGCCAGCACGACGGCCGGCGCGCGAAACAGCGAAGCGAGCGCCCGGGAAGTGATCGAGGCCATCGAAGCTTCGTCTTTTGCCGCGACGACGTCCCGGCTGTAATTCTCGAGGACCGTCGCCTGCTTCTGCAATAACGCCGCGTCTTCTGCCCGGCGGCATGAGGTGAACGATACGCCGCTGACGATGATTCCGACCACGAACAGCAACGCGATGGCCCAGACATTCGAGGCGTCGTCCACGGCCAGCGAGTAGCGCGGCTCCGTGAGAAAGAAATTGAAGGCCAGTGCGCCAAGCACCGCCGAACAGAGCGACGGGCCGAGGCCGGAACTGACACCCGCGACGATCACCGGGATCACGAACACCAGAGACAGGTTGGGGATGTTGATCTTGCTGTCGACGGCAATGGCTGCGACCGTCGCGAGCGCCGTCATCGCGATCACAGCGATGTAGCTCACCCAGCGCGGCGCCAGAGGGTCGGCTCCCGTTACCTCGACGACACCGGGCTGCCGATTCGATTCGACGTTGGTCATATCAAAGCTCCCGCTTGAATTTCACGGGAGAGTTCGGCCTTACTGCATATGAAAGCGATACGGTGCGGCTATCGGAGATATAGGAAATTCATAAAGGCCGATGCCTGATCCCGTTTCGCTGCGTGATTACCGGAACAGCCAGCCGGTGGGGGAAGCCTCGACAGCCGCCGTCAGCCGGCGGCCTTGGCGCCATCGCGAAGATAGCTTTCCTCTGTGAACAGGGGACAACTCTCATATCCGGCGGAGCGCTTCTCGATTTCAAAGCCGCGCCATCCGCCAATTGCGGCAAGCAGGGTTGCCGGCGTGCCGAGCGCAACCAAGCCAAGCAAAATGTATTCGGCAAAAAGCGCGAACGAGCAGATGATAGCGATGCCCAAAAGGTAGCTGCCCGGACGGGTCTTGGCATCAGCCACCAAAGCGCGGAAACCATCTCGGGCAGCACCGACGGTTAATCCGCAATCTCGGAATGCCTTGAAAAGCATTTTGATGCGATTGAGAAACATCAAGGCAATCGCGATCAGCGCGCAAACTGCGGCGAGGACCGTCATGCAAGCTCCGATGACCATGATCGCCGAAAGCATTTTTACCTGGCTCGATACTATCGTTATGAAAACGGCAAATTCGCTGGCCTTGAATTGTGCTCTTTCCCTGTGCATGCCAAGGGGGCGCGGCGCTGAACTTTTCGTTAACACTACTTGACCGGCCGGCTTCAGGTTCGGCCGATCCGTCGAGCGGCCCTTAGCCGATTAGCGCCGATCCCATTTTGATGTCGGTTATGAGCGGTAAGCCCGACATTCGGCGGCGATACGTTCACCGCCGCTTGTGACCCGGAGCCGACCAGATTTCGAGCGGCTCTCAGCCGTCGCAAGAACGGTCTGGGCCGAAACCTTTCTCACCACTGGCGCGAAGCGGCGGGCTCGCTTAAAGCGGGCTCGAAGACCAAATCATCATTGCCGAGGTCGAAGGTGTCAGACATCAAGCAAGCCACTGAACTCGAAGCTATCCGCCGAAAGCTAATTCCATTGACAGCGTACCGTCAGCTTCTCAACGGCCCCGAGCACGTGTCGGATTGGCTGGTGGTCGATCAGTCGATGATCGACACGTTCGCCGATGCCACCTACGATCACCAGTTTATTCACACCGACCGCCAACGAGCCGAGAGCGAAACGCCCTTTGGAGGAACCATTGCACACGGATTTCTCACACTATCGCTCCTATCGGCGCTCGCTTTCGATGCGATGCCAGGCGTCGAGCGGATACGAATGGGTGTCAACTACGGGTTCGAGCGGGTTCGTTTCCTCAGCCCGGTTAAATCCGGAGCGCGGGTCCGAGGTAAATTCCGTCTGATTGGATTGACCGAGCGCGCGGTGTCAATCCAATCAGCGTGGGACACGGTGGTAGAGGTTGAAGGTCTCATCAAGCCAGCTATCGAAGCCCACTGGATCACTTTGGCGCTGATTGATCCAGACGGACCGCCGGCGCAGTCCCTTTGAAAGGTCCGGTTATGGCCTTAAGCAAGCACGGTCGATCCGCCCGAGCGATGTCAACTTACAGGATCAAAGCCGACCTCAGCCCGGACACAGCCCCCGTATTTTTGAATCTCAGTCTCAGTTCGCCTGCGCGGTCGCCGGCCGGCGCGGCGGCGGGGTGGTCGGGTCGGAGGTTTCCGGCATCACCTCGATGCCGATGTCGGCCAGCCGGACGCGGACCTCGACGGCGACATACTTGGCGTATTCCGACAGCAGCAGGCGCAGCGTCGTGCCGCTGGTCCACCATGGCTCCTCACGCCAGCGGTCGCCGACCACCGCAAAAGGGATCAGCGTCACATCCGGCATCGCGTGGGACAGTTCCACGATCGCCCGCGGCATGTGGTAGTTCGACGTGACCACGATCAGCGACCTGAAGCCGCGCTCGCGGGCCCAGCGCCGGGTCTCCGAGGCGTTGCTGCGGGTGTTGACAGCGGAACGATCGAGATCGACGCAGCAGCCGAGCAGCGACTGGTTGTCGGGCAGCGAACGCGAAATGTCGCTGACGGCATTGGTCGGATGCACGCCGGAAATCAGCAGCCGCTTGCCGTAGCCGCCGGCCAGCAATTGCATCGCGTCCGACACCCGCGACGAGCCGCCGGTCAGCACCACGATCCCGTCGGCGTTGCGCGCCGGCTTGATCTCAACGCCGCGCAGTTGCGAGAGAAAGCCGATGAAGCCCACGGCAGCGCAGACGAACAGGATCGCCATGGTGCCGACGACGGCCACGCGCAGCCAACCGCGCGGCCGCGCGGCCCGCGTCTTCGGCGTGCTGTCATCGTGCGGTAGACTCATGTTGGTCCGGCGACCCTCTTTCCGATTTCGAAAACGCTTCGACTCAATTTTAGAAGTTTTTCACGCGAAGTGGAGTCCCACTCCCGTGTGGCGTCCGTGACCTGCTTCACGGCAAGGCACCACCCGTCGCTCAATCGATGTCGTCCAGCGTGGCGAACAGCGTCCGTCGCGAGGCCCAGGCGGTGATGGCGGCGATCGCCACGGCCTGCACGGCGAGCGCCAGATAGCCCGAGGGCGGCAACGAAAACGTTCCCAACAGCGCGGCGAACTGATCGCCGACCGGGGTGCCCGAGAACCAGGCGGCGGTCGATTCGGAGAAGCCGAAAAACAGCATCGCGGCGCCGCCGCCGATCACGCCGCCCTCCAGCCCGAGCCGAAGGAAGTGCCGCAGAAAGTGATTGGCGATGTAGCGGTCGCCGGCGCCGACGAAGTGCAGCACCTCGACGATCGGCCGGTTCGCCGCCATCGCGCCGCGGGTCGCAAACGACACCGAGATGATGGTCGCCGCGATCACCAGGATGAGGATGCCGATGCCGGCGAATACCGTCGCCCCGGTCATCGAGCGCATGCGCTCGATCCAGGCGCGATGATCGTCGACGCTGGCCGACGGCGCCACCTGCGTCACCGCCTTGCGTAAGCCGGCGAGATCGAGCGTCGTGCCGGGCTGCACCCGCGCGACGATGACGCGCGGCACCGGCAGCTGCTCGATCGACAACCCACTGCCCAGCCACGGCTCCAGCAACTTCGCCGATTCATCCTTGCTGAAAGGCTTGACCTGGACGATGCCGGGTTGTGCCCGCATCGCCTCTGCGGCGGCGTTGACGTCGCGATCGAGATCGCGGCCGGCCTGCGGGCGCACCTGCATGGTGATTTCGCTGGCGACTTCCGACTGCCATTCCGCGGCGGAGGCGCTGACCAGCAGCACGGTGCCGGTGGTGATGGAGGCGAGGAACGTCATGATGGCGACGACCGCCACCAGCGCGCGGCCGGAGATCGACGCCCGCGGCACGATCGGCGACATGTTGCGGGCGCGCGCCGGCACCTGCGGCCGCTCGGTCCCGAGGTCCACCAGCGGCCCGTGCTCGTCACCCATCCTACTCATAGATGTGCAGCCGTCCCTGATGCAGCACCATCCGCCGCGCCTCGTACTGGTCCATCAGCGTGATGTCGTGGGTCGCGATGATGACGGCGGTGCCGAGCCGGTTCAGTTCGATGAACAGCCGCAGCAGGCGGCGGCCGAGCGTCGGATCGACGCTGCCGGTCGGCTCGTCCGCCAGCAGCAATTGCGGTCGCGAGATCACCGCGCGCGCGATCGCCGCGCGCTGCTTCTCACCGCCCGACAGGATCGGCGGCAGCGCATCCATGCGCTCGCCGAGGCCGACCCATTTCAACAGGTCGATCACCTCGCGGCGATAGCTGGATTCCTCGCGGCCCATCACACGGAACGGCAGCGCGACGTTCTCATAGGTCGTCATATGGTCGAGCAGGCGAAAATCCTGCAGCACGATGCCGATCTTCTGGCGCATGTTCGCGATCTGGTCCTTGCTGAGCAGCGAGACATCCTGGCCGAAAATATTGACGAGGCCGCGCGTCGGCCTGATCGACAGGAACAGCAGCCGGAGCAGCGAGGTCTTGCCGGCGCCCGACGGGCCGGTGAGGAACTGGAAGGAGTGCGCCGGAATCAGGAAGGTAAGGTCGCGCAGAATCTCCGGGCCGAGCCCGTACCGCAAACCGACATTTTCGAACCGAACCAAGCTCAGCTCCGCTCGACTTGAGCCGCGGCCAAAAACCCCGGACGGGAACCCGAATCCGGGCTTTGGGCGCGTGGCGCGCCGGTTTGGGAACCAGCCGGGCAAAACGGTTTTGCGACGGTTATGGTTTCCGGTTCGTTAACGGTCGGCATTGTAGCATTCCGGCAAAGACACGTTAGAGACGGGCTCCATGCATATCATTTGCCCTCATTGTACAACATCTTACGCCATCAATCCGGCTACCCTGGGCGCCGCCGGACGCACCGTCCGCTGCTCGCGCTGCAAGGAAACCTGGCTGGCGCGGCCCGAAGACGCGATCGAAATGGCGGAAGCCATGCCGGCCGCCCTGCCAGATGCCACGCAAGCGGCCCCGGCCGCAAACGACGCCGCGGACGAATGGGAGGCTTTGGCGCGCGCGGAAGAGGGCCAGGATACCCCTGTGGTCGACAGCCCCTCGATTTCGGCCGGCATGCCGGCGGAAGGCGAAGGCTCGCAAGCCAGCAGCGAGGGCGACTGGCCAACGGCCGCCCGGCAGGATGCGGACCATCAAGAGGAAATCCCGATCGCCGGCCGCCGCCAGCGGCTGTCTGGTCTTCTCCGGCTGCCATCGCTGCCCCGCATCCCCTTCATGCCGTCCGTCGGCCTGCCCACCGCCTGCACCGCAATGGGCGCGCTGATCCTGGCGCTGCTGATCTGGCGCGCAGAAATGGTGCGGCTGCTGCCGCAGACCGCGACGTTCTACAAGATGGTCGGGCTGGAAGTGAACCTGCGCGGGCTGGCGTTCAAGAACATCAAGATCACCAACGAGACCGTCGACGGCAAGCCGGTCCTGGTCATCGAAGGCACCATCGTCGGTGAGAGCCGAAAACCGGTCGAATTGCCGCGGCTGCGTTTTTCCGTGCGCGACGCGCAGGGCGCGGAGATTTACGCCTGGAACGCGGTGCTGGAGCAGCCGGTGCTCAATCCCGGCGAGCGCGCCTATTTCAAGTCGCGGCTGGCTTCGCCGCCGGCTGAAGGTCGTAATATTGACGTACGCTTTTTCAACAAGCGGGATCTGGGCGGCCACGCCTGAACCACAGACCCGTTCCGCCGGGGCAAGAGAGAAGACCGCATGCCGCGCGTGCTGATTGCCGATGACGAGGAATCGATGCGCGTGCTGGTGGCACGCGCCATCGCCATGGACGGTCACGATACCGTCACCGCCGAGGACGGCGCCGAAGCGCTCGACATCCTGACCCGCGAAAAAGGCGCCTTCGACCTGCTGCTGACCGACATCCAGATGCCGGTCATGGACGGCATCGCACTGGCGCTGGCGGCGGCGCGCGATTTCCCCAAGTTGAAGATCCTTCTGATGACGGGCTATGCCGCCCAGCGCGAACGTGCCTCCGGTCTCAATGCGATCGTGCACGACGTGGTAACGAAGCCGTTCTCGGTGCATGATATCCGCACGGCGGTGGCCGATGCGCTGGCGGCGGGGGCGAAGGGGTAAATCCCATCGATGGTCGTCGTCCTCCGCGAAAGCGGGGGACCCAGTACGCCGCGGCTTCTCGATCCGATCGCTGACGTCTCTGGAATACCGGGGAGCCCGGTCAAGCCGGGCGATGACAGCGCGGAGTGCGGGGCGAACCCTCAATAATCCTTCAGCAGCCGCTCGATGTAGTCGAGCTCGATCTGCGGACGGGCCGGATCGGCGAGGCGGCGGCGCAGTTCTTCGAGAATGCGGCGCACCCGCTGCACGTCGATCTCGCCGGGAATCTTCACCGTGTAGTCGTCGGTGAATTCGTTGTTGCGCATCGGCCGTCCGAGCGGGTCGGTGGAATTCTGCGCACCTTGCTGGCGGCCTCTGGGGTTGCCGGGGCCGTCGCCGGGCTGGTCGCCGTCGCCTTGCTGCATGGCTTCGGCGAGGCTCTGCGCACCCTTGCGCAGCGCTTCCAGCGCCCGACCTTGCGAGTCCACCGCGCCATCGGCATTGCCGTCGCCGAGCCGCCCGGTGGCGTCGCCCATGGCGTTATCGGCCTGATCGAGCCCGTCCTCGCCATCGCCGGGGTCGCCGCCCTGACCTTGCTGGCCCTGGCCCTGCTGGCCCCGTTCGCCGCGCTGGCCCTGCTGCCCCTGCTGCCCCTGTTGGCCGCGCTGGCCCGGCCCCATGCCACGCTTGGCAAGCTCTTCCTGCAGTTTCTTCAGCCGGTCGCGCAGGGCCTGCTGGTCCTGCTGCAGGTCGCCCATGTTCTGGTCGCCCGGCTGCTTGCCGCGCTGTCGGTCGCGCCGGGAATCCTGGCCCTGCTTGTAGGTCTTGTCGCGCAACTGCTGCTGCTTGCGGATCATATCGCCGAGTTCGTTCAGCGCCTGCTCCATGTCGTCGCCGCCCTGGCCGGGCTGCGCCATCTGCAGGTTTTCCAGCATCTGCTGCAGCTGTTCCAGCAACTGCTTGGCGGCTTCCTTGTCGCCGGAGCGCGACATCCGCTCCATTCGGTCCAGCATGCTCTTGAGATCCTGCTGGCTCAGCATCTTGGTGTTGGGATCGAGCGGGCGGGAGAGCTGCTGCGGATTGTTTTTCAGCTGCTCGGCGAGCTGGCGCAGAAAATTGTCCAGCGCGGCGCGCAGATTTTCGGTGAGCTTCTTGATCTCCTCGTCGGTGGCGCCGCGTTCCAGCGCCTGCTTGAGCGCTTCCTGCGCCGCGCGCAGCGCCTTGTCGACGTCGGAAATATTGCCGTCCTCGATGGTGACGGCGAGCGCCCACAGGCTGGCGACGACCTCGCGCAGCCCGTCGTCGGAGCTGCTGGCATCGAGTTCGCGCACGACGCTGTACAGGGCTGGCTCGAGCGACCACACGGTGGCGATCAGCACGCGCCTGGCTTCGTCTTTGCGGACTGCCTCGATCTGTCGAGCTATGCTGTGGAGACCAAGATAGTGACCCGTCTCCGGCGTGAACAATTCCGGCGCGATCATCAGCGCATCGAGCGCAGCATAAACCTGCAAAATCTGGTTGGCGTCGAGCGCCAGCACGCGGCGCTGCTCGATCAGGGCGCGCGCCAGCGGCTTGGTGAACAGCCGCTCCGGCAGCCGCATGTTGAAGGGCTCGCTCCTGCCTTCGTTGCCGGCCTCGTCCTTGGCCGTGAGCGTCAGCGTGACGTCGGCGCCGGCATAGGGATCCTCGCTGAGGTCTTTTACGGTCTGGCCAACGCCGTTGCGGGTGCGCGCATTCGGCAGCACCAGCGGAAACTGCGGCGGCTCGAACAGCGGCCGTGCCGCGGCCTTGCCCGCTTCCTGGCTATCCTTGTTGGCGTTCTTCGTTTCCTTGTTCGTCTCGTTGGCCGCATCCGCATTGCGCGCGATGAATTGCGCGCGCGCTTCGGTGACGCCGTAATCGTCCTCGAGCTTGTAGGACATCTGCAGCGAGCCGCGGGCCTGGCGTTCAGGATCCTTGGCGAGCGAGACGGTGGGCGCGCGGTCGGGCGTGGCGGCGAAGCGCCACAGCGGCTGGCCGGCCGGCGCACGGACATGCGCGGTGCCGTCGCTCGCGATCTTGAAATGCCGTTCGTTGGTGCCCTTCGGCGCCTGCTCGCTCGGCGCCACTTCAGTTACGCCGCCGCCGACTGCGACGTCGATGGTGCCGCCGCTGGAGCGCACCAGCAGCGTGCTGCCCGCGGGCACCGACAGCGGCGCGCCGCTGTCGGGCGAAGCCGCATCGCGATTGGCGGACAGGATCACCGGCGGCTTGCCGGTATAGACCGGCGGCGTCACCCAGGCATCGACCCGGACGTTGGCCGGCGCCAGCACGCCGTTCCAGTCGAACGCCGCGGCAATCCGCAGGCTGCGCTCGTCGCCCGCGGCAAAATAGGCCGCCACCAGCATCACCATGACCAGCGCGCGCAGCGCCCAGGGATCGTGGATCGGCAACCGCGGCGACGGCAGGCCGGCGCGGATCCGCTTGATCGAGGCCAGCGTGCGCTCGCGCTGCTCGCGCCACAGCGCCTGCGCGATCGGGTCCTGGGTCGACAGTGTGTCGGTCAGCGCGGTGGCGGGGCGGTGGCGAATGCCGGTGCCGCGGTCGAGCCGGCTCAACGCCTCTTCGCGGGTTGGCCAGCGAAATCGTGCGAATGGATAGAGAGCGGCCATCGCCGCGAGGGCAAACAGGCCGATGCCGATTGCGCGCCCAGAGAACGGCAGTGCCAGCCACAACCCGGCCCACGACGCCACCAGAAACAGCCCGACGACGCTCAAAACCCGCGCCAGGCCGGGCCAGACGCGCTCCCACGCGATCGCATATTGCGCCCGCTGCAGCGCCTGCGTCAGTTGAAGCCGCGCGACAGCATCCGGTCCGCGCGCGGGCTGTGAGGGGTCAGGTGAGGCGCCGCTCAATAAACTCTCCGGGTTGATGAGAGATCAGCCTAGCACAGCGGCGGCAATGAGGCACCCGCTTGAAGCGGGTTCCCACACCCGGAATTACGCATAACACGAAGGCGTGACTGCCGGGCCGCCAGCCCGTAACGTCCGCACCGAACCGTAAATCTACAGGGAACGCGACAGACGTCGCGCAAGGAAACAAAACCATGGAAATCGGATTTATCGGCCTCGGAAAGATGGGCTTCCCGATGGCGCGTCGCCTGATCGAGGCCAAGCATGAACTGACGGTGTTCGATACGCGCAAAGAAGCCGTCGACCAGTTGGTCGCGCTCGGGGCGCAGGCGGCTTCCTCACCAAAGGACATCGCCGACCGTTGCGAGACCGTGCTGGCGAGTCTGCCCTCGCTGCAGGCCTCGCTCGACGTTGCGACGGGTGCGGGCGGCGTGATCGAGGGCAAGAAGGTCAAACGCTTCGTCGACCTCTCCACCGTCGGCTCACAGATGGCGGTGAAGATTCACGGCCTGCTGGCGGCGAAGAACATCGTGCAGATCGACAGCCCGGTGAGCGGCGGCGTCGGCGGCGCCGAGAAGGGCACGCTGGCCGTGATGGTCTCCGGCCCGCGCGCCGAATGCGAAACGGTGAAACCCGCGCTCGACGTGATCGGAAAAGTGTTCTTCATCGGCGAAAAACCAGGTGCCGCGCAGACCATGAAGCTCGCCAACAATTTCCTGTCGGCCACCGCCATGGTGGCGACGTCGGAAGCGGTGGTGATGGGCGTCAAGGCGGGGCTCGATCCGGCCGTGATGATCGACGTCATCAACGCCGGTTCCGGCCTCAACACGGCGAGCCGCGACAAGTTTCCGCGCGCGGTGCTGCCGCGCAGTTTTGATTTCGGCTTTGCCACGGGGTTGATGGTCAAGGACGTGCGGCTGGCGCTGGAAGAGATGAAATCGCTGGGGCTGTCGATGGAAGTCGCCGAGGCGGTCGGGCGGTTGTGGGAAGTCATCATCCGTGACGAGGGCGCCGATTCGGACTTCACCGCAGCGATCAAGCCGATCGAAAAGGCGGCGGGCGTCGTGGTCGGCGGCGTGAAGGGCGGTCACGCGGCAAAGTAGCCGACACGGCCGACGCGGCGCAGTTCCAGGTTGGCAAGTCCGGCCGAACGGCGTTACGTTGCACACGGGCCTGAGGGGCGGTGACCCGATCGTTCAGTTGGAAGTGCATGACGTCGCGTGGCGTGGTTCCCGAGTACCGGCAGAAGCGGCTGCGGGCTGCATCGCTCGCGGTTGCAGCGCTCGCCGCGCTGGTCGCGGCGGGCAGCGATGCCCGCGCCCGGGGCGGCCAGAAAGACCGCCCGATCGAATCCATCCAGTCGCGCAATGCCGGCGAGCCGATCATGGCCGTGGTCTCGCTGCGCAGCCAGCGGATCACCGTCTACGACGCCAAAGGATGGATTTTGCGGGCGCCGGTGTCGAGCGGCTCGAAGGGACGCGAGACGCCCGCCGGCATTTTCAGCGTCATTCAGAAGGTCGAGGAGCACTACTCGAACCTGTATGACGACGCCTTCATGCCGCATATGCAGCGCATCACCTGGTCGGGGATCGCGCTGCATGGCGGTGTGCTGCCCGGGCGCCCGGCGTCCCATGGCTGCATCCGCCTGCCGTTTGATTTCGCCGCGCAATTGTTCGATGTGACCAGGATGGGCATTCGGATCATCGTCGCGCCGGACGATGTGGCGCCGGTGGAGATCACCCATCCGCTGCTGTTCCAGCCGAAGCCCGGCGCCGAGGCGCTTGCCGCCGCCCGCGCGACGGAAGCGCAGGAGGCGACGCGGAAGGCCGCCGAGGCACGAACGGCCGCCGCGGCAGCCCAGCGAGAGGCCACACAGGCCAAGGCGCCGGTTCGCGCGGCGGAAAACCTCAAGCGCCGGGCCGAGGTCAAACTGGCGTCGGTCGAGGGCAAGCTGGACTCCGGCATGTCGACGGAAGAAAAGCAGCAGGCGGAGGACGCCAAGGCGCAGGCGGTCGCCAAAGTCGCCGAGCTGCAGTTGCAACGGGACGCCGCGAATGCGGACCTGCAATTGCGAATCGATGCCGCCGCGTCCGCGCGTGACGCAGCCACCGCGGCGGAAACGGCGCGGCTCGCGGCGGCCGATGCGGCCCGCCAGCTCGCAAGCGAACTGCAGCCGGTGTCGGTGCTGATCAGCCGCAAGACGCAGCAGCTTTACGTCCGCCAGGCCTTCAAGCCTGTCCTCAAAAGCCCGGTAACGATCGCAGACCCCGATCGCCCCATCGGCACGCATGTCTTCACCGCCGCCGAGCGCACCGACGACGCCAAATTGCGCTGGAACGTCGCCTCGCTACGCGGCGGCAGCGGCAACGCATCTCAGGCGCCGAAGGACACGGAGAGCGCCAAGGCCGCGCTCGACCGCATCACCATTCCGCAGGACGTGCTCAACAGCATCGCCGGCACCGTGCCGCGCGCCTCGCTGATCGTCACCGACGAGCCGCCGAGTTCGGAAATCGGCAAGGGAACGGAGTTCGTGGTGATCCTGAGCGGCGAACCGCAGGGCGGCATCAAGAAGCGGCCACGCAGCCATCGTTATCCGCGCACGTTCTGGCATCAGCCGTTCGGAAGTCCGTTCGGCTGGTGAGCTCCGCCCGTCACGCAGCACCGGTCCCGATAAACGGCCGGCTGCGCAGGATGGCTGGATGTGTCACCCCATAGGGCGGGTAGCGATGATAGAACCAGCGCTTCACGCCCTCGGCGATCGCCAGATAACAGACCACCATTGCACAAAGCGCCGCCAAAAACGCCGGCGGCAGCGGGACGAAGCCGAACCAGCGGCCGATCGCGGTATAGGGCAGCGCGATTGCAACGCCCACGACGGCCAAAGAGGTTGCCACGAGCACGGGATTGGGCCGGCTGCGCAAAGGGTTGCCGTTGGTGCGGATCACAAAAATGACGAGCACCTGGGTCGCGAGCGACTCCATGAACCAGCCCGTCTGGAATAATTTTTCCGACGCATTGAACACCCACAACAACAAGCCGAACGTCAGGAAGTCGAAGATCGAGCTCACCGAACCGAGCACGAGCATGAAATTGCGGATGAACCTGATATCCCAATGGCGGGGCTGCGCCAGCAGTTCATCGTCGACCTCATCCATCGGGATCGGAACCTCGGACAGGTCATAGAGAAAGTTATTGAGAAGTACCTGTATCGGCAGCATCGGCAGGAAAGGCAGCATCAGGGAGGCGCCGGCCATCGAGAACATGTTGCCGAAGTTCGAACTGGTGCCCATCATGACATACTTCATGATATTGCCGAAGGTGCGGCGGCCTTCGCGGACGCCGCGTTCGACCACGGCCAGATCATGATCGAGCAGGATGATATCCGCCGCGTCCTTGGCGATGTCGACCGCGCCGTCCACCGACATGCCGACATCGGCCGTGTGCAGCGAGGGCGCGTCGTTGATGCCGTCGCCGAGATACCCTACCACGTGACCGCGACGCTTCAGCGCCAGAATGATCCGGTTCTTTTGCGAGGGCGTGACCCGGCAAAACAGATTGGTGGTCTCGATGCGCGCGCTCAATGCGTCTTCGCTCAGCGAGGACAGCTCCGTCCCCGTAAGCAATCCCTCGATCGGAATTCCAAGCTCACCGCAAACGTACTGGGTGACGCGCTCATTGTCGCCCGTGAGAATCTTGATGCCGATACCGCTGCGCTTCAACGCTGCGATCGCGGCGCCCGCGCCGGGCTTCGGCGGATCCAGAAATGCGGCGTAGCCGGCGAACACAAAATCCTTTTCGTCGCCTACCGCAACATGGCTCTGCGTCGCAGGCTCTTCGCGCCAGGCGATGCCAAGCACGCGAAAGCCTTCTTCGCCCAGCGCCTGGAATTGCGCGGTCGCCCGCGCCATGGCCGCGGCGTCCAACTGGTGAATGTCGCTTTCGCCGGCAAGTTCATGGTGGCTCGACAGTTTCAGGACGTCTTCCGGGGCACCCTTGACCACGAGAATCCTGCGGCCCGCGCGTTCGATCAAGACCGAAACACGGCGACGTTCGAAATCGAACGGGACTTCATCGATCTTGGTCCATTCAGAAGCCGCATGCGGCGCGTGTTCGAGAATGGCAGTGTCGAGCGGGCTGCGCAGGCCACTCTCGAAGTGACTGTTGAGCCAGGCGAGCTCGAGCACGCGCTCGCTTTCAGTGCCCGCCAGAGTGATATGGCGGATGAGCGCGATCCTCGCCTCGGTAAGCGTACCGGTCTTGTCGGTGCACAGCACGTCCATGCTGCCGAGGTCGTGGATCGCGCCAAGGCGCTTCACGATCACTTTTTGCCGGGCCATGCGTAACGCGCCGCGCGCCAGCGTGACCGATACGATCATCGGCAACAATTCGGGCGTCAGGCCGACGGCGAGCGCAATGGCGAAGAGGAAGCTCTCCAGCAGCGGGCGGTGGGACAGCGTGTTCACCAGCAGAACGAACAGGACAAGCAGGATGGTAAGACGCACGATCAGGATGCCGAACTCGTAAACGCCCTTCTCCAGCGCCGCGGGAGGCGATGTATGACGCAGCGTGGTGCTGATTTCGCCGAGTTGCGTCCTGTTTCCGGTCGCGCAAAGCAGAAGCCTGGCGGAGCCGCTGACGACCGAGGTCCCCATAAAGGCGGCGTTGGCAGCCTGCGCGACGTTGACGTCGGCGACACCATCGGGCACGGCGCGCTTCTCGACCGGATAGGACTCGCCGGTCAGCAGACCTTCGTTGACGAAGAAATCGCGGGCCTCAATGACCCTGCCGTCGGCCGGCACCAGGTCTCCGGCGGCAAGCACGACAACGTCGCCGGGGACGAGTTGATCGGCGCGGACGGTGATCTCGCGGCCATCGCGCAGAGCCTGCTCATGCAGCGCCACCGATATCCTGAGCTGATCCGCGGCCTGCTCTGCCCGGTACTCCTGCACGCTGTCGAGCATGACACTGAACAGCACCATGATCGCAATGATGACCAGGCTGGCGATGTCGCCGGTAAAGGCCGAGACGGTGGCCGCAGCGAGCAGTATCAGCACCAGCGGATTGCGGAAGCGACTCAAAATCTTGCGCAGCAATGAGAAGCGGCGCCGGCTCTCCAGCCTGTTGGCGCCATAGCGCTGCAGGCGTGCCGCCGCTTCGACAGAGCTCAACCCGCTGAGACCGACGCCAAGCTGCTGCGTGAGCTCGGCCAGCGGCGCTTGCCAAAAGGTTGCGGCGGGGTCTGGCATTCCGGTCAATCGTTCGCTCCTGCCGGACCAACCATCGTCCGTAGCGTAAGCAACGGAGATGAGCGCCGCGATCCGCTGCCGTCCCCGCCGCCCCCTCTTTCGACATCGCGGCCTCTACTGCTATGATGATCGCCGGAGGGGAGCATGAAGCGCCGCGGGTTGATTCGTATTCTCGGCCGTATCGCTTCGGGATTTTGGTCCCGCCGCGGCATCGTTATCGTCGTTGCGGCCGCGATGGTGTTGATGCCGATCAAAGTCAGCCACGCCGGCTGGCTGTCCGACCTTTTCAAGGGTTCCTCAAAGCAGGGCAAATCGTCCAGACAGGGCAAGCCGGTAAAGCACGCCGCGTCCCGCAAACCGGCCGCGGCGGCGAAACAGACCGTCCCGGCAAGGCGCCAGAACGTGAAACTCGCCGCCCTGGGTCCGATCCATTTGAGCCCTGCCGCCTTACCGGCTGCCACCCGGTGCGACCCCGCCAAATTCCGCATCGTTCTGGATGTCGGACATACCGCCGAATCCGAAGGCGCGATCAGCGCGCGCAACGTCTCCGAATTTTCCTACAATCTTCGTCTCGCGAGGCGGATCGAGGAGAAGCTGAAGGCGGAAGGCTTTGCCGAGACCAAATTGCTCCTGACCGAAGGCAAGGCCAGGCGCAGCCTCGTCAGGCGCGTCGCCGCCGCCAACGATTTGCGCGCGGACCTGCTGCTCTCGATCCATCATGACTCCGTGCCCAACAAATTCCTCGAGGAGTGGGAGTTCGAGGGCAAGAAGAGCCGCTACAGCGACCGCTTCAGCGGCTATTCCGTGTTCGTCTCCCGCAGCAATCCGGATTTCAGGACCAGCCTCTCGTTTGCCGAACTGATCGGCAGGGAAATGAAGGCGCAGGGCCTCGACTATGCCGCGCAATATTCCCAACCGATCATGGGCCGCCATCAGCGCGAGCTCCTGAACAAGGAGACCGGGGTCTACCGCTACGACGAACTCATCGTGCTCAGAAAGACCCGGATGGCGGCCGTGCTGCTGGAAGCGGGCTCGATCATCAATCGGGACGAAGAACTGCAGATGGGTTCGCCCGAGCGGCGGGACATCATCAGCAGCGGCGTAGCTTCGGCTATGAAGACATATTGCGAGCCGCGATGGGCGATGCTCGGTCCGATCTGAGGCCTGCCGACTTCAGCCCTTCCCCTGCTTCCTGACCTCGTCGAATTTGGCGAGCGCGCGTTCGAACTTTTCGTTGAACAGCCACATCGCATCGAGGATTTCGCGGAAGGTCGCGGAGGTTTTGGCCCTGTCGGCCTGTCCGAAGGTGAACATGCTGTTGTTGCGCAGATAGAACATGATCTTGGGGTCGGAAACCCGGTAACCCGCCAGGTCGCGCGAGGCCATCGCCGACCGGGTCGGGCTCGGGACGATCTGAATCAGTTCGAACAGCTTCATCTGGTCGATCGGATCCGGCAGCGTTTTCACGATGGCCGGCACCTGCGGAAAGATATCCGCGTGCGCGTTCATCAGGCCGTTCCGCACGGCAATCCAGTGGTTGTAGCGGCGGTCGATATTGCCGGCCCGCGCCTCTTCCCTGTCGTCGCGGGCGATCAGCGCGGGATCGAAGGCTGCAATGGACTTCCTGATCGCGGCCCATTTCCGTTGTCCGTTCCGGTCTTCTGGCACGCCGGTCTGCAGACTGCCCTTGTACTTGTTGGAGCGCGCATTGCCGATGTTCTGGTTGCCGTTGGTCTCGGCAAAGAACAGCCCGAGGCTGATGCGGCCGGCCGCCTCGGCACTGGCGGCATCGAGGCCCTTGGCACGCGCGATGGCGGTACCGAGATCGACGATGTCCTTGAACGGCGTGTCCGAATTCTGTGCGTTGGCCGGTGGCGCCTGCATCACGTCGAACAGTCGCCGGTACTCGTCGAGCAGCGGCTCGTTGTCGGCACTGAAATAGGCCGGAGGGATGCCGTATTTGTTGGGGCCGCCAATCTTCGACGGAAGCGCGTCGGTGAGGTCCTTGTAGGCGCTGATCATGTTGTTGCGGGCGCGGTACAGCGCCTGCCCCGGCAGGTTGGGCAGACCCTGTTTCGAATCGATCTGCGCCCGTCGCTGGCGCAGCACCTGCTCGAACTGCGCTCGTGCATTGTTGAAGGTGTCGAGCGTGTCGGATTGCTTTCTCGTCAGCGGCTCGGCGGCGGCAGACGAAGCGCACAGGAGCCCAATGGCAAAAGCACGGAGCATGGCAATACGGTTTCTTGCGCGCACGTCAGCGGTCCCCGCATATGGCTTCATCGAAATGCATACCCATGCTAGGCAACGGGCGGCAGTTCCTTGACGAGCACGCGCATATTCTCGCTGTAGTCGATGGGCGCTACGACGAGATGGACGCCGCCCTCGCTGAAGGCGGCCTCCAGCATGGTCGACAGTTCCGAGGCATTGCCGACGCGGGCGCCCCTGGCGCCGTACGACTTCGCATAGGCCACGAAATCGGGATTGCCGAACTCGAGGCCGAAATCCGCAAACGCATCGACTTCCTGCTTCCAGCGGATCATGCCGTAGGCGCGATCCTCGAGCACTAGCACGACGAGATTCAGCTTGAGCCGCACCGCCGTTTCCAGCTCCTGCGAATTCATCATGAAACCGCCGTCGCCGCAGACGGCGAGCACGCGCCGGTCGGGATGGATCAGCGCCGCGGCGATCGCCGACGGCAAACCCGCCCCCATGGTCGCGAGCGCGTTGTCGAGCAGCAGTGTGTTGGCGACGCTGGTGCGGTAGTTGCGCGCGAACCAGATCTTGTACATGCCGTTGTCGAGGGCGACGATGCCGTCGGGCGGGATGACTGCGCGGACGTCGTGCACGATGCGTTGCGGCGTCAGCGGAAACCGGTCCTCCGTCGACCGCTCGGCGAGGCGGGCAAGGATGCCTTCGCGCAAGCCGAGCAATGCCTGACCATGGGAGAGCTTGCCTTCGAGGCGATCGGCGAGCGCGGCAAGGCCTGCCCCGACGTCGCCGACGATTTCGGCTTGCGGGAAGTAGACCTGCTCCACCGTTGCGGGCGTCGCGCCGACATGAATCACCTGCAGCCCGTCATGGCCCATCAGGAATGGCGGCTTCTCGACGGTGTCATGGCCGATCGAAATAATCAGATCAGCCTGATCGATCGCCTCGTGAACCCAATCCCGCTCCGACAGCGCGGCCGTGCCCATATAGAGATTGGAGCCGGCGTTGACCGCGCCCTTCCCCATCTGGGTGTTGAAGAACGGAATTCCGCATCGCCGCACGAACGCCGACAGCGGCTCCGCGAGGCGCGGACGGCTCGCCGCAGCACCCAGCATGACGAGCGGCCGTTGGGCTGCCATGATCATGGCGGCAGCGCGATCGATCGCCGCCGCCGGCGCAACGGGAAGCTCGACGATATGCGGGGGAACCATATCGGCCGCGGCGTCATCGGCTGCGATATCCTCGGGCAGTTCAAGATGGACCGGACCGGGCCGCTCCTGCTGGGCGACCCGGAAGGCGTCGCGCACCTCTGTCGGAATGCTCTGCGCGGCGACGATCTGCGTCGCCATCTTGGTGAGCGGCCGCATCGTCGCGACGATGTCGACGATCTGGAAGCGCGCCTGGCGGCTGCTGCGGATCGCCTTCTGTCCCGTGATCATGACCATCGGCATCGCGCCCAGATGGGCGTAGGCCGCAGCCGTCGTCAGATTGAGCGCGCCCGGACCGAGCGTCGTCAGGCAGACGCCCGCACGCCCGGTGAGCCGCCCGTAGGTGGCGGCCATGAAGCCGGCCGCCTGTTCGTGTCGCGTCAGCACCAGCTTGATCTTCGAGCGCCGCAGCGAGTCCAGCACGTCCAGATTCTCCTCGCCGGGAATGGCGAAGATGTATTCGACGCCCTCGTTCTCGAGGGCGGCTACCAGCAGATCAGAGGCTTTGGTCACGCGGCGCTGCCGCGTGCTGCAACTTTCTCGGCGCGATGCGGCAATACCCAATCCGGACGGATGAAATGGCAGGTATATCCGTCAGGATATTTTTCGAGATAATCCTGATGCTCGGGCTCGGCCTCCCAGAACGGACCGGCGGGCGCCACCTCGGTGACGACCTTGCCCGGCCACAGGCCGGAAGCATCGACATCGGCGATGGTGTCTTCCGCGGTCCGCTTCTGCGCGTCGCTGGTATAGAAGATCGCCGAGCGGTAGCTCGCGCCGCGGTCGTTTCCCTGCCGGTTCAGCGTCGACGGATCGTGGATCTGGAAGAAGAACTCCAGCAGCTTGCGGTAGCTGATCACGTTCGGATCGAAGATGATCTCGATGCCTTCGGCGTGATTGCCGTGGTTGCGATAGGTGGCGTTCGGCACCTCGCCGCCGGTGTAGCCGACCCGGGTCGAAATCACGCCAGGATAGCGGCGCAGCAGATCCTGCACGCCCCAGAAGCAGCCGCCGGCAAGGACTGCGCGTTCCGTCGAAACTGTCATGGCTGTTCTCCCTGGTTTCGCTGCGGACATCGGGTTCCGCGCTCTGTCAGGGGTATAATGTGGGCGAACGATGCAAAAGCGCAATGAACGTCTGGGTTACTGCCGACGGCCGTGACGCATCGACATGCGCCGATCGGTCACAGCCAGGGCGCGGGCTTGTCCATCGCGATCAGGTCCTCGACCTCGATGCGGGGGCGCACCACGGCGTATCGATCGTCCTTGACCAGGACTTCCGGCACCAGCGCACGCGTGTTGTAGAAGCCGGACTGCACCGCGCCGTACGCGCCTGCCGTCATGATCGCGATGAGATCACCGGCCTTGGGCTCGGGCAGGCTGCGGTCGAGCGCGAGATAGTCGCCGGTCTCGCAGACAGGGCCGACCACGTCGGCCGTGATGGTGCGCGTGCCCTTGGCCGGCTCGCGGACGGGCAGGATGTCGTGGTGGGCTTCGTACAGCGTGGGACGGATCAAATCGTTCATCGCAGCGTCGATGATGACGAAGTTCTTGGCCTCGCCGGGTTTCACATAGATGACGCGGGACACCAGGATGCCGGCGTTGCCGACGATCATCCGCCCGGGCTCGAACATCAGCGTGCAACCGAGATTATGCGTCACCCGCTTGACCATCGCGGCATAAGCCGACGGCAACGGCGGCGCTTCGCGGTCGGCGTGATAGGGGATGCCGAGCCCGCCGCCAAAATCGATATGATCGATGGTGTGGCCGTCGGCGCGCAGCGTCTGCACGAAGTCGGACAGGATCCGGAACGCGGTCTCCATCTTGGAGAGGTCGGTGATCTGGCTGCCGATATGCATGTCGGTACCGGTCACCTCGATGCCCGGCAGCTTTGCCGCGCGGGCATAGACCTCGCGCGCCCGCGCGATCGGAATGCCGAACTTGTTCTCGGACTTGCCGGTGGCGATCTTGGCGTGCGTGCCGGCATCGACGTCGGGATTGACCCGCACCGAAATCCGCGCCGTCTTGCCGGCCTCGACCGCGAGCTTCGACAGCAATTCCAGTTCGGGCTCTGACTCGACGTTGATGCAGAGGATGTCCGCCGCCAGCGCCGCGCGCAGCTCGGTTTCGGTCTTGCCGACGCCGGAAAACAGGATCTTGTTGGGTGGAATGCCGGCCGCCAGCGCGCGCTTCAATTCACCACCCGACACCACGTCGGCGCCGGCGCCGAGCTTGGCCAGCGTGCGCAGCACCGACTGGTTCGAGTTCGCCTTCATGGCGTAGCAGACCAGCGTCTTCTCGCCGGCAAAGGCCTCGCTGAAGACGCGGTAGTGGCGCTCCAGCGTCGCCGTCGAATAGCAATAGAACGGCGTGCCGACGGCATCCGCCAGTTCGGACAGGTTGACGGCTTCGGCGTGCAGCACGCCGTCGCGATAGTCGAAATGATTCATGGCGCAGCGCCTATAGCGTTTTCAAGCGAAGTGGGCACCGGTTCGCGTCAAGAAAACGCGTCAAGACAAAAAGCTTCAGTCGAGCAACGGGTCGAGGACGAATTTCTTCTTGCCGCCCTTCGGCGCGACGGGGCTGCCATCGGATCCGTAGGTCGAGTTGAACACGCCCGGCTGCGCCGCGCGCTCGGCCTCGCTATCCGTCGACGTGGCCTGGGCCTGCGGCGCGGCCGCGGTCGGCGGCAGATCGAGCCCGGCCTTGCGTCCGCAGCCTCCGAGCGCGAGCGCGGTCACGCTCAGCAGAATAATGGCCCATCCAGACGATGACGGGCGGTAGTTACTGATCACGACAGATTCCCCAATGCGCGGCGCACCATACAAAGATTGCCCGGGTCTGGCGAGTGCCGAAGGGCAACGCAAACCCACGAAATCGCGGCGAAAATTTCCCTTCAGCCCGATTTTTGCTCTTTTTCGAGCCGTTTCAGCCAGGCTTTGGCCTGCGACAGCACGTTTTTCGGTGCGGTGCCGCCATAGCTGGTCCGGCTCTTGACGGAGGCCTCGACCGACAGGACGCGCAGGGCGTCGGCCGTGATCTTCGGCTCCACCTCCTGCATCGCCGTGAGCGGCAGTTCGTGCAGCGCCACGCCCTGCTTCGAGGCGAGGCCGACGATTCGCCCGGTGACGTGGTGGGCGTCGCGGAACGGCATTTTCAGGGTCCGCACCAGCCAGTCGGCCAGGTCGGTGGCGGTGGCGTAGCCCTCGCCGGCCGCGGCCTTCATCCTGCCCTCGTCGGGGACGAGATCGAGCACCATGCCGGTCATGGCGCGGATCGCCAGCGACAGCGCGGAAAACGCCTCCATCGCGCCCTGCTTATCCTCCTGCATGTCCTTCTGGTAGGCGAGCGGCAGCCCCTTCATCACGATCAGGAGACCATTGAGCGCGCCGATTACCCGGCCGGTCTTGGCGCGCACCAGTTCGGCCGCGTCGGGGTTGCGCTTCTGCGGCATGATCGAGGAGCCGGTGGTGAATTTATCGGAGAGCCGCACCAGGCCCACCAGCGGCGAGGTCCAGATCACGATCTCCTCGGCGAAGCGCGACATGTGGATGGCTGCGATCGACGCCGCCGACAGCGTCTCCAGCACGAAGTCGCGGTCCGATACCGCATCGAGCGAATTGGCCATCGGCCGCTCGAAGCCGAGCGCCTTGGCGGTGGCGTGGCGATCGATCGGGAACGAGGTCCCCGCCAGCGCGGCGGCGCCGAGCGGTGATTCGTTCAGCCGCTTGCGCGCATCGGCAAACCGGCCGCGGTCGCGCGCGGCCATCTCGACATAGGCCAGCAGATGATGCCCGAACGTCACGGGCTGGGCGGTCTGCAGATGGGTGAAGCCCGGCATCACCGTCGCGGCGTGTTCCAGCGCGCGGGACGCCAGCGCGTGCTGGAAGGCGGCCAGCGCCGCGTCGGTCTCGTCGATCGTGTCGCGAACATACAGGCGGAAATCGGTCGCGACCTGGTCGTTGCGGGAGCGCGCGGTGTGCAGCCGGCCGGCGGCGGGGCCGATCAGTTCGGTGAGCCGGCTCTCGACGTTCATATGGATGTCTTCGAGCGCGCGCTTGAAGTCGAAGGCGCCCTTGCCGATTTCTGACAAAATCGTGTCTAGACCCTTGCCGATATTTTTCGCATCAGCGGCGGTGATAATGCCCTGTTCGGCCAGCATGGCCGCGTGGGCCTTGGACGCGGCGATGTCCTGCGCGTAGAGGTGCCGGTCGACGTCGATCGAGACGTTGATTTCCTCCATGATCGCATCGGGACGTTCGGTGAACCGGCCGCCCCACATCTTGTTGCTCATGACTTCTCAGGCCTTAATTCTCAGGTTCTTGCCATCTATATCGTCGAATTCGTACGAAACGTCCTGCCGGTCCCGGACGTAACTCGACCGTAGTCTTGAGCCCTGCATAGCCGTATCTGATACAGGATGACAAACGATATGCCCGAAACGCCCCCTGCCCGCCCGGCCGCACCCCGCCGGATCCCGCTTGCCGTCGGTGCGGTGGTGGCCGCGGGCGTCATCGGAGCGGGCGCGTTCTACGGGGTAGGCGGCTTCAAACGCAGCGCCGGCGGCGATCCCACCTGCGGCAAGGCGGTCGAACTGGCCCGCAAGATCGCGCCGCTGGCGCATGGCGAGGTGGCTGCGCTGACCATGGCGACAGCCCCCCTGCGGCTGCCCGACCTCGCCTTCGAGGATGCCGACGGCAAGCCCCGAAAACTGTCGGACTGGCGCGGCAAGACGGTGCTGGTCAACCTGTGGGCCACTTGGTGCGTCCCCTGTCGCAAGGAGATGCCGGCGCTCGACAATCTGCAGGCCAAGCTCGGCGGCAAGGATTTCGAGGTGGTCGCCGTCAACATCGACACCCGCGACCCCGAAAAGCCGAAAAACTTCCTGAAAGAGGCCAATTTGACCCGGCTCGGCTACTTTGCCGATTCAAAAGCCAAGGTTTTTCAAGATCTTAAGGGCATCGGCAAGGCGCTGGGCATGCCGACCTCGGTGCTGGTCGACGGCCAGGGCTGCGAGATCGCCAATTTGGCCGGTCCGGCCGAATGGGCGAGCGACGACGCGATCAAGCTGATCAAGGCCGCCATGGAGCCGGCAAAGGCGGGCTTTTAGGCCCACGACTGCCAAACCTCAGCCTGAGGAGGCGCAATAGCGCCGTCTCGAAGGATGAATGGCACTGGCCGGGCCGCATGGTTCGAGACGCGCGAAGACGCGCTCCTCACCATGAGGGTCTAATTTGGGGGTGTTTCAGGCCGCGATATTGAGGTTGCCGCCGACGCCGGGGGCGAGATTGGCGGTACCCAAGAGGGTCTGGACGGCGGCCCTTTCGGCCTCCGCGTTCTGCTTGATGAAGGAAGCCTGGATCTGCCCCTGCGCGCCAGACGCCTGCATCGCCAGCATGCTCGAAACAATCGCCATCGTGTCCATACTCAGCACTCCTCACACTTGGAGAACACTCTATCCCGGCAGAGGTTAACGAATGCTGGAGATCGGGATGACGCGAGACAGAAACCCAAGCCGTCATACGCGGGCTTGACCCGCGTATCCATCAAACTTCGTAAAGAGAGCGTCTCTCAACGGGATGAATTGCCGGGTCGAGCCGGCAATGACAGGTATCAGCGCGTCGGGACCGGCTTGTCGCCGCGGTAGTCGTAGAAGCCGCGCTGCGTCTTGCGGCCGAGCCAGCCTGCCTCGACATATTTCACCAGCAGCGGGCACGGCCGGTACTTCGAATCCGCCAGCCCCTCGTGCAGCACCTGCATGATCGAGAGGCAGGTATCGAGCCCGATGAAATCGGCGAGTTCCAGCGGCCCCATCGGGTGATGCGCGCCGAGCTTCATGGCGGCGTCAATCGCCTCGACGTTTCCGACACCCTCATAGAGGGTGTAGATCGCCTCGTTGATCATCGGCAGCAGGATGCGGTTGACGATGAAGGCCGGGAAATCCTCCGACACCGCGATCTGCTTGCCGAGCCTGGCGACGAATTCCTTCGATGTCTCGAAGGTGGAATCGTCGGTGGCGATGCCGCGGATCAGTTCGACCAGCTCCATCGCCGGTACCGGATTCATGAAATGAATGCCGATGAATCGCTCGGGACGATCGGTCGAGGCGGCGAGCCGCGTGATCGAGATTGAGGACGAGTTGGTGGCGACGATCGCCTCCGGCTTCAGCGAGGCGCAGAGTTCGTGAAAAATCTTGCGCTTGACCTCTTCCTTTTCGACAGCGGTCTCGATCACGATGTCGCAATCCGCCAGACCTTCCAGCGTCTCGGTGGAAGATATCCGGGCCAGCGCGTTCTTGCGCACGTCTTCGGAAATGGTCTGCTTGGAAACCTGCCGCGACAGATGGCCGTTGATGGTCGCCATCGCCGATTTCAGCCGCTCGTCGGAGAGATCGTTGAGCACGACGTCGAGACCGGCGAGCGCAGCCACCTGCGCGATGCCGTGGCCCATCTGGCCCGAGCCGATCACGCCGACCTTCTTGATTGTCACCGCCATCTTGTCATCCACCGGAACGGCGCGCACACCGCGCCTGTTCATCTTTCGAACATCAAATACGATACGACCGGAATCGAGGTTTCAGCTTTAATGTATGGCACGTTTTGCCCGCGCCAAGCCGCAAAACCTCGCGGAAACCGTTCTTAACGTAAACACCGGCCGGACGTTCAGCGTCCGGCCGGCGATCAATCTTACTTGCCGAGCTTGGCCAGTGCGTCCGTCAGTTCAGGAACCGCCTGATAGAGGTCCGCCACCAGCCCGTAATCGGCCACCTGGAAGATCGGCGCGTCTTCATCCTTGTTGATCGCAACGATCACCTTGGAATCTTTCATGCCGGCGAGATGCTGGATCGCGCCGGAGATACCGATTGCCACATATAGTTCGGGTGCAACCACCTTGCCGGTCTGGCCGACCTGCCAGTCGTTGGGCGCATAGCCGGCATCGACCGCGGCGCGCGAGGCGCCGACGCCGGCGCCGAGCTTGTCGGCCAGCGGCTCGATGTATTTGGCAAAGTTCTCGCGGCTCTGCATGGCGCGGCCGCCGGAGACGATAATCTTCGCCGACGTCAGTTCCGGACGGTCGCTTTTTGCCACTTCCTCACCGACGAAGCTGGATAGGCCCGGATCGGCCGCAGCGGTGGCGTTCTCCACCGTCGCGCTGCCGCCCTCGCCGGCCGCGGCGAAGGTCGAGGTCCGCACCGTGATGACCTTCTTGGCGTCCTTTGATCTCACCGTCTGGATCGCGTTGCCGGCATAGATCGGCCGCTCGAAGGTGTCGGGCGAAACCACCTTGATGATCTCGGACACCTGCATCACGTCGAGCAGCGCCGCGACGCGCGGCATCACGTTCTTGAAGCGCGAGGTCGCGGGCGCGACGAAGACGTCATAGTTGCCGGCCAGCGAGACGATCAGCGCCGCCAGAGGCTCGGCGAGATCGTGGGCATAGAGGTCGCCCTCGGCGACCAGCACTTTCGTAACCCCGGCGAGTTTCGCAGCAGCTTCGGCTGCGGCCTTGGTGCCCTGCCCGCCACCGGCGACCAGCACATGGATGTCGCCGCCGATCTGCGTTGCGGCCGTCAGGGCCTTGTTGGTCGAGTCCTTGAGGGTCTCGTGCTCGTGTTCGGCAATCAGCAATGTTGTCATCAGAGAACCCCGGCTTCGGTCTTCAGCTTGGAGACGAGTTCAGCGACGTCCTTGACCTTGACGCCACCCTTGCGGCCCGGAGGTTCCGCGGTCTTGAGCACTTCGAGATGCGGCGTCAGATCAACGCTGTAATCCGCCGCGCTCTTGTCGGCGATCGGCTTCTTCTTCGCCTTCATGATGTTCGGCAGCGACGCGTAGCGCGGCTCGTTCAGCCGCAGGTCGGTGGTGACGATCGCCGGTCCCTTCAGTTTCACGGTCTGCAGGCCGCCGTCGACTTCACGCGTCACCTTGAAATCGGAACCCTCGACTTCGAGCTTGGACGCAAAGGTCGCCTGCGACCATCCAAGCAGCGCGGCCAGCATCTGGCCGGTCTGATTGGAATCATCGTCGATCGCCTGCTTGCCGAGAATGACCAGACCCGGCTTCTCCTCGTCGACGATGGCCTTCAGGATCTTGGCGACCGCCAGCGGCTCCACGTTGCCGTCGGCCTTGACGAGGATGCCGCGGTCGGCGCCCATTGCAAGGCCGGTCCGGATCGTCTCCGAGGCCTGCGCCGGGCCGATCGACACCACCACCACCTCGGTCGCCTTGCCGGCTTCCTTCAGACGCAGCGCTTCCTCGACGGCGATTTCGTCGAACGGGTTCATTGACATCTTGACGTTGGCCAGTTCGACGCCGGTTCCGTCGCTCTTGACGCGGACCTTGACGTTGTAATCGACCACCCGCTTTACCGGCACAAGAACCTTCATCGATCCTCTTTCGCTTGAATTCTGGGGTTAATGGCTTGCAATTAGCTAGCTATCGGCTTGGGCGCGGAACCTAATGGCCCCGCTATCGGCGGTCAACGCGCGAAAGCCAAAAAACGGCCTCCCGAACGAGAGTACCTTAACGGTTCTGCCCCGGTACCCACAACACGTCCCCGGCCCCCTTATCGTTGAGGTAGCGGCTGGCGACGAACAGGAAATCTGACAGGCGGTTCATGTATTGAATGGCGGCCCCGCTGACCGGCTCCTCGGGGTTGACGGCGAGTTCCACCATGATCCGTTCCGCCCTGCGGCATATGGTGCGGGCGAGGTGCAGGTATGCGGCGCCGGGAGTGCCGCCGGGCAGGACGAACGAGGTCAGCGGCGCCAGCGGCTCGTTCAGGCTATCGATATCGCGCTCGAGCCGTTCGACCTGGCTTGCCAGCATCCGCAACCGCTCGGCCTTGCCGTCGCGCTGGGGCACCGCGAGGTCGGCGCCGAGATCGAACAGATCGTTCTGGATCCGTGCCAGCATCGCATCGATTTCGCGCGCCCCGGCCAGATGCAGCCGCACCACACCGATGGCTGCGTTAGTCTCGTCGACCGTGCCGTAGGCCGAGATGCGCAGATCGTATTTCGGACGGCGTTCGCCGCTGCCGAGCGACGTCGTGCCGTCGTCGCCGGTCTTGGTGTAGATGCGGTTGAGTACGACCATTGGCGTCCCTTTATCTTGCCCTATTTGCCCATCACCCAGACCGTGAACATCACGATCACGACGACGATGAATTGCAGCAGCACCCGAAGCCGCATCAGGTTCTGCGAGCGGCTCGGCGAACCGCCCCGCATCATGTTGATGAGGCCGAGCAACAGGACGATGGCCACCGCTGCAACACCGATGGGAAGTACGATCGAACTCAGAATGGATGCCATCGGCGCTACATAACACCGGCAAGCGCCAACTTCCACACGTTCAAACCCACTTGCACATCCCGCGCGCAACCAATCGACGATCTGGCCCTTAATCCGGTAATATCCGATTCAGGCCCGGATTCCCGGACCAGCCGCCATACCCGGTCGAGGTGAGATGTGAGGTTCGTTCGCTACGTCTATCTCGTCGCGATGGAGGCGTTCTACACCTTCCTGGCCGATGACGGATGGGCGATCGCCAGCCATATCGCGCTGTCGACGCTGATGGCGCTGTTCCCGTTCCTGATCGTGCTGACGTCGCTGGCCGGCTTTTTCGGCTCCAAGGAACTCGCCGACCAGGCCGCGCAGCTGCTGCTGGAGATCTGGCCACAACAGGTGGCGGACGCGCTGTCCAGCGAAATCCACGACGTGCTGACCACGACACGCGGCGACATCCTGACCGTCGGCGCAGTGCTCGCGGTCTATTTCGCCTCCAACGGCGTCGAGGCGCTGCGGGTCGCGCTCAACCGCGCCTATTCGGTGGTCGAACCGCGGGCGTGGTACTGGCTGCGGCTGGAATCGATCGGCTATACGCTGGTCGCCGCGGTCACCTCGCTGCTGATGTCGTTCCTGATCGTGCTGGGGCCGCTGATCCTGGAGACCGCGCGGAGGCACATTCCATTCTTCGTCGAGAGCAACGAGGGGGTGCTGTTTTTCGCCCGCTACGGCATCACGATCACGGCGATGATCGTGGCGCTGTTCGTGTTGCATGCCTGGCTGCCCTGCGGAAGGCGGAGATTCCTGCAGATCGTTCCGGGCATCGTCTTCACGATGGTGGCCTCGCTGATCTCAGGCATCGTGTTCGGCCAGTATCTGGCGCGCTTCGCCAGCAACTACGTGACGATGTATGCGGGGCTTGCCTCGGTGATTATCGCGCTGGTGTTTCTGTATTTCATCGCCGCGATCTTCGTCTACGGCGGCGAACTGAACGCCGCCATCATGAAGTCGCAGTCGCCGAAGGCGAAGTCGCCTCATGCAGCGCCGTCGCCAAAGCGCGCGGAGACACAGGTTTGACCAGAAAGGTGTCGGCGCCGGCGGCGCGCGATGCCGCCTCGTCCTCGCTGCGGCCGGATATGCCGATGATCGGAATCCGCCCGAGCGGCGGCTGAAGCGCGCGAATTCGGCTGATCGCTTCGATGCCACCGATCCCCGGCAGCACCATGTCCATCAGCACGGCGTCGTATGTGCCATGCGCGAGCCGCGCGGGCGCCGCCTCGCCCTGGCCGATGAACTCGGCCTGGTGACCGAGTTCGGTCAGGATCGCATTGAGCACGACGCGGCCGAACGGGTTGTCTTCGACGCTGAGCAGACGCAATGGCCGCACTGAACCGGGAGATTCGTCGATATCGGTGCCGGGCGGCGCCATCGGCGCGTCCTTTGACGCCGCCATCACCACGTTGAAGGTGAAAGTGGTTCCGCCGCCACGGCGTTGCGACACGGTGACGTCGCCGCCCATGGCGCGGGCCAGTTGCCTGACCGACGACAATCCGAGGCCGGCGCCGCCGAAGCGCGATGCGACGGAGACATTGGCCTGCGAGAACGGCCGGAACAGGCGCTTGACTTCACTGAGCTTGACGCCGATCCCGCTGTCGGAAACCTCGAAGGCCACGGCGACCTTGCCTTTCGGGCTGCGCAGCACCGTGACCTGGAGGGCGACGTCGCCCTGTTCGGTGAATTTCACGGCATTGTCGATCAGGTTCTCCACCGCGGCGCGCAGGCGGACGGGATCGCCGATCGCAAACGCCGGCAGCTTGTCGGAGATGACAACGGAGGATTGCAGGCCCTTGGCGGCTGCCCGGCCGGTCAGCGAATCGCCGGCATTGCGGGCCAGCGTTCGCAGGTCGAAGAAATCCTGCCGCACCGCGAGCCCGGGGCCGCCGCTCCGCGCCGCGTCGACAAACAGCGTCGCAAGGCTGGCCAGATGTTCCGCGCCCGCCTTGATGGTGTCGACCCAGCGTCGTTCGCGCTCGTCGAGATCGGACGTCGCAAGCAGATTGCTGATCGCCAGGATTCCGGTGAGCGGCGTACGGACCTCGTGCGCAAAAACCGCCAACGCAGCCTCGACCATACTGGAGCCGGTGGCCGCGGATTTGCGGACAGCGCGCACGCTTGCGGCGGCGCTGGATATACGCTTTTTCACGCGCCGCTTCTTTGCTGCCCCTGTGGTGCGCCGGGAGCGCCGTTTGGCCGCCATGGTCCCCCTTCCTGTACCATCAATAGCATGACACGCGATGGCAGCCGATGTCACGGAGACGTTTTCAACAACCCCCAGTAGTAGTACGGGAGCCGTCGGGCAATCCGACAAGACGGCGAACCTCGGCAGCCGTGACACCTTGCCGACGCAATTCGCGCAAGGCCGTCGCTTGCGTCGACTTTGAGAGCTTATGCCCTGACGCATCCTCGATCAGCCGGTGATGCCGATAGACCGGTCGTGGGATACCAAGCAACTGCTGCAACAGCCGATGCACGCTGGTCGACCAGAACAGGTCGCGGCCCCGCACCACGTGGGTCACGCTCTGCAAGGCGTCGTCGATCACGACGGACAAATGATAGCTGGTCGGCGTCTCCTTGCGCGCCAGGATAACGTCGCCCCAAGCTTGCGGCGATGCATTCACGAACCCGTGTTCGCCGCCGGGCCCCGCGCCTTCCTCGCGCCAGGCCAAGTCTGTCGTGCGCGCGAGCGCCGCCTCGATGTCGAGCCGCAACGCGTAAGGGGCGCCTTGCGCGATCAACTGTTGCCGCTGCTCGAGCGACAGCGATTTCGCCACGCCCGGATAGAGCGGCGCTCCGTCCGGATCGCGCGGCCATGGCGCGACAGCCTCGCGCTCCGCGACCAGGCGGGTGATTTCCGCGCGGCTTTCAAAGCTCGGATAGATCAGGCCTTGCGCCGACAATCCCTCGACCGCCTCGCGGTAGCGCGCAAAATGTTCCGATTGCCGGCGCACCGGCGTTTCCCAGGAGATTCCGAGCCAGGCGAGGTCTTCGTAGATCGCAGCCTCGAATTCGGGCCGGCATCTCGTGACGTCGATGTCCTCGATCCGCAGCAGGAACCGGCCTCCTTGCTGACTTGCCAGGTCGAAGTTCAGCAACGCCGAATAGGCGTGGCCGAGATGGAGGTAGCCGTTCGGACTCGGCGCGAAGCGAAAAACGGGCGGCGGCATGAGATAGGACCGTCATGCCCGGGCTTGACCCGGGCATCCATCTAACTGACCAAGGGCTCTGTTACGATAGGAGATGAATGCGCGGGTCAAGCCCGCGCATGACAACCTGGTGAGCCGATATTTCCAATGACCATCCACCTCAGCAGCCAGTCCGATCTCGACGACGCCATCCACGCGCTGGTCAAGCAAGACACCCGGCTGAAGCCGATTTTCGAGCGGACGGGCATGCCGGCGCTGCGGCAGCGCGAGCCGGGCTTTGCCGGGCTGGCGGCCATCGTCACCGGACAGCAGCTCTCGACCGCGAGCGCCTCGGCGATCTGGGGGCGCCTCACCGCGGCGTTCGACCCGTTCGATCATGAGGTCATCCGCAAAACCCGCGCGGATCGCCTTGGCCGGCTCGGCCTTTCGGCCGCAAAAATCAAGACGCTGAAAAACATCGCGCGCGAACTGGCCGCCGAGCGGCTGAACCTCGACGTGCTGGCCGAAGAGGACGCCGACGCCGCGCATAACACACTAACGGCGCTGCACGGCATCGGCCCGTGGACGGCCGACGTCTATCTGCTGTTCTGCCTCGGCCATGGCGACGCCTGGCCAGCCGGCGATATCGCGATCCAGGAAGCGATCAAGGTCGGCCTTGGCCTGCCGGCGCGCCCGACGATCAAGCAAATGGCGCCACTCGCCGAGCCGTGGCGACCGCTGCGCGGCGCCGCGGCGCATCTGTGGTGGAGCTATTATCACGTGCTGAAGGGGCGCGCGGGCGTGCTGGCGGATAAGATCAGCCCCGCAGCCGCAGCCGGTCCTCGCGCGCGGAAGCCGTGACGAAATCGATCACCGCGCGCACCGCGGGGAGGTCGACCAGGTCGGGATGCGCCAGCAGCCAGAGGTCGGCCACGCTGGCAAGTTTTTGCGGCGCGACGCGGACGAGATCCGGATAGGCCGTTGCGACAAAGCAGGACAGCGTCGAGATGCCGAGGCCCGCGCGCGCCGCGGCGAGCATGTCGCCCTGCGAGGAGCAGCGCATCACCGTCGCGCCCTGCCGCGTGATCGCATCGCTCCAGCGTGCCAGCCGCTCGTTCGACAGCCGGTCGGCGAAGCCGATCACGCTGTGGCCTTTCCATTCGTCCCGCCGTTCGGGGAGCCTGTGCCGCGCGGCGTAATCCCGCGAGGCGTAGAAGCCGGTGCCGAGCCGGCCGATCTTGCGGCCGATCAGATTCTCCTCGCCGCTGTCCACCGGGCGCAGCACGACATCGGCCTCGCGCCGGCGCACGCTGGCCGGATAGGGATGGGTGATGATCTCGAGCTGGATATGATCGTGCCCGCGCAGGAACGGACCGAGTTTCGGCATCAGCCAGTGCGAGGCGAGCGTCGAGCCGATCGACAGCTTGACGATGCCGCGCGCCTGCGCGCCGGTCGCCGACACCGCCGCCTCCGCCCGCAGCGCCGCCGCAGCCATCGCATCGACGTGTTCGCGAAACTTGCGGCCCTGCGCGGTCAGCGAAAGACCCTCGGTGGAGCGGGCGAACAGGGGAACACCGAGCTGGGTTTCCAGCTCGGCGATCTTGCGGCCGACCGTCGGGTGGCTGGAGCGCAAACGACGCGCCGCGGCGGCGAAGCTGCCGGTCTCGGCGACGGCGACGAAGCTCTTGCACAGGTCCCAGTCCATCCTCACCCTGTTTATTTCTGACAAATCATCTGTTCAATATTGAACGGCCAGGGTGCGCCGTCCACCCCTATAATGGCTACCAACAAGCGCAGGCCAGCGGCTCCGCCGGGCTGAAGCGCCCAAGCCAACATCAATGGATGCGCGCCTGGCCTGACCCGCCTGCGCGATAGAGGAGGAAGACAATGCCGCTGCCCGCTTCGCTTGCCAATTCGCTCGAACTTCCCGTCGTCGGCTCGCCGCTATTCATCGTGTCCGGGCCCGAACTCGTGATCGCCCAGTGCAAGGCCGGCATCGTCGGCTCGTTCCCGGCGCTGAACGCGCGTCCCGTCGAAAAGCTCGACGAATGGCTGAGCAGAATCGAAAACGAGCTCGGCGAGTACAAGGCGCTGCATCCGGAGAAGAAGGTCGCGCCCTATGCGGTCAACCAGATCTGCCACGCTTCCAACGACCGGCTGATGAAGGACATGGAAATCTGCGTCAAGCACAAGGTGCCGGTCATCATCACCTCGCTGCGGCCGCCGGTCGAGGTGGTCGAGGCCGCGCATTCCTATGGCGGCGTGGTGTTTCACGACGTCATCAACGTCAAGCACGCGCGCAAGGCGGCCGAGAACGGCGTCGACGGTCTCATTCTGGTGTGCGCCGGCGCCGGCGGCCATGCCGGCACGCTGTCGCCGTTCGCGCTGCTGCGCGAGGTCAAGCAGTGGTTCAAGGGCACCGTGCTCTTGTCCGGCGCGATCTCCGACGGCTGGGGCATCGCGTCCGCGCTCGCGCTCGGCGCCGACATGGCCTACATGGGCACGCGCTTCATCGCGACCGCGGAAGCCAACGCTGATCCGGCCTACAAGGCGGCGCTGGTCGCGCACGCCGCCAACGATATCGTTTACTCCAACCTGTTCACCGGCGTGCACGGCAACTATCTCGGCCCCTCGATCGCAGCCGCCGGGCTCGATCCCGCCAACCTGCCGGAAAGCGACAAGTCGAAGATGAATTTCGGCTCCGGCGGCAACATGAAGTCGAAGGCATGGCGCGACATCTGGGGCTCCGGCCAGGGCATCGGCCAGATATCGGATGCACCGCCGGTCGCCGAACTGGTCGAGCGGCTGAAGGCCGAGTTTACCGACGCCAGCAGCGATTTTCTAAGGCGGGCGCGCGCCTGACCGGCGCGACCTACATCGACGACAAACAAATATAAAACAGAGGGATAGGAAAATGAGGCTGTCGCGACCCATATTGACGATCGCATGCGCGCTGCTGGGAAGTGCCGCGGCTGTCGCCGACGACACCAAGGAAATCCGCATCGGGCAGACGCTGCCCTACAGCGGCCCGGCTTCCGGCTTCGGCATCATCGGCCGGGCACAGGAAGCCTATTTCGAGAAGATCAACACCGAGGGCGGCATCAACGGCCGCAAGATCAAGTTCATCAGCCTCGACGACGCCTATTCGCCGCCCAAGACCGTCGAGCAGACCCGCAAGCTAGTCGAGCAGGACGAGGTTCTCCTGACGTTCAACTCGCTCGGAACCGCCACCAACAACGCCGTGCATCGCTATCTCAACAGCAAGAAGGTGCCGCAGCTGTTCGTGCTCAGCGGCGCGACCAAATGGGCCGACCCGAAGAATGCGCCGTGGACCATGCCGGGCATGGCGACCTACCAGTCCGAGGGCGTGATCTACGCCAAGCACATCCTGCAGACCAAGCCTGACGCAAAAATCGCCATTCTCGCCCAGAACGACGATTTCGGCCGCGACTATGTCGCCGGCTTCAAGCGCGGGCTTGGCGACAAGGCCGCCAGCATGATCGTGTCGGAAGCCAGCTACGAGACATCAGCGCCGACCATCAGTTCGCAACTCGCGACTCTAAAGGCGTCCGGCGCCAACGTCATGTTCGGCGTCGTGCTCGGCAAGTTCACGTCGCAGATGATCAAGGGCGTCGCGGAGATCAACTGGAAGCCGGACATGCTGTTCGTGCCGACCTCCGCCTCCTCGATCTCGTTCCTCGAGCCGGCCGGCCTCGACAATGCGGTTGGCCTGATCTCGTCCAGCAACCAGAAGGACACGCTGGATGCGCAATGGGCCAACGATGAAGGCGTGAAGGAATACTTTGCGTTCATGAAGCAGCATATGCCCAACGCCGACCTCTCCAATTCGAACTACGCGGCCGGCTTTCAATATGCGACGCTGATGGTGAAGGTGCTGAAGGCCTGCAACGGCGACTTCAGCCGGGCCAACATCATGAAGCAGGCGGCGTCGCTCAAGGAAGTGCCGCTGCCGCTGTTGCTGCCGGGCATCACGGTATCGACCGATTCCGAGGATTACCTGCCGTTCCAGCAGTTGCGGCTGCGCCGCTTCGACGGCAAGAGCTGGGTGGCCTTCGGCGAGATTTTGGACGATCGCTAGGGCTACTCTGAAAGAAGAGAGTCGGGAGGACGAAGTGACATCGATCATCAGCGGCGAGCGCCGGATCAGCTACCCTGAGATCCACGCCCGCATCGCGCGGGCGGCAACGGGGTTCAAGTCGCTCGGCCTCGGCGGCGGCACGCCCGTCGGCATGATGCTGCGCAATGATTTTGCGTTCTTCGAAGTCTCTGCCGGCGCGGCGGCGCTGGGCAGCCCGGTGGTGCCAATCAACTGGCACCTGAAGGCCGAGGAAGTCGCCTACATCCTGGCCGACAGCGGCGCCAAGATCCTGGTCTGCCATGCCGACCTGTTGCCGCAGATCAGCGACGGCCTGCCCGCCGACGTGCGGCTCTTGGTGGTGACGACGCCGCCGGAGATCGCGGCGGCGTTCGGCGTCGCGCCTGCACTGACGGCGGTCCCCGACGGCATGACGAATTGGGACGTCTGGCGCGACACGCATGCGCCGTCGCAGGAAGCACCGATCGGCAGCGCGCCGATGTTCTACACCTCAGGCACCACAGGCCTGCCCAAGGGCGTGCGCCGCAAGCCGATGCGTCCCGAACAGGCCGCGGCTGCGGCGCGGGTCGGCGGCATCGCCTATGGCGTCAAGCCGAACGAGGACCAGGTCATCCTGATGAACGGACCGATGTACCATTCGGCGCCGAACTCCTACGGCATGCTGGCGTTCCGCAGCGGCTGCACCATCGTGCTGGAGCCGCGCTTCGACCCCGAGGACATGCTGCAGCTGATCGAACGCCATCGCATCACCCACCAGCACATGGTGCCGACGATGTTCGTCCGCCTGCTGCGGCTGCCGGATGACGTCAAGCGCCGTTACGATTTGTCGTCGCTGCGCTTCATCGTGCATGGCGCGGCGCCCTGCCCGCCGCAGGTCAAGCGCGCCATGATCGCGTGGTGGGGGCCGGTCATCAACGAATATTTCGGCTCGACCGAAACCGGCATCCCGGTGTGGCATTCCGCCGAGGAGGCGCTGGCGAAACCCGGCACCGTCGGCCGCGCCATCGAGGGCGGCATCGTGAAAATCTTCCGCCCCGACGGGTCGCTGTGCGAGGTCGACGAGCCCGGGGAAATCTTCATGCGGCAGGTTTCCGTTCCGGACTTCGACTATCACGGCAAGGCCGAGGCCCGCGCCGAGGCCGGCCGTGACGGCCTCGTCAGCGTCGGCGACGTCGGCTACCTCGACAAGGACGGCTATCTGTTCCTGTGCGACCGCAAGCGCGACATGGTGATCTCGGGCGGCGTCAACATCTATCCGGCGGAAATCGAGAACGCGCTGATCGGCATGGACGGCGTGCGCGACTGCGCGGTGTTCGGCGTGCCCGACGACGAATTCGGCGAGCGGCTGTTCGCCTGCATCGAACCGGAAGCGGATGCGGCGCTGTCGGCAGGGGCGGTGCAGGACTTTCTGCGCGGCAAGCTGGCCAATTTCAAGGTGCCAAAGGACATCCAGTTCCTGGACGCGATGCCGCGCGAGGCCACCGGCAAGATCTTCAAGCGCAAGCTGCGCGATCTGTATGCGGAAGGGAAGCTGCGGGCGATGGCGTGAGCGACAAAATTCTGCACCCGCCGCGTCATTGCGAGCGAAGCGAAGCAATCCAACTCTCCGCGCGGGGGTAGATGGATTGCTTCGTCGCTACGCTTGCTTGCGCAAACGCTTCGCGTTTGTCGCAGGCAATGACGGCGGGGCGGACGAAGCGCGAACATTCGCGCTAACGGAATAGGCGGCATCCCATTCCCGCCCTTTCGGCGACCTCCCGAATAGGTATAGGCTTTTGCCGAGGAACTGCTGCGAAGACGGCGGTCGAAGGGAAACGCGCATGCTCGACAGGACGGACGACATTTCGGTGGCCGCCGACAATTGGCTTGGCCGGTTCGAAGAGGCGCTGGGGAAGCCGGACGACGGCGCGCTGAAGGATCTATTCCATCCCGACAGCTACTGGCGCGACGTGCTGGCGCTGAGCTGGAACATCCAGACGCTCAACGGCAGAGACGCCATCATAGAGGCGCTGCCGCAGCTGGCGCGCAGCATGGCGCCGAGCGGTTTTGCTGTGGACCCCGACCGGGCCGCGCCGCGCAAGGTGATGCGCGCGGGCACCGATGCGACCGAAGCGATCTTCAAGTTCGAGACCAACGTCGGGCGCGGCAGCGGCATCATCCGGCTGATTCCTGACGAAGCCGATGGCAACGGCCTGAAAGCCTGGACGCTGCTGACCGAACTTGGCGAACTGAAAGGGTTTGAGGAACAGCTCGGCGTCAACCGGCCGCGCGGCAGCGCCTATTCGCGAGATTTCCGCGGGCCGAACTGGCTCGATCTCCGCAACGCTTCCGCAGGCTATGCCGACCGCGATCCGACTGTGCTCGTGATCGGCGGCGGCCAGTCCGGGCTTTCGATCGCCGCGCGGCTGAAACAACTGAACGTCGATACGTTGATCGTCGATCGCGAAAAGCGGATCGGCGACAATTGGCGCAAGCGTTATCACGCGCTGACGCTGCATAACCAGGTGCAGGTCAATCACCTGCCCTACATGCTGTTCCCGCCGAACTGGCCGACCTACATCCCCAAGGACAAGCTCGCCAACTGGTTCGAAGCCTATGTCGAGGCCATGGAGTTGAACTTCTGGACCGAGACCGAGTTCGAGGGCGGCAGCTACGACGAGAAGGAGGGGCGCTGGACGGTGACGCTGCGTCGCGCCGACGGCACGAAACGCACGATGCATCCGCGCCATGTCGTGCTGGCGACCGGCGTCAGCGGCATTCCGAGCGTGCCCGAGATCGCCGGGCTGAAGGATTTTTCTGGCAAGGTGATGCATTCCAGCGCGTATGACGACGGCGAGAACTGGAAGGGCAAGCGCGCCATCGTGATCGGCACCGGCAACAGTGGCCACGACATCGCACAGGATCTGCATTCCAGCGGCGCCGGCGTTACCATGTTCCAGCGCTCGTCCACGCTGGTGGTCAGCATCGAGCCGTCGGCGCAACTGGTCTACGCGCCCTACAACGAGGGCACGCTCGAGGACAACGACCTGATCGCGACCTCGATGCCGCTGCAGCTGGCGCGCAAGAGCCATCGGCTGACCGGCGAGAAATCGAAGGCGCTGGACCAGGAATTGCTCGACGGCCTGGCGCGCGCCGGCTTCAAGCTCGATTACGGCGAGGACAACACCGGCTGGCAGTTCAAATACCTCACCCGCGGCGGCGGTTATTATTTCAACGTCGGCTGCTCCGATCTCATCATCAAGGGCGCGATCGCGCTCCGACAATTCGCCGATCTCGACATGTTCACGGCCGATGGCGCGAAGATGAAGGACGGCGAGGTCATCGCCGCCGACCTCGTCGTGCTCGCAACCGGCTACAAGAAGCAGGAAGAGCTGGTGCGAAAGCTGTTCGGCGAAGCGGTCGAGAAGCGCGTCGGCACCATCTGGGGTTTTGGCGAGGAACAGGAACTGCGCAACATGTACACCCGCACCGGCCAGCCCGGCCTCTGGCTGATCGCCGGCGGCCTCGCGCAATGCCGGATCGGCTCGAAACACCTCGCGCTGCAGATCAAGGCGATCGAGGAAGGATTGCTGGCGCGCAATGTCGGCCCGCAAGCGGCGATGGCCTAATCAACAGTATCATCGGGAGACACACATGCCTGCTATTCTCGGCTCGGGCGAGCACCGTTACCGCGTCGTCGAAAACTGGGCGAAACTGCCCGACGGCTGGAGCCTGACCGACGCCGCTTCCGTCGCGGTCGACAGCAAGGACCGCATCTACGTCTTCAACCGCGGCGACCACCCGATGGTGGTGCTGGATCGCGAGGGCAATTTCCTGAAGAGCTGGGGCGAAGGCCTGTTCAGCCGCGCGCACGGCCTGCACATCGACGCCGACGACAATCTGTACTGCACCGACGATGGCGACCACACCGTGCGCAAGTGCACCACCGACGGCAAGGTGCTGCTGACGATCGGCATCCCGAACAAGCCCGCGCCGTTCATGAGCGGCGAGCCGTTCCACCGCTGCACCCACACCGCGCTGTCGCCGAAGGGCGAGATCTATGTTTCCGACGGCTACGGCAATGCCTGCGTCCACAAATACTCGCCGGACGGCAAGCTCTTGAAAACCTGGGGTGAGCCCGGCACCGATCCCGGCCAGTTCAACATCGTGCACAATATTGCCACCGATGCCGACGGCTGGGTCTATGTCGCCGACCGCGAGAACCACCGCGTGCAGGTATTCGACGGCAACGGCAAATACGAGACGCAGTGGAACAATTTGCACCGGCCCTGCGCGCTGTGCCGCTGCGGCGGCAAGCAGGCGACCTTCATCATCGGCGAACTCGGCCCGGGCCTCGCGGTCAACCGCAAGGTGCCCAATCTCGGCCCGCGGCTCTCGATCGTCGATTCCAAGGGCAACCGCATCGCCCGGCTCGGCGGCGAGAACGGCCCGGGGCTGGAGGCCGGCAAATTCCTTGCACCGCACGGCATCGCGATGGATTCGAAGGGCGACATCTATGTCGGCGAGGTCGGCGTCACCGACTGGAAGACCAGCTTCCCGGACACGCCGATGCCGCAGGAAGTTCGGGTGAGCCGCTGCCTGCAGAAGCTGGAGAAGATCTAGCAGGCGCCAAGCAGCGAATCATCGACCGCAACTACCATCACGACCGATTGAACGTGAAATCCTGCCCTGTAAGGGCCACGGAACCGACCGATTCTCCGGGGCCCACGGGCTGCCGACTTGCGGGATAAGCCCCGGAATGCTCTTCACAATCCCGTCACGCTGCCTGTAGTATGCAGGGTACATGCTGCTTCGCAGCTAACATGGGGGTCAGGAGCGTTACTTGAACGCACATGTCTCGCAGGGCGGTTGGCCGGTGCTGGTGCTGAACGCGGATTTCCGGCCGCTGAGTTATTACCCGCTGTCTCTCTGGTCGTGGCAGGACGCGATCAAGGCGGTGTTCCTCGATCGCGTCAACATCGTCGAGCACTACGACCGCGCGGTGCACAGCCCGAGCTTCGAAATCCAGCTTCCAAGCGTGGTGTCGCTGAAGTCTTTCGTCAAACCGACCACGCACCCCGCCTTCACCCGCTTCAACGTCTTCCTGCGCGACCGCTTCGTCTGCCAATACTGCCACGCGCATGACGACCTCACCTTCGATCACATCATCCCGCGCAGCAAGGGCGGCCAGACCACCTGGGAAAACGTCGTCGCGGCCTGCTCGCCGTGCAACCTGCGCAAGGGCAATCTGACGCCGCAACAGGCCAAGATGTTCCCGCGGCAGGCGCCGTTCGCTCCGACGGTGCACCAGCTGCATCGCAACGGGCGGCTGTTTCCCCCGAACTATCTGCATGACAGCTGGCTGGATTATCTTTATTGGGATACCGAGCTCGATCCGTAGAGCGCTAGAAGGAATGTAGCCCGCATGAGCGTTTGCGACATGCGGGATGCCGCGGGCACCGGTCCCGCATATCGCAAGAGCTCATGCGGGCTACAGAGGCGACGGACCGTAGGACGTTCGTGCGACCTGCTGCGCAGCCGCCACCTCCCTATTTTCCCGCGTTAACGAGCGGCTATGACAGACGCCAGAACCGATGCAAGCGGGCAAGGACCGCCCGCTGAGAATGCACGGCCCCATCCCCCACAGCTGATCCGATCGCTAACGCTGACCCACGCCGTTCTCTACGGACTCGGCGTGACGATCGGCGCCGGAATCTACGTGCTCGTCGGGGCCGCGGCCGGACGCAGCGGCATGCACGCGCCGCTGGCGTTTGTCGCCGCAGCGATCGTGATGGGAATGACCGCGGCGTCGTTTGCCGAACTGGGCACCAGGATGCCGGTCGCAGCCAGCGAAGCCGCCTACATCCAGGCCGCGTTCAATCGGAAATGGCTCAGCGGCGCAGTGGGACTGCTCGTGGTCGGCGCCGCCGCCATTTCCGGAGCGACCATCACCGTGGGGAGTGCGGGATATCTCGGCGTATTTATTCCGCTTCCAGCGCCCTGGATCATCACCGCCGTCGTGCTGACGATGGGCGCCATCGCATGCCTTTCCGCGGTGCAATCCATCAGCTTCGCGGGGCTGATGACGGTGGTCGAAATCGGCGGGCTGCTCCTGATCGTCGCAGCCGCCCTGTTCGACAGTGGCCCCCTGGTCTCGCGACTGCCGGAACTCTGGCCGGCCATCGACGATCGGTCGGCCTGGAGCGGCGTCGCGCAAACCACGCTGCTTGCCGTCTTCGCCTTTATCGGATTCGAGCATCTGGTGAACATTTCCGAGGAGATGAGGAATCCGCGGCACACGCTGCCCTGGGCGCTGTTCATCACGCTTGCGGTCACCGCGCTGCTCTACGCCGTCGTGGCCTGGATCGCGGTAATCGCCGTGCCACCGGCGGAGCTGGCCAGATCGCCGGCCCCGCTTGCGCTGGTGTTTCAGCGGCTGACCGGATTGCCCCTGGAGGTGTTGAGCGCGATCGCCATCGTCGCCACCGTCAACGGCATCATCGTCCATATGATCATGATCGGTCGCGTGGTCTATGGCCTCGCCGGACAGGGAAATCTTCCTGCGTTCCTCGCGACGGTCAATCGCCGGAACGGCGCTCCGGTCATCGCGACCAGCATCGGGATCGCGGCCATCCTGATCCTGGCGCTCGGCGTCCCGCTGACGGGACTGGCCGAATGGACGTCGCGGCTGACGCTCGGCATCTTTGCGTTCGTCAATGTCGCGCTCATCCGCATCAAGGTCATGGAGAAGACACCCGCATCGGGCGCGTTGCTCGTGCCGATGTGGGTTCCCGCAGCGGGATTGGCGACCAGCACCTTGTTGATCCTTGTCGACCTCCACGCCTAGCTCCGCCGGCCCGCGTCATTTTCTGCTCAGTCCGAGTATTCCTGCCGAATGCATCCTGAGATAGTCTAGATCATCAATCGAATTGCCCGATGACGCCCCCCGAGGTCCCCCCAATGTCTTTCCGCAAGGACAATGACGACTTCGAAGCCTGGCTGGCCGAGCACTGCGACGTCGTCGAAGAGGATATCCACTACAAGCACCGTCAGATGAAGGAGAGCGCGTTCATCTTCCTGCGCGCGACGTATTTTCGCTGGGCCCGGAAGATCGGAAAATGGTGCCCCGAGCTGATGGATGCGCCGCAGGTGCTGGCCGTCGGCGACCTGCATGCGGAGAATTTCGGAACGTGGCGCGACGAGGACGGCCGGCTGGTCTGGGGCGTCAACGATTTCGACGAAGCCGCCGTGATGCCCTACATCCTCGACCTGGTTCGCCTCGCCACCAGCATCCGGCTTGCCGACGAACTCGAAGCCGGCCACCAGGCGGTGGCCAGAGACCTGCTGGATGGTTACGACGAAGGCCTTTACACGCCGCAGCCGGCGCTCCTGTTCGAAGGAGAAACCTGGCTGCGTGACTATGCCGAGCCGGACAAGGACGAACCGGAATAATTCTGGCGCAACGTCTCGAACTACGCAGAAGCCACGCCGCCGGCTGAGGCGGCGAAAGGCCTGATCCAGCATCTTCCTGACGACGTCGAGAAAGCGAGCGTCAAGTTCAGCCAATTGTTCAAGAAGGGTATGGGCAGCCTCGGACGGCCTCGTTATGCGGCGGTCGCCTATTGGCGTGGGGGCCGGGTGTTGCGCGAGGCAAAGGCGCTGGTGCCGTCGGCATGGAACTGGGCCCACGGCACCAGGTACGACAGGTCGAACTTCGAAAAGCTGGCCGATGGGCCTTACCGCGCCCCGGATCCGTTTCTGCGCGTGCACGGCAAATATGTCTTCCGCCGCATCGGCGCGGATGCCCAAAAGATCGAACTCGGAAACAGCCCCGGCAAGAAGCTGGGGCGCAAGCTGGTGAGGGCGATGGGGTTCGATCTGGCATCGATCCATGCAGCCGATGCGCGCGGCAAGCGCGCGATCGTGGCCGACCTGAAAAAGCGGCCGGACGGCTGGCTGCACGCGGCCGCCAAAACCGCCGCCGCCGCGGTCGAGCGAGATTTCGAGGAATGGCGGAGCTGATACTCCCTCGACGCCACGCTCATCTTCGGCCAAAACACTTCTGCAAACAACAACGGCATCAAAGCCGGATTGCGGAGGATAGATATGCTCATACCGATCGGCGACGTCCCGCGCTGGTATGCTGAACGCAGACCACCCGATACGATCGCGCTCAGCCACGGCGCCGACACGCTGACCTGGGAGCAGCTCGAACGCAACGCCAACCGCCGCGCCCGCGCGTTCGCCGCCAAAGGCGTCAAGCCCGGCGACTTCGTCGCGATCGGGCTTCCCAACAGCAACCTGTTTTTCGAGACGACGTTCGCGGTGTGGAAATGCGGCGCGACGCCGACGTCGCTGACGTGGCGGCTGCCCCGCGGCGAGGCCGCCGCGGTGCTCGACATCCTCAAGCCGTCGCTGGTGGTCGGCGGCCAGCCGGACTGGAATGCGCCGAATGCGCTGCCGGCCGATTTCGTGCCGGAAGGTTTTTCAGACGAGCCGATCAACAACCCGGTGGCGCGCTACTGGAAGGCGATGACATCGGGCGGCTCGACAGGACGGCCAAAGGTGATCCTCGATCACCGGCCCGCCGTGATCGATACCGCAGGTCCCGCGGCGCTCGGCATGCCGCTCGGCGCTTCCCTGCTCAATCCCGGGCCGCTCTACCACAACGCGCCCTTCATCGTTTCGCACACCGCGCTGTTCCATGGCGGGCGTGTCACCGGCCTCGTCAGATTCGACGCCGAGGAATGCCTGCGCCTGATCGAGGCCAGCCGGGTGCAGTGGGTCAATTTCGTGCCCACCATGATGCACCGGATCTGGGCGCTGCCTGACGCGGTGCGCAACCGCTACGACCTGTCGAGTCTTCAAATCGTGTTTCACATGGCGGCGCCGATGCCGCCCTGGCTGAAGGAAAAATGGATCGAGTGGCTGGGCCCCGAGCGCATCTTTGAACTCTATGGCGGCACCGAAGCGCAGGGCGCCACCATCATATCGGGCGTCGAATGGCTCGAACACCGCGGCTCGGTCGGCAAGATCGGCGATACCTCGCGCCTGCGCATCATCGGCGCAGACGGTAACGAGGTCCCGACCGGCGAGACCGGTGAAATCTATTTCCTGCCCAATGACGGGGCCGGCTCGACCTATCACTATCTCGGCGCGGAGCCGAAACGCCGCGCCGACGGCTGGGAATCGCTCGGCGACATCGGAAGGCTGGATGCGGACGGCTATCTCTATCTCGGCGACCGCCTCGCCGACATGATTTTGCGCGGCGGCGCGAACATCTACCCGGCGGAGGTCGAGGCCGCGGTGACGGAGCATCCAGAAGTGCGCTCCTGCGTCGTCGTCGGTCTGCCCGATCCGGAATTCGGACAGCGCGTGCACGCCATTCTCGAACTCGATCCCAGCACCGACGTGCAAGCCGTCGCCGACGGCATGGCCGCCTTCCTCGCCGATCGGCTCAGCCGCTACAAACATCCGGAAAGTTTCGAGACCGTGAGCGTCGGCCTGCGCGACGATTCCGGAAAAGTCCGCCGCACCCTGCTGCGCGACGAACGCGCCGGCTGGCTGAAAGAAAACCGCGATTTCCGGATTATCCCCTCCCGGTCACGGGCCAGCGCGGAATGACCAAAAAATAGCAGCCGATCCGAAAAGGCCGCGGAACACTTGTGAATCTATCCCGTTATGGGTCGCGCTGCGGCCCATTTTAGGGGACACTTTCAACACGGCCGTTTGCATCATAGATTGTCAGGAAATTCATGAGCGCGCCTGCTCCAGGGCGCGCGGGCTCGCCAGGAGACCCTTCGATGCCGTCTTTGACCGAATGGAAAGTGCCGTCCGCAAACCAGCCGCGTGCGGGCGACTACGCGTTCGACCTCGACAAGGTGCTGTCGTCGGTGGTCGGGCTGCATTCGATCATTCCGGCGGATGCCCACAGCGCCGAGACGCTCGGCACCGAGCGCGCCGGCAATGGCGTCGTGATCGATGACGGGCTGGTGCTGACGATCGGTTATCTCATCACCGAAGCCGAGACCGTCTGGCTGCATCGCGGCGACGGCCGTGTCGTGGAAGGCCACGCGCTCGGCTTCGATTTCGAATCCGGCTTCGGCCTTGTGCAGGCGCTTGGTGACCTCGATCTCGCGGCGTTGCCGCTCGGCTCCTCCGCCGCGGCCCAGGTCGGCGATCGCGTGGTGGTCGGCGGCGCCGGCGGGCGGACGCGCTCGGTCGCCAGCCAGATCGCGGCCAAGCAGGAGTTTGCCGGCTATTGGGAATATCTGCTGGAAGAGGCGATCTTCACGCACCCCGCGCATCCCAATTGGGGTGGCGCAGGACTGATCTCGAACCGCGGCGAACTGATCGGCATCGGCTCGCTGCAGCTCGAACGCGAGCGCGCGGGCAAGGCCGAGCACGTCAACATGATCGTGCCGATCGACCTCTTGAAACCCGTGCTCGACGACATCCGGAAATTCGGCCGCGTCAACAAGCCGGCGCGGCCGTGGCTCGGCATGTACACCACTGAAATCGACAACCGCCTCGTGGTGGTCGGCATCGCCAGCAAGGGACCGGCCGCGCGTGCCGAACTGAAGACCGGCGACGTCATCCTGGCGCTCAACGGCGACAAGGTCACCAGCCAGACTGACTTCTACCGAGGACTATGGTCGCTCGGCACCGCAGGCGTCGACGTGCCGCTCACCGTCCACCACGAGGGCGTCACCTTCGACGTGGTGCTGAGCTCGACCGACCGCGCCAAGCTGTTGAAGGCGCCGCGGCTTCACTGAGCCGCGTCGCCGCTTCGTTGAGCAGGCCCGATTGAAAGTAGAGTACGCCCGATGAGTGAGGCCGTGGTGGACGACATCGTGGCGGTGCTGCCGCCGCTGCTGCAGTCGCTGGAATCGCTCGGCTTCATCGCGCGCTATTTGAACCCGCCGGATTTCGACCGCGTGATGCAGACGGCAGGCACGCCGGACCAGGACTTGCGCGCCATCCTGCCGCGGCTTTCGCAATGGCCGGCGGATTTCGATCACATCCGGACGCCGCTTCAGACCGCTAGCGACGCCGTGCTCGCCGCGTTCGAGGGCTTGCGCGTCGTGCAAAACGGCCGCGGCGATTTCGTCAGCCTGTTTCGCGCGCTGCGCTACGTCCCCCGCGCGCTGGAGGCGCTCTATACGCTGTCGGCAAGATTGCCGCCGGTCAACCAGTTCTTCGTCGATCCTGCCCTTCACGAAGACGCCGATCTCGCCGCGCGGCTGGCAGCGCCAGCCAATGAGAACACCGGCGTATTCCACAATCGCAACGAACCCGGCAGCCGCGGCGGCTTCTCGCTTTATGTGCCGGAATACTACACGCCCGAGCGCGCCTGGCCGCTGGTGATGGCGCTGCACGGCGGCAGCGGCAACGGCCGCGGCTTCCTCTGGAGCTGGCTGCGCGACGCCCGCAGCCGCGGCGCGATCCTGGTGGCGCCGACCGCCACAGGCAGCACCTGGGCCTTGATGGGTGACGACACCGATACGCCGAACCTGATCAATATCCTGGAAGCGGTGCGGGCACGCTGGAATGTCGATCCGGCAAAAATGCTGCTGACTGGCATGAGCGACGGCGGCACCTTCTGCTACGTGACGGGTTTCGACAGCGCGTCGCCGTTTACGCATCTGGCACCAGTCGCGGCGACGTTCCATCCGCTGATGGTGGAAATGGCCGATGCCGACCGCATGCGCGGCCTGCCCGTTCATATCGTCCATGGCCAGCTCGACTGGATGTTCCCGGTGCAGGTGGCGCGACAGACCAGCCATGCGCTGTCGGCGGCCGGCGCCAAGGTGACCTATCGGGAACTCGACGACCTCAGCCACACCTATCCGCGCGAGATGAACGCGGAAATCCTGCAGTGGCTCACGGCGGAACCAAGCGGACCCGCTTGACACAATCCCGTCCGAATTTATCTCTACGCGGTAAGTGACTTAGCAAACAACGTGGGGGCGTTGATCAGAACGGTTCATTGAACCGCGACAGGATACGTCATGCCCTCCAATACCAGCCTTGCCGCTCCGGCGACCACCGCGCGCGCCTCCAATTCGATGCTGCTTTCGAAGGGCATCGCACGCCTGGAAGCCACGCTGAAGCTGACGACTGCGATCCTCGCGCTCGCCGCCGGCGTCTACACCTATCTCGGCGTCCGCGAATTGCTCAACGGCAGCCCGACCACGGTGTTCTTCGCCGCCGTGATCTATTCGGTCGCCGTGACGGTCGGCATCTATGCCTTCTGGGTGTTCCTGATGCAGTTCATGCCGCATGTGGTCGACCGCACCGGGCGCGCGCTGATGTTCGGCTGCATGCTGCTGGGATCGCTGATGATCGTCGCGATGTCGTCATGGCTCAATGCTTCGGCGCTGGCGGGAGCAGCCGCGATCCAGCAGCATCTCGCGATCACCGTGCAGAACTACACCCGCGATCTCGACACCGCCAACAGCAACGCCGTCGCGGCGCAGGCGCTGCTGCCGGATATCCAGCTGGCTTCGTCGCGATTTTCCAGGCTGGCCGACGCCGAGCGCGCCGGTTCCCTCACCGGCACCGCCGGATCCGGCACGGTCGTCCAGCTACTGACGCAAATGTCCGGGCAACTCGACAGCCTCGGTCAGGAGGTGCAGGCATCGGGCAAGCGCGTCTCGGCCTTGTTCGAACAGGGCGGCAAGCATCTGGCAAAGATGCGCGAGCTGATCTCCGACCGTGGGCCGATCTCGACGCGCAGCGACGCCTTTGCTACGGAATCGCTGGCGCTCAGCGGCGTGATCACCAATCTGCAGCAAACCTCGGTGGCTCCCGCCGTCAAGCGTGCCGCGACGTCGTTGTCGTCGGGCTTCATCGCGCCGGCCGCGGGTGGCCGTACCACCGACCTCGCCGACCGGCAAAGCGCTGTTGTCGGTAAGGTCGAGAACTCGATCACGGCGCAGGCCGCTTCGCTTGCCGAAGCCGCCGACAAGATCCTGGCATTGCCGCGCGTCGAGCCCGTTCGATTCCAGGCCATGTCGCCCGCCGAAGCCGTGCTGCGTTACGCCGGCGATTTCATTCCGAGCTGGGCCGGCGCGATCTCGATCGACCTGATGCCGGCCGTGCTGGTGCTGATCCTGTGCGTGGTGCACGCCGCGATCCGGCGCGAGGGATTGCCTGCCTTCAGTGCATCCGACATGACGGCGGGCGAACTCGTTGCCGCCTTGCAGATGGCGCGCGAGGTCGAAGACGCTCGTCGTGTGCCGCCAGCCGAGGCCGTCGAGGGTCCTGCGGACGCGCCGGCGGCCGAAACTGCGAGCGCACCCGATGAGAACGTCACGCCGTTGTCCTCTGCACGGCTCACCAAATAGGTCGCGTCATGCAGCTGTCGGCGGCAATTCAAGATCGCGTTCACGCTTTTCTCGGCGGCAATCCAGATGAGGCCGTTTTGCGCTGGATCTTTCGCAGCGCCGTCATGGTCACCGCCGTCGCGCTGGCGGCCGACCTGGCCGGCATGAACGGATGGATCGGCAGGCCCGATCCGGCGGCCGAGGTCCGGCGTGATACGCCTTCACCCGACCTGCCGAGCCTGCTGCCACAGGTCCCGCTTCCCGCGATCCCGGATGGCGATAAGCGCCTGACGCCGCGGCCGCAGGCGGACGGCTTGATGGCCAAACCGATGACTTTCGAACTGGTGGGCGGCGGCCGACTGATGGCCACCGGCACCATCACGCCGGGAATTTCCGAAGCATTCGCGGCCGAGATCGCCAAGCGCGGCGACTACATCAAGACGGTGGTGCTGAACTCCCCGGGCGGATCGGTGACCGACGCGCTGGCGATGGGGCGACTGATCCGCGACAAGAATTTCGCCACCGAGATCGAGTCCGGAAAGTACTGCGCCTCCTCCTGCCCACTGGTGTTTGCCGGCGGCGTGGAGCGCCGCGTCGGCGACAAGGCGATCCTCGGCGTCCATCAGGTAGCGGCCGTCGGCCATGCGGGCGCCGTGCCCCGCGACGAGATGAATGTCGCGCAAAACATCTCGGCGCGGTGCCAGCGCCATCTCGGCGACATGGGCATCAACCTGCAGGTCTGGGTGCATGCGATGGAGACGCCGCACGACAAGCTGTTCGTGTTCAAGCCGGAAGAGTTGAAATCGCTGAATCTGGTGACGACGGCGGCCGTTCCTCCTGCAGCCGCCCCTCGCCCGGTGCCAGGCAAGGTGCGGTCGTAGGCAGCGGAACCAACGTTCTGACACCGCGTTATCAGGCGCAACGGAGGGATTACCATGCAGACGTTTGTCGGAATGATCTTGGGTGCGCTGCTGCTGGTCGGCGGCGTTTATGTCTATGATTCCATGCAGACGTCGAGCGTCGCGAACGGCCAGGTCGCGCAGGCCAACCGCACGATCGTCAACTGGGACGTCGCGGCCGCCGACTGGAACAAGCTGAAGAACCGCGCCCAGAACGACTGGGTCAAGATTTCGTCGCAGTAATTCGATCGATAGAAGCCGAGAGCTGACGCCGCCGTGTTTCACGGCGGCGTTTTTGCTGCCCGTCAATTGCTCTTTTTCGCCTTGCGCGCGTCGGCGATCGCCATTTCGAATTGCGCCATGGTCAGGATTCCAGGCACGCGGAACTTGCCGACGATGAAGGACGGCGTTCCCTTGAATCCGAACGCCACAGCCTGTTCGTGGTTGCGGGCAAGGATGGCGTCGATTGCCTTGGCGTTGGTGGTGGCGTCGCGGTTCAGCCGATCCATGTCGATGCCCGCGCCGGCCAGCAATTCGCGGACGCGCGGTTCGGTCAGTTTCGAGCTGACGCCGATCATCACATCATGCGCGGCCATGTACTTGTTTTGATACTTCGCCGCCAGCGCCATCCGCGCCCCGAACTTCGAGACGTCGCCGAGAATCGGCCAGTCCTTCAGCACCCGGCGAACCTTGCCGTCGTTCTGCACCACCTGCTGGATCTCGGGTGCGATCTTGCGGCAATACGGGCAATTGTAGTCGAACCATTCGACGATGTCGATATCGCCATCGGGATTGCCGGTCGCGGGCACGTCGGGATCGCGCAGCACCAGCGCTTCGTTGAGCACGTCGTCGCTGCGCTGCGCGAACGCCGGCCGCGATGCCGCGCCGAGCAGCGTGACGCCGCCGAGCAGGCCGAGCGTCTTGCGCCGTGTGTATCCCGGATCAGTTCCGGCCGCGTGGTTCGGTCGCTTCATCTGGATCTCGCGAAAAGACTGCATCCCTGTCTACGCCAGGAACAAGGATATGTTACGCGCCAGCATATAGAGCGCCACCGCAATAATGACCACGGCGAACACGATATTGAGCGCGCCGCGACGCGCCGCCAGGTGCCGCGCCGATAGCGTGCCGGCCAATCCGCCGGCAATACCGCCCGCCACGAACAGTCCCGCCAGCGCCCACGACACCAGCCCGGACCACGCGTAGCTCGCGGCCGTCGTCATGCCGAACGCGGTGACCGCGACCAGCGAAGAAGAGACCGCGTTCATGATCGGCATGCCGGTCGCCAGCATCAGCGCCGGGACGATCAGGAAGCCGCCGCCGATGCCGAAAAAGCCTGATATCGTTCCGGTCGCGAGGCCGAGGCCGACGATCGCCGGCATGTTCGACATCGAGACTTTCACGTCAGGCAGACCGACGTGCGCCCGCGTCTTCAGCATCAGCAGCGCGATGACGATCATGACCAGCGCAAACAGCGCCAGCAGCTTTTGGCCGTCGACCATCTTGCCGAGAATCGAGCCGCCGAAAGCGCCGGCCATGCCGCTGGCGGCAAAGATCAGCGCGCAGGACCAGATCACGGTACCGCCGCGCGCATGGTTGGACAGGTTGATCGCGGCGTTCGCAGCCACCGCGATCGCGCTGGTGCCGATCGCCATATGAGGCTCGGGCACGCCGACGACATAGACCATCAGAGGCACCGCGAGGATCGAGCCGCCACCGCCGACCAGGCCGAGCGAAAACCCGACCAGCGCCCCCGACGCCAGCCCCAGCACGCCTTGCGTGGTCGATATGATCAAGTGGAAAGACTCAGCTGCACGGTGGCAGTATAGAAGAATCTTTCATACTTCGCCACACCGGCAGCATGAATATTCGCCGGATCTGGTTCACGTCGGCATGGATATGCTGCCCTTCATCCCGGACGGCAGAGCCATCAACGTACCGCTCATGGTCGCGATCAGCGTTTCGACGCCGTCATGCACCGCATAGGCGCGGGCCTCGCACACCGTGAGTGTACGGCCGGGTTTTATAACCGTGGCGCGGAAGGCGAACCGCTGGCCGCGCGCGGGCGCCAGCAGGTTGGTCTTGAATTCGACGGTGAGAATTCCGGTCGACGCCGGCATCAGCGTGAACGCAGCGATGCCACAGGCATTGTCGAGGCCCGCGCTGATGATCCCGGCATGGATGAAGCCATGCTGCTGGGTGAATTCGGCGGAATAGTCCATCGCCAGATCGACCTCGCCCGGCTCCATCCGCGCGATCGAAATGCCGAGCATCTTCATCGCCCGCTGCTGCTCGAAGGTGTGAATCGCGATCGCACGGAAATCCGGGTTCTTGGGCTCGAAGCGCGACATGGTTCACGCCATCGCCGGATCGAGTTGCTTTTCAGCCGCGCTACGGATCGCGGGCGCGAACGGCACGGATTTCCGCGTCTGCCGGTCCATGTGGACGCCGACGAATTCGCAGGTCGCGGCGGTCTCGCTGGTTTCGCCGTTGCGCATCTCGTGTACGAAACGGATCGACCTGTCGCGGATTTCCAAGCGCCGGCTCCTGACCTCGACGATGTCCCCGGCCAATAGCTCGCGCTTGTAGGCGATGGTCATGTGCCCGACGTGATCGCACTGCCACGGATAGACCGTGCCGCGATAGGTCGCGTCCGTCCGCATCGTTCGCTCCCGCCTTTTTAATTTTGATACGGTAGCGTATCATACCTTGCCCGGGCTAGCAATACGGTGCCGTATCAATACGCGCCGGGGCCGGACCATGACCGATACCAAGACAGCCGCCAGAGCAGACGCGCGAACCCGCGAGGTGCGCAGCGAGAGCTGGATCGAGGCGGGGCTGGAGGAGATTGCGCGCACCGGCGTCGAAGGCGTGCGGGTGGAGGTGCTGGCGAAAAGCCTCGGCGTCACCAAGGGGGGCTTCTACCGCCGCTTCCGCGACCGTGCGGCGCTGCTGGAGGCCATGCTGAAGACCTGGAGCGAGGGGCGCATTGCCGCGATCCAACGACACGCCAGCCTCGACGGCGCTTCCGCGCGCGAACGGCTGCAGGCACTGATCGCGCTTTATTCCGAACGGATGAATACCGCAGGCATGGCAGTCGAGCTGGCGATCCGGCAGTGGGCGCGCTCCGACGAGCTCGCTGCCAACGCGGTGGCGAGCGTCGACGTCGCACGGCTGAAGAATGTCGGCCTGCTCTACCGGGCCACCGGCCTGCCGGCGGAGGAAGCCGACGCGCAGGCGTTCCTTTTCTACTGCTTCGTGTTCGGCCAGAGCCTGCTGTTCCTCGAGCGCGGCCCGCGCAAACGCGCGCAGCTGGTGGCGAAATCCGCCGAAACATTGCTCCGCGATTTGTAGGCGCGGCCGAATCCTCCGGCCGCGCCCGCTTCGGTTGCAGCTCAGGCCGCGCCCTTCAGCTTCTTGGCGCATTCGCTGTAATAGCCGCCGCCCTTCTGGATCCACTTCATGCCGCCATTGCCGTTGGAGGCCTTGTTGGCGTTGTACTGGTCGAGGCAGGTGTGCATCCGCGCCTTGCCGGCGGTCTCCTTGGAATATTTGGCATCGACGGCGTGCGGATAGACCGCGGGACCTGACGGCGCGGCCGGCGCCGCAGCTTCCTTTGCCGTTTCCTTGCTGGCTTCCTTATTCGAGTCCTTCTTGGCGGCTTCCTTCGCCTCCGTGGCGGGGGCGGCGGTTGCGGCCGTCGCATCGGCGCCGCATTGGGCTTTCCGGAAGTCGTTCCACTTCTGGTCGCCGAGCGTGCCGGCAGTTTTGGCAGCCTGGTATTTGGCGCTGCATTCCTGCGCGGTCAGGGCGTTGGCCGGCGAGGTAATCGCCAGCGCCGCCAATCCTGACAGCGCAATCGCGCCCAGTATTTTTGTTTGAATCGTCATCCCTGGTCTCCATGGAGAAGTCATCTGCGCCTTCCATTCTAGCGCAACCTCAGCTTGCGGCAACGCACCGAGCCACCCGGCCGGTAAAATTTTTATGCTGACGGGATGCGCGATCTGCCTCCACATTCAGCGTCGGTTCAGCCGACGCGGCGTGAGATTTGTGCAGGCATTGTGCAGGTCTCTTCCTTGCATTGCTGCAATCGCGTGGCGCATTTGTCCCTCGCGCACGGATTTGCCATAAGGCGGCGTGAGCCTGATCCCCACTTCGATGTCCGCCGCCATTGCCGACCGTGCCACGATTCTCGGGACGCTCGAGACGCTTGTCATCGGGACTGCCGGCGGCCTGCTGTTTATGTGGCTCAATTTGCCGGGCGGGCTGATTTCCGGTGCGATGGCCACCGTGGGCATCGCCGCACTCTCGGGGCGGCCCGTCACCATGCCGCCGATCCTGACGCAGACCGTGCTGGTACTGCTCGGCATCATGCTGGGATCGCTGGTGTCGCGGCAACTGATCCAGCACATGAGCGCCTATCCCCTGACCATCGGGCTGCTGGCGCTGGCGACATTCTGCTCGACCTTCAGCTCCAGCATCTACCTGCAGCGCGTGCACGGCTGGGACAAGACCTCGGCGCTGCTGGCCGGCAGCCCCGGCGCACTGTCGCAGATCACCATGCTGGCCGCCGAGAAGGGCGCCGATGTCGCCGCAATCGCCGTGGTGCAGACCATGCGGGTGATCATCCTGACCGCGGCGCTGCCGCTTGTGGTGGCGTCGACCGGCATTGCGTCCTCGCCGCCAACGGCGGTGATCAGCCTGATCGCATCGCCGGTCGAGCTCGCCGTGCTGGCGGCTGCGGGGGTTTTCGCTGCGCTGCTGCTTCGGCTGGCCAAATTTCCGGCGAGCTGGATGTTCGGCGCGATGATCGCCTCCGCCGTGCTGCACGGCACCGACGTGATCGAAGGCGGCCTGCCGCCGTGGATGCGCAACGTGGCGCTGGTCGGCATCGGCGCCGTGATCGGCACCCGGTTTGCGCGGATCAGCAGGTCGACGCTGGTCAGCCACCTCAACGCCGGACTGGGCTCGTTCGCGGTCGCCATATCCATCTCGGCCATCTTCGTCACGATCATCGTGCTATCCACCAACGTCCGCTTCGCCGACGTCGTGGTGGCGTTCGCACCGGGCGCGATGGACGCCATGCTGGCGCTGGCACTCACACTGCACATCGATCCGATTTTCGTCGGCGCCCATCATCTGTCGCGCTTCGTATTCGTCTCGATCACGACACCGGGGATCGTGCATCTGTTCGGACGGCCGCAAGAGGATGTCGACGATTGAGGTGATGGACGCGGCCCGCGACCTACGCGCTCCGCTTCGTCGCCACGATGCCCCACAGGACCATCATCGCCATCAGAAGCGAGATCAGCACGTTGTAGCCGGCGAGTGAGAGGCCGAGGAAACGCCACTGCACCTCGTCGCAACGGATCACCTTGACCGTGTCCAGGCGCTGCAGCAGCGTGCCGGCGCTGCCGAGATCGACCACCGGCCCGGAGCAATCGGTCGGCCCCGGCCAGAACTTCCATTCAACGCCGGCGTGATAACCGCCGAGCCAGGCATTGGCGAGCGCGGCCAGCAGCAGCACGGCAAACCCCGCCAGCAGCAGCGGCCTCGGCGCCCCCCGCACGGCGGCAAAGGCCACCGCGAGCGCGAGCGGCACGGCCAGATAATAGGCATAGCGCTGTTCGAGGCAGAGCGGACAGGGCCGAATGTCCAGCACGAGCTGAAAGAACCAGGCGCCCGCGAGCGTGGCGGCGGCGACCACCGCAATAGCCAGCGCCGCAGCGGCCGCGGGATCGGCCGAAAAGCGGGTCGGGGGGGAATGGGCGGCGGCTGACGTCACGGATAGTCTCCGGAGCACAATTCATGCTCAAGCAGGCACCCGCCTCCTATCCCGCCGCCGCGTGCGTGTCGAGCCGCGGAACAATCACATCCGCGCGGGTTGACCCGCGCAGGCCGCCCGCTATATTCCGCCCGCTTCGCCGCACCGGGCACCCGCCCCGCGACCGAAGGCCCCTGTGGCGGAACTGGTAGACGCGCTCGACTCAAAATCGAGTTCCGCAAGGAGTGCTGGTTCGATTCCGGCCAGGGGCACCAACCAGGCTGTTCAAGCCCGTTCGAAATCGTCCGCAACCGTCCGCGTAGTGCTTAGGCGTACCTTGCCGTTCGTCAGCGATCCACCGACCCGTTTGTAAGACCGGTCCGAGTAACCTCAGCTGCGCATCCATGCTGAATGCGGTTGAAAATCTGGACAAGGGCCGTGCCCCCTCGCCCTAAGCGTTGGCGCGGGAATGGGCGTATTGTCCGCGGTATCGGCACCAAGGTCCGGGTGCTGTGCCCTCTTGCCCGCTTCCCGGTTGTTTCTTGAAAAACTACGGCGGAATTCTGAAAGACGCTGGCTCGATACCCGGTGCACAATCCGCGTCATCAACGCTGATAGCGATCCGTCGGATCAAGCGACAGCGCCATGGTCCCAATTCGCAAGCTGGAGAAGACAACGTGCCGGATCTGTTCAGTCCCTTCACGCTCAAAGACATCACGCTGCGCAATCGCATTGTGATGTCGCCGATGACTATGTACAACTCGGTCGACGGCAAGCTCGATGATTATCACGTCAGCTATCTTGGCGCCCGCGCCGCGGGCGGTTTCGCGCTGGTGTTCGGCGAACAGATGGCAATCACCCCTGACGGACGCACCACGACCTCCTGCGCCGGGATCTGGAGCGACGACCAGATCGAGGGCCACGCCCGGGTCTGCGCCATTATCGAGCGCATGGGCGGCATACCGGCGATTCAGCTCGGCCATACCGGCCGCAAGGGCAGCGAACTGCCGCCGCACAAGGGCGTCAATGCAGAAGGCACGTGGAAGCAATTGCCGCCGGATCACCGCGATGGCTGGACCTGCCGGGCGCCCTCGGCGATCCCCTATGGCGGCGGCGGCCATATCTATCCGGTGCATGAACTATCGGTCGCCGAGATCAAGGAGCTGCATCAGGCCTATGCCGACGCCGCCCGCCGCGCGCTTGCAGCCGGCTACAAATGGCTGGAGATGCATTATGCCCATGGCTATCTCGGCGCCAGCTTCTTTTCACCTTTAGCCAACCAGCGCACCGATCAATACGGCGGCAGCGTAGAAAATCGCGCCCGCTTTCACGTCGAAGCGCTCGATGCGGTGCGCGCGGTGTGGCCGGAACACTATCCGCTGACCATGCGGCTCGGCTGCGACGATCTGAACCCCAAAGGCACCCAGTTCGAGGATGCCATCACCGCAGTCAAGATGATGAAAGACCACGGCCTTGATCTCGCCGATCTGTCACTCGGTTTCAACACCGACGAAATGTCCAACCCGCCTTTCAACGATGTCGGCTTCATGGTGTCGCGCGCCAACCGGGTGCGGCGCGAGGTCGGCATCCCCGTTGCGGCGAGCTGGAATCTCGGCGTGCCGCAGAATGCCGACGAGGTGATCCGCCAGGAACTGGTCGACCTCGTGTTCCTCGGCCGCCCGGCGCTGTCCAATCCGCACTGGCCGATCTGGGCGGCGCGCGAACTGGCCCATCCCGACCCGTTCCATCTGGTGCAAGACGACTGGGCCTGGTGGCTGCGCAATTTCCGCGGCCATGGCCCGAGCATCGGCTGGCCGGAAGCCAATGTGGCTCCCGACATGGCGGAACGGCCGATGGCGGCGGAATAGGCGCTGTCGGATTGGAGCGCGGTCTCGGCGGATTGAAGCCCAAGGCGTGATCCGCCATTTACCGGCGAAAAACAGCAGTGGCGGCTTGAGCCTTCGGCTTCAAACCGCCCTGCGAGTTTTCAGTAGATCAGTGTTGTTCCCGTATGAAACGTAAGGAAGAACCAGGCAATCATGGCGCCGCTGGCCGCAATCAGGGAGTGATGAATGCGCGACCATCGGCTGTCGACGCCATTCTGCCAGAACTGCTGACTTGGCCGCAGGCGGACCAGGAAGGGGAGCGACCGACGCTCGCTCAGCGCGACAGCGTGGTAGACAGTTCTGCGGTCGCGGAATGTCAAATCGGGGCGGCTACCCTGTCAGTGCGGTCTGCTCCGCGGATAGTGCCGAAACGACCGGAATGCTCGCGCCGGCGCGCGTACTTCGGCGTGTATCATAAAACTCGAGCACGCGCTTTGCCGTTCGGGTTTCGAGTCGCTCGAAGCTTTCGCGCGCGCGATCCAGGTCCTTGCCGGACATCCTGCGGTCCGCGGCCTCGATCAGCAGAATAAGTTTGGCCGTTGCCCAGGAACAACCGGCGGCTTTTGCGAGAACCAGCGCGACGCCGGGATTCTCATGGAGCACCGCCCGTTCGACCATCTCGATGGGACAGCCTGCAAGAATCGACAACGCCATCACCATCTGCTCGAAGTTTTGCGCGCGAGCCGCCGCGTGGACATTGGTTTCCCTGAGCTGGTGCGACCGTGTGAGCAGCTTGACCTTTCGCCTCGCCTTGGCATGACCAACCGAACGATCACGAACCTGCAGGTTGATATCGTCGACCACACCCGTCACCGCGTCCTGCACGGCATCGGCAAATTGAGGATTTGCCGAGACGATCTTGCTGCATACGGAAGCGGAGGCTGTTTCGAGCAATTTCAGGAACTGATGCCGCGGAATATCATGCCGCACTCCGACGCGGAGCGCGAGCTCGGCGTCCGCGGCAGAGCGCGCGACGAGTTCGCAAAAACTGTCGTCTGAAATTCGGGCGCCGGAATTCCCGGCGACGGCATGGACGACCCTGGGCTCTCCGCGGTGGATCAATATTTCGGTGATGGGTTCGCTGATCGTTTGACGTTGGGCGATCGCGTAAAGATGACCCTGGCTCTGGATTCCGGCGCTGACGGCAAGATCGGCCTCGCTGAGGACCATCGACTGACTGAGAACCGGAGCGGCCACAGCGATGGCTTCGTCGAAAGCAAATGCGCGAACCAGCGCCGCCGGTGCATCCGGACTGGTCGCAAGATGGCGGGCGAGCTTGATTCGGGTCTTCAGTTCAATCACGGCAACGAGCGTTTTGAACACTTCGCCGAATAGTTCGATCTGTTGCTCGGAGTAATGGCTGGACCCGGCCGCGAACAGATCGGAAATGCGCGTCAGCGCCCTTAGCTGCTTCTTGATCGACCCGGAGGTCGTATGGTCCTGAATTTCGTTGATCAACGTGTGAAACGTCGTGACAGCGGCAGTTTCGTCGCGCATTTTCCCGCTCAGCGTGGAAGGTTAAGAGAGTGATAACCGCATGCTACCAGCGACACGTGAAAATACCGGACTCCCGTTGCATCAGAGATAAATCAATATTGCTCCACTTTTTCCAGCATATTTCCTCTGGCAACAAGGCATTCCGCTCCGACCGCCTGACACATGGCCGAACAGCCCGTTAAACTTGTGTTTGCCCTGATGCCGATGCCCTCGCTGCCACCAACATCAGCAACGCCTTCTGCCGCGATACAAAGGGCGACCCATGCGCCCCGCCCTCACGTCTCACGGTACCAGCTCGCAATCTGCCACAGATCGTTGTCCCAGCCCGAGATATGCGCGGTCAGTTTGCCGCCGAGGGCGGCGACGCGGGTGCGGGAGATGATCGGCTGGATGTAATGATCCGACACGACGAGGTCGTTGAGCTTGATGAACAGCGCGGCGCGCTTGACCGCGTCGAGCTCCTGCTCGACCTGTTTGTAGATCTCGTCATATTCCTTGTTTTGCCAGCGCGAGACGTTGCGGCCCTGCCATTTGTTGTCCTTGTTAGCCACCTGCCACGACACATATTGGTTCATGAAGAACTGCGGGTCGGCCTGCGGCATCGTGGTGTTGTACATCTGCGCATCGCAATAGAAATGCGGGTAGGTATCGGGATTGGCGGGGTCGGAGGAAAAGAACACCGAACCCACCACCGACTTCAGTTCGACATCGATGCCCGCCTTCTGGCACGCCTGCTTGACGATCGCCTGGGTCTTCTGCCGGGGCGCGTTGATCGAGGTCTGGAATACGAACTTCAGCGGCTTGCCGTCCTTGGTGCGAATGCCGTCGCCGCCCTTCTTCCAGCCCGCGGCCTCGAGGATCTGGTTCGCTTTCTCGATGTTGAATTCGAATTTGGTGTTCTTCGAGCGGAATTTTTCCGGGTTGTTGAGAAAGTTCGCTGTCGCCAGCGCCGTGCGGCCATAGATGAACTTCTCGATCGACACGCGATCGATGAGTAGATTGATTGCCTGGCGCACCGCCGGATCGCTGAACAGCGGGTGTTTGGTCTTGATGCTGGCGCGCTCTCCGTCGACCTCGACGGCGGGATCGGTCGAGTTGAGCTGCATGAATTCGACATTGCCCGACGGCGTGATGTTGATCCTGCCCTTGCCGAGGGCTTCCATCTTCAGCAGGAGCTCGTCCTCGACCTGCATATTCCAGGCATAATCGTATTCGCCGGACTGCAGCACCGCGCGCGCCGCGGACACCGCGTCGCCGCCGCCCTTGACCTCCACCTCGTCGAAATGCGGCCGGTTGGCCACGTGGTAGTTCGGATTGATCTTGGCGCGGAGCATGTCGCCCGGCTTGAAGTCCACAAACATATAGGGGCCGGTGCCGACCGGCTTCAGATTGGCCGGCGCCTCGCGCGATTTGGCGCCGACATAATCCTTGAACAGGTGTTTTGGGATGATCATGCCGAAATTGCCGACAAAGGCATCGGCCCAGAACGGCGTCGGCTTGGCAAATTTGAGATGCACCGTGAAGTCGTCGATCTTCTCGACCACGATGTCCCGGTAATTGGCGATGGAGACGGCCGCGGTCTCCGGCGTCCTGGCATATTCCCAGTTGAAGACGACATCGTCCGCCGTAAACGGCATGCCGTCGTGCCATTTGACGCCGCGCTTCAGCTTCCAGATCACCGAGCGGCCGTCCTCGGCCAATCCGCCATTTTGCTTGCTCGGAACTTCGGCGGCGAGGATCGGCACCAGATTGCCGTCGCCATCCCATCCCGCCAGCGGCTCGTAAAAGATCCGGGCGCCCTCCTGGTCCTTGGTGCCGACGGCGAAATGCGGATTGAGCAGCGTCACGGCCTGCCAGTACATCAGCTTCAAAACGCCGCCGCCGCCGGCCTTGGTCGGCTTGTAGGTCAGCGCGGGCGCGGCCATCGCGATGCCGGACTGGCTCAGCATCATCCCGGCGATCGGTGCTGACAGGCCTACCGAAATCATTCGTTGAACGAAGTCGCGCCGCGACAGCTGGCCGGTCTTGACGTCTGCAATCAGGTCGCGAAGTTGCTGCTCTTCCATGGCACCGGCTCCACTAACTGTGTCATCGCGCTGGCGTGCTGCAAATGGATCAGGTCAGCACGGACCTGTCAAAGCAGGATCCGGGCCATCCGGTCTTGCCGAACCCGACTGAGGCAAGGTGACGCGGCGTTGGCCCGCGGGATAACGGTGGCAGGGCCTCCGGACTTGCGCGTCACGCCATCGCGGACGTTCTACGCGCCCGACTCAACCGTCCCCGCGACAGGCCTCTCTCCGCCGATCGCGCGGTCCAGCGCATCGATCAGTATCTGGATCTCGATGAACTTGTTGCGGGCCCGTTCGGCCTTGTCGCGGTCAAAGGGCGCGGCCAGCACCTTCGCATGCATATCCCTGTCCTCGAGCATGCGCGCACGGGCTTTATTCAGCGTATCAAGTCGCTCGCTCATTTTGAGGTTCTTTCACCGGAGGAATCAGCGCCACGCTGCCGACGCGAGCGTCATGCGTACAACGATCCGACCGCAGGCGCCATCGATCAATGGCGACCGCGATCACCTGCAATTGAGTGCATGGGCACGGCAGTTCCCGCGGCCGTCGTCTTGACCACAGCCGCCTTTGTTACGACCATTGACGATATCTCCATTGCGGTTCGGGAGCTCTCATGTCTTCGACATCCGGTATGCCGCGTCTCAACAGGAGAGCTTTTGTTGCCGCCGCTGCCGGCGCGGCAGTCTGCGCACCGGCACTGGCCCAGCACTCGGGCCATGGCACGCCCTTGCCCGAAGCAACACCCGCAGCCGACCCGTTCGTCCGGCTTCAGGGCGGCACGCCGCATCACCTGACGGCCGAGCAGATCGAGCAGCGGAAGGTCGACAGCCCGGCGCCCAAGGGCCCGCAGGGACGCTGGGCGCCGAAGGCGGCGCTACCCCTGCCGCGCAGCGAGATGGCATGGGCCACCGCGTGGGCGGGACGCATGCATATCGTCGGCGGCTATGGCGAGGGGCGCGTCGACCGCGCCTATCACCATGTCTACGATCCCAAGGACGACCGCTGGTTCAACGCCGCGCCCTTGCCGCGCGGTGCCAACCATGTCGCAGTCGTGGCCGATGCAGGACGGGTCTATGCGCTCGGCGGCTTCATCGAGCAGAACCGCAATCCGGATCCGAATGCGTACTTCTATGATGTCGCAACCGACAAGTGGACGGTCATTGCGCCGTTGCCGCGCTCGCGCGGCGCGGCCGCGGCCGTCGCGCTGGACGGCAAGATCCATCTGATCGGCGGCGCCGGCGCGCCGACCAACGAACGCGCCAGCGTTGGCTGGCACGAGGTCTACGATCCGCAAACCGACAAATGGGAAATCCGAAAAGCGCTTCCCGCCGCGCGCGACCACGCCGGCGCGGTCGTCCATAACGGCATCATCCATATCATCGGCGGCCGGTTCAATACCTTCGAATACAACACCGATCTTCACCACGTGTACCTGCCCGCATCTGATACGTGGAAAGAGCGCGCGCCGCTGCCGACGCCGCGCTCGGGCCACGGCCTCGTGCTCTACCGCGACCGCTTGTTCGCGATGGGCGGCGAATACGGTGTGGCTGACAAGGGCCAGATCACGCAGGGCGTCGTTTTCGGGCAGATGGAAAGTTACGATCTGCAGACCAACACCTGGCAGTCCCATGCGCCGATGACCACGCCGCGTCACGCGGTGGGCGCGACCACCATCGGCGACGCCATCTACGTCGCCGGCGGCGGCGCTGTGACGGGCGGCTCGGTGCAGTCGTCGGTGCACGAGGCATTCACGCTGGCCACGTGACGCCGCCAAAAGCCGCACTCAAAAAAAGAAGCCCGCGGTGCTCGCGGGCTCCTTCGCTTGATCCGATGGGCTGTTACCAGCCGCGATAGCCGCCGCTACCGAAGCTGAAAGTCACGCCGGGGCCACCACGGTAGTAGCGGGGTCCGCCGTAATAGCCGTGCGAACGCGGCGCATAGCCATAGCTGTTATAGTAGGGCCGATGGTGACGATGGCCCCAGTGGCGATGGTGGTGATGGCCGCGCCAATGGCCATGGCGGTGCCGCGAGCTGATGTCGGTCGGGACCTGCTTGGCAGCCACGGGCGCTTTCGCCTTCACGGAATGATCGGCAGCGTTGGCCGCGGAACTTCCGATCAGCGCCGACGCACCGATCGCCAGGATGATTGCTAGCTTCTTCATGATCGCACTCCAGTTAACGTGTAGATGCTAATCGCCGGGCTGGCGGCACGTTCCGGTGTGCGACATTAAGCTCCGCTTTGCTGCGTTAACGGATGTTCACGAACATGAATGGCGGAGCGTCAAATGAAGGAACGGCGGGGTCGAAAACAAAAACATCGAAAACAACCCCATGCAAAGTAGAAATGGGCCACCGCTCGCGGCCCGCTATTGCACGGGCCCAAACGTGATGGCGACCGTATCGGCCGCCACGGCGCTGAGCTGCAGCACGACCGGGCTCGCATCGAGATCCAGCCGCACGCTCTTGCGCACGCCCGGACAATCGCTGCGGCCGGTGCTGCCGACCGAGCGGGCGTAGCGGCCGTTCTGGATCACATCGATCCAGGCGTCGTCGGACAGGGTGATCTGGTAGATGCCGGGTTTCGCCAACGCCGGCAGACGCACCATGCCGCCGTGCCATTGCTCCGTTCGCGGCTTCCGCTCGGGCGGCATTTCGAACGCGGCCTGCCCACCCGGCTGCAGTCGGATGACCAGCGCGCTTGCAGGCAGCGCCGTCAGCGTCTCGCCCGCGGCCGCCGTCGCCTTGTCGGCCGTCGCAAACGCCGCGCGCTCGCGGGCGAGCGACCAGGCGAATTTCTCGCAGCCATCGTCGGCAGCGGCTGCCGGCCCGGACAGGGCGAACAGCGCAAGGGCGATGAGCGGCGAACGAAGCATCGAACTCTCCTATTGCGGCAGAACGGGCGCGGCAAAACCGTATTTTGCCAGCGTCCGCTGGCCTTCCGCCGAGAGAATGAACATGCCGAATTGATACGCCGCGACCGACGCGTCGTTCATCACGGTCAGGCCGTAATCGGCGCCGACCGCGAGCGCGTCCGGCAGTTGCACGATCTGTTGCGCCGGGTTCTCCCGCTGGGCGGCCAGCGCGCTGGTGCAGTAGGTCAGGAAGATATCGGCGGCACCCTGCGCGATGAGCTCGCCATAGATCGAGCGGCCCTGCGGCGCGGGCGGGCTGGTGGGCCCGCCGGCGAGCTGCAGCGCCTTCTTCTCGAGCGCGGCCGAGCTGCCTGCCCTGAGAGTCTCGGCCTTGCGAAACACCTCCCAGGCGTAATCACCTGATGGGTCGGCTTTCGGCGTCGAGGTGCCGAGCTTCGTTTGGGGGTCGAGCATGCGATCGAGCAATGCGGCCGGCGTGAGCTCGAAACCGGGCCGCGCCAATGCGCACAGCCGGTTGCGCGCGAACAGCACGACAGGGCCGCTGCGCTTGCCTGCGGCCAGCGCCTGCGGATGCTCCATATTGGCGGAGGCAAACACCTCCGCCTTCGCACCGCCGGCGATCTCGTCCTTCAACAGGCCGGATGCGCCGAATTTCGCCTGCACCTTGCCGCCGCCTGCGGCCTCGAACGATTTTGCCACATCCGACAGCGCGGCACGCAGGCTGCCGGCGGCGTGCAGCAAAACCGTTTCCTCTGCCGTCGCAGGCGCCATCATCATCGTGAGAGCCGCGAGAGCTACCGAAAGCCGCATCGCCATCACGCGCCGGAATCGTTGGCGTTGGGATAGAACAGCTGCTCGCCGTTGATCTTGTAATCGGCGATGGCCTTCTGACCCTCCGCCGACACCAGCCAGTCGATGAATTGCTGGCCGAGATCCTTCTTCACGCTCGGATGCTTTTCCGGATTCACCAGCATGACGCCGTACTGGTTGAACAGGCGCTTGTCGCCTTCGACGGAAATCAGGAGATCGCCGCGATTCTTGAACGACAGCCAGGTGCCGCGATCGGCGAGCACATAGGCATTCGAAGCCGAGGCGGTGTTGAGCGCGGCGCCCATGCCCTGCCCGATCTCCTTGTACCAGGGTCCCTTGTCCTTGGCGATGTCGACGCCGGCGACCTTCCAGAGATTGATCTCGGCCTGGTGCGTGCCGGACTTGTCGCCGCGCGAAATGAAGTCGGCGTTCTTGGCCTTGATCGCGCCGAGGGCGGCCACGATGTCCTTTGAGCCCTTGATGCCGGCCGGATCGGCCTTCGGGCCGACCAGGACGAAGTCGTTGTACATCACGGGATAGCGCTTGACGCCAAAGCCTTCCGACAGAAACTTTTCTTCCGCAGGTTTGGCGTGAACGAACACGACGTCGGCGTCGCCGCGGCGCGCGGTATCGAGCGCTTGTCCTGTGCCCTGCGCCACCACCTTCACGTCGATTCCCGTTTTGACCTTGAACATCGGCAGGATGTGACCGAACAGGCCGGAATCCTGCGTCGAGGTGGTCGAGGCCACCACGATCGATTTGTCCTGCGCCGACGCATGGCCGGTGAATACGAAAGTGGCGGTCGCCGCAATCAGCAAACGGCGCGTGAGCATGTTCATGGGTGTTTTCCCCTCCATCAAACCAGTAGTTCACCCGCGAGGAACGTTCTGGCCTCCGCGGTTTGCGGCGCATCGAAGAACGCGGCGGCTACGCCGGTTTCCACGATGCGGCCGCGGTGAAGCATGACGACCTCGCCGGCAAGCCTGCGGGCTTCGCCGAGATCGTGGGTCGCCATCACCACCTTGATGTTGCGCTGGCTGACGGCGCGGATAATGTCTTCCACCGCCTTGGTGGCGGTGGGGTCAAGACTCGCGGTCGGCTCGTCCAGAAACAGCACGGCCGGATCGCGCGCCAGCGCCCGCGCCAACGCCAGCCGCTGCTGCTCACCCCCGGACAATTTGCGCGCGGCGCGATCCGCGAGATGACCGAGGCCGACCAGTTCGAGCAACTCACCGGTGCGGCGCGCATGCGCTGCGCGCGCGATGCCGGCGGCGCGTAGCGCAAAGCGGATATTGGCGGCGGCGCTGCGGCGAAGCATCGCCGGGCGCTGAAACACGATCGCGCGTTTCAGCGGCGGAATGTTTTCGAGCCCGCCCCAGGTAATGCGTCCGCGTGAGGGCGCCAGCAGCCCCATCGCCACACGCAGCAGCGTGGACTTTCCCGAGCCGTTAGGGCCGATCAGCACGGTCGGCGCGCCGGGCGCCAGCGTGAGCGCGATATCGTCAAGGATCGTGACGGAGCCTGCCGTCACCGTGACGCCATCGAATTCAATCGGCAGTTCGCTGGCAGGCGCGCGCATGGTCATCCCGCCATTCGTTCGCCGGCGCGACGCGCGGTCCAGGCCAGCGCGTTGACGGCGATCACGATCGCGATCAGTACGAGGCCGAGGCCGACCGCCAGCGGCAGGTCGCCCTTGGAGGTTTCCAGCGCGATCGCCGTCGTCATGGTACGGGTGAAGCCTTCGATGTTGCCGCCGACGATGATGATGGCGCCGACCTCCGCCGCCGCACGCCCGAAGCCGGCCAGCAGCGCGGTGACCAGGCTGAAGCGCGCATCCCAGATCAGCGCCGCGACACGGCCGAGGGGACCGAGATTCATCGCGGTGAGTTCGTCGCGGTATTCGAGCCAAAGATCCTCGACGGTCTGCCGCGTCAGCGCGGCGATGATCGGGGTGACCAGCACGGTCTGTGCGATGATCATCGCGCCTGGCGTGAACAACAGGCCGAACGCGCCGAGCGGCCCGGAGCGCGACAGCGCCAGATAGACGGCCAAGCCGACGACCACCGGCGGCAGGCCCATCAGGGCGTTGAGCAGGACGATGACGCCCTGACGCCCAGGGAATTTCGTCAGCGCGATCAGCGCACCGAGGGGAATGCCGATCAGCGCCGCCAGCATGACGGCGGACAGGCTCACATAGAGCGACAGCCGCACGATCGCGAACAGCGCGGGATCGCCGCTGAGCACGAGTTGAAGGGCGGTGGCGTCGGTCGGCATCTACAAATTCCGTTGGGCAGCCATCTTGCGCAGATAGCACCTTTATGGTCAATTTTCAGAAACACTGCAGTCAGGTGCATATTAATGCCTATGCGGGAACTGCTGACGACCGACGAGGCGGCCGACTATCTTCGGCTTTCGGAACGCAAGCTCTACGAGCTGGTGGCGGACCGCGCCGTGCCCTGCAGCAAGGTCACCGGACGCTGGCTGTTTTCGCGCGCCGCCCTCGACCGCTGGGTTTCCGCCGGGCTGATCGCGCCCGCTGGCCTGACGCAGGTTTCCGCGCCGCCGATCGTCGGCGGCAGTCATGATCCGCTGCTGGAATGGGCGCTACGCGAAAGCCATTCCGGCCTCGCCAGCCTGCCCGAGGGCAGCGAGGAAGGCCTGCGGCGGCTGACCCGGGGTGAGGTGATGATCGCGGCCATTCATCTGCATCGGCTGGACGGCGACGACGAAGCCGCCAATCCCGAAGCGGTTGCCAACGCGGCGGGATTGCACGATGGCGTGGTCATTGCGTTTGCGCGGCGCGAGCAAGGCATCGTGGTTGCATCAGGCAATCCGCTTGATCTGAGCGACATGGCCTCGATCGCGAGCTCCCGCGCGCGGATGGCGCAGCGCCCGGCCGGCGCCGGCGCGCAATTGCTGCTGCTCGCGCTGTTGGCGCGCGCCGGCATCGCGCCGGACGATCTGAAGCTGGCAAAGCCGGCCTTCCCGACCGGCCCCGACATCGCCCAGGCGATCCGCTCTGGTCGCATCGATTGCGGGATCGCGACGCGAAGCGTGGCAAAATCAGCCGGGCTCGATTTCCTGCCGCTGGCCTGGGAGCGCTTTGACCTCGTGATGCGGCAGCGCGACTATTTCATGAAGGGACCGCAGGCGCTGTTCGGCTTCATGCGATGTGCAGGATTTCCCGAGCGAGCGGGCGAGCTCGGCGGCTATGATGTCAGCGATGCCGGCGCGGTGCGGCTGGTGAATTGAAATCACCGCCGCCCCGCCAGCCACGCCGTAAATCCCGCCTCGCCGAGCCGCTTCATCACATTTTCCAGATGCGCACGGTCCCGCGTTTCGATCACGACTTCGAGCAACGTGCCCTTGGCAGGCAGGTCGGAAAACGTGCGCTGGTGCGAGACTTCGATGATGTTGGCGCCGGCTTCGGCCAACAGCGCCGAGACCGCCGCCAATTGCCCCGGGCGATCGACGATGTCGATGGCGATCTGCGTCAGCCGTCCCTCGCGCGCGAGTTCGCGGGTCAGCACCGAAGCGATCAGCCGCGTGTCGATGTTGCCGCCGGTCAGCACCAGGCCGACGTTTCGTCCGGCAAAGCGTTCCGGCGCGGCCAGCACCGCCGCGAGGCCCGCAGCACCAGCGCCCTCGACCACGGTCTTTTCGATCGCGATCAGCATCGCCACCGCGCGCTCGATCTGGTCTTCGGTCACGAGCACGATGTCATCCACGAGACGGCGGATGATCTCGGTGGTGATGGCGCCGGGCGCCTTCACCGCGATGCCTTCGGCCAGCGTGTCGCCGCGCATCGGCAGGCCCTCGCCCTTGATGGCGTTGTACATCGAGGGATAGAGCTGCGCCTGCACGCCGATGATCCGCAATTCCGGATTCAGCGCCTTGGCCGCAACCGCGATGCCGGAAATGAGACCGCCGCCGCCGATCGGGACGACGAGCATTTCGAGCTGCGGCGCGGCGGCGATCATTTCGAGCGCGATGGTGCCCTGCCCCGCGATGATCAGGGGATCGTCATAGGGATGGACCATGACGAGGCTCTCGGCTTTGCCATGCATACGCGCAAACCCGGCGGCCTCCTCCAGCGTCTTGCCGGAAATGACCGTCTGGGCGCCGTGTCGCCTGGTGTTCTCGATCTTTACCATCGGCGTGCCCTCGGGCATCACGATGGTCGCGGGGATGCCGAGCCGGTTCGCGTGATAGGCCAAGCCCTGCGCATGATTGCCGGCCGACATCGCGACGACGCCGCGCCGCCGTTCCTCCGGCGTCAGCGCCAGCAAGCGGTTGAGCGCGCCGCGCTCCTTGAAAGAGGACGTGAACTGCAGGTTCTCGAATTTGAGCCAGAGCTGGCAGCCGCAGATCTCGCTCAGCGTCCGGCTCCGGTCACATTCGGTGACGATGACCGAACCGGCGATGGCGGCGGCGGCCGCGGTGACGTCATCGGGCGTGACGGCAAGGCGCCGTTCTGATGACTGCGTGTCCGGCGGGAGATTTGGGGGGAGCTTCGACATTTGAGAGCCTCGTTGCGAGGCAATCGTATAAGCCTTTTCCACCGCGCGTTCTCCCTTGAATTGCGCAGAAGCTTCGCCCCATGAACATGGGTGTCGTAAAATGCAACTATGGCGTTACACTTAGGCCAGGTTCGCAGGGGATGGCGGCCGGAGTTTTTCAGATGAATTCATTGGGCGACGGATCGCCGGCGGAAGCCATTACGGTCGTGCTGGTCGAGGACGACGCGCCGACGCTGTGGCGGCTGCAGGATGCCTTGAGCAAGGCCGGATACCAGGTGAAAGCCGCGGGCACCCTCGCGGAAGCCCGGGCCTGTCTTGCGCAGGGCGCGCCGCGCGTACTGCTGACCGACCTGCAACTGCCCGACGGCCACGGCGTCGACCTGATCCGCGAAACGCGGCAGCGCTTTCCCGATACCGAGATCATGGTGATCTCGATCCTCGGCGACGAGGAAAGCGTGATCTCGGCGATCACCGTCGGCGCGACCGGCTATCTGCTGAAGGACGCGTTCCCGACCGACATCGCCGCCACCGTGCGCGACCTCGTCGCCGGCCATTCGCCGATCTCGGCCTCGATCGCGCGCTTCATCGTGCGGCGGACCCAGAACACGCCCGAGCCGCCGCCGGGCCCCGCCCTCAACACCGCCAAGCTGACGCCGCGCGAGATCGACATTCTCTGGGGCATCGCCAAGGGTTTCAGCTACGCCGAGATCGCCAGCCATCTCGGCCTGTCGCGCCAGACCGTGCCCGGGCACATCAAGAACATCTATCGCAAGCTGGAAGTGCATACCCGCGGCGAAGCGGTGTTCGAGGCGGTCCAGCAAGGCCTGATCCGGTTGTGAACGGTCGCGGCGGGGACGCGACGGCGGAACAACGCCCGGCCCGCGAATGGCGGCCGCTGCGGACGTCGCGCCTCGTCCAGTATCTGTTGCTGCAGGCGGCGATCGCCGGCCTCTGCGTGCTGGCGCTGCTGCAGTCGCTCCCCGGACCTCCCGCGCAATATCAGGTCACGGCGTTCAATCTCACCGAGGCCGGCGCCGAACGCGCGGTGACGCTGCCGTATTTCTCGTCGCTTCGGAATGCGATGGCCGATCCGCCGCGCTTCAGCGGAAAATTCGTTCGTCCCGCCGAGGAGGCTGGACACGCCTGGTCGGTGTTCCTGCCGCGCTTCACCAACGGCGTCGAGGTCACCGTCAACGGCGTCGCGGTCCTCGATAGCCGGCGCGATCCCGCCGCCAACCGGCCGGATCGCAATGCGCCCGCGATCGCCGTGATTCCGCCGTCGCTGCTGCACGACGGCGACAACGCGATATCGATCCGGCTGTTCATCTGGGGGCCGGTGACCGGATTTCTCGATCGCATCTCGGTCGGCCCCGACGAATTGCTGCGCCCGAGCTATAATCTGCGGACGCTGATCTTCGTCACCCTGCCGGTGGTGTTCTCGTCCTGGCAGGCGATTCTCGCCGTCATTCTCGGCATCATGTGGGTGATGCGGCGCCATGAGCCGGCCTATGGCGTGCTGGCCGCCGCCATGGCCGTCGGCGTCGCGCAGGCTTTTCTGCAGACACCGATGGGCGACGTGACGCCGTTATCCCGGCTCAACGTCGTCCTGATCGCCTCCGCGCCGATCGAATGCGCGCTGGTGCTGACGTTTGCGCTGTTGTTCTCGGGCATGAAATGGCCGCGCTACGGCTGGATCCTGTTCCTCCCCGGCGGGCTGCTCGCGCTGGCCGGCCTGTTGGGAAACCAGGCGCTGGTGCGCGGGCTGTTTCTGGTTCTCGCCGTTCCGATGGTCGGCGTATCGCTGGTCCTGATGGCCGTCATCACCGCCCGTTCGGCGCTGAAACGGCAGAACGTCGCGAGCTTTCTGCTCGGCTGCGCGGTGACGATCATGCTGACGTGCTGGATCGCCGACATGCTCGCGGTATTCCAGGTGGTGCCGAACCGCATCTTCGTCTCGCGGCTGTCCTATTCGGCGATGCTGGTGGCGATCGGCGCCGGGCTGACCTGGCGGTTTGCCCGCGCGCTGAACGAGGTCGACAGTTTTGCCGGCCGTCTCGTCGCGCAGGTGCGCGTGACCGAGGAAAAGCTGAAGGCCAGTTTTGTCCGCGAGGAAGAGCGCGCCCGCGCCGCGGCGCTGGCTCGGGAACGCACGCGGCTGATGCGCGACCTGCATGACGGGCTCGGCGGCCAGCTCGTCAGCATCGTGGCCCTGAGTGAACGCGGCAATGGCGGCGAAGGTATCGCCGACGCGGCGCGCGCGGCGCTGAAGGACCTGCGGCTCGTCATCGATTCCATGGACGACATCGGCGGCGACCTGATGCTGTCGCTCGGCTCGTGGCGCGAGCGCGCCCTGGCGCAGCTGCGCCCGCACGGCATCGCGCTGGACTGGCGCGCGGGTACGGCGCAGGGCCTGCCGGTGCATCCCGAATTGCGGCCGTGGCACGTCATCCAGATCGTGCGGCTGCTCGATGAAGCCGTGACCAATGCCGTCAAGCACGCCGATGCCAAACGTATCACGGTGAGGATCGAGACGCTGGCGGGCGCCGATGGAATGGAGCGCGGCTGCATCACCGTCGAGGACGACGGCAGGGGGTTTGAGGTCACGCCGGAGGGTACGGCGGCCGGTTCGATCAAGGCGGCGCGCGGCTTGCGCAACATGCGAAGCCGCGCAGCACGCTGCGGCGCGGAGCTGGAATTGAGTTCCTGCCTCCGAGGGGACGTTCAAGGCACACAGGTGAGGCTGACCTTGCCGCACCGCTTTCCCGACAGCGACGGCGCTGCGGGATAGTCGTTGATCTCGCTCAGCGACGGCCGACGCGATTGACCGGACCACCGCGGTTCATCGGCGTGCCGGCACGAACGCCGACACCGGGAGCCCCGACACCGACGGCACCGACGCCAACGGCCGGCGTGGCAACAGCGGCCGCCGCGACCGGCGTCGGCCGCGCCACGCAGCCCTTCGGCACGCCGACGGTCTTGCAGTACACCACGGCGGCCTGCGCCGATCCCACACCGCCGACGGCGATGGCCGCAAGCACCAGACCAGCGCTCAGCAAAATTGCCTTCTTCAACATCTCGCATCTCTCCCGAATTGGGCGTGCAGCTCCTTGCGATGTGCCGATCGGTCACCGCAGCCGACGCGAGACGTACATGATCGATTGAAGGGTTCGGCAACATCCCATGAAAATGGTGCGCGCAGGCACGCGCCGCTTCTGCACGCATTGATTGCAGGTCGATTCTTCGCCGCCATGAACATGGCATGGACCCCAAGCGTAACCTCGACGAGTTTTCGCGCGCTTCAGCCCTCATGCTTCCTTCGAAAGGTTATCCATGACGAAAACGATTCGCATTCCGGCCGCTGCGTTAATCCTGTCGCTTGCGGCAAGCTCGCTGGCTTACGCGCAGTCCGGCCCATCGCTGCAGGAGCAGATGGCCTGTCGCTCGGATGCCGGAAAACTCTGCTCCGAACACGTCGGCAAGCCGCCGCAGATGAACGCGTGCCTGAAGGCGAACAAGGAGAAACTGTCGGACAGCTGCCGCAAGGTGGTGGAATCACGCGGCGGTTAAGCTACCGGAAGCGCCGAACAAGATTGTCGGGCGCGATGACGCCTTAAACATCAACGCGCTCGCGGGACGCCACATCCAACCCGGACGGAAATCAGTTGCCGCGATCGAACAGCCTGATGCGAGGCATCTCGACTCGCGCCGGTTCCGCGAACATCTCTCGCGGCTCGTCTTCTTCACGGATCCTGATTCGCCGTGGCTCGGTTACTTCACGGACCCGCTCTTCGACTGCCTCAAGTTCCTCATCGCGGGGCTGAACTCTGCGCCGCTCGGCCCAGGCCTGACGCCGCTCGGCGCGACGCTTTTCCGCTTCGGCGCGCCTGAGGTCGAGGTCGCGGGCTTTCGCAAAGGCCTCGCGTGACGGCGCGGCTTTTTCGCCGGCCTGTTCGACCGACTTCGATTCGATCGGTTTTACGGATTGCGTCGCGGGCTGCGCAGGCTGCACGGCCACGATATCGGTTGTCGGCTTGTCTTCGGCACGGGTGATAGTTTTAGAAGACGCGACTGCGTTATCGGCCGGCACGGCCACCTGCGTTTGCGGCTGCGTTTCCCGAGCGGGCGCGGCGGCAGAGTTCGACGCGACCGGTGGCGGCACCGGCTGTGCTGGCGCCGCCGCAACCGAAATCGGCTCGGCCGACATCCTGCGTTCCAGCTTGGAAACCCCTGAGGGCGAGTTGGCAATGTTGGCGGCGAGATAGCCGCCGCCGAGACCGGCGGTGATCGCGACGATCACGGTTCCCACGCCTGCAAAATACGCCGTTGATGTCCGCATGTTTCGGCTCCCATCATCCACGCGGCCAACGCGTGGCATGGGCCGATGTTCCGGCGCGGTTGGGTGAGGAAAACCGGAACCGACGGCGCTGCGTTTGCAGCGCCGGATGCTCAGATCATCGAAGCGACTTTTTCCAGGCCGATGATGCGCGCGAGCGAACGGACTTCGTTCTTCTGGTCTTCCCGCAGTTGGAACAGCAGCGGCATCGCCGCCGACTTCAACTGCTGGACTTCCGCCGAGTCGGGATCGATCGGCATGCCCGCGGCATTCGGGTTGGCCTGACGGCCGGCGTGGATCTTCCGGGCGACGGCGCGCAACGCGGTTTCGACCGCCGGCCAGTAGGATTCCTGCGAGGCGGACAGTTTCAGCCGGTCCTTGATTCCGGCGATCTGCACGTCGCTCAGCAGGGCGTAGTTCTTCTGCGGTTGCGGCTTGGCGACGACGGGTTTGGGCTTTTGCGACGCTGTGGCCGGCGCCGTCGGCGTGGGAGGAACCACTTCCTTCGGCAGCCCGATATCGGCGGGCGCAACCGAGGCATAGGCCTGGCGCAGCGGCTCGCTCAAGGCGGCGGTTGTCTGCGGCGGCTCATAGGCGGCGAGCGCGTAACTGACGACGGCCAGCCGGTCCTTCTTGGCTTCCTTGTTCGACACCGGCGGCTTTGCAGCAGCCGCGGCCTGCTCGGACGGAGCAGGTACAATATCCCGGCCGATAACGGCGGTGGCGGCAGCGCCAACCACGAGAAAGCCGAGCAGCGCAACAATCGTCACTGTTTTGGTCAAAAAGGTCTCCATTCCCGCCGACGTTTGGCCCTTTTGCCCAGAACTGAACGACAATTGAGGCGTTACGATGCCATTCGGGCCGCAACACCATCAAAAATCGGGGGAAATCGCCCCGAAACGAGCCCGAATCAGGCCGCCGCGGCCAATTCGTAGGCTTCCTGGATATCGGCAACGATATCGGAGGCTTCCCACAGCTGGTCGGGTTCGATCGCCTGCAGGGTGACGGTCCAGTTGTTCGTGCGGTTGCGCGGCATGCTGACGACGTCGAATTCGATGCCGCGGCACAGCGGATGCCGGTCGAGCGCGAACATCACCCGCCGCCGGATTTCCTCAAGGGTGGCGGGGGATTTGCCAAAATACCGCTCCAGATCCATGTCGAGCCCCTTCCAGATTTGCCCGGCCGACCATGGCGGCCAGCCATCCTCTGGGGCTATTGTTGAGCCTGATATGGTTAACAGTGCGTTAAGCTCGTATCGGCACGGGCCGGGAAGGCGAGCGGCGGAGCGGAACAGCCGGCATGGCTGAGATATCTCAGGCGGCAACGGCCGCCACCGGGCCGTTGGTCCGCAGACCCCTGGCGGCGACCATCGCGGTTTCAGCGGTCACGCTGGCGGTAACGACCTTCGAGCTGGCGATGGCGGATTGGCCGTCCGGCTTTGTCCTGCTCGCGGCGGTGCCGCTGCTGGCGCTGGCGTTCTTCTGCTGTCTCGTATGGTCCGCCACGCTGTTGCTGAAAATCCGCTCTGACGGCGCGAGCTTCGCCCTCCCCTTCCTGATCTGCGCCGCGACGCTCGCCATCCTCGCCTACGCCCCGCTGCATCAGATCGCGCTTCAGCAGAACTTTCGGTGGCACCGGCAAGACCGCGAGCGGATCGTGGCGCAGGTCGAAGCCGGCGAACTGAAGCCCAACGTCGCCTACAACAAGAACCTGATCGCCCTTGGCGACCGCGAGCCCAACGTTTCCGCGCAAGGTAATGACATCGTCGTCGATGAGACCGACGAAGGCACCTATGTGCTGTTCCTAACCTCGCGCGGCCTAAAGCATTATTTCACCGGCTTCCTGCGCGTGCCGCCGGGCGGCGATCCCAAAAAGTTCTTCGAGTTCGAGGACAGGCCTCCGAGCCAGCTCGTCCGCTACGACAAGGATTGGTATTTCGTGGCGAATTAGCCTTTGCAGCCGTCAGGCAAGGCTCGATCGAAGCGCATGTGCCGTAATCCGGTCTTCATACGCGTGCCAGCCATCCGCCTTGCTGAACGCCAGCACATCACCCATCAGATTCTTGACCTCGAGAACGCCTTCGGGCTCCTCAGCCAGTATTTTCGCGTAGACCAGCGTCGATCGAAGAGTTTCGTGCGACCAATTCTTGATCAGGAGTTTTGATTTGCCTCCGCGCATCTTCATTTCGATGTAGGGGCTGGGCGTGCGCGCGATATCCAGGACCTGGAGGTCGCGTACGATGGATGCGAACCGTTGCGTCGGCCAAGCCGCACTCAGTTCGCATGCATAGCAGGGGAAAACGTGGACGACGCGAATGTCATCTGGCCAGCCGGGGTCGGACCAGCCTTGCATGAGGCGGCGCTCCGCCCCGGACAGGTAACCGAGCAGGTCAAATCCGGATACGGAGCGCGGCAAGAGGCCGCAATCGCCGGGAAGGCCGCTACCACGCATTTGCGCATCGATCGCGATCAGGAAAGGGTCGACCACCGTACTGACGAGTTCGCGAACGGGACCGGACAGTTTCACGCCAAAACAGATCACCTCGTCGGCCTGATGGTAAAGGGCGTGCACGGTCGAAATCGCGGTTGCACGGGAGGCAGTTCGCCAGCCAGCCCGCGCATATGGCATTGCATCGGCAATGTATTCCATCACATCGATCTCCAAAAAACAGCGCGCGCAGCTACCGCAGGTCGATCCGCGCCGACGCCAGACGATATTCGTCACGGGTTCGCTGCGCCAGCTCGTCCACCGACAGTACCGCATCCACCCCCGAGACCGAATGCCCCGCGCTCCAGATGTCCTTCCAGCGTTTTGGACGGTTCTCGCGCGCGCCGATGTCGATGTCCTTGCCGATGTCGATCGCGCCGCGCTGCGGCAGATTATCCGGGTCAAGACCGGCCGCCTCGATCGATGGGCGCAGCATGTTGGTCTGCAACCCCGTAAACGCGGTCGTCAGCAGGATATCGTCGGCACTGCTGGTCACCAGCAGTTCCTTGTATCTGGGATCCGCCATGCTCTCGCGCGTGGCGATGAACTTTGTGCCCATATAGGCGAGATCGCAGCCGAGCGCCTCGGCCGCGCGCAGCGCGTGGCCGTCGGCGATGCCGCCCGCCAGCACCAATGATCCATCGAAGAACGCGCGCACCGCGCGCACGAACACGAAGGGATTGAGCCAGCCGGTCTGGCCGCCCGCGCCGGCCGTCAGCAGCACAAGTCCGTCGGCGCCGGCGGCAACGGCACGCTCGGCGTGGCGGATCGAGGCGACGTCGGCAAACACCAGCGCACCGGCATCATGCAACGGCCCGATCACCGGGGCCGGCGAGCCCACCGAGGTAATCACCATTTCGGGCCGGTGCCGCAGCAGCACCGCCAGATCCTGCTCCAGCCGCGCATTGGAGCGATGCACGATCAGGTTGGCGCAGACCGGTGCTGACGGTTTGCCGCTTGCATCCGCGTGCGCCTTCAGTCTGATATCGATGTCCGTCAGCCATTCGTCGAGTTGTTCGGGACTGCGGCAGTTCACCGTCGGGAACGAACCGATCACGCCGTTACGGCATGCGGCTACCACGAGGTCTGCGCCCGAGACGAGAAACATCGGCGCCGCGATCAGCGGCAGACTGAGCCGGTCGCGAAAGCGCGTTTGCAGGTCGATCGTTGGCAAAGTGTCACTTCCCGGGCTAGACGCTATGGTGCAGAACATTGGCACGGACGAAGGCCAATTACAAAACAAGCGGGAGAGAAAGAATGAGCCATCCGCTCTACGCGTTTCCGACGGCATGCGAGCAGACGTTGCGGGCGCTGGCGCGCTATCCGGAGCGGACGGCCTTCAGTTGGCCGGGTGGTTCGATCACCTATCGCGGCGCAACCGGGATGATCGGGCGGATGCAAGCCGTCTTCATGCAATTCGGTTTCGAGCCCGGCACCCGCGTCGCGTTTCTCACCGCCAACCGCGCCGATACCTGGTGTGCCGGCGTCGCCGCGCAATTGTCGCGGCTGGCGATCACCTGGCTGCATCCGCTGGGTTCGCTGGACGACCAGGTGTTTCAACTGGAGGATTCCGAAGCGCAGTTGCTGGTGGTCGACGGCGTGACGTTCCGCGATCGCGGCGGCGAGCTCGCCGCCAGGGCATCGGGCCTGAAAACGGTGTTCACGCTCGGCCCGGCGGACTACGGCGCCGATCTGCTGCAGGCGATCGAGGCCGCCGGCAGCGCCACCGCGTGCAACTTCGCCGGCCCCGACGATATTGCGACGCTCAACTATACCGGCGGCACCACCGGCAAATCCAAGGGCGCGCTGCGCCATCACCGCCAGGCCAGCGGTTTCACCAGCGCGATCCTCGCCGATTTCGAAATTCCGCAGACGCCGAGCTATCTGACGGTGGCGCCGATCAGCCATGTCGCCGGCACAAAGGTGCTGCCGACGCTGATGCGCGGCGGCACCGTCCACATGCTGAAGGGTTTTGATCCCGAGGCGGTATTCAAGACCATCGAGCGCGAGCGCATCAATTTCACGCTGTTCGTGCCCACCATGATCTATGTGATGCTGGACCACCCCGCACTCGACAAGACCGACCTCTCCTCGCTCGAACTGCTGCTGTACGGCGCTTCCGCGATGTCACCGAGCCGGCTGGTCGAAGGCATCGAGCGGATCGGACCCGTGTTCTCGCAGCTTTACGGCCAGACCGAATGCTATCCGGTGTCGGTGCTGCGCAAGAAAGACCACGATCCCAAGACCCCGGAGCTGTTCTTGTCCTGCGGCTTCCCGATCGCCGCCTGTCAGGTCAGGATTCTGGACAATGACGACCAGGAGGTCGCCACCGGCGAGGCCGGCGAGATCTGCGTGCGGGCCGGTCACGTGATGGCCGAGTACTGGAAACGGCCGGACATCACCGCGGAGACGCTCAGGAGCGGCTGGCTGCACACCGGCGACATCGCACGCAAGGACGAGCGCGGCTACATGTTCATCCTCGATCGCAAGAAGGACATGATCGTCTCCGGCGGCTTCAACATCTTTCCGCGCGAGGTGGAGGATGTGCTGTCGCAGCACGCCGATGTGGCGATGGTCGCCGTGGTCGGCGTGCCCGACGACAAATGGGGCGAGGCCGTCACCGCCGTGGTCGTGGCGCGCGAGGGCGCCAAGCCCGATGCAGATGAACTGATCAACCTGGTGAAAGCGAAAAAAGGCTCGGCGCATGCGCCCAAGCACATCAAGTTCGTCACTGAACTGCCGATGACCGGTGTCGGCAAGGTCGACAAGAAGGTGCTGAAGGCCAGCTTCTGGACCGGCCGCGACCGGATGGTGGGCTAACGGAAACCGATCATGCCAGCAATTGATCGAGCTGATCGCGCAACTGGTCCTGATGATAGGGCTTTGCCAGGCGCGGCAGGTCGAGTTGCGCCCCGTCAGGCAACTCGGCATAGCCAGTGGCCAGCAGCACCGGTAGTTTAGGGCGCACCTTGCGCGACGCCGCGGCCAGTTCCAGCCCGGTCATGCCGGGCATCATATGGTCCGTGACCATCAGGTCGAGCGGCTGCTCGCTCTTGAGAATGTCCAGCGCATGCTGGCCGCAGTCGGCGCCGATCACTTGATGGCCGAGATCTTCCAGCATTTCCGTGGTCGACATCGCAATCAGCGGGTCGTCGTCGACAAACAGGATGACCGCCTTGCGTTTGAGCTTTTCCGCCGGCAGCACCGGGCTTTCGGCTACCGGCGCAACGGTGGCGATCGGCAGCACCAGCGTTGCGCTGGTGCCTTTCCCGACGGCACTCGTCATTTGGAGCGCGCCGCCAAGCTGCACCGCGAGCCCGTGCACCATGGATAGTCCAAGCCCGGTGCCCTTGCCGACCTGCTTTGTCGAGAAGAACGGCTCGATCGCCCGCTTCAGTATTTCCGGTGACATGCCGCTCCCGGTATCGGCGACCGAGAGCTTGAGATAGCGGCCCGGCCCCAGCGCCACCTCGCCCGTCGTCTGATATTCTGCCACGGAGATATAGATCCTGCCGCCATCGGGCATCGCGTCACGGGCGTTGATGGCGAGATTGAGAATCGCCAGCTCGAGCTGGTTGGCATCGATCCGCGCCGGAGGCAGGCCCCGGGGAATATCGAGGCGCAATTCGGCACGGGGGCCGAGGGAGCGTTGAAGCAGGTCGACCATCCCCTCGATCAAGGCGCGCAGGTCGACCGACACCGCGCGCAAGTCCTGCTGGCGGGCGAAGGCCAGCAACCGTTGCGTCAGCGATGCACCGCGCTCAGCGCCCTGGATCGCGCCGTCAACCAGCCGGTGCAGGCGCGGATCGTCTGGGATTCGCTTGCGCAGCAGGTCGAGGTTTCCCATCACCGCCATCAGCAGGTTGTTGAAATCGTGCGCGACGCCGCCGGTGAGCTGGCCGATGGTTTCCATCTTCTGGGCCTGGCGCAATTGTTCCTGCGCCTTCTCGCGCGCGGTCACCGCCTTGATCAGGTCGGCGGTTCGCTGCTCGACGCGCTGCTCCAGCGTCGAGGTCAACTCTGCCAGCGCGGTGCGTTCGGCGGCGAGTTGGGCGAGCAGATTCTCCCGCTCGATTTCGGCGGTCTTGCGCGCGGTGATGTCGGAGCAAACGCCGACCAACGACTTTAGGCTGCCGTCGGGGCGATACACCGGCCGGCCGCGCACGTCGACCCAGTGCAGCGAACCGTCGGGCCAGATATTGCGGTATTCGATGTTGTAATCGCCCCCCTGTTCGAGGGTGCGCGTGATGCTTGCCTCGCGTCTTGCGCGATCGTCGGGATGGATCGCGCGCACCAGGTCCTGATATGTGAACGGGCCCTCCACATCGCGTCCAAATGCGGATTTGCAGGCTGCCGAGGCTTCGAAAACAAGCTCGGGCAGATGCAGCTCCCATGCGCCGAGTTGACCGGCCGTGAGCGCCGTTTGCAGCAGCTCTCCGCTTTCGGTCAGATCGGCAAGGATCGCACGCGCCTCGTATTGCCGGCGCCTTCCACGCACGGCGGAGCCGACGATGCTGACGAGCGTGGTTGGGTGAAACGGCCGCTCGAGAAAGGTCACGTTCCCCAGCGCCTGCCCGATCCGCGCCGCGTCGGGGTTACGCTCGGGACCGCCGCCCTGATGCGTCAGCAAGACGATCGGGAAATCGGACCATGCCGGCTGATCGCTGAGCCAGTTGACGAGACTGCGCAGGTCCGCGGTCTTGATCGCCTCGTCGGCGATCACGGCAAGACCCGCGCCGACCTCGATCTCGCTCAGCAACGCTGGAAGATCCTCACAGGCTTGCGCGTGATAGCCAGCCTCGCGGATCAACGCAGACGCGACCGCAGCGTCGCGGCCTTTCGGCGCGAGAATGAGGGCCCGCTCGGAGGACGGACCAGCCTTCACAGCTCCTGGTCCTCCAGCAGAGGTTTGCCCTCGCCGACATAGACCGGAACGCCCCGCAGCACGCCCTGGAAGCCGACAAGCGGCCCGCCGAGGGTAAGGCCGCGGTTGTCGATGCGATATTCGCGGATCGTTGCTTCATGCGCACTGGTGCGTTTCTTGATGACCGACAGCGCCCGGCGCACACTGCCGATGGCCTCGAAATAGCGCAGCAGGACCACGGTATCCGCAAGATACGTAACATCGACCGGCGTCTTCATGTCGCCGACCAGGCCGTGCTGCGCGACGGTCATGAATGTCGTCGCCCCCTGGCGATTGAGATATTGCAGCAACTCGTGCACGTGCAGGATCAACGAATTCTCCTCGGGCATCGCAGCCTGATAACCGTTGAGGCTGTCGATCAGCACGGTCTTGACGTTGGACTCATTGACCCGCTTTCGAACGCGATGGGCGAATTCGCCAGGCGACAGTTCGGCAGCGTCGACTTGCTCGACGGAGAGGTTGCCGCTGCGCTGCATCGCTTCGAGGTCGATCCCAAGGCCTTTCATGCGGTCATACAGTAAGCCCAACTCTTCATCGAAAACGAAGAAGGCGGCCTTCTCACCCCGCGCTACCGCGGCCACGAGAAAAACGATGGCGAGCAGCGACTTGCCGGTCCCCGCCGGCCCCAGGATCAGCGTGCTCGATCCGCTCTCGATGCCGCCGCCGAGAAGCTGGTCAAGTTCGGCGATCCCGCTCGAAAGCTTGCGCCTCTTGTAGCTTGTCCGATGTTCCGAGGCCACCAGCCGCGGAAACACGTTCATTCCGCCGGTGGCAATGGTGACGTCATGGAAGCCGCCGCGGAATTTGACGCCGCGATATTTGATGACGCGCGCACGACGCCGCTCCGCGCCATAGGCCGGCGCCAGTTCCTCCAGCCGCAACACGCCGTGCGCAACGCTGTGGATGGTCTTGTCGCCGAGGTCGGAGGACATATCGTCCAGCAACAGCACGGTAGCGCCAAAATTCGAGAAATAATGCTTGATCGCCAGAATCTGGCGACGGTACCGCAGCGAACTCTGCGCCAGCAGCCGTATCTCGGAAAGGCTGTCCAGCACCACCCGGTCCGGCTGCGCGCGATCCACGGCGGCAAAGATCTGCTTGGTGGTTTCGCCCAGTTCGAGGTCCGAGGAATAGAGCAGGCTCTGCTGCTGCTCGGAATCGAGCAGGCTCTCCGGCGGCAACAACTCGTAGATTTCGATGCGCTCGTCGAGCGTCCAGCCGTGGGAGGCCGCACCGAGCCGCAATTCGCGCTCGGTTTCGGACAGCGTAATATAGAGGCATTTCTCGCCGGCGCGGGCGCCCTCCATCAGGAACTCGAGCGCAATCGTGGTCTTCCCGGTTCCGGGCGCCCCCTCGATCAGAAACATATGCTCCCGCGTGAATCCGCCAGCCAGGATATCATCCAGGCCCCAGATACCGCTCTTCGCCTTACCCTCAGCCGCCTCGACCAACATACCCTCCCAAACCGAGATCAATTCCGAGCGGTATCAAGCAGTTCCACGAACCCGGAACATTTCTGCATGGAAGGTGGCTGACAGCTACCTGCCTTGACCTGATGGGAGGGGGGCACCAAGGCAGCGCGCCGTTCCATCGGCCGCGTCGGCCCGGCGAGTTCGCCATCCGGGCAGTAAGCTTCCCCAGCGATTGGGCTCAGTCTCGAAACACTGCGCGCAGGGCGCCGGCTGCACCCATGGCTGCGCGCTGCGTTAGGGAAATGCGCGACCGGCACCAGCCACGACGTATCGCCCACCGTGCCGGCGCGAAGGCTTACGATTTCGGGCCGGCCGTCGCGCTCGCCGTAAAGCCGCGTGCCGCAAGTGCCGCCGAACCGCAAGATCACCGCCGTGCCGTTCGGCGAGGTGTGATGCCAGCCGGCCGGCTCGCCGTGCAGGATGCGAAAATCCCTCAACCGGACCGCATGTTCAGCGCGAATGCGCTGCCCGTCTGGTGCTGACAACCGGTGCCGTTGCGGGTGTAAAGCAGCAGCGGAGACGACGCGATCTTGTAATGGTCGCGCCGCACTGGCAGCCACCGGTCATCGGGAGGGAGGGTCGCGGCGATATCATGGCCAGGCTAGGATGCGAATGCCCTCGCATCCTAGCCCCGGCGGATCGATGGTCTATCGATGCGCCGCGTCAACCGGCCATGCGCCGCTCGGAAACCTTCTTGTCGAAATTGTTGGGCACTTCGATATCGACCTCGAGCGTCGAGACCGTCTTGCCACGGTCGAGCTTGACGATGACCTTGTCGGGGTCGAGCTGGATGTGTTTCGACACCACCGCGAGAATTTCCTCCCGCAATGTGACCAGCAGGTCGGACTGACCGAGCAGTCCGCGCTCGTGCGACAGCAGAATCTGCAGCCGCTCCCGCGCAACGGGGGCGGTCGCTTCGCGGCCGCCGAACAGCCGCAGCAGCCTTATGCTCATGCAGCCCTCCGACCCAGCAGCCGATCCATAAAGCCCTTGCGCTCGGTCGGCACGACCATGGCGACTTCCTCGCCCATCAGGCGGCGCGAGGCGTCGGTGTAGGCACGGGCCGGCGCGCTGTCGGCATTGTTGAGCGTCACCGGCGTGCCGACGTTGGATGCCTTCAGAACATCTTGGCTTTCGGGAATGATGCCGAGCAGCGGCGTGGCGAGGATTTCGAGGATATCGTCGATGTTGAGCATCTCGCCCCGCGCGGCGCGCCCCGCATCGTACCGGGTGATCAGGATGTGCTTTTCCACCCGCTCGCCGCGCTCGGCCCGCACCGTCTTCGAATCGAGCATGCCGATGATGCGGTCGGAATCGCGCACCGAGGAAACCTCGGGATTGGTGACGATGATCGCCTCGTCGGCAAAGCGCATGGCGAGCGTGGCTCCGCGCTCGATGCCGGCGGGGCTGTCGCACAGGATCCAGTCGAACCGGCTCCTGAGTTCGTCGATGACGCGGCCCACGCCCTCATCGGTCAGCGCATCCTTGTCCCGGGTCTGCGAGGCCGGCAGCAGCCAGAGAGTTTCCAGCCGCTTGTCGCGGATCAGGGCCTGCGGCAGCTTGGCGACACCCTGCACCACGTTGATGAGATCGAACACGACGCGGCGTTCGGCGCCCATCACCAGATCGAGGTTGCGTAAGCCGACGTCGAAATCGACCACCACCACATTTTGCCCGCTCTGGGCAAGCGCTGCGCCAAGCGCAGCCGTCGTGGTTGTCTTGCCAACGCCTCCCTTGCCCGAAGTAACGACAAGCACCTTGGCCATACGCGATCTCCTTACCGGTTAATTCAGCGGTGTAATTTTCATGGTGTCGCCCTCCAGCCTGGCTTGCGCCGGGCGGTTACGGAGTGAGACGTCGATTTCTTCTGCAGTCTGGTAGTAACCATCGATCGCGAGCAGTTCCGCCTCGATCCTCTGGCAGTAGATACGTGCGCTGGAATTGCCGTTGACGCCCGCCATCGCGCGGCCGCGCAGCGTGCCGTAGATGTGGATCGATCCGCCGGCGACGATCTCCGCGCCGGAGCCGACCGACCCCAGCACGGTGACGTCGCCTTCCATGAAGACGATCGACTGGCCTGACCGCACCGGGCTGTCGAGCAACAGCGACGTCGGCTTCGGCTTGGCTTCGGGCTCGGCCTTTTGCGCCGGTTCGTTGCGCGTGATGACGCAGGCGCGTCCGCCGGTCAGCAGGGGCGGCATGTTCGCCGCGAGTCGTTCTTCCTCGACGCCCTCGATGCCGAGGACGCGGATGTTGCGCTCGTTGAGGCTGCCGACGAGATGGGCGATGGCGGCGCCGGAGAGGTCGACGGCGGCGAGGTCGAGCACGATCGGCTTGCCGACGAAATAGCCTGGCGAGCGCGCCAGCGTGGCGTCAATCTCGGCGAGCCATTCGACGATCGGCACGACGGGGCTGAACACGAACGCGACGTAGGAACGGCCGCGCAGCCGGACCAGTTGACGCGTGGGATCGGCTCGGACGTCCATGATGTTCGACTCGCCTTTCTTATTGAAAGGTTAAGAATCGACCAGTTTGGTTAACGAGTAATTAATGCGCTGACCCGCCCCGCGCGCGGAAAACTGCGAAATTGAAGCCGAATCCGGCGTATTTGTGGCCGATTCTGGCTGCCGCGTTTGGTCCCACGTTCACCAAAGCCTTGTAAACAAGGGTCTTGTGAGTTGTAGCCAAGCCCAACTCAACTTACTTTCGTCACGTTTCCGACCTAAATTAGTCCTTGCGCGGTTCCAAAAAAGTTATGTGCGCTGGTGGACTTGCTTAAGTCTGGCAGCCCATTCCGTCAGGCAGACGGATATTGCCGGCAGGGGAATTGAGGCCGTGGGAGCCGTGGGGAAGGTGTGGTCGCGAGACTCGATCTCGCAGGCAGGGGGCGTCGAGCAAAAAGACGACGCACAACAGCCTGATTTGAATCTTTCTACCGAGCCTGTCGACGCGGGAGCGGACGATTCCTCCGCGCACCTCCTCCGCGAACTGGAACTTTTGTCAGATGCATGCCCCGTAGCCGTGTCGCCACCTGCGAGTGCTCCGGCTCAAGCCAATGCTCAGGTTCATCCACCGAGCGCCGATCCGACCCATTCCAGTCCGCCGAGTGCCAGTCCGCCGAGTGCCAATCCGGCCAGTGTCAATCCGCCCAGTGTCGTGAGGAGTGAGCGTATGAGTAGTGTGAGCGAGCAGGATCATCTCAATCCCCGCGATCCCTTGTACTACGCGCCGCGCTCGCTACGGGAAAGGTCGGCATCGCGCGGCGGGAGCCTTGAGGTGCCGTACACGGCGGCCTCGTTCGATTCCCAGCTCGAAAGCGCGGTATCCGATGCGCTGCGTCATCCTCTCGATCCCGAACTCATGCACGAGCCCACCGTCGAGTCGAAGAAGGCATGGTGGACCGTCGCGGCGCGTTCCGCCGCCGCGATCGGCGTCGCGGCTCTGATCGCCCTGTTCTTCGTCGTTGCCGGGCCGGGCTCGCGCCCGAGCGAAGGCGACCAGGCCTCGGCATTCGCCAACTTCGCACAGTCGGTGAAGAACGCGCTGCCGCAACCCGGAGACGGCGCGCAAAAGCCCGCCATCAACGAATTCCAGGCCCTGCTCGCCGCCACGCCGGCGAGCGCACCGGCCACGCCGGCGAGTACCCAGCCGGCGTCCGAGCCGTCGAACCAGTTGCTCCAGCAGTTCATGCAGTGGCGCGAGAAGCCGGATCCGGCCGCGCCACAACGCACCACCCCCTGATCCGACGGAGGGCTGATCATGCCCGAGAACCGACGTGCGGCGATCTCGTTCTCAAAGGAATTTACCATGACCTCCCACCGCCTTCCCCTGCTGGTCGGGGCCATGATGTTAGGCCTCGCCGCCAGCGCGCAAGCCGCCGGCGACATTACGATCGTTCGCGACCTTGCCAGCCGCGTCGGTCCCGTGATCGGCTCGGCGCAGGCGTGCCGCGACATCGCACGTCCGCGCATCCAGACCATCGTCGACAAGTTCTCCCAGGTGATCCGTGAGGCCTCGTCGAACGAGGCGGAGCGCTCCGACCTGACCCAGACGTTCGATCGCACCGTGGCCGAAGGGCGCTCTGCCGTAACCTCGGGCAGGATGGACTGCATCCGGGCCGACCGGCAACTGGCCGACCTCGAACGCTCGATCTCCGGACCGAGCCTATCCAACGTCATCGGCACGACGCCGGCTGCGGCTGCGACCGCCGCAAACGCGGCGACCGCGCCGACCGCTCCCGTCCCGACCGGACCGCTGCCCCGCGGCATCGGCGAAAAGGAAATCCGCTTCGGCATCGCGGCCCCCTTCTCCGGCTCGGCCCGCGAACTCGGGCGCCAGATGAAGCTCGGCATCGAAACCGCCTTCAACCGGATCAACGATGCGGGCGGCGTCGACGGCCGGATGCTGAAGCTGTTCGCCGCCGACGATGGCTACGAGCCCACGCGTACCGTCGAGGCCATGAAGCAGCTCTACGAGAAGGATCAGGTGTTCGGCATCGTCGGCAATGTCGGCACCCCGACTGCGGCGGTCGCGATCCCTTACGCGCTGGAACGCCGGATGCTGTTCTTCGGGGCCTTCACCGGCGCAAACATCCTGCGCAACGACCCGCCGGACCGCTACGTCTTCAACTATCGCGCCAGCTACGTTCAGGAGACCGACGCCGTCGTTCGCTACCTCGTCAAGATACGCCGCCTGCAACCGCGGCAGATCGCCGTTTTCGCGCAGCAGGATTCCTACGGCGACGCCGGATTTGCCGGGGTCGCCAAGGCGTTCCGCACGATGGGCGTCAGCGACAGCGCCATCCTGCGGCTCAACTATGCGCGAAACACGGTCGACGTCGACGAAGCGGTCAACCAGTTGAAGCTGGCGAAGCCGCCGATCAAGGCCATCGTCATGGTCGCGACCTACCGGGCGGCCGCACGGTTCATCGAGAAGACCAAAGACGCCTATCCCGGCCTGATCTACTCCAACGTCTCGTTCGTCGGTTCGACAGCGCTTGCCGAAGAACTGAAGCTGCTGGGGCCGCGCTACACCAACGGCATCATCGTGACCCAGGTGGTCCCGGCGGTGTCGGGCTATTCGTCAGCCGTGCTCGAATACAAGAACGCGCTCGCCAAATATTTCCCGGGCGAAGCCGCCGACTACGTTTCGTTCGAGGGCTATGTCGCCGCCAACGTCCTGATCGCAGGCATCAAGCGGGCCGGGCCGCAGCTCGACACGGAGAAGCTGATCGACACGCTGGAGACCATGCGCAATCTCGACCTCGGTCTCGGCACCCAGCTTTCGTTCGGCCGGTCCGAGCACCAGGCCTCCAACAAGGTGTGGGGCACCGCGCTCGATGAGAACGGGCGCTATCAACCGCTCGAACTCGAATGATCAAAAAAACACCGACACCGTCGCATCGTCAGGGCGATTTTAGCGCCCGCGATGCGGCGTGCCGGAATTTCAGTAAACTTCAAACTCGAGAGTTTTGTAGTGCGTATTTTGGTAAACCTGCGTTGGACTTCCCTTCTCGTTAGTTCCCTTTTCATCACGGCCGCACAAGCGGCTCCCGGCGACAAGATAGAGTTGGTTCGAGACCTCGCCGGCCGTGTCGGCCCGGTGATCGGGTCGGCGCTGGCCTGCCCGGACGTCACGCGTCCCCGTGTCCAGGCGGTGATCGAAAAGTTCGCGGCTGTGATCCGCGATGCCGCCAGCAACGAGGCCCAACGCGCCGACCTCGCGCAGCAGTTCGATCGCAGTGTCGCGGATGGACGGAACGCCGTTTCGACGGGAAGGATGGATTGCATCCAGGCGGAACGCCGGCTTGCCGACCTCGAACAGTCGCTGGCTCCGCCGGCGTCCCCTCCGGCCGCCGCCGTCGCCATCCCCTCGCTCGCCCCGCCCGCCTTCGCCGCGGCGCCGACGACGACGCTGCCCACAGCGACCGGCCTCGGAAATCCGGTGACGGCCGTCCGTGGCGTATCGGACAACGAAATCCGGTTCGGCATCACCGCAGCCTTCACCGGCCCGGTGCGGGAACGCGGCCGCCAGATGAAACTCGGCATCGAGACCGCCTTCAACCAGGTCAACGACGCCGGCGGCATCGCAGGACGCAAGCTGCGGATCATTGCGGCCGACGACGGCAACGAGCCGGCGCGCACGCTGCTGGCCGTGCGGCAGCTCTACGAGAAGGACCAGATCTTCGGCCTCATCGGCAGCATCGGCACGGCAACGGCGGCGGTCGCGGTGCCGTTCGCGCTCGAACGGCGGATGCTGTTCTTCGGGGCCTATACCGGCGGCAATGTCGTGCGCCGCGATCCGCCCGATCGCTATGTGTTCAACTATCGTCCGAGCTACGCCGAGGAAGCCGACGCGGCGGTGCGCTATCTGGTGAAACTACGCAAAATCCCGATCCGGCAGATCGCCGTGTTCGCCCAGACCGACGACCTCGGGGATGCCGGGTTCTCGGGCGTGGCCAAGGCCTATCGCGCGATGGGCCTCAACGACAGTGCCATCCTGCGCCTCAACTACCCGCGCAACACCATCGAGGTCGACGAGGCCGTCAATACGTTGCGCGTGCAAAAGGTGCCGGTCCGGGCGATCATCATGTCCGCTTCCTACCGGGCCGCCGCCAAATTCATCGAGAAGACGCGCGCCCTCTATCCCGAGATGATCTTCACCAGCATCTCGGGCGTCGGCGGCTCCTCGCTCGCCGACGAGCTGAAGCTGCTCGGACCGCGCTACACGACGGGCGTGCTCGTGACCCAGGTGGTGCCGGCGGTGTCGGGCTATTCGAGCGCGGTGCTCGAATACAAGAACGCGCTCGCGAAGCATTTTCCAGGCGAAGCCCCCGACTACGCCTCGCTGGAGGGCTTTATCGCAGCCAACATCCTGATCGACGCGCTGAAGCGCGTCGGGCCGCAGCTCGATACCGAAAAGCTGGTCGATACGTTGGAGGCGACCCGCAATCTCGATCTGGGCCTCGGCGTGGCGCTCAATTTCGGCCGCTCCGAACACACCGCCTCGAAAAAGATCTGGGGCACGGCGCTCGACGAGAGCGGCCGTTTCCAGGCGGTCGACCTGGAATAACCGCGGGCTGGTCAGCGCTTCTCGATGACCAGGGTCTGGATGGCGCGGCCGAAATAGCCGCTGAAATCGGCGAGCCTCGCCATGGCGAGGCCCGCGCCGTCGGGACCGATCCAGGTCTCGGCGTCAACCAGGATCCAGTCGCCGGCCGGCTCACGCGAGAAATTCACGGTCAGGTCGGCGTTGAGAAAGGTCCATTGGCGGAAATCCAGCACCGCCGAAGTGCCGTTGCAGAAATCCGCCGCCGCCATCGTCCGCATCGACTGCGAGACCGGCGCGCCCTCCACGATCGGCCGGTCGACGCGATACCAGATCGCGCCCGGTCCCACCCGGCCGAAGTGACCGCGGGCGGCGCGCAGCGACATTCCGGTCACGAACGGACTCGATGAGAAATCGACATCCTCGACACGCGACTGTTCCGGTCCCGGCAGCGTGACCTGCTCGATGTCAGCTTCCGACGGCAGCTCCTCGGCCTGCACCCTGATCTTCAATACCGTCGCGCTGACGACTACCACACCCTTCGCGAGCAGCCTGACGGCGCAGAGCTGGATCTTCCGTCCTTCACGCACCACGTCGCTCTCGATCGTCAGCGGCGCCACCGGCACCGGGCGCATCAGGTCGACCGTCACCCGGGCGACCCGCATCGGCACCGCCGTCGGGATCCGCTCCGCAGCCCAGACGACCAACGACGCCGGAGGCGAGCCGTGCTGCATGCCCGGGTCCCACGGCCCCGCCGCATAGGGACTGGTGACGACGTCGTTGCCGTCAACACGAAAGATCGCTTCCATTGGGTGAGAGTCCTGTCGGGTGGAGAAGAAAGGTTCTTGCCCGGTCTGTCCGACGAAGTCGAGATGATCGCACAGCAGCCCCCTGCGCGCTATTCGCGCCTGCTTGCGACCGGCATCAAATGAACGCCATGCCGCCGTTGAGGATGATGGTCTGGCCGGTCATGTACGCGTTGCCGAGCACCATCGCGACGGCCTGCGCCACTTCCTCCGGCTGGCCCATGCGGCCGAGCGGAATGTTGCGGGCCAGGTCCGTTCGGCCCTTCATCATGTCGGTCTCGATCAGCGACGGCGCCACGTTGTTGACGGTGATGCCCTCTTTGACCAGCCGTGCGGCATAGCCCCGGGTAAGGCCCTCCATGCCGGCCTTGGAGGCGTTGTAATGCGGACCGATGGCGCCGGCGCCGCGCGCGGCACCCGACGTGATGTTGACAATGCGGCCCCATTGGCGCGCCCGCATCGCCGGCAGTACCGCCTGTGTGCACAGGAACGCCGATTTCAGATTGACCATGATGGTGCGGCCGAAATCGTCTTCGGTGAGATCGTCGACGCCACGCACGATCGCGATGCCGGCATTGTTGACGAGGATGTCGATCGACCCGAGTTCGCGCGCTATCCGTTCCACCATACCGGCCACGGCCGCCGACTGCGAAACGTCGGCGGCGACGGCGAAGGCGCGACCGCCGCCGGACTTGATTTTGGCGACGACCGCCTCGGCATCCCCGGCGCGTTCGCGGTAATTGACCGCGACCGCGGCGCCTGATTCCGCCAGCCTCAGCGCGATTGCCGCACCGATGCCGCGCGAAGCGCCCGTCACCAGCGCGACACGCGCGCTCAGATCCTGTCCGGCCGCCATGGATCCTCCGTCGCGTTCACGACGGCCCGCCCTACAGTGCGGGGTCGACCGCCTCGTCATATTCCTTCTTGAACCGCGCGATCAGTTCGGCCGCCGGCAACACCTTGCCGATGCCGCCGATGCCCTGGCCGGAGCCCCAGATTTCCTTCCATGCCTTCGGCTTGCTGCGCTCGCCGGAGGCATCGGTGCCAAAGCTCATCTTGGAGGGATCGGAGGTCGGCAGGTCGTCGGGATTGAGGCCGGCCTTGACGATGGACGGCTTGAGGTAGTTGCCGTGCACGCCGGTGAACAGGTTCGAATAAACGATGTCTTCCGCCGACGAGGCGGTGATCATCTGCTTGTAGTCTTCGACCGCGTTGGCTTCCTCGGTCGCGATGAAGGCCGAGCCGATATAGGCGAAGTCGGCGCCGAGAATGCGCGCCGCGCGGATTGCGCGGCCGTTGGCGATCGCGCCCGACAGCGCGATCGGTCCGTCGAACCAGGCGCGCGTCTCCTCGACGAAAGCGAGCGGCGAGATCGTGCCGGCATGGCCGCCCGCGCCGGCCGCCACCAGGATCAGCCCGTCGGCGCCCTTCTCGATCGCCTTGTGCGCGAATTTCTGGTTGATCACGTCGTGAAAGACGATTCCGCCCCACCCGTGCGCCGCCTTGTTGAGATCCTCGCGCGCGCCGAGCGACGTGATCAGCATCGGCACCTTGTACTTCTCGCACATCGCCATGTCCTGCTCGAGCCGGTTATTCGACTTGTGCACGATCTGGTTCACTGCAAACGGCGCCGATGGCCGCTCCGGATGCGCCTTGTCATACGCCGCCAGTTCCTCGGTAATCCGCGCCAGCCATTCGTCGAGCAGTGCTGCGGGGCGCGCGTTCAGCGCCGGAAACGATCCGACCACGCCGGCCTTGCACTGGGCGATCACCAGATCGGGCACGGAAATGATGAACAGCGGCGACCCGATGACGGGTATCGACAGGCGGCCCTTGAACAGCGCGGGCATGGACATGCAGGACGATCCTTTGGTTATTCAGGCGAGCGAGGCGGCTCTAGAGATGCCAGACGTCATACCAACCATCAAGGCAGTCTTTCCAGTGTCAAATATTGCGTTTTGACGCTGGCGGAGTTGCGTTTGGCATGACCGCTCAAGAAGCGAGAATTCGCTACTGGCACAGCGCCCGCGTCACGAAATTTTCGGTCTTGCAATCGCCCGGCTGACGCTTGTAGCCCGGCATGTACACTTTCGGCGAGCATTTCTCGGCCGCATCGGTATCGAGGCTCTTGCCTTCCTTGAAGCCGTTGCCCTGGCATAGCCGGTCGGCGCCGGCCTTGCAGTCGGGCGCACCGTTGGATGCCACCAGACAGGCCGTGCGCCCTTTCACCATGGTCGAAGGTTTTGCGATGTTGGAGAGGCTCTGGCCGGCATCCTTGGTGCGCGCGTTGAGATCGTCGAGGGTCTCGCTCGGACTCTTCAGTGGCGGCAGCAGCGATTTTGACTTTTCGAACAGTTTTCCGATTTCGTTGATCAGGCCCGGATTCTCGTCACGCGTTGCCGGCGGTGGCTCAGCGGGTGTCGACGCGGGAGCCGGTGACTGCAAACCAAGCGTAGGCGGCGGCGCGGCCTGTGGCCTGGCGGTTTCGGGAGCCACCGCCAGCAGAGACGCCACGAGGCCGCCGATCGCAAGTTGCGTGCCGAATGATTTGAACATTGCACGAGCCTAGCCTGAAGCCGGGAGGCCGGCAAAGCGTCGGATCAGCGCGATCCGGATCAGCTTGTAAGCGATCTAGATCAGCTAGTAAGCGATCTAGATCAGCTAGTGAGCGGTCTAGATCAGCTTGAACGCGATGACGAAGCCGAGCACCAGCACGATGCCTCCGATGGCGACCCACAGGCCGAGCCGCTTTTCCAGTTCGCTGCGGATCAGGTCGCCATAGCGGTTGAGCAGAACGGCGACGACGAAAAATCGCCCGCCCCGCGCCACAATCGAGCACAGGATGAACAGCCAGATATTGTAGCCCGCAAAGCCCGAGGTGATGGTCACGAGCTTGTAGGGTATCGGCGTCAGCCCCTTCAGCAGGATGATCACCGCGCCCCATTCGGCGTAGGAGGCGCGGAAGGTTTCGACCTTGTCGCTGAGACCGTAGAGGGTAATCAGCCAGTGCCCGATCGAATCGTAGAGCAGCGCGCCGATGGCGTAACCGAGCACGCCGCCGGCGACGGACGCGATCGTGCACACGGTCGCGAACCACCACGCCTTCTTCGGCCGCGCCAGCGACATCGGCAGCAGCATGATATCGGGGGGAATCGGGAAGAACGAGCTTTCCGCGAAGGCAATCGCCGCCAGTATCCAGAGCGCGTAGGGCTTGTCAGCGGCGTCGATGCACCAGTCGTAGGTCCGTTTCAGCATGGCCGCATCAACCATCATGCGGCGGATTTGTCCATGCCGGAATAGAACGGAAGTCGGAAGGAATCAGTGCCGTTTGCGTATGGAGCGGTTTTCCAGCGCGACAATTCGCCGCCTGGCCGCAGGCGCCGCTGTCGACTTTGCCAATTCCTTCGGCAGCACCTTGTCGGCTGCCGCCTCGTCCGCAATTGCCTTACCGGAAAGCGCCTTCGGCATCTTGACCGCCGACTTCGGCAGCTTCTCGGCGATCCCCAGCAGATCTTCGCGCCGATCCATTTCGCGCCAGACATCCTCCGGCTTCACACCGGCGGACGCCCACAGCACGGTCAGATTATAGAGCAGGTCGGCACTCTCGCGGACCACTGCGTCAGCTTTGCCGTTGACGGCGTCGATCACGACTTCGATGGCTTCCTCGGCGAGCTTCTTGGCCATCCTGGAGGGACCGCGCTGAAAAAGCCTGGCCGTACGCGACGTGGCCGGATCGAGATCACGGGCCGCGAGCACTGCCTGATAAAGCCGTTCGAGCGAATCACTCATTGTTCCAATCTAGTCCAAAGCCGTGGCAAGCGTGTTAACGACCTGACCCGCAACCAGAAAAATCCACCGGCCGCCGCGGCCGGTGGATTCATCTTTAACAGTTGCGATTTTAGCGGTCGCGTTTACCAGCCGCGATAGTGGTGCCCGTGGCCGTAATAGGGACCGCCGCCGTAATAATAGGGCGCCGGGCTGCCGTAATAGGCCGGACGGCCGTAATACCCATCGTCATAATAGTGGCGGCGGTTCTGGGTGGCCGCGATCGCAATGCCCGTGCCGACGATGCCGGCGAAGGCCGCCGCAGCCGCGGCACCGCCGCCGCCGCGGCGGTAGTGCCGACGGCGCGCGCTGATATCGGTCGCATCGCTGGTCCCTGCGGTCGCAGCTACGCCCTTGGCGGGGGTCGCGGAGCCGGCAAAAGCCATGGTCGGCGCGACCGTCGTCAGCGCAACCGCAACAACCGTCGCCGCCGCGCTGGCGCGGCCAATCGATGAAAACATACCCTTTCGCGCAAACATCTCAAAAATCCTCCGTGGGAGCTGGCCTGAGGACAGGCCTCGATTAGCTAACCACTCAGCCCTACTTAGGTTCCCCAATCCGAACGGCAGCTGAACGATCCCAGGCAAAATCGTGGCAGTCATCGCTTGTTCAGGTTACATGCTGCAGAATGGCTCGTTCCAGGGGATTCCTTGGGCGATTCATGCCGTTGGCGATGCGGCACTTGTCCCACCTCGTGCTGATGTACCCCGATGCGTGCTGTCAGGACCAATGCCACCCACTCCCGCCCGAGCGCTCTCCCCAGGGTTCTCTCAAGGGTCTTTTTGGCCTCCCTTGCCGGGCTGTGTGCGATTGCGGGCCTGATGACGGGCGACGTGCTGGCGGCGGACGAGCCACGGCCGCCGCTCGCGATCCAGTTTTCGCTCGATCGTCCGATCGATGCCGCCGCCGCCCCGTTCGTGTTGGCCGCAGCCGGAGGCCTGTTCAGCGCCGAAGCGCTGGCGGTCACCATCAACATCGCCAGCGGCTCGCAGGACGCGATTGCGCGCGTTGCGGCGGGCACCAGCGATTTTGCGGTCGTGGACATCAACGCCTTGATACGGTTTCGCGACAAGGACAAGGGCGCCCCCCGGATCAAGGCCGTGTTCATGCTGTTCAACAAGGCGCCCTATTCCATCATCGCCCGCAAGAGCCGCGGCGTGCTGGCGCTGACCGACATCGAGGGCAAAACGCTCGGCGTCGCCGAAGGCGACCTGTCGGCCCGGCTGTGGCCGGCGGTTGCCAACTTGAATGGCATCAAGCTCAAGAGCGTGAAGCAGAGCAGCATCAGCGCGGCGGTGCGCGAGCCGATGCTGTCCGCGGGCCAGATCGATGCCGTGACCGGCTTCTCCTATCTGTCGGCGATCAATCTCAGGGATCGCGGCGTGCCCGCAGACGATCTGGCGGTACTGAAATTCGCCGACTTTGGCTGCGAGGCCTATGGCTTCGCCATGATCGTCAGCCCGGCGCTGGCGGCAGCCAAGCCGGAGGCGGTGAAGGCATTCGTGCGGGCCGTGATCGGCGGCGTCAATCTGACCATCAAGGATCCGACAAACGCGGCGGCCGAAGTCGCCAGCCGCATGGACGGCGGCTCAAAAGATCTCGAACTCGAGCGCCTGCGGAGCATTCTGCGCGACAACATCCTGACCAGCGAGGTGAAGCGCAACGGCATCGGCGCGATCGATCCGGCACGCTTCGAACGCGCGATCGACCAGGTCGGAGAGGACTTCAAGTTTCAGAAGCGGCCGCAGGCCTCCGATATTTTCGACGACCAGTTCTTGCCGCCGCTGAACGGGCGTTTGATCAACTGATGAGCCGCTAAGACGCGGGAGTCAGCGAGCGCGACCTCGAGCCGGAACAAAATTGATCCCGCTCTGGCCCTCCATCGCATCCCTGTCTAGAATGCGTCCACGCCGACAACGCCCCTGCCCGCTTTCGAGTCCTTCCGAATGTCCATGCTGCGCCTTTACACCCGCGTTCTCCAACTGCTCGGCAAGGAAGCGCGGCTGGGCTGGATTCTCGCCGTCGCCAATTTGCTGCTGGCCGGCGCGCAATTCGCCGAGCCCGTGCTGTTCGGCAAGATCGTCGACGTGCTCTCCGGCAAGCCGCAGGCCGGCCCGCTGGCCGCCAGTTCGGCGTGGCCGCTGCTGGCAGCCTGGGTGGCGTTCGGCCTGTTCACCATCGCCTGCAGCGCGATGGTCGCGCTCCATGCCGACCGGCTGGCGCACCGCCAGCGCCAGGCGGTGTTGACCGATTATTTCGAACACATCATGCAGCTGCCGCTGACCTTCCACACCGGCACCCATTCCGGGCGGCTGATGAAGGTGATGCTGAACGGCACCGACGCGCTGTGGCGGCTCTGGCTCGGATTCTTCCGCGAACATTTCGCCGCGATCCTCTCGCTGGTGGTGCTGCTGCCGCTGGCATTCTACATCAACTGGCGGCTGGCGGTGCTGCTGTTCGTGCTGTGCGTGGTATTCACCGTCCTGACCACGCTGGTGGTGCGCAAGACCTACGGCATGCAGAGCGAGGTCGAGGCGCATTACAGCGACCTCTCCGCACGCGCCTCCGACGCGCTCGGCAATGTCGCGCTGGTGCAGAGCTTTGTGCGAATCGACGCCGAGGTTCAGGGCCTGCGCTTCGTCGCCGACAAGCTGCTCGCCGTGCAGATGCCGGTATTGGGATGGTGGGCGCTGGTCACCGTCATCACCCGCGCCTCCACCACCATCACCGTGCTCGCGATCTTCAGCGTCGGCATCTATCTCCATGGCCGGGGAGAGACCACGGTCGGCGAAATCGTGATGTTCGTGAGTTTTGCGACCATGTTGATCCAGAAGCTCGAGCAGGTGGTGAGCTTCATCAACAACGTGTTCATGGAAGCGCCGCGCCTGCAGGAATTCTTCGACGTACTGGATGCGGTGCCGGCGGTGCGCGACCGGCCCAACGCCATGGACACCGGACGGCTGTCCGGCCTCGTCGAGTTCAACGACGTGTCGTTCTCCTATGACGGCAAGCGGCCCGCAGTCGAGGACGTCACTTTTACCGCGCTGCCCGGCCAGACCATCGCGCTGGTCGGCCCCACCGGCGCTGGCAAATCGACGGCGATCGCGCTGTTGCACCGCGCCTTCGACCCGCAATCCGGCATCATCAAGATCGACGGCATGGACATTCGCGGCCTGAAGCTGACGGCGCTGCGGCGGAACATCGGCGTGGTGTTCCAGGAAGCGCTGCTGTTCAACCGTTCGCTCGCCGACAATCTGCGCGTCGGCAAGCCTGATGCCACCGACGAGGAAATGCGCGTTGCGGCCAGCCGCGCGCAGGCGCTGGAGTTCATCGAGCGCAGCGACAAGCAATTCGAGACCCATGCCGGCGAACGCGGCCGCATGCTGTCCGGCGGCGAGCGACAGCGACTGTCGATCGCGCGCGCCCTGCTGAAGGACCCGCCGATCCTGATCCTCGACGAAGCGACCAGCGCGCTCGACGCGGTCACCGAGGCCAAGGTCAACGCCGCGCTCGACGAGGTGATGAAGGGCCGCACCACTTTCGTGATCGCGCACCGCCTTTCCACCATCCGCAACGCCACCCGTATCCTGATGTTCGACAATGGGCGCGTGATCGAAAGCGGAACGTTCGATGAACTCGTCGCCAAGGGCGGACGCTTTGCGGAACTCGCAAAGGCCCAGTTCATGGTGCATGAAGATGCGCGCGCCGCGATCGAGGCCAAATAAGCCGGCGTGAGCGCAATCACGGTATCGGCATTGCCGAATCTGCGATGATTTCGTCCACGATTTAATCGCCCAGCCCCTGTTCTGGCCCACCAAGGCGGTATAGGTTTGCGCTGCCGCAAAGCGACGGCGCCGGACACGCTTGAAACCCGAACGTCAGATCTACAAGGACCTCCTTTTTCAAGGCGGGTCTCAAAGGACCGGAACGGAACAGTGCATCTTCTTCGCCTGCTGCCTCGCCATACGTTGAACTGGATCTTCCTCATGACGGCGCTTGCCGTCGTGGCGCCGCGCGCCGCGCTTGCCGAGGCGCTGCTGGTCGTCGAAGCCGACACCGGCAAGGTGCTGCAGGCCGACAACGCCACCATGCCCTGGTACCCCGCCTCCGTGACCAAGATCATGACGGCGTACGTCACGCTGAAGGCCGTCAAGGAAGGCCGGATGACGCTCGACACGCTGCTGACGGTGTCGCCCGTCGCCGCCTCGCAATCGCCGTCCAAGATGGGCTTCCCTCCGGGCACCCAGGTCACCATCGACAACGCGCTCAAGATGATGATGGTGAAGTCGGCCAACGACATGGCCGTCGTGCTTGCCGAAGGGGTCGGCGGATCGGTCGACGGTTTCTCGGCGATGATGAACCAGACCGCGCAAAAGCTCGGCATGACGCAGACGAGCTATGTCAATCCCAACGGTCTGCCGGCGGACGGGCAGATCACCTCCGCGCGCGATCTCGCAATTCTCGCCCGCGCCGTGATTCGCGATCTGCCGGAATACGAATATTTGATGCACATTCCCTCGATCCGCTACGGACGCAGGGTGACGCAGAATTTCAACAAACTGATCGGACGCTATCCGGGCGCCGACGGCTTCAAGACCGGCTTCATCTGCGCCTCCGGCTACAATCTGGTCGCCTCGGCGACGCGCAACGGCAAGCGGCTGATCGCGGTCGTGCTTGGTTCAACCTCCGGCCACGCGCGCGCGGTGCGCGCGGCGCAGATACTGGATCGCGGTTTCGGCGGCAGCGGGCTCAGCTGGTTGAAGCCTGAGCTTGGTACCGTCGACAGTCTGGCCCCGATCGATGCGACGCCGCCGAACCTGCGCGACGAGATGTGCAACGGTAAGCGCAAGCGGCCGGCAACCGACGAGGACGCCGATGTCGTCGCCGCTAACGGCAACGCCTCGACCGGCGAAACCGCGGTGACGTTCTTCACCGCCGGTTTACAGCCGCCGGCGGGCAAGCCGTCAGACCTGATCGCCGCGGCGCCGCTGCCGTCCGAGCCCATTCCGGTCTATACCGGCCCGACCAAGACCGGCACGGCGCTGATCGCCGCCGTGGCGGCGGAGGCCGAGAAGCAGACGTCCAGGCGCGGCAAGAAATCGAAGATCGCGGCGAAGAAGCCTGATGCTGCGAAGTCCAAGGCTGAAGCCGGCGCCAAGCCGGCCGCGATCAGGCATGCAAGCGCCAGACCCGAGGCCGCCGCCAAGCCGGCCGCCTCGGCCGACAAGAAGCCGGCCGCCAAGCCCACCGCCGCGGACAAGCCTGCGCCGAAGCCGGCCAAGCCGAACGCTGCCGCCAAGCCGAAGGGCGAAAACAAGCCGGCTGGTTAACGGGCCAAGACGCCGCGCAATTAGGCAGTTTTCCTGCCGTTCGCCCGAACGATTCCAGTTCGCTGCAATGCGTCGTTAGCGCACAGCCGCTTGCCATCGGCATCAGCATTCACAATACTGCCCCAAAACAAGGCGTGCCCGGCCAGAAAACAGGGACACTCAAAACAAGAATAGAGCACGGATCTGCTCCACATCAGAGCCGGGTTCGGAACCAGAGGGGAACTACCATGGAGCGGATCTGGCTCAAGCAATATCCGGCCGGCGTGCCCGCCGATATCGACGTCACCCAATACTCGTCGCTGGTCGAGTTGCTGGAAGAAAGCTTTGCGAAGTTCGCCGACCGCAAGGCGTTCATCTGCATGGATAAATCGATCAGCTACCGCGATCTCGACCAGATGTCGGCCGCGCTCGGCGCCTATCTGCAGAGCAAGGGCCTGCCAAAAGGCGCCCGCGTCGCGCTGATGATGCCGAACGTGCTGCAATACCCGGTTTCGACCGCTGCCGTGCTGCGCGCCGGCTATGCGGTGGTGAACGTCAATCCGCTCTACACCCCGCGCGAGCTCGAGCACCAGCTCAAGGATTCCGGCGCGGAAGCGATCGTCGTCCTCGAGAATTTCGCCGCGACCGTTCAGCAGGTCATCGCAAAAACCGCGGTCAAGCACGTGATCGTTGGCAGCATGGGCGACCTGCTCGGCTTCAAGGGCGTGATCGTCAACCTCGTCGTCCGCAAGGTGAAGAAGATGGTGCCGGCCTGGTCTATCCCGGGCGCGGTTACGTTCAACGACGCGCTCGCCGCCGGCCGCAGCCTCAAGCTCAACAAGCCCAAACTGACGCTCGATGACGTCGCCTTCCTGCAATATACCGGCGGCACCACCGGCGTCTCCAAGGGCGCGACGCTGCTGCACAGGAACATTCTGGCCAACGTGCTGCAGAACGACGCCTGGCTGCAGCCGGCGCTGAAGAAGCCACCGCATGTCGAGCAACTCTTCATTGTCTGCGCGCTGCCGCTCTATCACATCTTCGCGCTGACAGCGTGCTTCCTGCTGGCGATGCGGGCCGGCGGCGTCAACCTGCTGATCCCGAACCCGCGCGACATGCAGGGCTTCATCAAGGAACTGATGAAATACCAGGTCAACAGCTTCCCGGCGGTCAACACGCTCTACAATGGCCTGTTGAATTCGCCCGGCTTCGACAAGGTCGACTTCTCCAAGCTGAAGACCTCGTTCGGCGGCGGCATGGCGACGCAGAAGTCCGTCGCGGAGAAATGGCTTGCGGTCACCGGCTGCGCGCTGTCGGAAGGCTATGGCCTGTCCGAGACCTCGCCGACGCTCACCTGCAACCCCGCCGACACCGACAAGTTCTCCGGCTCGATCGGCATTCCGGTGCCGTCGACCTATATCTCGATCCGCGACGACGACGGCAAGGAAGTGCCGCTCGGCCAGCCCGGCGAAATCTGCGCCAAGGGCCCGCAGGTGATGTCCGGCTACTGGAACCGGCCGGAGGAGACCGCGAACGTGATGACCGCGGACGGCTTCTTCCGCACCGGCGACATCGGCGTGATGGACGAACAGGGCTACACCAAGATCGTCGACCGCAAGAAGGACATGATCCTGGTCTCGGGCTTCAACGTCTATCCCAACGAGATCGAGGAAGTGATCGCGAGCCATGCGGGTGTGCTGGAATGCGCGGTGATCGGCGTGCAGGACGCCAAGTCGGGCGAAGCGGTGAAGGCCTTCATCGTGCGGAAGGACCCGAGCCTGACGGCCGACGACGTCATCAAATATTGCGGCACGCAACTCACCGCCTACAAGGTCCCCAAGCAGATCGAGTTCAGGACGGAACTGCCCAAGACCAATGTCGGCAAGATCCTGCGCCGCGAACTTCGCGACGAGAAGAAGGCCGCAGCCTGAAGCCGAAGGGGCGCTCTCGTTAATGATTGACGATTCGGTCACGCCGGCCGCCATCCTGGCGTTCTGGCGCGACGCCGGCGCCGATCGCTGGTACCGGCGTGACGACGCCTTCGACGCCGAGGTGTGCTTGCGCTTTCTCGGCCTCTGGCAGCGCGCGGCAGCCGGCGAATTGGCCTCGTGGGAAGCGAGCGATGACGGTGCTCTGGCGCTCGTCATCGTGCTCGACCAGTTTCCCCGCAACCTGTTCCGCGGCGATGCGCGGACGTATGCGAGCGATGCCCTCGCGCGCGAAGTGGCAGGCCGCGCCATTGAGCATGGCGTGGACGCGCGGATCGATCCAGTGTTGCGTGAATTCCTCTATCTGCCGTTCATGCATTCGGAGCATCTCGCCGACCAGCTGCGCTGCGTCGAGCTGTCGCGTGCGGCCGGCCATGCCGAAAACCTCAAATGGGCCGAGCACCACGCCGACATCATCCGCCGCTTCGGCCGTTTTCCTCATCGCAACCGCCTGCTGGGCCGCGCGACCACGCCGGACGAGCAGGCCTTCCTGGACGAAGGGGGCTTTTCGCCCTGATGACGCGGGCGTGAACAGGCGCATTCGTTGCCGTTTCAGCCCCCGCGAATATTGTGCCGGTCACCTGCCCGGTCTAAGAAACTAGCTGATCATTGAGGGAGAATTGACGATGACAATCCAAGTTGGCGATACGCTACCGGAAGCCAAGTTTCGCGTCATGACCGCGGAAGGCCCGCAGGTCAAAACCACCGACGACATTTTCAAGGGCAAGAAGGTGGCGCTGTTCGCGGTGCCCGGCGCCTATACCGGCACCTGCCACAAGATGCACCTGCCGAGCATCTTCCTCAACGCTTACGCCATCAAGGACAAGGGCGTGAACACCATCGCCATCGTCTCGGTCAACGACGCCTTCGTCATGAACGCCTGGAAGCGCGACACCGACCAGCGCGATGAGGCGGTTTTCCTCGCCGACGGCAATGCCGACTTCACCAAGGCGATCGGCATGGAGCTCGACGCCTCCGGCAACGGCCTCGGCATCCGCTCCAAGCGCTATTCGATGCTGGTGGAAGACGGCGTCGTCAAGAAGCTCAACCTCGAGCCGGCGCCGGGCAAGGTCGAGGTCTCCGGCGGCGATACGCTGCTGGGGCAGCTGTAAGCATATAAGCGCAGCCTCGCGCGATATTTTCTTCCTTCTCCCCTTGTGGGAGAAGGTGGCGCGAAGCGCCGGATGAGGGTTTCTCCGCGAATTCTAAAGTGAGAGAATTGCTCGCGGAGAGAACCCCTCACCCGTCTCGAATGAGCTGCGCTCATTCGATCCACCCTCTCCCACAAGGGGAGAGGGGAAGACCTACGTCTTCAATCTCGCCATCGCCACGCCCTCGCGTGCCAGTTGGTCGGCGCGTTCGTTTTCGGCGTGGCCGGCGTGGCCCTTGATCCAGTGCCAGCGCACCTGGTGCGGTTTCAGCGCGGCATCGAGCCGCTGCCATAGTTCGACGTTCTTGACCGGCTTCTTGTCGGATGTCCGCCAGCCGTTCTTCTTCCAGCCGTGAATCCAGGCGGTGATGCCCTGGCGCACATACTGGCTGTCGGTGGTGAGGTCGACCACGCACGGCTTCTTCAGCGCCTCCAGCGCCGAGATCGCAGCCATCAGCTCCATCCGGTTGTTGGTGGTATGCGCCTCGCCGCCCTTCAGCTCTTTCTCTTTTTCGCCGAACCGCAGGATGGCGCCCCAGCCGCCGGGGCCGGGATTGCCCGAGCAGGCGCCGTCGGTGAAGACCGTGACGTGAGGCAGTTCGCTCAAGCGACGCATCCCGGCTGGGTCAGACCGTAATCGCGCACGCTGGCGACGCTCTGGTGGAAGCGCAGCTTGCGGACGTATTCCAGCGGGTCCTTCGGCTTCACCAGCGCACCCGGCGGCACGTTGAGGAAATCGACCAGCCGCGTCAGCAGGAAACGAAGTGCGGAGCCGCGCGCCAGCAGTGGCAGCGCCTCCTGTTCGGCATCCGACAATGGCCGCGCGCGGCCGTAGGCGTTGAGCAGCGCGCGCGCCTTGGTGACGTTGAAGGAATGATCGGGCTCGAAACACCACGCGTTCAGGCAGATCGCGACGTCGTAGGCCAGCATGTCGTTGCAGGAAAACGGGAAATCGATCAGCCCTGATAATTTGTCGCCGAGGAAGAAAACGTTGTCGGGAAACAGGTCGGCATGGATGACGCCGGGCGGCAGATCCTTCGGCCAGTGCGCTTCGAGATAATCGAGTTCATTCGCGATGAAATCGTGCAGGCCGGGCGCGACGCCGTCGGCCCGGGGCGCGGCGAGATCGAACAACGGCCGCCAGCCCTCGACCGACAGCGTGTTCTTGCGGACAAGCGGAAAATCGCGCCCCGCCAGATGCATTTTCGCCAGCGCCTCGCCGACGCCGGCGCAATGCATGACGTTAGGCCGCCGTGGCCACACACCTTCGAGGAAGTTGATGATCGCCGCAGGCCGCCCGGCCAGTTCGCTGTAGACCTCGCCCTTGCGATTGCGCGCCGGCTGCGGGCAACGCACGCCGCGCTCGGCCAGATGCGCCATCAGCGACAGGAAATACGGCAGGTCGTCCACCGCCACGCGCTTTTCATAGAGCGTGAGGATGTATGAGCCCTTGCTCGTGTGCAGCAGAAAATTTGAGTTCTCGACGCCTTCGGCGATGCCCTTGTAGGAGAGCAACTCGCCGATGTCGTAGCCTTTGAGGAATTCCGCGAGGTCTTCGGCGGCGACGTCGGTGTAAACCGCCATGAAGAACCTCAGGCGGCGTCGGGTCGCAGCGAGCGCGGCAGCGGGAAGAACTCGTTCTCCTCGGCGGCCGACACCGTCTCCACATGCAGCTGATAGCGCTCGGCGAAGGCGCCCATGATTTCCTCGACGATCACTTCGGGCGCGGAGGCGCCCGCCGTGATGCCGAGGCTCTTGATGCCCTCGAAGCGCGACCAGTCGAGATCCGAGGCGCGCTGCGCCAGGATCGCGATCTTGCAGCCCTCCCGCTCGGCGACTTCGCGCAGGCGCTGCGAGTTCGACGAGTTCGGCGCGCCGACCACGATCAGGGCATCGACCACCGGCGCCACCTTCTTGACCGCGAGCTGGCGGTTGGTGGTGGCGTAGCAGATGTCTTCCTTGTGCGGGCCATTGATGTTCGGGAAACGCGCCTTCAAAAGCGCGACGATCTCGGCGGTGTCGTCGATCGACAGCGTCGTCTGGGTCACGAAGGCGAGGTTGTTGGGATCCTTCGGCGTGAAGGTCTTGGCGTCTTCCGCGGTCTCGATCAGCGTCACCGCACCGGCCGGCAATTGGCCGAGCGTGCCGACCACCTCCGGGTGGTGCGAATGCCCGATCAGCAGGATTTCACGGCCACGCTTGAAATGGATCGCGGCCTCGCGGTGCACTTTCGTGACCAGCGGGCAGGTCGCATCCAGCGAGAAGAAATTGCGCGCCCGGGCATCCGCGGGGACCGACTTGGGAACCCCATGGGCCGAGAACACCACGGGCGCGTTGGTATTGTCGGGGATTTCGGCCAGTTCCTCGACAAAAATCGCGCCCTTGGTCTTCAGGCTGTCGACCACGTAACGGTTATGCACGATCTCGTGACGGACATAGACCGGGGCCCCATAGATGGCGAGCGCCCGTTCGACGGTATCGATGGCCCGGACTACCCCGGCGCAGAAGCCGCGGGGAGAACAAAGCACGATTTTGAGGTCTGGTTTGGCTGGCATCAGGGCTATCTCGGGACCGAATCACCCCTTGCCGGCGGGCAGGGAACGGCCAGTTTGAATAAGGACTTGGGACTGCTTTCGGGCCCTGTCAAGGCACTTTAGCAGACCATTGCGCCAATACCCCGGGAAGGCGTATATAGCGCCCTAATTCCCGTCATCACCGATGACCATAGGCTTCGCCTCCAGAAAGAGGTGGGCGAGGCACAAAGGAGATTTGCCATGAGCAATGCACCGCTGATGCCAAAGGCGACGGCCGTGTGGCTGGTTGACAATACCGCGCTGACCTTCGACCAGGTGGCCGATTTTACCAAGATGCACCCCCTCGAGGTCCGCGCCATCGCCGACGGCGACGCCGCCCAGGGCATCAAGGGCATGGACCCGATTTCGACCGGGCAATTAAGCCGGGACGAGATCGAAAGGGGTGAAAAGGACCCGAATTACCGCCTCAAGCTCGGCGAGAGCAAGGTTGTACTGCCGCCGGCCGCCAAGAAGAAGGGCCCGCGCTACACCCCGGTGTCGCGCCGCCACGAGCGCCCGAGCGCGATCCTCTGGCTGGTACGCAACCACCCCGAATTGAAGGACGCGCAGATCATGCGCCTGGTCGGCACCACCAAGACCACGATCGCCAGCGTCCGCGACCGCACCCACTGGAACGCCTCGACGCTCACCCCGATGGACCCGGTGACGCTCGGCCTGTGCTCGCAGATCGAACTCGATTTCGAGGTGCAGCGCGCCGCCAAGGAAAAGCCGGTGCCTGCAGCCTATGGCGGCGCCACGCTGCTGCCGGCCTCCGAGACCACCAAGAAGGAACCGGAATTCGAGACGAGCGAGAGATCCGAAGACGACCTCAACGTCGACGCCGTGTTCGCCAAGCTGAAGACGATCGGCGGCAAGAAGCAGGACGACGAGGAAGAGTGAGGATTTCGGCTACGGCTGAGGTCGAACGCGGCGGGGCAACCTGCCGCGTTTTTGTTTAGGGATCGCTTTCTTCCTTCTCCCCTTGCGGGAGAAGGTGGCGTGTAGCGCCGGATGGGGTTTGTCCCCGCGAATTCTAACGTGAGAGAATTGCTCGCGGAGAGAACCCCTCACCCGTCTCAATCGCGCTCAGCGCGATTGATCCACCCTGTCCCACGAGGAGAGAGGGTCAGCTAGCCCAGTTCGATCTCGTCTGAAATTTCATGCGACAGCGCGACGCCGCCGATGGTCAGCACCATCTTGGCCGACAGCTTCTCATTGCCCTTGAGCTTGCCGGATGCGACGGCGTCGCGCACGGCCTTTTCGATTTCGCGCTGCGAGGTGATGCCGACCTTTTTCAGGAATCCGCGCAGGCTGGTGTTGAAGACGTCTTCGTTCATGAGGGCCTCCTGATCACGGCCGGACCGGATTGTTGAGCATCTGCTCGGCCATATTGCGCTGGGCGCGGTCGGCGCGGGCGTTGGCGTTGCCGCGCTGCACGTCGCGGTTCTTGCGGCAGTTGACATAGTCGTTCGAGCCTGCCGCCACATTGTTGGCGCGGCAGAACGCGTCGTCATCGGCGCTGGTATCGACCATGGTCGGCTGGCCGCGCTCAAGGCAGCCGGCGAGCAACGGGGCTGCCAGCAGCAGTGCGACGAAGTACTTTGCGGGTCCCAGTTTCATTGGAGGCCTTCCGTTTTCCGATCTCATCATTGCCGGGCGCCTCCCCGACCCGATCGGGGATGATCCTGCAATCCATCGAAAAGATGGCGGCCTGCTTTGAAGCCTCGGAATGCCCGGGTCAAGCCTCCTTCAGCCCCACCTGGAACCGGAACGTCTTGCCGTCAATCCACGAACGTCACTGTATCGGCGACACTGGCCCGCGAGGTGCGGTAACTGTTCACCTTGGCCGCATGGTCGGCAAAGCCGAACGAAATGCCGCAGACCACCTTGCGGTCGTCGGCCAGCTTGAAGTGCCGACGGATCAGCCCGGAGTGCCGCGCCAGCGCGGCCTGCGGAATCGTGCCGAGGCCCAGCGCCTGTGCCGCCAGCATGAAATTACCGACATAGGCGCCGCAATCGACCGCGCCGTAGATGCCGAGCGGCTCGTCGGTGTGGATGATGGCGACATGCGGCGCGCCGAAGAAATTGTAGTTCTCCAGCGCCTGCTTCGCATACGCCATCCTGTCGCCGCGCGCGATGCCGAGCGTGTTGTAGAGCTGAAAGCCGCTCTCGCGGCGGCGCTCGAGATAGACGCCGAGATATTCGCGCGGCGGCGTGAAATCGTGATCGTCCTTCGCGCCGGACGCGGCCTCGGCATAGATCGCCTTGCGAAACGCTTCCTTGGCCGCACCGCTCGCAATCAGCACCTGCCATGGCTGGCTGTTGCACCATGACGCCGTGCGTTGCGACACCGCAAGAACGCGCTCGATGGTCTCGCGCGGCACTTCCTGCGGCAGAAAGGCGCGCACGGAATAGCGTTCGTTCAGGAGCTCTTCGAGCACGCCGATGCGATCTTCCGACGCATAACGCGCCTTTGCCGCAACATCCATGGTCAGCGCCCCTTGGTCGGGATCTTGTTGAACGGCACGTCCTTGTCGACGCGGATATCGCCGGGCAGGCCGAGCACACGCTCGGCGATGATGTTGCGCAGGATCTCATCGGTGCCGCCGGCGATGCGCATCGAGGGCGACGACAGCAGCATCTGCTGGAACTGGCCGCTCGCCGTTTCCTCATCGGCGCCGGTGAGTGCGCCCGCTGCGCCCTCCAGATCCATCGCATAGGTGGCGATATCCTGCAGCATCGAGCCCGAGACCAGCTTGCCGATGGAGTTTTCCGGGCCGGGCCGCTCGCCCTTCGACAACGAGGAGATGGCGCGGTAGCTGGTGTATTTCAGCCCGCTCGCCTTCACCGCCCAGCTCGCAAGCTTCGAACGCGTCGCGGGATCATCGATCGCGAGGCCATCGTCGGTCATCAGGTTCGAGCAGAACTCGAACATTTCCGGGAAACCCGTCGCCAGCCGCGAACCGATCGACATGCGCTCGTTCATCAGCGTGGTCAGCGACACGTTCCAGCCATCGCCGACGGCGCCGAGGCGCTGGCTGTCCGGGATCACGACGTCGGTGAAATAGACCTCGTTGAACTCCTGCATGCCGTTGGCCTGCTTGATCGGCCGCACCTCGACGCCCTTGCTCTTCATGTCGAGGAAGAACATCGTCAGGCCCTTGTGTTTCGGCACGTTGGGATCGGTGCGGGTGATCAGAAGGCCGTAATCGGAGTAATGCGCGCCCGAGGTCCAGATCTTCTGGCCGTTGACGATCCAGTTGTCGCCCTGTTTTTCCGCGCGCGTGCGCAGACCCGCCACGTCGGAGCCGCCGGCCGGCTCGGAGAACAGCTGGCACCAGATATGTTCGCCGGAGGCCAGCTTCGGCAGATAGTGCCGCTTGTGCTCCTCGTTGCCGAACGCCATCACCGTTGGGCCGCACATGCCCTCGCCGATCTGGAACGGCTGCGTCAGCTTGCCGTAGACGCCCTCTTCCTGCTGCCAGATCACCTTCTCGATCGGAGTCGCGCCACGGCCGCCATATTCCTTCGGCCAGTGCAGGCAGGCCCAGCCGCCTTCGGCCTTCTTCTTCTGCCAGGCCTTGCCGACATCGACGATCTCTTCCTTCTCCAGCCGGATGCGGCCGAGCGAGGACTTTGACAGCTCCGCCTCATATTTCTTCGGCGCGTTGGCCTCGATCCATTTGCGGGCGGTTGCGCGGAATTCGGCTTCCTGCGGGGTATCGTCGAAGTTCATGGCGGACCTCTTTTTCTACGAACTTGTTTATGCCCGGCCCTTGGTCGGGATCTTGTTGAACGGCACGTCCTTGTCGACCCGGATATCGCCGGGCAGACCGAGCACGCGCTCGGCGATGATGTTGCGCATGATCTCGTCGGTGCCGCCCTCGACGCGGGTGCCCGGCGCGCGCAGCAGCATCGCCTGGAATTTGCCGGCGACTTCGGCATCTTCACCGCTCAGCGCGCCGGCCGCGCCCTGCAGGTCGAGCGCATACATCGCGACTTCCTGGACCATCGAGCCCGCGACCAGCTTGCCGATGGAATTCTCCGGACCCGGACGGTCGCCTTTCGACAACGCCGATATCGCACGCATACTGGTGTATCGCAGGCCGCTGGCTTTCACCGCATAGTTCGCCAACCGCGAGCGAACGCTGCGGTCCTCGATCGCGGGGCCATCTTCCAGCATCAGGCTGTTGCAGAACTCGAACAGCTCCGGGAAGCCCGTCGCGACGCCCGCACCGATCGACATGCGCTCGTTCATCAGCGTGGTCAGCGACACGTTCCAGCCATCATTGACGGCGCCGAGCCGCTGTGAGTCCGGGATTTTCACATCGGTGAAGTAGACCTCGTTGAAGTCGGAGTGGCCGCTGGCCTGCTTGATCGGCCGCACCTCGACACCCGGGCTCTTCATGTCCAGGAAGAACATGGTGAGGCCCTTGTGCTTGGCGACGGTCGGATCGGTACGCGTGAGCAGGATGCCATAGTCCGAGTAATGCGCGCCCGAAGTCCAGATCTTCTGGCCGTTGATGATCCAGTCGTCGCCCTGCTTCTCGGCGCGGGTGCGCAGGCCCGCGACGTCGGAGCCGCCGGCGGGTTCCGAGAACAGCTGACACCAGACCTTCTCGCCGGAGGCCAGCGGCGGCAGGTATTGCCGCTTCTGCTCCTCGCCCGCGAACGCCATCATGGTCGGGCCGCACATGCCATGGCCAATGATGAACATGCCGCTGAGCTTGCCGAACGGCCCCTCTTCCTGTTGCCAGATCACGCGCTCGATTGGCGACGAGCCGCGGCCGCCATATTCCTTGGGCCAGTGCAGGCATGCCCAACCGGCGTCGGCCTTCTTCTTCTGCCAGGCTTTTGCCACCTCAAGCATGTTGGCGTTCTTCAGCCCGGAGCGGCCGAGCGAGGCCTTGCGCAGCTCGTCCTCATACTGCTTCGGCGCGTTGGCCTGGATCCATGCGCGGGCCTCGGCGCGGAACGCGGCTTCCTGCGGGGTGTCGTCGAAGTTCATGGCGTTCTCGCTGTCTGTGTAGGGTGTGTTAGCCGAAGGCGTAACCCACCAGGTCTATCTAGCTTCGCTACTGACAATGGTGGGTTACGCCTTCGGAAAACCCACCCTACGGTCAGCATTACGCCGCGTTCTTCTTGCGCATGCGGTCGATCAACTGGTCTTCCCAATATGACAGACTGCCGAGCGTCAGCGCGGTGGCGTTGGCGCGGCGGTAGTACATGTGGCAGTCGAACTCCCAGGTGAAACCCATGCCGCCATGAACCTGGATGTTGTTCTTTGAGCAATGCTGGAAGGCCTGAGTCGCGCTGATGCGCGCGGCAGCCGCGGCTTCCGGCAATTCCGAAGCGTTGGTCGAGAGCGCCCACGCGCCGTAATAGCAGTTTGAGCGCGCCAGCGTTGCCGAGACATACATGTCGGCCAAGATGTGCTTCACCGCCTGGAACGAGCCGATCGGCCGGCCGAAGGCGATACGGTCGAGCGCATAGTCGCGGCCCATTTCCAGCGCACGGTCGGAGCCGCCGACCTGCTCGAACGCCAGCAGCACGGCGGCGCGGTCGAGCACTTGCGTGAGGATGCTCCAGCCTTCACCGGCCGCACCGAGCGGCTCAGCCTTGGCGTTCTTGAAGGTGAGTTCGGCCTGGCCCCGGGTCGGATCGACATTGGTCAGTGACTTCGCTTCAACGCCGCCGGCCTTGAGGTCGACCAGGAACAGCGAGATGTCGGAGTCGCGGCCGGTCGAGCCGGTGCGCGCGGCAACGACGGCAAAATCGGCGATGGCGCCATCCGGCACCGGCTTCTTCACACCGCTAAGCGTGCCCCCGGAGGCCTGCAGCTTGATCGCCTTCGGCGACGGATTGCCCTTGCCTTCGAACAGCGCCAGCGTACCGATCGCCTCGCCGCTTGCGATCTTGGGCAGCCACTTCTGCTTCTGCGCGTCGGAGCCGGCCAGCAGCAGCGCCTCGGCCGCGAGATAGACGGTGGAGGAGAACGGCACCGGTGCGTTGGCGCGGCCCATTTCCTCCGCGATCACGCACAGCTCGAGATGACCGGCGCCCGCGCCGCCGAATTCTTCCGGGATCGCGACGCCGAGGAACCCCATGTCGGCGAGGCCCTGCCACAGCGCCTTGTCGTAGGTCGCCTTGCCGTCGAGCACTTCGCGCACGGCCTTCGGCGGGCACTTTTCGGTGAGGAATTTCCTCGCCGCGTCACGCATTTGTTTTTGGTCATCGGAGAAATCGAAGTTCATGGCGTGTTACTCGCGTTGTGTAAGAGTGTGTTTCCTTGGTTCGTCGTCCCCGCGAACGCGGAGACCTATAACCACCGGCGTTTGTTTTTTATTCGGTATTGGCTCCAACCTGACATCGACGGGCCCCGGCGTATGGGTCCCCGCCCCGTGCGCAATTGCGCACTAGGCGGGGACGACGTTGGTAGGTGAGTGGTTTCATTTCAGCACAATCACATCTTGGCCCGGCTTGTCGGCGTAAAGCTTCTCGACCAGCCCCTTACGGCGCTCAAGGCCTGCGCGCTGGTTGATGTAGCCCTTGTCGGTGAGTTCGTTGCCGTCGATCGAGGGCGGCTCGGCCATCAGCATGGCCCGCGCGATCCGCATGCTGCTGCCGGTGGCAGAGGCATTATGCGCTTCCAACCCGCGCTTCAGGCAGGCGATCACGTCGGGATGCCTGACGACATCTTCGAACGTCGCGTCGGGATTGCCGACCACCTGCCGACAGGCGTGCAGATTGGGCCACGCGAGCAGCCCGATGAATTCGCGGTCCTGGCCGGCCACCAGCGCGTCGTGCACCACGGGCGTGGCGGCGGCAATGGCGTCCGTGCGGAGCGAGCCGACATGGACGAAGGTCCCGGTCGTCAGCTTGAAATCCTCGACCACACGGCCGGCGAAGATGATGCCCTGCAGCGGATCCGCTTCATCGACGAATATGCCGGCGTCGCCGATGCAATAAAAGCCTTCCTCGTCGAACATCTTCCTTGTCAGATCAGGCTGACCGAAATAGCCGGGCGTGACGTTGATGCCGCGCAGGCGCAGCTCGTATTTCGAGCCGCACGGCACCAGCTTCAGTTCGACGCCGGGGAACGGCAGGCCGATCAGGCCGACGCGCTCGGTGTCCCAATAGGTGCCGGTCGAGGTCGGCGCGGTCTCGGTCGACCCCCAGCCGGTGTAGAACACGATACGCTCGCCGGTGGTCTTCACCGCCAACGCCTGCATGCGGTCATAGAGGTCATCCGGCAGCCGCGCGCCGCCATAGGCCATGATGGAGAGATTCTTGAAGAAGCTGCGGCACAGCGCGTCGTCTTTCTCCATCGCCGCCGCCAGCGCCGCGTAACCGGCGGGCACGTTGGCGTAATAGGTCGGCGAAATCTCGCGCAGGTTCCGCAGCGTCTCCTCGATCTGGCCCGGCATTGGCCGCCCATCGTCGATATAGAGCGTGCCGCCATCGACCAGGATCGGATGGAACGCGGCGTTGCCGCCCATGGTGTGATTCCACGGCATCCAGTCGAGCATGGTCGCAATCGGGCCGTTGGGATCGCGTGGGCGCACCTGCATCATCATCGCCGCATTGGCGCACATCATCTCCTGCGTATTGATGACGGCCTTCGGCATCCCGGTCGAACCCGAGGTGAACAGCAGCTTGCCGACGGTCTCGGGCGCGATCTTCGCAATCGATTCCTCGACGGCGTTCGTCACCGGCGTGGCGGCAAGGTCGGCAAACGACACGCTCTTGATGCCGTCGCAGGGCCGCAGCACGTGCACGACGGTGACGCCGGTGAGATCGAGGGCTTTCAAGGCCTTCTCGAAGGTCGGCCCGTCCTGCACCATCACCACCGCGGGCTTCACCAGGTTGAACAGATATTTGAGCTTGAGATGATCCTGGCTCATCAGCGAATAGGCTGGCGACACGGGTGCTGCCGGAAGGCGGGCCTGCATCGCCGCCTGCGTCATCAACGCATGCTCGATCGAGTTACCGGAAAGGATCGTGACGGGACGTCCGTCGGCTACGCCAAGATTGAGCAGGCCCTGCGTCAGCCCATCCACGGTGCGCTTGGCTTCGCCGTAGGAGACCTTCCGCCATTGCCGGTCCGCGCCGCCGCGCTGCGCCAGCCAGATCCGTTCGGGCGCCTCCTTCGCCCATTTTGCGAGCGACGCCGGAATATGCTTCTCGTAAGGCTGCAGCGGAATGCGCGACTTCAGAATGATAATGCCATCCGGACGACGCTCGACCGCGATGTCACGCGCCAGCCATTCGATCTTGCGAAAGGCCGGTTTTGTCAGCACGGCGGCTGCACTCCCACTCATATTGCGTCTCCCGGAATTCAGTCCTTTGCGGATCTTGTCGTCATCGCTTGATATAGACAGGCTTTCGCTTTTCGAGAAAGGCCCTGATGCCTTCGTTGAATTCTTCCGAGCGGCTGCACAACACCTGATTGCGGTCTTCCATCGCGATCACGGCCTCGATCGAACCGGTATCGACGCTCATGTTGAGGCACTCCTTGGACAGCCTTAAACCCACCGGCGAGGCCGTCATCATCGCATCGACATAGGGCTCGACGGCCGTATCCAGCCCGCCTTCCTCGACGACCTCGGAAACCAGGCCGACCGCCAGTGCACGTTCCGCGCCGATGAAGCGGCCGGTGAGGATCAGTTCGGAGGCGACCGACACGCCAACAAGGCGCGGCAGGAAATAGGAGGTGCCGATATCGCAACCGCCAAGGCCGAGCTTGATGAAGGCGCAGTTCATCCGCGCCGATTTCGTGGCGATCCGGATATCGGCGGCCAGCGCCAGCGCAAAACCGCCGCCGGCGGCAGCGCCCTGAACCAGCGCGATGATCGGCTGCGGGCAGCGCCGCATCAGCATCACGATGTCGGCAATACGGCGCTGCGAGTCCAAGGACTCCGTTACCCCTGGCGGCTCCTGCTGCCCGGCGCGGCGCTTCATCGCATGCTTGAGGTCGAGGCCGGCGCAGAACGAGGCGCCGGCGCCCTTCAGCACCACGACGCGCGTGGAGCGGTTGCGCTGCAGGCCTTCAAAGTAGGTGTTGAGCGCGTCGATCAGCGAGGGATCGAGCGCGTTAAGGCTGTCCGGGCGATTGAGCGTCACCCGGTCGACGCCGTCATGGTGTTCGATCAGCAGCGGTTGAGACATGCGAGGCTCCAGCAATACGCCGTCGGACTTCACCCTCCCTTGAGGGGGAGGGTCGGCGCGAAGCGCCGGGGTGGGGTGATCTCTCCACTCGGGCACTGTTCAAAGCGGAGAGACCGTCACCCCACCCCGCTCGCGCTGCGCGCGATCGACCTTCCCCCTCAAGGGGAGGGTAAAAACGCAGCGTCGCTTTACCGCGGGGCCATGCGAATGGCGCCGTCGAGGCGGATGGTCTCGCCGTTCAACATCGGGTTCTCGACGATGTGAACCGCGAGATTGCCATACTCCGAGGCATCGCCGAGGCGCGCCGGGTGCGGGACCTGCGCGCCGAGGCTCTTGCGGGCCTCTTCGTTCAGGCCCATCAGCAGCGGTGTCAGGAACAGGCCGGGCGCGATGGTGTTGACGCGGATCTTGAGGCTAGCGAGGTCGCGCGCGGCCGGCAGTGTCATGCCGACGATCCCGCCCTTCGACGCCGAGTAGGCGATCTGGCCGATCTGGCCTTCATAGGCCGCAACCGACGCGGTGTTGATGGCAACGCCGCGCTCTTCGCCGATCGGCGGCGCGGTGGCAAGGCGCTCGGCGAACAGCCGCAGCACGTTGAAGCTGCCGATCAGGTTGACGTTGATGATGCGGACGAATTTTGCCAGCGGATAGACGCCGTCCTTGCCGACGGTGCGCTGCGAACCGCCGATGCCGGCGCAGTTCATCAGCACGCGCGCGATGCCGTGCGCGGCTTCTGCTTTCGCAATCGCCGCCTTGATCGCCTCTTCGTCGGTGACGTCGGCGTGCAGGGCAATGCCCTTCACTTCGGCAGCGACTTTTTCGGCGTTTTCCTTGTTCTGGTCGATGACGCCGATTTTCGCACCCTTGGCGGCCATGGCGCGGGCGGTGGCGGCGCCGAGGCCGGAACCACCGCCGGTGATGAGAACGGCTACGTCTTGCAACTGCATGGTAACAACCTTTCCTTGGACGTTTCTTCTCTGGACTTGGAACCTACTTGTATCGTGGCGATGCGACCGTCATCCAGTGGCCGCAGCCCCCTGATCTTTTTGATTGAGCATACCGCCGCAGATCAGCGCTTCCATATGCTTGATGTATTCGCGGCAGACCTCGTCGGTCACCGGACCGACGCCGGTCGCGCGCGACATCGCATGGCGGCCGAAGAACAGGTGGTCGCAGGCGCCGATCAGGCTGGTGTAGAACAGCACCGGATCGATCTTGCGGAACTCGCCGGCCTTGACGCCTTCGGCCAGCAGCCGGCGATGAAATTCCAGCAGCGGTGCGACGAAGAACTTCGACACCTCGTCGGCGGCTTCCGCGCTGCTCTCGTGCAAGAGGTAATGGATCAGCCGGTTCATATAGGGGAACTGGTGATAGGCGCGGATGATGCCGCCGATATGCAGGCGCAATTTCGCGGTTGGCGAGATCGGCTGGCTGATGAGGTATTCGAGCTGCGACACCTCGGTCGCCGCGTCGCGCGCCAGCAGCGCCAGCAGCAGACCATCCTTGTTGCCGAAGTGGTATTTCACCAGTGCGGCATTCACGCCCGACTTTTGCGCGATGTCGGATAGCGACACCTCGATGGCGGCGCGCTCGATCATCAGTTCGCTCGCCGCCACGAGCAGCTTTTCGGCCGTGCTGTTCCTGCCGCCGGGAAGCCTGCTCGTTGCGCTTGTATTCAAGGGTGTTCCTATTGCCCGCTGACCGTAAATCCGGGCCGCACATAAGCGCATGCCGCGGCTGCACTCAAGAGTTAATTGATTGATTGACTAAATCCCCCGATGCCCCTTAAATCCGGCCCAACTTACCAACACCACCAACAAACATTCAGGGAGAACAGACATGGCCGAGGCCTATATCGTCGCCGCTGCACGCACCGCAGGCGGCCGCAAGGGGGGACGTCTGGCAGGCTGGCATCCGGCCGACCTCGCCGCTTCCGTGCTGGACTCGTTGGTCGACCGCACCAAGGTCGATCCCGCGCAGATCGAGGACGTCATCATGGGCTGCGTGATGCAGGCCGGCGAGCAATCCAACAACATCGCCCGCAACGCTGTCATGGCCTCCAAGCTGCCCGAGAGCGTTCCCGCGACCTCGGTCGACCGGCAGTGCGGCTCGTCGCAGCAGGCGCTGCATTTCGCGGCGCAGGCGGTGATGTCGGGCGCGATGGACGTCGTGATCGCCGCCGGCGTCGAATCCATGACGCGGGTGCCGATGGGCCTCGCCTCGTCGCTTCCGGCCAAGAACGGCTTTGGCCACTACAAGAGCCCGGGCATCGAGAAGAAATATCCGAACATCATGTTCAGCCAGTTCACCGGCGCGGAAATGATGGCGGAAAAGTATGGCCTCTCGAAGGACCAGCTCGACGAATACTCCTACAACAGCCACCAGCGCGCGATTGCCGCCACCCAGGCCGGCAAGTTCAAGGACGAGATCGTTTCGCTGCAGATCACCCGCGCCGACAACTCGACCGACACCCACCATATCGACGAGGGCATCCGCTTCGACGCCAGCCTCGACGGCATCAAGGGCGTCAAGCTGATCGCCGAGAACGGCAAGCATACGGCGGCTAGCGCCAGTCAGATCTGCGATGGCGCCTCCGGCGTCCTGGTCGTCAATGAAAAGGGCCTGAAGTCGCTCGGCGTCAAGCCGCTGGCGCGGATCCATCACATGACCATGATGGGCGGCGACCCCGTGATCATGCTGGATGCCCCGCTGCACGCCACCAAGCGGGCGCTGGATAAGGCCGGCATGAAGATCGACGATATCGATCTGTTCGAGGTCAACGAAGCCTTCGCGGCAGTACCCGTGGCATGGCTGAAGACCACCGGCGCCGATCCGGCACGCCTCAACATCAACGGCGGCGCGATCGCGCTCGGCCATCCGCTCGGCGGCTCCGGCACCAAGCTGATGACGACGCTGATCAATGCGCTCAAGCAGAACAACAAGCGTTACGGCTTGCAGACCATGTGCGAAGGCGGCGGCATGGCCAACGTAACCATCGTAGAACGTCTCTAAAAACAAGAAAATCAATGACGACTGGCGAGCAGGGAGTGCGCTTCCTGCTCGCCATTTTCATATGAGGAAGCACCCATGACCCACCCGTCCATCCACGCCCGCACCTACCCGAACAAGATCGCCTACCAGATGGCCGGTACCGGCAAGGCGATCACCTATCGCGAACTGGACGAGCTTTCGAACCAGGGCGCGCAGCTGTTCCGTTCGCTCGGCCTGAAGGCCGGCGACCACATCGCGCTCTTAATGGAAAACCGCCTCGCCTTCATGGAAATCTGCTGGGCGGCGCAACGCGCGGGCCTCTATTACACCGCGATCAGCCGCTATCTGACTCAGGACGAAATCGCCTACATCGTGAAAGACTGCGGCGCAAAGGTTTTCATCACCACGCCGAAATGCGCCGAGCAGGTCCGCAGCCTGGTCGGCCAGATCGGCGGGCCGCTGCTCTACATGATGGACGAGCCCGAGCCGGGCTTCCGTTCGTTCGACAAGGAAGCGGCCGAGCAGCCGGCCATGCCGATACCCGATGAAGTGGCGGGCTACGACATGCTGTATTCGTCCGGCACCACCGGGCGACCCAAGGGCATCAAGAAGGATTTCGAGGGCAAACCGATCGACGAGCCGAATGCGTTTCTCAAGATCCTGTGCGCCGACATGTGCGGCATGTCGTCCGACAGCATCTATCTGTCGCCGGCGCCGCTCTATCACGCGGCACCCTTGCGCTTCAACATGATTGCGACCGTGCTCGGTGGCACCTCCGTCATCATGGAGCATTTCGATGCCGAGGAATTTTTGAAGCTGGTCGAAAAATACAACATTACGCAGTCGCAGCTGGTGCCGACCATGTTCGTGCGCATGCTGAAACTGCCGGACGAGGTGCGGCAGCGCTATGACGTCTCGACGCTGAAGGGCGCCATCCATGCCGCAGCGCCCTGCCCGGTCGACGTCAAGGCCAAGATGATCGAATGGTGGGGACCGATCCTGATCGAGTATTACGCCGGCTCCGAGGGCAACGGCGTCACGGTGTCGACCTCGCAGCAATGGCTGACCCATCGCGGCACCGTCGGCCGCGCCGTGGTCGGCAAGGTGAAGATTCTGGACGAGAACGACGAGGAGCGGCCGACAGGCGAGATCGGCACGGTCTACTTCGCCGACGCGCCGGTTTTCACCTATCACAACGATCCCGAGAAGACGAAGAAGGCCTACAACGAAAAGGGCTGGTCGACGCTCGGCGACGTCGGCTATCTCGACGCCGAAGGCTTCCTCTATCTCACCGACCGCAAGAGCTACATGATCATCTCGGGCGGGGTGAATATCTACCCGCAGGAGACCGAGGACGTGCTGATCAGCCATCCCGCCGTCTCCGACGTCGCGGTGTTCGGCGTGCCGAACGAGGAAATGGGCGAAGAGGTCAAGGCCGTGGTGCAGCCGCACGACATGTCGAAGGCCGGCAAGGCGCTCGAGGCCGAATTGATCCTGTTCTGTAGAAAGCATCTATCGCCGATCAAATGCCCGAAGAGCATCGACTTCGAAGCCGAACTGCCGCGCACGCCGACCGGCAAGCTGGTGAAGCGGCATTTGCGCGACAAATATTGGCCGAAGCCGGCGGTGAAGGCGTAGCACCCGCTTGACCCCGCCCCTTCGAGGGGCGGGTGGAGTTCATCGCGAATATTCTTTTCGTCATGCCCGGGCTTGTCCCGGGCATCCACGTCTTTACAGTCTCGTTTCACAAAAAGACGTGGATGGCCGGGATAAACCCAGCCATGACGAGGAAAATGTCATGACAGATCTCCCCGACATCCCGCTCCCCTCCTCGATCCGTTCCCGATATGTCGACAACATCAACGGCCTCCGCATGCACGTGCTGGAAGCCGGCTTCGAAACACCCGGCCGGCCCTGCGTGCTGCTGCTGCACGGTTTTCCAGAACTCGCTTATTCCTGGCGCAAGGTGATGCCCTCTCTCGCGGAAGCCGGCTATCACGTGATCGCGCCGGACCAGCGTGGCTATGGCCGCACCACCGGTTGGGACGCGGACTACGACGGCGATCTCGCCGCGTTCCGGCTAACCAATCTGGTGCGCGATGCGCTCGGGCTGGTGGCGGCATTCGGCTATCGGAGCGTTGATGCCGTTATCGGACACGACTTTGGCAGTTCGGTCGCGGCCTGGTGCGCGCTGATCCGGCCCGACGTGTTTCGATCGGTCGCCATGATGAGCGCGCCATTCGGCGGGCCGCCGCCCCTGCCGTTCAACACCGTAAACGGTTCGGCTAGCCCCACGGCGGAGGATCCCATCCATCGCGACCTCGCGGCGCTGCCGCGCCCGCGAAAACATTACCAGTGGTATTACTCGACGCGCGAGGCCAACGCCGACATGCACCGCGCGCCGCAGGGCGTGCACGATTTCCTGCGCGCCTACTACCATCACAAGAGTGCAGATTGGAAAGACAACCGGCCGTATCCGCTGACGTCATGGAGTGCGGGCGACATCGCAAAACTGCCGACCTATTATGTGATGGACCTTGCGAAGGATATGGCCGCGACAGTCGCGGAGGAAATGCCGTCAGCCGCCGAAATCGCCGCCAATAAATGGCTGCCGGATAGTGAGCTTGCCTTCTACGCCGCCGAGTATCAACGCAACGGCTTCCAGGGCGGCCTGCAATGGTACCGCTGCGGCACCTCTGGCGCGTTCCTGCCGGAATTGCAGACCTGGTCGGGCCGCACCATCGACATTCCCTCCGCCTTCATTTCGGGCAAGCAGGACTGGGGCACCTATCAGCGCCCCGGCGTCTATGAGGCGATGCAGTCCAGGGCCTGCACCAACATGATCGGCTGTCACCTCGTCGATGGCGCCGGTCACTGGGTGCAGCAGGAACAACCGACAGAGGTCAGCCGGCTTCTGGTGCAATTCCTGCAAGACGCCAAGGCAAAGGCTTGAGAAAAGGCGTTGCCCCATGAAGAATTTTGCCGACCTGACCGAGCGCGAAGTGCTGGCTGTTGCGATATCCTCTGAAGAAGAGGACAGCCGCATCTACATGACCTTCGCGGAAGACCTCAGCGCGCGTTATCCCGATACGGCAAAAGTGTTCGAGGAGATGGCCGAGGAGGAACGCGGCCACCGTCACCGGCTGCTCGAACTCTATGAAACCCGCTTCGGCCCGCATCTGCCGCCGATCCGCCGCGAGGATGTCAAAGGCTTTCTTAAACGGCGCCCGATCTGGCTGACCAAGAACCTGCCGCTCGACACGATCCGCAAAGAGGTCGAGACGATGGAGCTCGAGGCCGAGCGCTTCTACGCCAAAGCCAGCGAACAGGCCGAAGATGTCAGCGTGCGGCGCCTGCTCGGCGACCTCGCCGAGGAAGAGAAAGGCCACGAGCGGTTGGCGGTGAAGCTGACCGGCGAGATCCTCAGCCCCGACGTGCGCGCGGAAGAGGACAAGACCCGCCGGCGCATGTTCGTGCTGCAATATGTGCAGCCGGGGCTGGCCGGACTGATGGACGGATCGGTCTCGACGCTGGCGCCGCTATTCGCAGCTGCGTTCGCCACGCATCAGAACTGGCAGACGTTCCTGGTCGGGCTGGCGGCCTCGATCGGCGCCGGCATCAGCATGGGCTTTGCCGAAGCGCTGTCCGACGACGGCTCGCTCACCGGACGCGGCTCGCCGTGGCTGCGCGGCGCCGCCAGCGGTATCATGACCGCGCTCGGCGGTCTCGGCCACACGCTGCCCTATCTGGTACCGGATTCCTGGGCGAACGCGTTCTGGATCGCGACAGCCATCGCGGGCATCGTCGTGTTCTTCGAACTCTGGGCGATCGCCTATATCCGCGCGCGATACATGGACACGCCGTTCCTGCAGGCGGCATTCCAGATCGTGCTTGGCGGCGGCATCGTGCTCGCGGTCGGAATATTGATCGGGGGAGCGTAGGCTAGCTCCCGTTCAAGCTGCCGATCTCCGGGAAGAACATGTCCTTCCACGACGCCGGCTCGCGCTTGATGGTGCCGACCCGGCGCATGAATTTGGCGAACTTCATCGTGGCGGCAGGCGTCATCGTCCATTCGACGCCGGGGCCGGTCACGACCTTGGTCACCATCTCCAGCGGCAGTTTCGAATTGCTGTCGTTGATCCAGCTCTGCGCGGTGCCGCGGGGATCGGCCGCGATGATCGTCGTCGCTTCCTTCACCGCGTCGAGGAATGCGGCGTAAAGCTCGGGATTGTCCTTGCGGAACCGCGCCGAGGTCCAAGCCACGGTAAAGCTGTGCGGCCCGAGCACGTCGAACGACGACAGCACGGTACGGATGTTTTTCTGCTCCAGTTGCTGGAACTGGAATGGCGGCACGCTGAAGGCCGAACTGACGCCGCCCGCGCCGCTCAGAAGCGCGATCGTCGCGTCCGGCGGCGACATCGACACCGTGAGCGGGTCGAGCTTGGCATAGTTTTCCTCGCCATAGGCGGCCGCTGCCGCCATCTGCAGCAGCACCGCCTGCACCGACACCTTGATCGACGGCACCGCGATGCGGTCGCGCTCGGTGAAATCCTTGATCGATTTGACATCAGGATTGGCGGTGTTGAGCAGGAACGGCTGCGAGCTCAGTGCGCAGATGCCCTTGACCTCGAAGGATGTTCCCTGCGTCTTGTCCCATAGCGTGATCAGGCCGGGCACGCCGCCGCTGACGATGTCGGTTGAATTCGACAGCAGCGCTTCGTTCATCGCCACCGGGCCGTTGAAGCGTTGCCAGGAAACCTTGAAGTCCTTCAGGCCGCGCTGCGTGGCATATTTCTCGATCAGTCGGTCGCGCTTCATGACGTTGAACTGCAGGTAGCCCATCGAGAACTGTTCGGCCAACCTGATTTCCGCGGCGCCCGCCGCCGTCGCGCCGCCGATTGTGACTGATATCACAGCGGCCGCTATCCAGCCCGATCGCATCGGAGCCTCCCCGTGTTGTTTTGTTTATTCGTTGATCGGGAGACTAACGCGCGGAACGTCGTTTCCCAAGCGTATAGCGGCTTGGCCAGCCCGCCATTGTACAGCCATTGCTCTTGCGGCGTCGCCGCAAACTGCGCATCATTCACGCCGCATGAAACAACCAGAGCGGGAGTACCTCTTGGTCAAGTCGCAATGGAGCTTCAAGACCGCGGTTGAATTGTCGGCGGCCCTTGCCGCCAAGAAGGTTTCGGCCGTGGAATTGGCGGAGGACGCCATCGCCCGGATCGAGCGGCACGACGCAAAGATCAATGCGATCTGCGTTCGCGATTTCGAGCGTGGCCTCGCCGCCGCCCGCATCGCCGACGCCGAACTGGCGCGCGGCGTGAAGAAGCCGCTGCTGGGCATTCCCGTGACGGTCAAGGAATCCTACAACGTCGCGGGCCTGCCGACGACCTGGGGGATTCCGGCGCAGAAGGATTTCATCCCGGCCGAGGACGCGCTGGCGGTCACGCGCGTGAAGGACGCCGGCGGCGTCGTTCTCGGCAAGACCAACGTTCCGCTCGGGCTTGGCGACTGGCAGAGCTACAACGAGATCTACGGCACGACCCACAATCCGTTCGATCTCGGCCGCACGCCGGGCGGCTCCTCCGGCGGATCTTCAGCAGCGCTCGCGGCGGGCTATGGCCCGCTATCGCTCGGCTCCGATATCGGCGGTTCCTTGCGCGTGCCGGCGTTTCATTGTGGCGTCTATGCGCACAAGCCGACCTTTGCGCTGGTGCCCGGGCGCGGCCATACCCCGCCGCCGTTGCAGCCGCTGCCGCTCGACCGCGACCTTGCCGTGGTCGGCCCGATGGCGCGCAGTGCCGCCGATCTTTCCCTGCTGCTCGATACAATCGCGGGTCCCGATCCGCTGGAAGCCGGCAAGGGCTACCAGCTCGCGCTGCCGCCGCCGCGTCACGCGGCGCTGAAGGGCTTTCGTGTGCTGGTGATTGATACCGACCCATTGATGCCGACCGACAAAGTGGTGCGCGGCACAATCGACGCGCTCGCGGCCAATCTCGGCAAGGCGGGTGTGGCGATCGAGCGCAACAGCCCGTTGCTGCCGAACTTTGCGGAGACGACCCGGCTCTATATGCGGATGCTGATGTCGTTCCTCGCCGCGGGCTTTCCGCCGGAAACCTATGCCGGCGCGCAGGCCGCGGCCGCCGCGTTGCCGGCGGGCGCGACAAGCCTTGCCGCGGAACGCTTGCGCGGCATCGTGCAGAGCCACCGCGACTGGCTGATGGATGAGGCGGCGCGCGGGCGGCTGCGCGCGCAATGGCGCGAGCTGTTCAAGACCTATGACGCTGTGATCTGCCCGATCATGCCGACGCCGGCCTACCCGCACGATCATTCGGCGGAACAGGAGAAGCGCCGCATCAGGATCGACGACAAGGACTACGTCTATCCTGACCAGCTAGCCTGGCCCGGCATCGCCACTCTGCCCGGCCTGCCCTCGACCGCGATCCCCACCGGCTTTGCGCCGGACGGACTACCGGTCGGCGTGCAGATCGTCGGTCCCTGGCTGGAGGATCGCACAACGTTAAAGCTGGCCGAGCTGATCGAGCGCGAATTCGGCGGCTTCAAGCCGCCGCCGATGTTTGATGATTGAGCGGCAGCGTCATTGCGAGGACGGCCAGCAGGCACAGGGGCGGTATGCGGATTGCTGGGCGAAGCAGAACGGCAAGTGGCTGGCTGTGTCCGCGCAAGTGTCGCGGCGAACTCTCACCGCGTCGTCCCGGCGAACGCCGGGATCCATACCGCGTGATCTATCGAAAGGGCACGGTGGCTGACGCGCTGTGTTAGCCAGCCACCGTTGTGACCCGTTGAAGCCAAGTCGTCTTGCCTCGTGCCCATTTCGACGGCCACGGCGGATGGGTCCCGGCGTTCGTCGGGACGACGGAGTGGTAGGTTGGCGCCAAGCCTCAGCTATCGAACATGATCACGCTGCGCAGCGTCTTGCCGGCCTTCATGTTGGCAAAGCCCTCGTTGATTTCGGAGAGCTTCAGCTTGGCCGAAATCCAGTCTTCCAGATGCAGCTTGCCGCGCATGTAGAATTCGACCAGGCGGGGCATATCGACGCGGAAATGATTGGAGCCCATCGACGAGCCCTGGATGCGGCGCTCGCGCAGGAAGTCGAATCCGTGCAGTTCGATCTTCTGGCCGAACGGGATCATGCCGACGATGGTCGCCGTACCGCCGGCCGCCAGCATGGCGAACGACTGTTCCGCGGTTTCCTTGCGGCCCAGCACCTCGAAGGAATGGTGCACGCCGCCGCCGGTGAGTTCGCGCACCTGCTGCACCACGTCGCCCCTGGCGGGATCGACGATGTCGGTGGCGCCGAGCTTGGTGGCGAGTTGCAGCTTGGCCGGGTTGGTATCGATCGCGATGATGCGGCCGGCGCCGGCGATCGCAGCCCCGTTGATCGCCGCCATGCCGACGCCGCCGCAACCGATCACCGCGACGGTTTCGCCGGCCTTGACGCCTGCCGTATTCACGACCGCCCCGTAGCCGGTGATGACGCCGCAGCCGATCAGCGCCGCCAGTTCCAACGGCATGTCCTTGCGGATTTTGACGATGGCGTTTTCGTGCACCAGCATCTGCTCGGCGAACGAGGATAGATTGAGAAACTGATTGAGCTTCTCCGAACGGGCCCAGGACAGCCGGTTGGACTGGCCGGGCAGCATCTTCACGGTCGTGTCTGTGCAGAGCACCGTGCGGCCGGTGGTGCAGTTGTCACAGGTGCCGCAGAACACCGACAGGCAGGTCACGACGTGATCGCCGGGCTTCACATAGGTCACGTCGGAACCGACCTTCTCGACCACGCCTGCGGATTCGTGGCCGAGCACCGCCGGCAGCGGATGCGGATACAGGCCTTCCATGAAATGCAGGTCGGAATGGCAAAGGCCGGCGACGCGCGTTCGGATCAGGACTTCTCGCGGGCCGGGATTCGGCACGCTGACATCCTCGATCACCAGCGGCTTGTTGACTTCGAACAGAACGGCGGCCTTCATCGGGTACTCCCTGTCGTTTATAGTTTGTTTTTTAAACCGGTATTGGCGGCAGCCTACGCCGCAACGAGCAATTCTCCAACCTCGGCCATGCCGACGTCGCGCTCACCGAGCAAATGGTCGGTGATGGCGCGCTGGGTGGCATTTTCCGCGAGCCGGAACGGATCGCCCGTCGCGACGCGATGGTCGATCACCATCCGCGACAGCAGCAGCCGCTTGGCATCTCCGCGCATCTCGTGGATCCGGCCACCCTCCCAGGTCAGAGCGACGGCGCTGACGACATGATAGAGCAGGCTGGTGGCGCGCCGCGCGTCGCCCTCATTATCGCTGCTTCGGGCCACGTCGCGGGCGAATCCGACGGCGCGGTCGGCCAACTCACGCAAACGACTACGCCAGGCCTGCGGCACGTTGGCGCTGTCGTCGAGGCGCGCGTGCAAATCGGCGGCCAATGCGGCATCGGCGCCGTGGCGGCCCACGGCGCGCGTCAGGGTATCGATGGCGACGATGTTGCCGGTGCCTTCCCAGATCGAGCCGAGATGGGCGTCGCGCAGCAGCCGCGCGGTTGCGAATTCCTCGATGTAGCCGATGCCGCCGCGCATCTCCAGCGCATCGCCGCACACCTTGCGCGCATCGCGAGTCGCGCGGAATTTCAGCGTCGGCGTTAGAATGCGCAGCAGCGCCGCCGCATCCTGGCTGCCAGCCTCGGCGCGATCGAGCGCATCCGCGGTGAGAAAACTCATCGACAGCGCCTGCTCGGTCGGCAGCATGATCTTCATCAGTTGCCGCCGCGCCAGCGGGAGATCGATGATGCGCTGACCGAACACCACGCGGTTTCGCGCCACCGTCATCGCGTCATGGTGCGCGCGCCGCATCAGCGCGGTCGACTTGACGCCGTTGGAAAGCCGCGAGGAGTTGACCATCTCGGCCATCTGCACAAAGCCGCGATCGAGCTTGCCGACAGCGTAGGCAATCGCGCCCTCAAGCTTGATCTCGCCCGAGGCCATTGAACGGGTGCCGAGCTTGTCCTTCAGGCGCACGATCCGGTAGTGGTTCTGCGAGCCGTCGTCGAGATAGCGCGGCATCAGGAACAGCCCGACGCCGCGCGTGCCTGGCCCTGCTCCTTCGGGGCGCGCCAGCAGCATCACCACCTTGGCGTCGGCGTTGGAGCAGAACCATTTTTCGCCATAGAGCCGCCAGTGGTCGCCTTCCTGCACGGCCGTCGTCGTCAGCGTGCCGACATCGGAGCCGCCCTCTTTCTCGGTCATGAACTGGCCGCCCTGCGTCAGCTTGCTCATATCGGTCTGAGTCAGGCCGTCGAGATACTTCGCCTTCAGTGCTTCGCTGCCGAAATTATTGAGCAGCTTGGCGCAGCCGTCGGTGACGTTGATCGGGCAGCCCATGCCGAACTCGGCCTGGTTGAACAGGAACGTGAAGGCGTGCTTGGCCACCACGGGGTACTTGTCCGGCCAGCCCATGATGCCCTTGCGGATCGACAGCGCGTGGATGCCGAACTCGCCGAACGCGGCTTTTTCCAGTTCGCGGTAGGCCGGGTGATATTCGATGTATTGTGAATCGCGGCCGAACTTGTCGCGCTGGTGCAGCACCGGCGTGTGACGGTCGGCCAACCGCGCGCATTCGTCGAGATGGCCGCCGGCCAGTCCGCCGAGGCGGTCGAGATGCGGCTCGATATGGCGGAACAGCGCCTCGGGAAGATGCAACCGCAGCAAATCAGTCAGCGCCGGATCGGCCCGGTAGAAATTCATGCCCGTCGTATCAGGCGCGAGCAATCCCGGCTGGCTGGCCGGAACGGCTGCGCGGTCTTGCATGAGTGGATGCATAATTCGCCCTTGTTCGTTGCATCAGATATTGATCTTCTACCGATAACGCAGGCGGTCGCGCCGTCAACAACCATCATTGGAGGATCACCCATGGCGGACGGCTACCGCATCATCGGCGCCGAGATGTCGCCCTACTCCGTCAAGGTCCGCTCCTATTTCCGCTACAAGGCCATCCCGCATCAGTGGGTCTTGCGTAATGCCGCTAGCCAGGCCGAATTCGAGAAGTATGCCAAGATGCCGATCATTCCGCTGGTGGTGACGCCTGCCGGGACTGGCATCCAGGATTCCACCCCGATCATCGACCAGGTCGAAAAGCTTCATCCCGAGCCGCCAATCCATCCCGCCGAGCCGGTCACGCAATTCATTTCCGCGCTGATCGAGGAGTTCGGCGATGAATGGGGCAACAAGTGGATGTTTCACTACCGCTGGGCCCGCGATGTCGACCAGATCAGTTCGGCCGGACGCATCGCGCGGATGCGTGCGCCAACCGCCAGTGAGCAGGAACATGAATTGTTCGCGCGACAGGTTCGCGAGCGGATGGTCGACCGTGTCTGGTTCGTCGGCTCCAGCGCCGTTACCGCACCGCAGATCGAGGCCGGCTTTCAGGAGATGCTCGGCCTGCTCGACGCGCATCTCGCCACTCGCCCCTATCTGTTCGGCGGGCGGCCGGCGCTCGGCGACTTCGGTCTCTGGGGCCAGTTCTATGAAATGTGGACCGATCCGACCGCCGGCGCCCTGATCAGCGGCGGCGCGCCTCACGTGCTCGACTGGATCCACCGCATGCTGTGGCCGCGGGCCGAAGGCGCGTGCGAAACATGGACCGCGCTGGCGCCGACACTGATGCCGATCCTGACCAGGCAGGTCGGACGGCAGTTCTGGCCGTGGACGCTGGCCAATGAGCGGGCACTGGCCGAAGCCAAAGAGGAATTCAGTGTGGCGCTCGGCGAGAAGGTCTGGACCCAGAAGCCACAGAAATATCACGCCCGGTCGCTCGGCATGTTGCGCGCGAAGTATGCAGCGATTGCCGACAAGCGTGACCTCGACATGATCCTGGCCGCCGCGGGTTGCCTGGCGGGATTGCGCACCTAGATACCAGATCCCGGCTTTCTCTGGAGCGCGCGCATGGAAACTCCCAAATACAAGATCGCCCTGATCGTCGGCGCCGGCGAGGGGTTGAGCGCATCGCTGGCGCGGCTGTTCGCGCGCGAGCGCATCAAGGTCGCGCTCGCGGCGCGCAAGATTGAAAAACTCGGTGCACTCTGCACCGAGACCGGCGCCCGCGCCTTCGCCTGTGATGCGACCTCGACCGAGGAGGTCGAACGCCTGTTCGGCATGGTCGAGCGCGAGATCGGCACGCCCGATATCGTGGTCTACAACGCCAGCGGCCGGGCACGTGGCGCCTTCACCGATCTGGCTCCGGCGGAGGTCGCCAATGCGATCGCCGTCTCGGCCTTTGGTGGCTTCCTCGTGGCCCAGCAGGCCGCACAGCGCATGCTGCCCAACAAGCAGGGCGCGATCCTGTTCACCGGCGCCTCCGCCAGCGTCAAGGGCTTTCCGCAATCGGCGCCGTTCGCGATGGGCAAGTTCGCACTGCGCGGGCTCGCCCAGAGCATGGCGCGCGAATTGTCGCCACAAGGAATTCACGTCGCGCATTTTGTCATCGACGGCGGCATCAGGAGCGCGACGCGCACGGAGCCAGCCGACCGGCCGGACTCGATGCTCGATCCCGATGCGATTGCGCTCAGCTACTGGAGCGTGCTGCAGCAGCCACGCAGCGCCTGGACCTGGGAGGTAGAGCTGCGGCCATGGGTGGAGAAGTTTTAGCAACCGCCACAGCTGTCATTGCGAGCCAACGGGTCGCGCGAATGCGCGCCCGATGACAGGCTCCGCGACGCAATCCATAACGCGGCTTGACTGATAGATGGATTGCTTCCGCATTCGCTCTCAGAGCTACGGCGGACAAATCGTCGCGGAGTTTATCATCGGGCCGGCCGAAGGCCGGACCCCTCGGCTCCCCGCAACGACGAACCCAAACAACCACAGGGAAAACCATGACCGAAACCAAAGTCGACACCGGCACCGACGAACTGCTCTGCGTGATCCGCGACCGCGTCGCCATCATCACGCTGAACCGCCCCGAGGCGCGGAATGCGATGTCGGATAATCTCACCCCGGCCCTGCGCAACATGATCAAGGCCTGCGGCGAAAACCGCGATGTCGGTGTACTGCTGCTGACCGGCGCGGGCACCGCCTTCTGCGCCGGCGGCAACGTCAAGGGCATGGGCGCCAATCGCGACAAGGCCAAGCTCGCCATGTCCCATGACGAGCGGGTCGGTGACCTGCAGGAACGGCAGCGCCTGCTGACCGGCGCGCTGGTCGCGGTGCGCAAACCGACCATTGCCGCCCTGCCCGGTCCTGCGGTCGGCGCCGGCCTCGCGCTGGCAATGGCCTGCGACATGCGCATTGCCGCAAAATCGGCGTTCCTTTCCACCGGCTATCTCAAGGTCGGCCTCAGCGGCGACTATGGTATCGCCTGGCTCCTCACACGCCTGGTCGGCACCTCGCGGGCGCGCGAGCTGATGTTTACCTGCGAGCGGGTCGAGGCCGACCGGTGCGAGACCATCGGCCTCGTCAACCGCGTGGTTCCCGACGACAAGCTGCAGGCCGAAGCGTTTGCGCTCGCCAAGTCGATCGCCGAAGGTCCGACAATCGCGATCCGCTACATGAAGGACAATCTTGACGAAGCGTTGATGTTCGATTTCGCCACCGCGCGCGACCATGAGGCCGAACGCATGGTGCGAACCCAGGGCACATCCGATCACAAGGAGGCCGTGCAGGCGTTTATCGAGAAGCGCAAGCCGGTATTTTCAGGTCATTGAGAAGAATAGCCCGGTTCCGGAGGGGCCAGAACCGGGCTTAGTCGTCAAACCGCGAGCGAGGATCGTGCGCTGGGAGAGACGGCGGCGAGCCGCCAGCTGGCGCATGGGATTTCCTGCGGTTCGACAGAGATATCTTTCTGGAAGCGGGTCAGCTTCCAATCGCCAGGCGTATTGGCGAAACCGTAGCCAGCCTTGCGGGCGAGCCCGATCATCGCATCGTTGGAACGCAGCGTGTCACCGAACAGCCGCGTGGCACCGAACGAGGCGGCGCGGCATTCGATATTCTTCAACAGCGCCTTGCCGATGCCTTGACGCTGCCAGCGGTCGTCGATCGACAGGCCGAACTCCATGCTCGTGGTATCGCTATCCAAGGCGTAGCGTGCTTCGCCGACAATCGTCTCGCGGCCCTCGATCAGCATGGTCGCGATTACGCTGAACCGGTCGGCTTCGCCAATATGGATGAACTCCTCGAGCAGCGAAGGCGGCAATTCGCTGGCGGCGCCGAGGAAACGCTTGTAGCGGGACGGCGTCGTCAGCGACCGGAAATAGTTCTGCAACGCCTCGGCATCGCGCGGCTCGACAAAGCGCACGGTCACCGTCTCGCCATTCCGCGTACGCAGCACGTCGGAATATTGCCTGAGATCGCCGAGACGCATCGTGGTCATGGATCGCTCCCGCGGAGCTAAAGAAATTGGCTGGCGTCCCCGTCACCGGGCGGCGCCAGCCTTGGCTGCTGTTCAAGCCCGCCAGAACGGCTTATCGGCCTCGTAGGCGACATCGCTCCAGGAAATGCCGATATCGTGCAGCTCGCGGGCCGACCACTTCGCCAGTTCGCGGCGATCCCGATAGCGCTGCCGCCAGACGTGGAAGGTTTCGGCCACCTGGCTCAAAATCCTCCGCTCATGATGATTTATCATCGATTCATGGGTGAAAGTGGACATTTTCGGCTCCAATGCTAATCTTCTGCAGGGAATATCTGCTCCCTTCAGGCTTTCCACAAACGACACTTTGTACCGCTTCGGATGATATAAACTCATGTACTTGGAGATCGCGGAATGACCGCCCGGCTGCCGTCGCTGAACGGGCTGCGCGCCTTCGAGGCTGCCGCCCGGCATCTCAGCTTCACCCAGGCGGCGTCCGAGCTGAACGTCACGCAGACGGCGATCAGCCATCAGATCAAGCGGCTGGAGGAAGAACTCGGCGTCCGCCTGTTCATCCGCCAGAACCGTTCACTGACGCTGACCCAGCAGGCGCAGGAATATCTCCCCGGCATCCGCGCTGCCTTCAACGATCTCAGGCTGGCGACCGACCGCCTGCTGCGCAAGGACGACGACCATGTCCTGACGGTCTCGACCCTGGCCTCGCTCGCCGCCAAATGGCTGCTGCCGCGGTTGTCGGCATTTCAGGAAGCCCATCCGGGAATCGACGTGCGCATCACGACCTCCACCAATCTGGTCGACTTCCAGCGCGACAATGTCGACGCCGCGATCCGTTACGGCCGCGGCCAATGGCCGGGCTTGCGCGCCGACTGGCTGCTGGCGGACGAGCTTTTCCCGGTATGCAGTCCGGCGCTGCTGAAGGGAAACAAGCCGCTGAAGTGCCCCGAGGACCTCAGGGATCACGTGCTGCTTCACACCAGTAACTTCAACAGCGACGACTGGCGGCTGTGGCTGACGGTGGCCGGCCTGCCGGCCGATTACTCGAAACAGCCCGGCGTCACCTTCGACATGATCTTCATGACGGTGCAGGCGGCGATCGACGGCCTCGGGGTTGCGATGGGCCGCACGGCCTATGTGCAGGAAGACATCGCCAAGGGACGCCTGGTCGTTCCGTTCAAACTCGCCTTTCCGGTCGACGCCGGGTTTTACCTGGTCTCGCCCGCCGGGAGGAACGACCCGCCCAAACTCGCCGCCTTCCGGCAATGGCTGCTCGCCTCGGTGCAGAGCAAGCCCTGACATGACCGATATTCCGCGATGCGAATGGCATGCGACATCGTCGCATGGGGCCATGCGTATCGGCAACGTTCGCGCACGAGATGCGTGACGCCGCCGTCTCATCAGGCTAGAAAACAGCGGAGGCGGATGGATTTGCCTGGCCGCGCGCCGGTTCGATTTCCAGGCCAGCAACGATAACAAGAGCGCATGGCCGACCTGACCCAGAAATTCGATGTGCTTGTGATCGGCGGCGGCAACGCCGCTTTGTGTGCCGCGATCAGCGCAACGCGCGCAGGCGCTTCCGTGCTGGTGCTGGAAGGCGCGCCGAAATTCTATCGCGGCGGCAATACCCGCCACACCCGCAACATGCGCTGCGCTCACGATGCGGCGACCGAGATCCTCACCGGGCCCTACACCGAGGAGGAGTTCTGGGACGACCTGTTGCGCCTGACCGGCGGGCAGACCGACGAGGAACTCGCCAAATTCATGATCGCCGAGTCGAAGGACATCCTGAACTGGATCGTGGAACAGGGTGTGCGCTGGCAACCTTCGCTCGGCGGCACGCTGAGCCTGGGACGCACCAATTCGTTCTTCCTCGGCGGCGGGCGCGCGATGCTGAATGCGCTGTATCTGACCGCAGAGAAGCTCGGCGTCGAGATCCGGTATGATGCGGAGGTCGTCGATCTCCAGATTGAAGACGGCATGTTCCTCTCCGCCAGACTGAAGCGACCGATCGACGGCGCCAACGAAATCCGCGCTTCGACGCTGGTGGCGGCGGCCGGTGGTTTTGAAGCCAACATCGAATGGCTCAAGGAATATTGGGGCGATGCCGCCGACAATTTCCTGATCCGCGGCACGCCCTATAACCGCGGTTCGATCCTGAAGATGCTGCTCGACAAGGGCGTGCAGGACATCGGCGACCCCACGCAATGCCATGCGGTCGCGATCGATGCCCGCGCGCCAAAATTCGACGGCGGCATCATCACCCGCCACGACTCGGTGGTGTTCGGTATCGTCGTCAACAAGCACGCCCAGCGATTCTACGACGAAGGCGAGGACATCTGGCCGAAGCGCTACGCGATCTGGGGGCGGCTGGTCGCCGCACAACCCGACCAGATCGCCTACATCATCTTCGATTCCAGCGTCGTCACCAGCTTCATGCCGACGCTGTTTCCGCCGATTGGCGCGCCGACGATTGCGGAACTTGCGGTCAAGCTCGAACTCGACCCTGTCGCGCTGGAGAAGACCGTCAACGAATTTAACGCCGCCGTGCAGCCCGGCACTTTCGACCACACCATCCTGGACGATTGCCGCACCGAAGGCATCACGCCGGCCAAGACGCACTGGGCGCGGAAGATCGAGCACGCGCCCTATCTGGCCTATCCGGTGCGGCCCGGCATCACCTTCACCTATCTCGGCACCCGCGTGAACAGGCAGTCGCGAATGGTGATGAAGGACGGCAGACCTTCCGCCAACATGTTCGCGGCCGGCGAGATCATGGCCGGCAACGTGCTCGGCAAGGGCTATGCAGCCGGCATCGGCATGACCATCGGCAGCGTGTTCGGGCGGGTGGCGGGGCGGGAAGCGGCGCGCAATGCGAAGAACTAGGGAGTCACTTCGCCCCGCTCTCCGCGGGGAGAGGGAGATAACAACAATGGGAGGATCGACGATGCGCGTTGCGATTATTTCTGCGGCTGCCGTTCTGATGGGCGTGACACTCGCCAACGCCGCCGAGCCGATCGCGCTGCGCGACATGGGCTCGTTTCATGTCGGCGGGCGGCTGGTGGAGATTTCCGGCAAGCCGGTCAAGGAAGTCACCTTCACCCCCGGTGGTGTTCCCGCCAAAGTCGATCCCAACGGCACCTACCAGGTTGAGCAGATGTACGTGCAGTATTTTCTGCCCGCCAACGAGAAGGGCGCGTATCCGCTGCTGATGTGGCACGGTGGCGGGCTGACCGGCGTCACCTACGAGACGACGCCGGACGGACGCGAGGGCTGGCTGAACTATTTCCTGCGCAAGGGCTGGGCGGTCTACAATTCGGATGCAGTGGAGCGCGGCCGCGCCGGCTGGGCGCAATACCCTGACATCTTCAAGAGCGAGCCGGTGTTTCTCACCACGGCCAATCCGTTCGAGCGCTTTCGCATCGGCGATGGCGCGGGCTCCTACGATCCCGATCCGGCCAAGCGCAAGCTGATGCCGGGCAGCCAGTTCCCGAACGAGGGCTATGAGAATTTCGTCAAGCAGAACGTGCCGCGCTGGACCACCACCGATGACGCGATCATCGCCGCCTATATCGCCGAGATCGACCGCGTCGGTCCCTCCATCATCCTGTTCCACAGCCAGGCCGGCAGTTTTGGTTTCAAGGTGGCGCAGGCGCGGCCCGACAAGGTCAAGGCGCTGATCGCGATCGAACCCGCCGGGCTCGGCGATCCTGCCAGGGCCGATGCACTGAAGAACATTCCGACGCTGATCATCTATGGCGACTACATCGAAAAGGACTCGCGCTGGCCGAAGATCCGCGCCAACGGTATTGCCTTTGCGGACGCTGTCCGCGCTGCCGGCGGCAGCGTCGATGTCGTCGACCTGCCGCAGGCCGGCATCAAGGGCAATTCGCACATGGTGATGATGGACAAGAACAACGCCGAGGTCGCCGCCCTGATCCAGAAATGGCTCGAGGGCAAGGGACTGACCAAGTAAGCGGATCGGCGCGGGGGCAGGAAGCAACGGATGCACGGAACGCGAATTCTGGAAGAGGCCGACCGGCTGATGACGGTCTGCAATTCCTGCCGCTATTGCGAGGGCCTCTGCGCGGTATTTCCGGCGATGGAAATGCGCCGCGCGTTTTCCGACGGCGACCTCAACTATCTCGCCAATCTCTGTCACGCCTGCGGCGCCTGCTACACCGATTGCCAGTTCTCGCCGCCACATGAATTCAACGTCAATGTGCCGAAAACACTGGCCGTGGCGCGCGCGGAGTCCTACGCGGCCTATGTCTGGCCCCGCGCCTTCGCGGGCGCGTTTACACGGAACGGGCTCGTCATCAGCCTCGTGGCGGCGCTGAGCGTCGCCGCCTTCATCTTCGGCTTTGCGGCGCTGAACGACCGGCAGGTGCTGTTCGGCGTCCATACCGGCCCGGGCGCGTTCTACAAGTTGATGCCGCATAATGCGATGGCCGCGTTGTTCGGCGCGGCGTTCCTCTATGCGATTGCAGCATTGACCATGGGCGTGCGCGCCTTCTGGCGCGACATCGGCGAGCCCGTCGGCATGAAGACCAATGCGGGCGCCTTGTTCCAGGCCATGCGCGACGCCGGCGAGCTGCGCTATCTCGACGGTGGCGGCGTCGGCTGCTTCAACGAGAACGACCGGCCGACCGACCGGCGCCGGCTGTACCACCATTTCACCTTCTACGGCTTTGCGCTGTGCTTCGCCTCGACCTGCGTGGCGACGCTCTATCACTATCTGCTGGCGCGCCAGGCGCCCTATCCGTGGTGGGATTTGCCGGTCGTTCTCGGCACGCTCGGAGGCCTGGGGCTGCTGATTGGACCGATCGGTCTTTTCGCCGAGCGAAGCAAGCGCGATCCCGTTCTGGTCGATGAAGCCCGCTACGGCATGGATATCGCGTTCATCGTGATGCTGTTCCTCACCAGCCTGACCGGCATGGCACTATTGATTTTGCGCGAGACGGCGGCAATGGGCCCGCTGCTGGCGCTGCATCTCGGCGTCGTGTTTTCGCTGTTCATCACCATGCCCTACGGCAAGTTCGTGCATGGCATCTACCGTTTCGTCGCGCTGGTGCGCTACGCGATGGAGCGCAAGGCGATGCATCGGGCGGCGGAATAAGGTTGCGGATTCCCGAAGTCGTTGCGAAACGCTCGCGCAGGATACCTTAAGCAGCAAAACCCATCATCACGTTCGGGCCATGAATTGATGGGTTTCGCAAAGAACTCAACCCATCCTACGAAAAAAGGCCCCGTCGCAACGGGGCCTTTCTAGCTTCAGCTATACTGCTGGCTTAGTTGTAGTCCGAGTACTTGAACTGCGGCAGCGCCTTGAGCTGGTCCTTGTTGCCGCTCATCACGGCATGGTCGGGGGTCCAGTCACTCGCGTTGCTGGTTCGCGTGGTCGTGGTGGTGGTGGCCGGCGCCGTCGTGGTCGCCGGCGCAGTGGCGGTACCGGTCGTGGTTTCACGCGTCGTGGTCGTCGTAGCGCTGGTGCGCACGGGTTCCTCGACGAACTTCAGCTTGTCCATGGTCACGGCAATGTCGTGCTCGCCCATGCCAAGGAAGCCGCCGACGCCGATCACCACGGCGCTGACCTTGCCGTCCTTGTCCAGGATCAGCTCATTGACGTCGCCGAGCTTTTCATTGGCTTCGTTGTAGACGTCGAGGCCCATGAGCTTGGACGCGCGCCATTTGCCCTTCAGCATCATCTTGTCGGAACTTGCGGCCGTGGTTGTGGTCGCGGCGGGAGCTGCGCGATCGGCGGGCTGCGCGGTCTGTGCATAGGCAGCGCCGCTGACGATCGCGGTGCTGAGAAGTCCGATGGTAACGAGATTCTTCATGTTGATCCTCCAGAAAGTGATGTCGCTTCCGTGAACGATCCAGCAAGCGGAATGTTCCGCGACATTTGTCATGCGATGCGCGGCGCAGCTCATTTGGTTAAAAATAGGAAACAATCCGCTTCGAGCGTGTTGATGTCGCGCTCACGCCGGGTGACAACCGGCCATAACGGAGATGATGGACGCGGCAATTTTGCCGGCTTCTTGTCGCGACATCAACGCATCGGTACGCGCTGACATCTAACCCGTTCTCGGCGTGAGCGCCTTCGGCAGGCGTTATCGGTCAGGGGTGGAGGATTCGTCAGATACCGAGTTCCTTGCGAACCGCCGCGGCCGAATTTCCAACCTTGTCCACCGCCCGCTGCAGTTCATTCCTGGAAACGCCGAGAGCCTTCAGCCAGTACTTGACCTCGAAATCCTCGCTGATGTTGATCTTGCTGCGATCCGGCGGATTTCTCTTCGTGAGATTATCCATACTTGAGTCCCTCCCTGGCGGGAGGAGAACGTCATCGTAATCGACCGGTTCCTGTGATGCGCCTGGTCTCATGAAGCGCTTTCGACGAACAATCACCGCGGCCGGCGTAGGTCGCCTCGGGGCGCGTAAGCTAGTATCGGCCGCGGGGCGAATTCGTATGTTGAACCGGAACAGAGTGAAAATCAGTCGGTTAGCCATGGGCGTGCCGGCCCAAGCGGGCCAATCAGAAGTCCGTTGTCATTGAGGCTGACATGGCCAATGCCAAATTCGAACGTGCTCGTGCGCGGGCGCGACTTGCGCTGATTGCGCCGGCGGTCGACGACGTCACCGCTGCCTATTTCGACAGGGCGGTCGACAAGGTACTGCTGGAAGCCAAGCAGCGCGGAGAGAGCTCGGATGAGGAATTGATATCGACGCTGCTCGACGCCGTCGCCAGAAAATTCTTTTCACTGGGCTTGCGTGACAACGAGGCCGGGCGAAGCGCGGAGAACCCTTCAGCGCACAAGCCAAACCCGACCGACCATTAACTGTTCACCGCAACGTGAGCGCATATACCAGATGCAAATTCATGCAGGGCTGCGTGCTATTTGGTCTGGCATCGCCGTCAGTCAATACCTATCTGTCTATCAGGTAGGAAATTCGTCCCAAGGATAACTCCTGATAATGGAGCCATCTAATGACGAATGTTCTAACCACTGGGGCCTTGTTTTCTGCTCCGACCAAAAAGCCCTCATTTTTTGTACGTTTGTTGCGCGCCCACGCTGAATCCAACCAGCAGCGGGCGGGTCGTGTCGTCGAGCGGTACATTGCCGACCACGGACTGCAGAAACTTTCGGATGATGCCGAGCGGCAGATCAGCCGCTTGATCGTCAAGGCGGGGAGATAGCCATGCTCACGCTCATCATCATCCACGCAGTGACCCGGCTCGCTCGTTTCGGCAACGATGTCGGCGAGACGTGGCGTGAAGCGCAGCGCCTTCGCCGTAGCCTGGCTGGTCCGATCGAGGAATAGCCAGGGGCGGGATGGACACGATTCGCGTCTCGTTCTCAAACGGTATGCAGAGCTTGCCCACCTGATCCGCAAATGGCGCGGAAGCCAAAGCTGGCCTCCGCGCCCATGCATGGTGCTCGCTCTCGCTTCAGTATCGCTCGATAATCCGTTCGAGCTTCCTGCTGAGCAACCAGGACAGGCCCAAGAACGCCACCAGCATTACGATGCCGAGTCCCGACGAGGCGTTGTTGAGGGCCGTTTCCGAAAAGTGGCCAAAGGCATAGCCGGCGGAAACAACGGCGCCGGACCAGAAGCCCGCCGCGACGAAGTTGAGCGCCAGGAACGTCGACCAGGGCAGCCGCGACATCCCGTAAGCAAATCCCGCGAGTCCGCGGACACCGTGCGGGAAACGGTGAAACAGGATCATCCACAAATAGTGCCGGTCCGTTAGACGGACGACTGTACGCACGGGCTTTTCGAACCGCGGAAAACGATCGAGCAGCCGCGGGCCGTAGCGCCGCCCGATCCAGAAACGAATGACGTCGCCGGTGAAGCTACCGAACCAGCTCACCGCGATCAGCGTGCCCAGATTCAATGCGCCCGCGTGGGCCGCATAGCCGGAGAACAGCGCCAGCAACAGGCTGTGCGAGGATGCATAGGCAAACACGAAGCTGTAGGCCGCATCGCCATGCTGGCGGATGAGGTCGAGAAATGAGGTCAGATCCGCCGGAAACAACAATGTCAGCCCGCCCTCTCATGGAATGTTCCCCCAGATGAGTGGGTTCGGAGCCGACGCTAGCATCCGGAAAACGGCCGCGAAAGCCGGCGCGGGTGCTACAAATCGACCACCACGTAGTCGCTCTCGACCGACACCGCGAGCGTTTCCGCCACATACGGGCCCTTTACCACCGCCGACCCCGGCTCGACATTGACCGGATAGGCCCGGGCGCGAAAGCGCCGGGGGTCGCAATAGGATTGGCCAGTGCGGATGTCGAATTCCCAGCCGTGCCAGGGGCAGCGAATGATCTCGCCGAGTTTGGTGTATTCGATCTCGCCGGGATCGGAGGATTGTGCGAGCCCGATCAGCGGCCCCTCGCACAAGGCCGCGCCCTGATGCGGGCAGCGGTTCAACAGGCCGAAGAACTCGCCCTTGATGTTGAAGATCGCGATCGGCCGCTCATCGATGGTGAGGAATTTTCGCGTCCCCGGCGGAAGCTCTTCTACCGGGGCGATCACATGCCGAACCATCAAGATATTCCATACAGCTTCTTCGCGTTGCCGAGATAAAACGCTTCGCGGTTGGCGTCGCTGACGCCGGCCGGCAGCACGCGTGAGGGTTCATCGAAATCCCAGTGCGGATAATCCGTCGCGAACAGCAGCTTGTCCCAGCCGATCCATTCGATCACCTGGAACAGATGCTCGCGGCGCTCCGGGTCTTCCATCGGCTGCGTGGTCCACCAGACGTGGTCGCGGATATATTCCGACGGCTTGCGCTTCAGGTGCGGAACCTCGCTGTGCAGCCGCTCGAAATTCTTGTCGAGCCGCCAGCCCAGCGATGGCGCCCAGCCGAAGCCGGCCTCGATCATCACCATCTTCAGTTTCGGATAACGCTCGAACACGCCTTCGAGCACCAGGCTCGCCAGCACGGTCTGCTGGCACTGCGCGTGGCCGACCATCTCCTCGATGTAGAAGCTCGGCCAGCCCGAGGGGGTAAGCGGATTGCCGCCGAAGCCGAAGGCATGAACGCCCACGGGAAGCCCGATTTCCTGCGCCGCCTCGTAGATCGGCCAGTAGCGGCGCTGGCCGAGCGGCTCGACATTGCGCGAGAGCAGCAGCACCTGGACGAAATTCTTGTCGCCTGCGCGCCTGCGGATTTCAGCGGCGGCGGCAGCACCGTCCTCGGTCGGGACGACGATCGAGGCCTTCAGGCGCGTGTCCTTGCTGGTCCATTTCTCGATCTGCCAGTCGTTGATCGCGACGCAAAGCGCGCCGGCAAAATCCTGGTTGCGCAGGCCCTGCCCGCTGGCGAGCGGATTGAGCACGCCGAGCGCGACATTATAGGGATCGAGCAACTGCTTCTGCATGAAGGACAGCGAGGAACCCTGCGGCCCGCCCTCCGGCGGCCAGGCGTCGCGGCGCGAGGCGTTGGGCTGCGCCTTCGGATACGGCGGGCCTTCCATCATGCCGTGATAGGCCTGGATGCCGTAGGTTTCGAGATGCGCGTGCCAGCGCTTGGCCATGAACGGATAAAGCTCGTCCTTGGTCGCGCGGGCCGGGTGAATATCGCAATCGGCAATCGCGGTCTTGACGCTGACGGATGCTGACGGCTCGGGACGGAACTGGACGTTCATGGCGTCGTCTCCTTCGCTACCAACCGCCCATATGTCGCGAGCGGATTGTCGATCATGATCTTGCGCACCAGTTCCGGCGACAGGCCCGGCGGCAACACCTCGTCGCCATCGAACTGCCAGTGCGGGTAGTCGGTCGAGAATAGGAGCAATTCGTCCGACTGCATATGGTCAAACAAGCGGTTCAGGGTTGCCGGGTCGGGAGGCGCATCCACCGGCTGCAGCGAGAAGCGGATATTGCTGCGCACAATATCCATTGGCGCACGGTCGACCCACGGCGTTTCCATCCGTACGCCGCGCCAGAACTTGTGCAGCCGCCACAGATAGGGCGGCAGCCAGGTGAAGCCTGACTCCAGCATCACCATTTTCAGCTTCGGATATTTGGCGAACACGCCCTCCACGATCAGGCTGGTGAGCTGGGTCTGGAACGCGGTGGCCTGCGCGACATAGTCCTCGATGTGGTAGGAGCCCCAGCCGACCGAGGTCGGCGGATTATGATAGGCGCTGCCGGCGTGGATACCGATCGTCAGCCCCAGCCGTTCGGCCGCCGCATAGATCGGCCAGTAGGCGCGCTTGCCCAAGGGCATGTCGCCCATGACCAGCATCAGCACCTGGACGAAGCGCTTGTCTTTGGCGCAACGCTCGATCTCGGCGACGGACTTTTCGACGCTCTGGGTTGGGATCACGATCGAGCCGCGCAGCCGGTCGTCCTTGTCGAGCCACTCCTTGACCAACCAGTCGTTCAGCGCGCGGCAGAACGCGTCCTGCATGTCTTCGGAGAACACCATCTGCACGCCGTACAAGGGATTGCAGATGCCGTAGCTGACCTGAAACCGGTCCAGCGCCTGCTTCTGCATGTCGGCCAGGTTCGAGCCCGGCTTGCCCTGCCCCGGCCGCCAGTCCGGGCGGGAGGAGATCGGCGAATTCGTCGGATAGGATTGCGAGACCAGGTCGGTCATGCCGCGCGTCGTCACCTGGTCGCGCCAGTAGTCGTTCATGTAGGGCAACAGGCTGGTGAGATGAGGAACGGCGGGATGCAGATCGCAATCCACGCCCCCGGCAATCGGCGACGTCATGGTGTTTCCTCTTCGGCCCGCGTGGCAGCTTTGTTCAGGATATTCAATCAGGACCGTCCCTGCGCCGCAACTCGGCAAATGTGGACCTCCTGTGCTAAGAATACATGACTGGCGGACTTTTGGGAGCTGAGATGAAAGAACTCGTAACGATAGCCGAGAGAATCGCCGCAAAGCTGATCGAGCGAAAACAGACGATTGCGGTTGCGGAATCCTCGACCGGCGGACTGATCTCGGCGGCGCTGCTGTCGGTGCCGGGCGCATCCGCCTATTTCCTCGGCGGCGCCGTGGTCTATACGCGCGACGCGCGGCGGCTGCTGATGGACATTCCCGACGAGGCGATGAAGGGCATCCGCTCGGCGTCCGAACCTTACGCGCGGCTGCTGGCAAGCCAGGTTCGCACGCGCTTTGCGACCGACTGGGGACTATCGGAAACCGGCGCGACCGGGCCGACCGGCAACCGCTACGGCGACGCCGCCGGCCATAGCTGCATGGCGGTGGCGGGGCCGCAGAACCAGGTGTTCACGTTGGAGACCGGCAGCAATGACCGGCAGACCAACATGCAGGCGTTTGCGCGAACGGCGCTGAGTTTGTTGCTGGAGAATTTGTCGAAGTAGATTGTAGGGAAGCCGTCATGCAACAATTCGACCGCGCTGCTGAGGATCTCGGCAACTCGATCCATTTCGAGCACGTCAACGTCACCATTCCCGACCAGCGGCTGGCGACGCTGTTCTATGTCGCCGGCCTCGGGCTGACGCGCGATCCCTATCTGATGGTGTCGGACACCAACATGTGGGTCAATGTCGGCAGAAGCCAGTTTCATTTGCCGCACGGCAACGCGCAGGTGCTGCGCGGCCATACCGGCCTCGTCATCGCCGGCCGCGCGGCGCTGCTGGAGCGGCTGGCGTCGGTCGCGAAACGGCTGGAAGGCACGGCGTTCGCATTCACCGAGCATAACGACCATGTCGAGGCAATCTGCCCCTGGGGCAACCGCCTGCGCTGTTACGAGCCGGATGCGGCCCGCTTCGGGCGCATCACGCTCGGCATTCCCTACGTCGAGTTCGACGTGCCGGCCGGCACTGCAAAGGCGATCGCGGCCTTCTATCCGGCGATCATGGGAATGCAGGCCGAATTTGTGAACGGCGATGCGGCCATGGCGCGGGTCAAGGTGGGCAAGGACCAAGTTCTGCAGTTCCGGGAGACCGACCGGCGTCACCCGGAATTCGACGGGCACCACGTCCAGATCTACATCACGGATTTCTCAGGCCCCCACCGTCGCCTGAAGGAGCGCGGCCTGGTCTCGCAGGAAGACAACCAGTATCAGTACCGCTTCCGCGACATCGTCGATCTCGACGGCGGCAAGCATCTGTTCACCGTCGAGCACGAGGTCCGCAGCGCGACGCACCCGATGTTCATGCGACCGCTGGTCAACCGCAATCCGGCCCAGACCAACCGCACCTACGCACCCGGCCACGAAGAGTGGGCATACGCGATGGGACCGGACGAGTATGATCGGCGATAGCGGGTAGTGTTAACCGCAAACAACGCTCGTCATCTCCCGCGAAGGCGGGGGATCCAGTACGCCGAGGCGCCTCGATTCAACAACTGCCTTCTCTGGAATAGTGGATCACCCGCTTTCGCGGTTGATGACAACTGAGGGGCTTTTGAGGGCGATGACAACTAAGAGCGCCCGCCCTCACCGCTCCCGGAACGAACGCATCAGTTGGTCGCTGAACGGTTTCATCAAGTACGAAAACATCGTGCGGTCGCCGGTCTGGACGAACGCTTCCACCGGCATGCCCGGGATGATCTTGACGTTGTCGCCGAGGCGGGCGACTTCAGCCGGCGGCAGCGAGACGCGGATGGTGTAGTAGCTCTGGCCGGTGCGCTGGTCGGTGGCGACGTCGGCGGAGACGCGGGTCACCACACCATTGAGTTCCGGCGTGGTGCGCTGGTTGAAGGCGGAAAGCCGCAAGAGCGTCTTCTGGCCGATCTGCAGCTTGTCGATGTCCTGCGGATTGACCTTGGCCTCGACCGATAGATCGTCCGCCTTCGGCACGACCATCATGATGGCATCGCCTGCGGTGATGACGCCACCGACAGTGTGTACCGTCGACTGCAACACGACGCCGTCCTGCGGCGCGCGGATGTCGATGCGGCGGAGTTGATCCTCGGCGGTGACCTTGCGCTCGACAAATTCGCCGATCTTGTCGTTGGTCTCGCGCAGATCCTTGGAAACCTCGCTGACAACGTCCTTGTCGACCTGGATGATCTGCAGTTCGGTCTCGGTGATCTTGCCCCTCGCCTGCGCGCGCGCCGCAATGTATTGCCCGCGCTCACCGGTCAGGCGGGCAAGGTCGCGCTCCAGCACGGTCAGGCGCGAGATCTGGATCAGGCGCTGCTCGTAGAGCTGGCGCACACCGACCAGTTCCTTTTCGACCAGCGAGATTTCCTTTTCCTTTGCCTGCTCCTGCGCCGTCAGTCCCACGATCTCCTCGTTGAGCTGCGCCACCCGCTCGCGCAGCTGCGATTTTTGACCGGCGCGTCCGTTGACCCGGACCTCGAACAGCTTGGTTTCGCTGGCCAGGACGTCGCGGACTTCAGGGTCGCCGGCCTGGTCGGTCAACTGTGCGGGAAACTTGATCTTGTCGAGGCCGCGTTGCTCGGCCTCCAGCCGCGCCGCACGCGCCCACAATCCGTTCAACGTCTTGACGACGATGGCCAAGCCCGCCTTGACCACGGTCTCGTCGAGCCGCACCACGATGTCGCCGGCCTTGACGACGTCGCCGTCACGCACGCGCACTTCCCCGACCACGCCGCCGGTCGGGTGCTGCACCTTCTTGACGTTGGAATCCACCACCACCGAGCCCGGCGCGATCAGCGCGCCCGATATCTGCACCGTCGAGGCCCAGCCGCCGAACCCGCCGGCCAGCACCAGAATCAGCGCGAGGCCGACGATCAGATGCCCGCGGATGGAACGGTGTGCGCCTTTCAGTTCGGCGGTCATGATTTCTTCACGGCTCCCGCATCGGATACGATCTTGATCGGCGGCGGCGGCGCCCGCTGCAGCACCTGGCCGAGCACGGTCTCCTTCGGCCCGAACGCCTGCATGCGGCCGTCCTTCAGCACCAGCAGCTGATCAACTGCCTCGATGCCGATCGGCCGGTGCGCCACCACGACCACGACCGCGCCGCGCTCTCGCGCGCTACGTACCGCGCGCGTCAGCGCCTCGTCGCCCTCGCTGTCGAGATTGGAGTTCGGCTCGTCGAGCACGATCAGGAACGGATTGCCGTAAAGCGCGCGAGCCAGCGCCACGCGCTGGGCCTGGCCGGCGGAAAGCGCCGTCCCCTGTTCGCCGATCTGGGTGTCATAGCCATCGCGCATCTTGATGATCATCTCATGCACGCCGGCTTCCTTGGCAGCGGCAATGATCGCCTCCGACTTCGCCTCGGGATCGAAGCGGCAGATGTTCTGCGCCACGGTGCCTGCGAACAATTCGACGTCCTGTGGCAGATAGCCGATATAGCGGCCGAGCACGTCGGACGACCACTGATCGAGCGCCGCGCCGTCGAGCCGGACCTTGCCACGGGCCGGCGTCCAGACGCCGACGAGCGCGCGCACCAGCGACGACTTGCCTGAGCCGCTCGGGCCGATGACGCCGACGCCGGTGCCGGCATCGGCCGCGAAATTGACGTCCTGCACGATGACGCGCTGCTCGCCCGGCGGCACGATGCTGACGGCTTCGACCGACAGCCGCTTCGACGGGGCCTGCAGCAGCGTCTGCTCGTTCGCCGGCGGTATTTGCTGCAGCAGTCTGGACAGGCGATCCCAGCTCTGGCGCGCGGCGACAAAACCCTTCCAGTGCGCGATCGCGAGATCGACCGGCGCGAGCGCGCGGGCGCTCAGGATCGAGCCCGCGATGATGATGCCGCCGGTGGCTTCCTGATGGATCACGAGGTAAGCGCCGACCGCGAGCACCGCCGATTGCAGCATCATGCGCAAGACTTTGGCGACCGCCCCGAGGCCGCCGGCGACGTCGCTGGCACGCTGATTGCCCGCCAGATAGGTCTCGTTGGCCTCGCTCCAGCGCCGGGTCAAGCGGCCGGACATGCCCATCGCAACCAGCACCTCGGCATTGCGGCGGCTGGTGGCGGCGAGATCGTTGCGCTGCGCCGCCAGCGTCATCGCCTCCTTGGCCGGCGTGCGCGACATGAACTCGGTGATCAGCGTCAGCGTCACCAGGATGATCGCGCCGACCAGGGCGGTGACGCCAAGCAGCCAGTGAAACGCAAAGCAGATCGCCAGGTAGAACGGCAGCCAGGGCAGATCGAAGAACGCGCCCGGCCCCATGCTGCCGAGAAACGACCTGATATTGTCGAGATCGCGCAAGGGCTGCAGGCCCTCATTGCGGCTACCGACCAGCAGCGGCAGGCGGACCACGGTTTCAAACACCCGCGCATTGAGCGCTTCGTCGAGCGCGGTGCCGATGCGGCCCAGGATTCGACCGCGAATCAGGTCGAGGCCGCCCTGGGCGATGTAGAGGCCGGCGGCGAGAATCACCAGGCCGACCAGGGTCGGCACGCTGCGGCTCGGCAGCACGCGGTCATAGACCTCCAGCATGAAGATCGAGCCGGTGAGGTACAGCAGATTGATCATGCAGCTCATGACGCCGACGCCGATGAAGGCGTTGCGGCAGGCGCGCAATGCCTCACCGAGCTCGGATCGCCGGACGGGAGCGGCTGCCATCGGATGCGTATCTCTGCAAACAAATAAGGAACGGGCACGTTTTAGCGATGTTTTTTGACACCGTCTATTTTAAGTCACGTTAACCTTCTCGCAGTTCCCCCCTATGAAACGGCCCACATAAGGGGCGTCTTGAACCTCGAATTTGGTGCCGGGCCGGCGCGTGGAGGCGCCTGGGCTTTCAGACGCCCGGAACGGCAACCGAATCACCGGTATTCGCGACCCGATCGACCTCTGGCAGGACTCGACTTCCAGGCCGGCCTCGGCCGGCGCCTGAAGGCGATGCGGGACCGGGACACGACAGGCGCCGGGCACAGGGAGGGCGAAACTTACGGCACCGCAGCTGCCACGCTCGTCAGAACCTTCCTCTGGTGCGGAGCATCCGGACGACCACCAGCAGGATCACCGCGCCGACGGTGGAATAGACGATCTCCGACACCAGTCCGGTGCCGAGGCGGATGCCGAGTTTGGGAAACAGCAGGCTGGCGAGCAGCGCACCGGCGATCCCGACCAGGATATCGCCGATGAGGCCGAAGCCGGTGCCATGCACGATCTTGCCGGCCAGCCAGCCGGCCACCAGACCGACAAAGAGGACGACGAGAATGCCTTCGTTGGAAATCTGCATGGGAAGTCCTTGCATGTAGCCGCGCCGGCCGTTCGGCAACCTATCCCGTTGTCGTCCGGCATGGCGAGCCGTATTCCGCGCACCGGCCGACGACGCCTGCGAGGTGAAACTTTTTTACGTCACACGTGTTATGTCGGCATGAAACAAGGCGACACGTGGTATGTGACTTTTGGTCCGGACAAAGCGGATGAGGCCGCGGAGAGCATGGCGCGCTCGACCCGCACCTTCAAATCAGAAGTCGACGCCAAGTTGTTTGCCATGCAGATCCTGTCCAAGGGCTGGACCGCAAGTGCGGGCACCATCAATCCGCATCAACCGAAGCAGGTCGTAGGACCGCGACAGATCGAACGCTGGGCCGATCCGGGGCTGGGCGGGTAGCCGATCCTTAGGCGGTCGCTACCGCCGACTCCGCCAGAACACAGCGCGCGGTTCGGTCCGCGGACACCTGTACATTTGGCGGCAATCCTTCAGTGCAGCGCGGCTGCGCAAAACTGCAGCGTGGCGCGAACGAGCAGGTGGCGGGCGCCTTGTCCAACGACGGCGGCGTGCCCGGGATCGTCTCCAGCCGCTGTCCGCGTTTGGCACCATGGACGGTGGAAGCGAGCAGTCCCTTGGCATAGGGATGAACCGGCGTACGCACAATGTCGCGCAGGCGGCCCTGCTCTACGATCTGTCCGGCATACATCACGGCGACCCGGTCGCAGATTTCGATGGCGACGCCGATGTCGTGGGTCACGAAAATCACGGACATGCCGAACTCGCGCTGCAACTCGCGCAGCAGCAGCAGGATCTGGATCTGCACGGTGGCGTCCAGCGCCGTCGTCGGCTCGTCGGCGAGCAGGATTTTCGGCTTGCAGGCCAGCGCCAGCGCGATCATGGCTCGCTGCCGCATGCCGCCAGACATTTCGTGCGGATAGGCCTCGAGGCGCCGCCTGGCGGAGGGAATGCGAACCACCTCCAGCATTTCCAGCGCGCGCGCCATCCCTTCCTTCTGGCTCTTGCCTTCATGGCGCATCACGCTTTCGGCGATCTGATGGCCGATCGTATAGACCGGATCGAGCGCCAGCGCCGGCTCCTGGAAGATCATGGAGACGGTCTGGCCGCGAAACGCCGAAAGTTCCTCGTCGTTCATCGCCAACACGTCGCGACCCAGAACTTTTACCGTGCCCGAAATCTGCGTCCGCTTCCGCGGCAACAGCCGCATCAGCGCGCGCAGGGTCACGCTCTTGCCCGAGCCGGATTCGCCGAGCAGGCCGAGCACCTCGCCCTCGCCGAGCGAGAGCGAGATGTCATTGACGGCATGCACCGTACGTTCGCCGGTGAAGCGGATGTTGAGGTTTTGGATGTCGACGAGATTGCTCATGCGGCTTTGGGCACCTGCTGGTGATAGTCGGTGGCGCGCTGGAACGCCGCGCCGATGCGCACCAGCCCGGCCTCGTCGAAGGCGCGGCCGATCAGCTGCATGCCGACCGGCAGACCGTTCGCGGTGAAGCCAGCGGGGATCGAGAGCGACGGCAGGCCGAGATAGTTGATCGGCCGGGTGAACTTTGTGATCCGCTGGATCACGGCTTCCGCATCGCGGCTGTTGCCGACATCGCTCTCGGCAATGGTCACCGCCGGCATCGGCGCCACCGGCGCGATCACGGCATCGGTACCGGTCACCGCCGCGAGGTAAGCAGCCAGCGCCGGCCCGCGCCAGCGCATCGCCTCGAGATAGGTCACGCCCGGTACAGCCAGCCCGTTCTGCAGCCGCATCAGAACCTGCGCGCCGTAATCCTGCGGCCGCTCGATCAGCCAGCGCTTGTGATAGGCGGCGGCTTCAGTGGCGAGCACGATCTGGCATGCCGCGGTAAGCTGGCGCTGGTCCGGCAGCTCGACCTTGACGATCTCGGCGCCCTCTCTCTTGAGCGTGGCGATGGTCTCGTCGAGCACCCGCGCGACTTCGGAATCGAGGTCGTCGACATAGAACGCGTTCGGTACGCCAATCCTGAGGCCTTTGAGCGAGCCCGAGGCCGCAGCCATGTAGTCCGGTACCGGCAACGACGCGGTGGTCGGATCCTCGGGATCGAAGCCGGCCATCAGCCCGACCAGCAGCGCGCAGTCTTCAACCGTTTGCGCGAGCGGCCCGACCGTATCGAGCGACTGCGACAGCGGCATCGCGCCGGCGCGGCTGATCAGGCCGACCGTGGTCTTGAAGCCGGTGACGCCGCAGAAATGCGCAGGCATCCGGATCGAGCCGCCGGTATCGGAGCCCAGCGCGGCAAAGGTCAGGCGTGCACCGACCGCCGAGCCCGAGCCCGAGGATGAGCCGCCGGTAATGTAATCGACATTCCAGGGATTCCGCACCGCGCCATAGTGAGGATTGTGACCGGTCGGACCGTAGGCGAACTCCACCATCTGCAGCGAACCGAGCCTGACGGTGCCGGCATCCTTCAACCGTTGCAACGCGGTCGAGGTCGTCGTCGGCACGAAATCGCGGCGGATCTTCGAGCCGCAGGTCACGACCTTGCCGGCCTCGTAATACATGTCCTTGTGCGCCAGCGGCACGCCGTGCAGCGGGCCACGATGGTTGCCCTTGGCGAGATCGGCGTCGGCGGCGTCGGCCGCGGCGAGCGCTGCATCCGCTTCGATCGCCATAAAGGCGTTGACGCGCGGCTGCCATTGCGCGATCCGGTCGAGACAGGACTGCGTGACCTCGCGCGAGGAGAGTTTTTTGGCGGCGATCGCTTTCGCGACGGCGACCAGCGACATCAACGCCGGTTCACCGCTCATTTCGACACCTTCGGGCGCTGCACCAGCAGATAACTCGCGGGCTCCAGATCCATCGGCAAGGTGCCGGCGACCGGCGCAAAGCCGTCAAAAGCCGGGCCGATGGAGTTGGCGATACGCTCGGCGACGTCCTTGTCGGCCGGCACGCCTGCGACTTCGGTCATCGCCATGACCTGCTTGGGATCGGGTCTTGTCATGCGGCGCTTGTTCCCCTGTTACCGATTGGCCGGAGCGCGGCTATGCCCCGAGCCCGGAATGGCCATATAGCACGCGGCCTGATGGCCCATTGTATCGACATCGCTGAGTTTTGGCGTCGCATTTGCGCAGAGCGGCTCCGCAAACGGACAGCGAGTATGAAACCGGCAGCCGGGCGGCGGGTCGATCGGATTGGGCGGATCGCCCGAGATCGGCGGGGTTTCGGTGCGATTGTCCGGATCGGATGACGGCATCGCGGCGAGCAGCGCCTTCGTGTAGGGATGCACCGGCGCATCCCAGACCTTGTCGACCGGGCCGAGTTCAACCACCTCGCCGAGATACATCACCAGCACGCGATCGGAGATGTAGCGCACGACGTTGAGATCGTGGCTGATGAACAAGTAGGTGAGTCCGAATTCGCGCTTCAGATCCGCCAGCAGGTTGAGCACCTGCGCCTCGACGGATTTGTCGAGCGCCGATACCGCTTCGTCGAGGATCACCAGCCGCGGCGACAGCGCCAAAGCGCGCGCGATATTGACGCGCTGGCGCTGGCCGCCGGAAATCTCGTGCGGATAGCGGTTGGCAAAGGTTTCGGGCCGCAGGCCCACCTTGCCGAGCAGCTCGCGCGCCAGCGCGCGCGCCGCGTCATCGGCCATGCCGTGGACCTTGGGGCCGAACGCGATCGATTCCTCGATCGTCAGGCGCGGGTTGAGCGAGGCGTAGCTATCCTGAAACACCATCTGCATGCCGCGGCGCAGCTCCCGCAGCGACAACGCCCGGCCGACCTGCATGCCGTCATAGATGATGTCGCCGGCATCGCGTGTCATCAGGTGCATCAACAGCCGCGCGGTGGTTGACTTGCCGCAGCCGGACTCGCCGACGATCCCGACGGTTTCGCCCTTGGCGATGGAGAAGGAGACATCATCCACGGCGCGCACGGTCTTGCGAGCGCTGAACAGATCGCCTCGCACCGGGAAATGCTTGGTCAGGCCGACGACCTGCAGCAGCGGCTGCGCCGCACCGCCGACATCCGCGACCGGTTCCAACAGTTCGACTGACTGATACGTCTCACTCATCGCGTCAGTTCCTGATGTCCATGGCGCTGCGCATGCCGTCGCTGAGCAGATTGAAGCAGATCGAGACCGCAAAGATCATAACGCCCGGCAGCGCCGCCACCCACGGATTGACATAGATCGCGGTGCGCAGCGTGTTCAGCATCAGGCCCCATTCCGGCTCCGGCGGTTTTGTGCCGAGGCCGAGGAACGATAAGCCCGCCGCCAGGATCATCGATACCGAGATCAGCCCGGTCGCGTAGACGAAGATCGGTCCCAGCACGTTACCGAGCATATGCACGCGCATGATGGTGAAGGGTCCGGCGCCCGAGGCGCGCGCGGCCTCGACGAAATCCATGTTGCGCACGCCGGTCGTCACGCTTTCCGCAACGCGGGTGATCTGCGGCACGAACACGATCGTCAGCGACACGATGGAGTTGACGATGCCCGCCCCCAATGCGCCGGAGATCGCAATCGCCAGCAAGACCGACGGGAACGCATAGAACACGTCGATGGTGCGCATGATCGCGGTGTTGAGCTTGCCGCCGACATAGCCGGCGACGAGGCCGAGCGACGTGCCGATCATGAAAGCGAGGATCACGGGCAGGATGCCGATGATCAGCGACAGCCGTCCGCCATAGATCAGCCGCGCCAGCATATCGCGCCCGAGTTCGTCGGTGCCGAGCGGGTAGTTCGGCGTGCCGATGTGACGAAGCCTGCGGATCATCGAACCCTGGTAGGGATCGGCGAGGCCGAGCCATGGCGCGAACAGCGCGGAAAGGAAGATCAGCACCAGGACAAAGGCGCAGGCCATGGCGACCTTGTCGCGCCTGATGCGGCGGCCGACGGTCGCCCAATAGCCGCGCGCCTTGGTTGCGGGAGCGGCCTGCAGTGCGGCATCCGACATTACAGCCATCATCAGCCCCTCTTGATGCGCGGATCGATCGACGCTTGCGCGATATCGACCAGCAAATTGAGGGTGACGAAGAACAGCGCCAGCACCAGGATCGTGCCCTGCAGCAACGGCAGGTCGCGCTGGAAGATCGCCGAATTGAGCAGCAGGCCGGAGCCCGGCCACGAGAACACGGTTTCGATCAGGATCGAGCCGCCCAGCATGTAACCGAGTTGCAGGCCCATCACCGCCAGCGCGGTCGGCGCTGCGTTCTTGATGACGTGCTTGAACACGTCGAGTTCGCGCAGGCCTTTTGCGCGCAATGCCTCGACGAAGTCCTGCGAGAGAATATCACCGGTCAGCGCGCGCACCGTGCGGGTGACGATGCCCATCGGGATCACCGACGTCGTGACCGCCGGCAGGATCAGATATTTCATGTGCTCCCAGTCCCAGCCCCACGAACCCGAACCGCCGGGACCGGCGCCGACCGCGGGCAGCCAGTTGAGCTGCACCGAGAAGATGATGACCATCACCATGCCGAGCCAGTAATGCGGCACCGAAACGCCGGCGATCGCAATTGACGTGGCGACCTTGTCGACCCAGGTGTCGCGGAAATAGCCAGCGATCAGACCGAACAGCAGCCCGAGCGTGAAGCCGATCAGGGCCGCTGCAATCGCCAGCGTCACGGTATTGCTGACTGCGCGCAGCACTTCAGCCAGCACCGGGCGGCCAGTAGCGATCGAATTGCCGAGATCGCCATGGAGCGCACGCCATAGCCAGAGCCCGAACTGCACCGGCAGCGGCCGGTCGAAGCCATAGGCCGCTCGCATTTGCGCCGCGAGTTCCTGCGACGCATCCGCGGGCAACACCGCGACCAGGGGATCACCGGGCGTGATGTGCACCAGGAGGAAGCACACCAGCGCGACGCTGAGCACGATCGGAATGACATAGACGATACGTCGGGCGATATAAGCGAGCACGATTCACTTTTTCTTCTTCCCTTCTCCCCTTGTGGGAGAAGGTGGCGCGCATTCATACGCGCCGGATGAGGGGTTCTATCCGCGGAGATGGAACTCCGCGATGAGAGATATCTATCCGCGGAAAGATACCCCTCACCCGTCTCGAATGAGCTTCGCTTGTTCGATCCACCTCTCCCACAAGGGGAGAGGGGAAGCGAGCTCGATGCCAATACTTACGGCGCCATCGACACCGGCGAGAAGTCGACGAACCAGCTCTTCGGCTGCACGAAGCCCTTCACCTTCGGGCTCATCGCGCGCGGCGAAACGTCGTGGGCGACGTAGAGGAACGCCGCATCGTCCACCGAGGCCGCGTGCAGTTCGGCCAGCGCCGCGTCACGCGCGGCCGGGTCGAAGGTCTGGCGCGCCTTGGTCACCAGTTCATCGAACTTGGGGTTGTTGATGAAGCCCCAGTTGTTCGACGTCGGCGGCGCCATCGACGACTGCAGGAAGCGCACCAGCGCGAAGAACGGGTCCATCGCCGCGTAGGTAACGTTGGTGGCGTTGGCACCGTTGGCGCTCGGGTCCTTGGCGCCCCGGCGCCAGTTGGTGAACAGCGTGTTCCACTCGATGACGTCGAGCTTGACGTCGAAATAGCATTCGGCCAGCGCCTGCTGCAGATATTCGTTCATCGGCAGCGGCTGCATCTGGCCCGATCCCGACGCCGACGTCTGCGTCTTCACCGCCAGCTTCTTGCTGGGACCGTAGCCGGCTTCCTGCATCAGTTTCTGCGCGGCCTTCAGATCGTACTTGATCTCGAAGGTCGGCTTGCCGCGCCAGGGGTGGCCGGGCTCGAATGTTCCGGTCGCCGGCACCATCAGTCCGGCGAGCAGGCCGTCCCTGAGGCCTTCGCGGTCGATGCAGAGATTGGCCGCCTTGCGGACGCGGATGTCGTTCCAGGGCGAGCCTTCGATACGCGAGAACTGCCACGGCCACACATGCGGGGATTCATTGGCCTGCAGCTGGAAGCCACGCTGCTTGATTTCCTTGACTGCATCGGGCGCCGGCGCCTCGACCCAATCGACCTGGCCGGACAACAAGGCCGCGGTACGGGCGTTGGCCTCCGGCATCGGCAGCAGCACCATCTTGTCGATCTTGGGAACGCGCGCCTTGTCCCAATAGCCCTCGTTCTTCACCAGCTCGAGCCGTTCGCGCGGCGTGAACTGCGACATCTTCCAGGGGCCGGTGCCCGACGCGTCCTTGGCGAACGCCGCCCACGCGGCCTGCGATTTCGCCTTTGCGTCGGCGCCCTCGGCCTTGTCGTAAAACGCCTGCCACTTGGAAGGGCTGGCCATGAACAGATTGGTCAGGTTGATCGGCAGAAAACTGTCGGGCTCCTTGGTGACCAGCTCCACCGTCATGTCGTCGATCTTCTTGGCGGAAGCCAGCGTCGGCATGCGAGAGGCGGTGACGCCGACCTGGCTGGCGTCGAACTGCGGCGCGTCCTGCTTCAGCACTTTTTCGACGTTCCAGACCACAGCATCGGCATTGAACGGCGAGCCGTCATGGAATTTGACGCCGGGACGCAGCTTGAAGGTCCATTTCTTCTTGTCGGCCTCGTCGACCTTCCATTCGGTCGCAAGCCCGGGAATCATCACGCTGGGCTTGTCGGCCGAAGACAGGTCCCACATCGTCAGCGCGTCATACATGGTGAGGCCGGTGAAGCGGTTGCCCTCAAAACCCTGATCGGGCTGGCCGAGCGTGCGCGGAATATCCGCGGCGGTCATGCCGATCCGCAGCACCGACTGGGCGCTGGCGAGTTGGGGCAGTCCGACCACCAGCGCCGTCGCCAGCAACCATGCGGTGGCCGCCCTGTTAGATTTGGTATTACGCATATGCAGCAATTCCTTCTGGACTGGGGTGACTATTTCTTATGCACTGGTATGCAACGCCTGTGCCAAGGACTGGCCAGGGTCGGCGCCGGCGTGGAGACGATTAGCCGCACAACTCCCTGTGAACATGTATGCAAATGGGGGTCTTCATGCTCCATCTGGCACCAAGCTTGCATTTTTCGACTCCATACCTCGCCTTATGGAGCCTAATTCATGCGCACCCGATATTCGATGCTTCTTGCTGCCGCGGCAATGGCCGTCGGATGGTTTCCCGGCCTGCCTACGATTTCAGCAAAAGCCGAAACCGTCGTGCGCTACGGGATTTCGATGGCGGACATCCCGCTGACCACCGGCCAGCCCGACCGCGGCGCCGGCGCCTACCAGTTCTCGGCCTATACGATCTACGACCCGTTGGTGGCCTGGGAGATGGACGTTTCCGACCGGCCCGGAAAACTGGTGCCGGGCCTGGCCACCGAGTGGAAGGTGGACGACAGCGACAAGAAGAAATGGCGCTTTGCCCTACGCAAGGGTGTCAAGTTTCACGACGGAAGCGACTTCAACGCCGACGCGGTGATCTGGAATCTGGACAAGGTGCTCAACGACAAGGCACCGCAGTTCGACAAGCGGCAAAGCGCGCAGGTAAAAACCCGCCTGCCCTCGGTGGCAAGCTACGCCAAGATCGACGACAACACGGTCGAGATCACCACCAAGACGGTAGATTCCTTCTTCCCCTACCAGATGCTCTGGTTCCTGGTCTCCAGCCCGGCACAATATGAAAAGCTCGGCAAGGACTGGGACAAGTTCGCCAGCCAGCCCTCCGGCACCGGACCGTTCAAGCTGACCAAGCTGGTGCCGCGCGAACTCGCTGAACTCACCAAGAACGCCGACTACTGGGACAAGAAGCGTCTGCCGAAGGCCGACAAGATCGTGCTGATCCCGATGCCGGAAGCGTTGACGCGCACCAATGCGCTGCTGGCGGGCCAGGTCGACCTGATCGAGACGCCGGCACCCGACGCCGTACCGCAGCTCAAATCCGCGGGGATGAAGATCGTCGACAACGTCACGCCGCATGTCTGGAATTATCATTTGAGCGTGCTGCCCGGCTCGCCCTGGACCGACATCCGTCTGCGCAAGGCGCTCAACCTTGCGATCGACCGCGAGGCCGTGGTCGGACTGATGAACGGACTGGCAAAGCCCGCCAAGGGCCAGGTCGACCCGTCGAGCCCGTGGTTCGGCAAGCCGGGCTTCGAGCTCAAATATGATGTCGCCGCGGCGAAGAAGCTGGTGCAGGAGGCCGGCTACTCCAAGGAGAAGCCGCTGAAGACCACCTTCGTCATCGCGCAAGGCGGCACCGGGCAGATGCTGTCGCTGCCGATGAACGAATTCCTGCAGCAGAGCTTCAAGGAAATCGGCATCGAGATCGACTTCAAGGTGGTCGAACTCGAGACTCTCTATACCGCATGGCGCAAGGGTGCGGCCGACGAGATGAACGCCGGCATCACCTCCAACAACATCGCCTACGTCACCTCAGACCCGCTATACGCCATCGTCCGCTTCTTCCACTCCGGCCAGGTCGCGCCCGTCGGCGTCAACTGGGGCGGCTACAAGAACCCGAAGGTCGACGCGCTGATCGACGAGGCCAAGCAGACCTTCGATGTCGCCAAGCAGGACGAACTGCTGGCGCAGGCCCACGCCCAGATCGTCGACGACGCCACGCTGGTCTGGGTGGTGCATGACACTAACCCGCACGCGCTGTCGCCAAAGGTGAAGAAGTTCGTGCAGGCGCAGCACTGGTTTCAGGATCTGACGCAGATCGGGCTGGAGTAGCGGAAAACATCCCGCTGCCGTCCCGGCGAACGCCGGGACGGCAGAAAATTACTTACTTCGTCAGCAGTGCGAACGCGCCGTTCCAGTCTTCCGGCGGCGGATTGTCAAGATAGCTGCGAATGCGGGCTTCGTAGAGATTGTAGAGCAGCTCCAGCGCGTTTGCCTCGTCGGTCTTGCGGCCGCGGGCGATGGCAGCCAGCGCGCCGTCCCAGTCGCGATTGCGGTAGCACGACAGCATCTCGATGGTCAGGTTGCGCAGGCGCTGGAAGCGGCCGGACTGCGCGACGTCGTCGCGGCCGGCAATGGCGTAGATCACTTCCGGCTCCGTCTTGCCCTTGACCATGATGAAGTCGAGTTCGAGAATCGCGAACCTGTCCTTGACTGCCAGCGCCGTGCTGGATCCCACGATGATAGGAAAACCATACTCCTTTGACTGGCCCTCGAGGCGCGAAGCGAGATTGACGCTATCGCCCAACACCGAATAGTTGAACTTTATGTCGGATCCCATGTTGCCCACCGTGCAGGTGCCGGTGTTCAAGCCGATACCGACATTGATCGGAATGAAGGCATGACCATCATCCAGCGCCTTCTGTTTCCGACTCCGGTTCAGCTCGTCGATTCTCTCGAGCATGTCGATCGCAGCCTCGCAGGCATTGATCTGATGGTTCTTGTCGTCGAGCGGCGCATTCCAGAACGCCATGATGGCGTCGCCCATGTACTTGTCGATATAGCCCTTGCGCGCCAGGATCGCGTTGGTCAACGGCGTCAGGAACTGATTCATCAATGCCGTGAGGCCCTGCGGATCGTGCTTGTAGGTTTCCGATATCGTGGTAAAGCCGCGAACGTCGGAGAACATGATCGTCATTTCACGATCTTCGCCGCCGAGCACCAGCTTTTCCGGTGCGTGGGCGAGCTGCTCGACCAGGGCTGGCGACATGTATTGCGCGAACGCCGACCTGATCTGCTTTCGCTGCGCCTGCTCGCGCACGAAACTTGAAAAGATCAGCGTGAGATAGATCGCCGTGGTCGACATCAGAGGATAGGTGAAGTCGATCAGCAGCCTGTTGTAGACGTAGAAATAGGCCGAGAGCCCGATCAGCATGCTGGCGAACGCCGCGCCGAGCACGACCAGCGTGACCGGCCCGAACTGAGGCGCGAACGCGATCACCAGGAGCCCGAACAGCAGTGCGGTCGCGAATTCGACGGCTATGCCGAAGATCGGCTGCGAGATCACCGCGCCGGTGAGCGCACTCTCCAGCACCTGGGCGTGGATCTCGACCCCTGGCATCGCGCGCGACACCGGTGTGGTCTTGATGTCGTTGAGGCCGACCGCGGAAGTCCCGATCAGCACCAGCTTGCCGGCGATCATGTCGGGCGCGACGTTTTTCTCGAGCACATTGACGGCGGGGACATAGATCGAAGCATCGTTGCGGGCGTAGTGCACCCAGAGCAGGCCGTTGCGATCAGTCGGGATCTGGATGCCCTTGATGCCGATGCTCTTGATGCCGCCCGGTTCGGCCTTGATCAGGATGGTCCCCGATCCGCTGGCGACACGGAGCATTTCGAAGGTCAGCGACGGCATGGTCTGGCCCTGCGCCTGCATGATCATCGGCACTCGCCGCACGATGCCGTCGCGTTCGGGCTTGATCGTAAACAGGCCGCGCCCGGCAGCGGCATGTTCAAGCACCGGCACGTTACGCAACAGGCCCGGGAAATCGACCATGAAACGTTGCGGCTCTTCGCCGAGCATCGCTATACCCGTGACCGGCAGCGTCTTGTCGAGGGCCGCGATTTCCTCCGGCAGACCGGATTCGCCGAGCACGACGCGCGAAGCCTTGATGGCGTCGGCGAAGACCTGGTCGTTGCTCGGCAGCGCCCGCAGCCGGGCGCGCGTTTCTTCGTCGAGATTGCGGAAGGTGTCGGCCACGAAGGCAGGATTGAGACGGTCGGGCTCTGAGAACACCGCGTCGAACGCGATTACGAGGGCGCCGAGCCGGGTCAGCTCGGTCACGAGTTCGGCAATCCGGGTGCGCGGCCACGGCCACTGCCCGAGCTTTTCCAGACTCTTGTCGTCGATATCGACGATCGTGACCGGCCTGATGGCCTTCTTGCGCGGGTCGATGCGCTGGAAGGTGTCGAAGGTCCTGACCCGGATTTCCTCGACGGGGGCCGGGTCGGCAGCGCGAAGCACGGCGAACCCGATCAACAGCGCAAGGCACAGCAACCGGGCATAGCCGATGCGCCGCGTGAACCATCTTGGCAGTGCTCGCAGTCGTTTCATGGAAACCGATTGGCCTGGCCGAGGCGCCCGTGAGAACCGAGGCTCCAACCCTAAAGCGTCTCCTCACCCTAGCGGGATGACGCCTCGAAGAGAAGGGAAGTCAACTTCGTCAGGTGCCGGCCTGATACGGCGTGACGATGAAGTCGCTCGCATGCAAGCTCGATAGAGCGATGTTCTTCAGCGTGAGCGCATCATTGCCGATCGTGATCATGACATCGTTCGGGTTGGTCGCACTCTGCGCCGCATTGGTTTCGAGCCAGTGATCGATGTTCGCCGGATTGACGTCGGAGAACAGTCGCAGATCGATGTAGTCCTCGCCCGGCGTAAAATCGGTGATGATGTCGCTGCTGGATTTGGCTTGTGGAGCGAACACGAACTGATCGGCCCCCGCTCCGCCGGTCAGCACATCGTTGGCGGAAGTCGCGTGAATGACGTCGTCGCCCGGCGTGCCGTTGATGACCACGGCTCCCTGCTCGACTTCGGCAAACACGAAGCCCGCCATGAGGTTGGACGACCCATCCGGGGGACTGTCGGCCCCGACAAGCGTGATGGTCAGCTCCTGGGCCCCGGCATTGCCGTGACCGTCGCTGACCTCTGCGACGTACTTGATCTCGAGAACGTCGCCGACATGCAGGAAGCCGAAATCTGCATCGATCGGCTGATAGGTCCAGTGCAGGTCGACCGTTGCGCCGTTGCTCGACGCAATATCGAACGTCACATTCGTGGCCTTGAGAAGCGCCGAGATGTCGATGCCGCCAGGGATCGTCGTCGATCCGTTGTATTCGAACGTGGCGTTGCCGACGACGACACCCGTCAAGGCGTCGCCGACGTCGGCATCGTGGACGCTCAGCGTGCCCGTGACCGGTCCCGAGAGCCCGATATCCTCCGGCACGTATCCGGCGGAAATATTGTCGATCTCGAACGCGTTCTCGCCGCTGGCGAGTACCACCTTGTCGAACAGCGGCAGGTGGGCAAACTGCACATATCCGTTGGACGAGAACGAGCTCGTGTTGCCGCTCGGGAACAGCGGCGAGAACTGGTCGCCGGCGTAGAAGGCGACGATGGTGTCGCCATCGTAGAACGCGATGGAGTTGTAGGAATCGAGCGATCCCCAGTAGAGACCGAAGCTGTTCTTCTCCGACGTGAACGTGATGGTTTCGCTGCTGCCGCTGCCGATGCTCAGATAGTTCGTTGTATCCTGGCCGCCGTGTGCCGGCCCGACATAGGGCGCCGCCGTAACCCCGGAGGACGACCCGTTGACGACCCCGGAATGTCCGGACGCCGAGAACGTCGCGCCGAGCGCTTCGCTGTAGAAATTCCCGTGGCCAGTGCCGTTGTTGGAGGCCGAGCCGGCCGTCACCTGGTCGAACGTCTCGGTATGCAGGCCGAGCGAATTGTCGAGCACGCCCGGGTCGAGCACATCGAGCGCGGTCGGAACAGCCACGATGACGGTTTGCGGCGCCGGATCGACTTCACCCACGATGGACGGCGCGTCGTTGGTTCCGGTGACGGTGACCACGAAGTCCCGGGACGTGACGCCGCCGTCGCCGTCGTCGATCGCGACGGTGTATTTCAGTGTGAGAACCTGACCCTGTTCGAGATAATCGAACGCACTCGATGCCGCCGAAAATGACAACTCGACCGACCCTGACGTGGAGCCGGCGGCCTTGGTTACCTCCTCGGGCTTGATCAACGCGATCAGCGCCGCCTCGTTGAGGGCCAGGCCGTTGGTGGCGCCGGACGCCACCGCATGGGTGACGCTTGCGCTGTGGCCGACATCCGACAAATCGAGATCGGTGAAGTTCACCGCAATTGTCGAAGTCAACGCGCTGGCGCCGCTCTGCTCGGTCAGATTCTGCTGCGCGATCGCGCCGATGACAGGCGCGTCGTTGCTGCCCGTGACGGTGACGACGATGTCCTGCAAGGCGCTGCTACCATGGTGGTCATCGACCTCGACCGTGTAGGTCAGCGTGACGGTCTCGCCGTCGGCAAGATAGTCGAAATAGCTGTCCGGCGCCGAGAACGTCCAGCTTTGCGAGCCCGGCAAGCCGTTGGTGGAGTCGCTCAGCGGTCCCAGTGACAGCCAGTTGAGCTGCACCGCGCCGTTGGCGAGGCCCGTCACCACGCCGGAGGCGCTGACGCCGGCGAGTTTGACGTTATGGGTATCGCTCAAATCGGCATCGACGAAGGTGATCGCACCGCTTGCGGTATCCGGCGTCGCCGAATGGTGGGCGTCGGCGTGTTCCGTGATCGTCGCCGTCTGCGGCTCGCCGGTGATGTCGACCGCATCGTTACTGCCGGTGACGGTGACGGTGATCGGCTTGGTGACCACGCCACCATGGCCGTCATCGACGGTCGCAGCGTAAGTCAGCGCCAGGACCTCGCCGTCGGCCAGGAAATCGAATGCGTCGTCGGGGACGCTGTAGCTCCAGCTGGCCGAGCCATTATTGGTATTGCCAGAGGTTTGCAGCACCGTCAGCGGCTCGTCCACCGCCGAGATTGCCGCTAGCTGCGCGCCCGTGAGCAGCGAGGTCACTTCGACCCCGTAGGCGTTCAGATAGCTGAACGAACTGAAGGCGGCGCTCGCCACCGGGCGATCGGTCAGGTCGACGTCGGTGAAGCTGATCGTTCCTGCCGCCACACGGATCTCGCCGGAGCCGGTCTGGCTCGCAAGCTCGGCAAAGCCGTCGCTGGTGGCATCGATGGTCGGTACGTCATTGGTGCCGATGACGACGACATCCGCGCCCTTGATCGAGACCGTGATCGGCGTCGAGACGACGCCGCCATGACCGTCATCGACCTGGGCGACGTAGTTGAGCGTCAGCGTCTCGCCCTTGGCGATGAAGTCGAACTTGCTGTCTTCGACGCTGTAGGTCCAGGTCGCCGATCCATTGTGGGTGTTGCCGGCCGCCTGCGCCACGTTCAGCGGAACCGCGACGGCAATGATCGCCGCGATCTGCGCCGCTGTCAGCGTCGCGGTGACGTCGTTGCCCTCCGCATCGAAATAGCGGAATGGATCGGTCTGCGAGATCGCGGCGCTGACGACGGGGCGGTCGGTCAGGTCGACATCGGCGAAAGTAACGGTGCCGGTCACGGTATCGACGACCGAATTGCCGGTACCGATCCGCTCGGTGATTTCGCCGCCGGTCGCCGACAGCGTCGGTTTGTCGTTGGTACCGGTGATGACGATCGTGAACGGCACGAACGTCGTTTCGTTGCTTGGCTTGTAGTTGGTGTCGACCCGCGCCAGATAGGTCAGCGTCAGCGTCTCGCCGGAGGCGAGGAAGTCGAACGCGCCATCGGCAATGTTGTAGGTCCAGGTGGCGTTACCGGTGTTCTTGCCGTTCGGGTCCTGCACCACGACGAGGGGCACTTCGACCGCCTTGATCGCCGCCAATTGCTCCGCCGTCAGCGTCGCGGAGACATTGGCGCCCTGTGCGTCCTTGTAGTCGAACGAAGAGAATTGCGCACTGACGCTCGGCCGGTCTTGGGGATTGATGTCGGCATAGCTGACTATGCCGGACACGCTGCTGAGGGTCGTGTCGGCTGTAACATCAGTCCGTTCGGCAACCGCGCCGCCGGACGCGGACGCCAATGGCGGACCCGCAATACGATCTGGCCTGATCTCCGTACCGGGCGACGGACCGCTTGCGGGCCTGTCCGGGATGTTGATGAATTGAAGCGTCACCGGCACGACATCGTTGCTGGCCAGCTTGAGGAATACCGTTTCCGGAACGATCGTATCGGTGAAGTTGGTCGTCAGCTTGGTGTTCGGGTTGTTGAGATCGCTGAACTTCAGCGAGAACACGTCGCTGATGATCTTCTGCGCGTCCGGCGAAAGTTGCACGGACGACTGGAAGCTGACCGCGCCCTGTCCGTTGATAATGGTCTGCGTGCCGGCGCGGTTGACGGTCGCGATCTGCGTCAGCGTGACCTTGTCATACAGGATATAGGAGCCGGTGGTGCCGTCGGGTTCGACCAGCACCTGGAATTTGGCCGGCGGTGCGCCGCCCTGCACCGGCACGTCGAAGTCGATCTCGACCAGAACCGCGGTGCCGCGGATGCCCATGGTCGCGACCGGCGTGTCGACCTTCATGTCGCCTTTCTTGGCGGTCGCGCCGGCGACGAACGAGATCGTGCCAGCCACCAGGCTGAGCAGCGATTTGTTGTCCGACCCGTTGGGGTCGTAGATCATTTCGTTCAGCACCATTCTGGCGTTCGAGGCGAGGCCGAACACGGTGCCGTCGATGAAAGTGATGCCGAGCGTCGAGTCGGAGCCGGACTGGACGACGTCGCCCTTGTGGACGTTGTCACCCTGGCTCAGGATGATCGAGACGCCGTTGCGGATCGCGGTCGCATTGCCCGCCAACTTGGTGACATGGCCGATGACGGCAGGGGCGACGCTGGCGCTACCGTCGGCCTGGGCAAACTGGGTGTGTCCGGTCAGCGCTTTGACGAGATCACCACTGAGGTGGGCGCCGTCGGGCGACGCCAGCGCGGCGCGCTTCTCGCCCCTGAAGTAATCATGCAGCACCAGTTCGCGGTCGCCGCCGGTTAGGACAAGGTCGACGCCAGACCGCTTGAAATCGCCGTTAAACAGCAAATCGGCATCAGGAATGATAATGGCGTCAGCCGGCGCATGCGTCGAAACGCTGTCAACGCGGACAGAACCATGGAGGTGCGAACCATGGTCGCCCGACAGCACATCGGTAAATTTGCCGGCCAAGCTCAAATGGGCACCGTTGCCGCTAAGGTTAATATTTATATAAAATTCGACAGTCTAAACTTGCATATCATTGTATCGCTCGCCGCGGAACCATCTAATGCTTGTTAAAATTCCAGAAGACGCTCCCCCCAAGATTGCTTTTAGTAGGAAGCGCCGAGATGTTTCAGGTCTTTTTGGCTACCTTGGCGGCACATGGGTGCACTTCGCTGGTCTAAATCGCAAAAATTCGAGTATTCAAAGTATAAATATAAAAAACTATACTTGGCACTGCTTTCCCGTGGTTCCACGGTGCCATATAATAGGATTTTTGAAGTTCGAATTGTGAACCTGTCAACAAATCATACAATTTTCAGCACAAAAGTCACATTACCTGAAAAACAACCATAACTCGTGGTTAAGGCGATCTCCAGCCCCCGGCCCGTGAGGCATGCTTAAGCCGATCGGTAAAATTCTCGCCGGATCGGCGGAAGTTATTTTGGGCTGTTTTGCAGTTAACGGCCGACTTCCCTTCGGTTTAAGCGGATCAAAAGCCACGCCGCCCATCCTGCCCTGCAAATGATCCGGTCACGCCCAGGCGCAACACGCCTGCCGATGCCCGGACAAAGGGCGTCACATGGGGTTGTCAGTCATCTCGCGCGCATGGAGCGCGGTCATTGTTGCGTGCAGCCTGGCCTGGTTCGGAGCAGCCGACCTTCGGGCCGAGACCGCCAGACCGGCCGAGTCGGCGGAAGTGATTCAGCGATCGGCGGAGCCGTTCGGACTGGTCGCGTCTGCCCTCCCGGGCGGCGGACTTCGCGACAAATGGCTCGCCGCGCAACGCCGGCTCGACGACGAAATGGTGCAGCTTGCGCTCTGCGAAGGCGACCGTGATGGATGCGCGTCTGCGGCCGCGCTGAAATTCCTAGACATCGTCGACGCCGCCCGGGCGCGCGAGGGCCGCGCACGCCTCGGCGAGATCAACCGCGCCGTCAACCTGGCGATCCGGCCGATGAGCGACGTCGCCCATCACGGCGAGATCGACGTCTGGTCGTCGCCGCTCGCCACGTTCGCCCGCGGCGGCGGCGATTGCGAGGACTATGCGATCGCGAAATTTACGGCTTTGCGACACGCCGGCCTTTCCCCCGACGATCTCAGGATCGTGGTGCTTCACGACACCATCCATGGCGAAGACCACGCGGTAGCCGCCGCGCGGCTCGACGGACGCTGGCTGATGCTCGACAACCGCCGCATGGCGATGGTTGAAGACGCTAACGTCAGGAATTTCCGGCCGACATTCGTGATCGGCGAGCACGGCGTGATGCGATACATCGAGGCACCGCGGCCCGTCGGCGCCGCAGGCCATGATCCTGCGGCACCGCTCGTCGTGAGTTCGTTGGCCGCCGCGACGGATCCGTCAGCCGAACGCCTCGAGTGACGAAAAAGGCTGCGCAGATATTGCGCGGCAGCAGCGACCGACAATCTGTTTCAGTCAGCGCCGATGTTGCGCCGCGGCCGTTATACCAGCCTGGATCTATCCGGCCAAAATATCGCAAGACGAATTTTCTTTTTCATCCCGCGCGTCCTGCATTGATTGACGCGATCCTTCTCACCGGAATAGCATTCACCCAGATCCGCTAGAGATCGTTGGGAGGGAACATGATGACACGTTGGCCGTGCGTTGCTTCCGCTTGCCGTTTTTTTTCTGAAATGGCAGCCAGTCCGAATAGAACAGCGCTGGCGATTGGGCTTAGTCTGACATTCTGTTACGGCGCGCAGGCGCAGAGCCCCGCCAAGGGAACCCCCGAGCACATCAAGGCCGTGACCGCGGCGGTCGACGGTGCGTCGATCAAGGCCAACACCGCGACCTCGAACGACTGGCCGACCATCGGCCTCGACTATGCCGAGACGCGCTTCTCGAAGCTCAACCAGATCAACGCCGACAACGTCAAGCAACTCGGGCTGGTATGGAGCTATCCGCTGGAATCCTCCCGCGGCGTCGAAGCCACCCCGGTCGTGGTCGACGGCATCATGTACCAGACCGCCTCATGGAGCGTGGTGCACGCCATCGACGCCCGCACCGGCAAGCAGCTCTGGACCTACGATCCGAAAATCGATCGCGAGAAGGGCTACAAGGGCTGCTGCGACGTGGTCAACCGCGGCGTCGCACTGTGGAAGGGCAAGGTCTATGTCGGCGCCTATGACGGGCGGCTGATCGCGCTCGACGCCGTCACCGGCAAGGTAGTCTGGGAAAAGGACACGATCGTCAGCAAAGAGCACTCGTACACGATCACCGGCGCGCCGCGCGTGTTCAACGGCAAGGTGGTGATCGGCAATGGCGGCGCCGAATATGGCGCGCGCGGTTACGTGACCGCCTATGACGCGGAAACCGGCAACCAGGCCTGGCGCTGGTTCACCGTGCCCGGCGATCCGTCAAAACCGTTCGAGGACGAGTCGATGGCAGCCGCGGCCAAGACCTGGGATCCCGCCGGCAAATACTGGATCAACGGCGGCGGCGGAACCGCATGGGACACCATCACCTTCGATCCCGACCTGAATCTCGTCTATATCGGCACCGGTAACGGCTCGCCGTGGAACCAGAAGATTCGCAGTCCCTCCGGCGGCGACAATCTATATCTGTCCTCGATCGTCGCGCTGAATGCGGATACCGGAAAATACGCCTGGCACTACCAGGAAACGCCCGGCGATCACTGGGATTACACCGCAACCCAGCCGATGATTTTGGCCGATATCACGATCGACGGCGCGCCGCGCAAGGTGATCCTGCACGCGCCGAAGAACGGCTTCTTCTTCGTCATCGACCGCACCAACGGCAAGTTCATCTCGGCGAAGAACTTCGTCGACGTGAACTGGGCGACCGGCTACGACGCCAACGGCCGGCCGATCGAGGTGAAGCAAGCGCGCGAGGATGCCGCCTATGACAGCATCCCCGGCCCGTTCGGGGCGCACAACTGGCATCCGATGTCTTTCAATCCGCAAACCGGGCTGGTGTACCTGCCGGCACAGGGCGTGCCGCTCAACCTCACGCCGGAGAAAGCGCTCACGCATAACGCGGCGACGCCCGGCAAGTTCGCGGCGGCGGCCGGCTGGAATGTCGGCTTCATGCTGAATGCCACGCCACCCAAGAGCCCGGCGTTCGGACGGCTGCTGGCCTGGGATCCGGTCAAGCAGAAGGAAGCCTGGCGCGTCGAACACGTGGCGCCGTGGAACGGCGGCACGCTGACCACCGCCGGCAATCTGGTGTTCCAGGGGACGGCCGACGGGCGTTTCGTCGCCTACAACGCCACCTCGGGTGAAAAACTCTGGGAGAGCCCGACCGGCACCGGCGTGGTCGCGGCGGCCTCGACCTATATGCTCGACGGCCAGCAATATGTATCGATCGCGGTCGGCTGGGGCGGCGTATTCGGGATCTCGCAGCGCGTCACCGAATTGCAGAGCCCCGGCACCGTCTACACCTTCGCGATCGGCGGCAAGGCGCCGCTGCCGGCCTTCGTGAAGTACCAGACCGAGGGCCTGCTGAAGGGCGTGAAGTACGATCCCAAGGACGTCGAGGAAGGCACCGGCATCTATGTCGCCGCCTGCGCGCAATGCCATGGCGTGCCCGGCGTCGACAAGGGCGGCAATGTCCGGAATCTCGGCTACGTCCCGACCGAAACCATCGCCAACCTGAAGGACTTCGTGTTCAAGGGCCCGTTCCGCGACCAGGGCATGCCGGACTTCACCGGCAAGCTGAAGGAAGAGGATATCCCGAAGCTGCAGGCCTTCATCCAGGGCACGGCGGACGCGATCCGGCCGAAGTAAGGTACGATAGAGCAGAGATCGTCATTGCGAGCAAAGCGAAGCAATCCATAGCGCCACAAGTCGCTTCGTTCCTCGCAATGACGGGGTTCAGTATCGACACAGAATGCTACGGCAAAAGAAAAGGGCTGCGCGAGATCATCGCGCAGCCCTTTAACGTCGAGCCGTACCGGCTGAAGTAACGCCTGCTCAGAACATCAGACCTTCCTTGACCAGCACCCAGCGGCCGTTCTTGATCTGCTGGACCTGGGTGATCGTGTTGGCGAGATGATCGGTCTTGGAGAACTTGGTCGGCGGCGAGTTGAAGATGTCGAGGAACTTCTCGCCGGACTCCAGCGAGTCCATCATCTTCTGGCCGGTCAGATCCTTGCCCGCCTTCTGCGCATAGAACGCAAAGGTCATCATGGCGTTGTAGCCGATGATCGCCTGCGTATTGGCGTCCGTGTTGAACATCTTCTTGTAGTTGGCCAGCCAATCCTTGACCTTGCCCTTCGCCGTGTCCTCGTACGGAATTTCGAAGCCAGACGCCGCGTAGAGGCCTTCGACCGCTTCCTTGCCGAGCGCCGGGACTTCCAGCACGTTGGTCGGCGTCGCACCGAGGAAGGTGACGTCCCAGCCGAGCTTCTTGGCTTCGCCCATCGCGCCGATGGTTTCGCGAATGACGGTGCCGAGCACGACCATGTCGCAGCCGTCGGATTTCATCTTGGCGATCTGCGCGCTGAAGTCGGACGCGCCGCGCTTGTAGCTGGTCACCGACGCCGGCGTCGCCTTCATCGCGGTAAGCTGCTGGGTGAAGCCGTCGAGCACGTTCTTCCCGTACTCATCGTCCTGATGCATGATGCAGGGCTTCTTGAAGTTTTTCGCCTCCATCATGTACTTGACCGCGGCGCGCGTGCTCTCGACATAGGGCAGCAGATTGTTGAACTTCAGCCGCTCCTGCGGCTTGGCCGGATCGAACTTGAAGGTGAATTCGGCGGCGGTCAGCGGGAACAGCTGCAGCACGCCGGCGTCGAACAGGATGTCCTGCGCGGCGAGCACGGTCGGCGACCCCATCGCGCCGATCATGGCGAAGATCTTGTCGCGCTCGACCATCTTTTGCGAGGCCAGCACGGCCTTCTTCGGATCGTAGCCGTTGTCTTCCAGAATCATCTTGACCTTGCGGCCGTTGATGCCGCCGGCGGCGTTGATTTCCTCAACTGCCATCTTCATGCCGTTGGAAACCGGCACGCCCCAGACCTTGATCGGGCCCGACAAATCCTGATGGGTGCCGACGACGATCTCGTTCGCCGAGACGCCCTCATTGGTGACCTTGGTCTGAGCCGCGGCCGGCAGTTGAGTCAGCGCAAGGGCGCTCACCGCAAGGCCCAACGCCCTAAACGATTTCGACATTGCAATATCCTCCTTGTTGGCCCGTGACGAGCGAAGGGCGGGGCCTTCTCAATCCTTCGCCGTTTTCAATCTTTCGTTCCCGATAGGCTTGACCGCTTACGCCACCGCTCGTTCGCCATACATGGCGTCGATCTCGGCGGCATAACGCTTGTTCACGAAACTGCGCTTCAGCTTCATGGTCGGTGTCAGCTCCTCGTCCTCGGGCGTGAGCTGACGTTCGATCAAATAGAACTTCTTGATGGTTTCGACGCGGGCGAAATTGGCGTTGACCGCCTCGATCTCGCGCTGGATCAGGTCCTGGATCTCGGCAGCACGGCACAGGCTTGCGTAGTTGGTAAAGGGAATGTCGTGGTCCTGCGCGTATTTTTCGACATTCTCCTGGTCGATCATCAGCAGGCAGGTCAGGTAAGGCCGCTTGTCGCCGATCACCACAGCGTCGGAAACGTAAGGCGAGAACTTCAGCTGGTTCTCGATCTCCGACGGCGTGATGTTCTTGCCGCCCGAAGTGATGATGATGTCCTTCATCCGGTCGGTGATCTTGACGAAGCCTTCATTGTCCATCGAGCCGACATCGCCGGTGTGCAGCCATCCCTTGGCGTCGATAGCTTCCGCGGTCTTTTCCGGCTGGTTCAGATAGCCCATGAACAGGAAGTCGCCGCGGATCAGGATTTCGCCCTGCGGCGAAATCGCGACCTCGCCCCACGGCGCCGCCTTGCCGACCGAGCCCAGCTTGATGCGATCGGGCGGCATGATGGTCGCCACGCCGCAATTCTCGGTCTGGCCATAGACCTCGCGCATGTCGAGGCCGAGCGCGAGATACCAGCGGATCAGGTCGGGCGCGATCGGCGCCGCACCCGTGAATGCAAGCCGGCAGCGGTCGAGCCCGAGCATGCGGCGGATGTTGCGGAACACCAGCCAATAGGCCGCCCAGTTCGCGAGCTGCAACGACAGCGGCGGCGTATCGCCCTGCAGCTTGTATTCGGTCATCCGATTGCCGATGGCGAGCGCGTTGCGGTACATCCAGTTCTGGAACGCCGTCGCGTCCTTCAGCGCGATGGTGATCCCGGAATAGAACTTTTCCCAGATCCGCGGCACCGCGAGAAACGCGGTCGGCTGCACCTCGCGCAGGTTGTCCGGCACGGTTTCCGGGCTTTCGGCGAAATTCATCACCGAGCCCAGCGCCAGCGAAATGTAATATCCGCCGATTCGCTCCGCGACGTGGCAGAGCGGCAGGAACACCAGCCGCTCTTCATCGTCGGTGGATGGGAACAGGTCGTTGGCATGGCGCATCTGGTGCGTCACGCTGCGATTGGAATGCATCGCGCCCTTGGGCGGACCCGTGGTACCCGACGTGTAGACGAGAATGGCGAGATCGTCGGCGGTACGGCTTCCGATCATTTCGTCCCATAGCGATTCCCTGCCCTGGGCGTGATTGCGCCCGAGCGCCATGAACTCGGCCAGCGACAGCACCATCGGGTCGCTGAAGGCGCTGAGGCCTTCCATGTCGAACACGATGATCTTCTGCAAGGTTGGGCAGCGCGAGCGGCAGGACAGGATCTTGTCGAGTTGCTCCTCATCCTCGGCGAAGATCACCTTGGTCGATGAATCGTTGATCAGGTACTCGACCTGCGCGGACGAGTCGGTGGGATAGATACCGGAAGAGACGCCGCCGGCGCACAGGATGCCCATGTCGGCATAGACCCACTCAGGAACGGCATTGGCGATGATCGAGGCGACGTCGCCGGGCCGGAAGCCGCTAGCATGCAGGCCGAAGGCGATGTCCCTGGAAATCTGCAGCCACTCGCGCCAGCTGGTCGGCTGCCAGATGCCGAATTTCTTCTCGCGGATCGCGGGGCGGTCGCCGCGAGTCTCCACGGACTTCAGAAAGCTCCTCGCGATCGTGTCGGCGACCGTCAGCACTGCCGGTCTGGCCATGCGCTCTTCCTCCCTCTATCGCCTGTTTCGGCCACCGGTCTTGCAAGCCGGTCTTGGTTCGAAGCAGGACTCGAATTTAGCTCAAATTCACTCGCAACGCCAATGCCTTAACTGCGTCAAATAGAGCAGGATGACGCTTCTTCGAACCGCCTCCCGCTCTATTTCTCTGATTTGAGCATGATCTTTTCGGAAAACCGGCATCCACTTTCCGGATCATGCTCTAGCGCCAGGTTTTCTTCTTTTTCCAGCGCCGTTCGCCACGGGCGCCCTCTTCCTTGGCGCCGAGATAGAATTCCTGGATGTCCTTTGAATTCATCAGCCGCTCGCAGGTATCGTTCATCACGACGCGGCCGATTTCCAGCACATAGCCGTAATGCGCCGTCTCCAGCGCTACCTTGGCGTTCTGCTCGACCAGCAGGATCGACATGCCCTGCTCCTCGTTGACGCGCTTGATGATGGTGAAAATCTCCTTCACCAGGATCGGCGACAGCCCGAGCGACGGCTCGTCCAGCAGCAGCAATGCCGGCCGGTTCATCAGCGCCCGCCCGATCGCCAGCATCTGCTGCTCGCCGCCGGAAAGCTGTCCGGCCGGCTGGTTGACGCGCTCCTTCAGCCGCGGGAAATAACCGTAGACGCGGCCGAGATCCTCCGCGACGCCGTCGCGGTCCTTGCGCGGATAGGCGCCCATCATCAGGTTTTCGCGCACCGACAGGAACGGGAACACCTCGCGCCCCTCCGGCACGTGACTAAGCCCCAGCCGGACGATCTTGTCGGCTTCCATGCGCTGGATCGGCTTGCCCAGAAACTCGATCGATCCCTTCTGGGGATCGAGAATGCCGGAAATCGTCTTGAGCACCGTGGTCTTGCCGGCGCCGTTGGCGCCCAGCAGCGTCACGATGCGGCCGCGCGGCACTTCGAGGCTGATGCCCCTGATCGCCTGGATAGGTCCGTAATAGCTCTCGATATTGCTGAGCTTGAGGATGATGTCGGAAGCACTCATGGCATCGTCCTCATGCGCCGAGATAGGCCGCGACGACGTCGGGATGGCGCTGCACCTCGGAAGGCGAGCCCATCGCGATCACGCGACCATAGTTGAGCGCGATCACGCGGTCCGACACCCGGTTCACCAGCGACATGTCGTGCTCGACCATCAGCACGGTGATGCCGAGGTCGGTCTTCAGGTCGCGGATCCAGAACGACATGTCGCCCGTTTCCTCGACATTCAGCCCGGAGGACGGCTCGTCCAGCAGGATCAGCTTCGGCTCCGAGCACAGCGCACGCGCGAGTTCGATCACCTTGCGGACGCCGTAAGGCAGTCCCGAAATCAGCTTGTCACGATAGACTTCGAGATCGAGAAACTCGATGACCTGCTCGACACTGCGACGATGGGCTTTCTCGCGGGCGCGCACGTTCGGCAGAAACAGCAATTCCTGCCACAGCTGGGTGGTGGAGTGCCTGTGGCGGCCGACCAGGAGATTGCTCAGCATGGTCGCGTTCTCGAACAATTCGATGTTCTGGAAGGTGCGCGCGATGCCGAGGCCGGCGATTTCGTAGGCCGGCTGCTCGGTGATGTCCTGGTCCTCGAAGAAGATCTTGCCCGAAGTCGGCGGGTAGATGCGCGAGATCAGGTTGAAGATCGAGCTCTTGCCGGCGCCGTTGGGGCCGATGATCGAAAGGATCTCGCCTTTCTCCACGGCGAAGCTGACCGAATCGACCGCTTTGAGACCGCCGAAATGCAGCGAGAGGTTATCCGCACGGAAATACGTCATCGGTTCCGCTCCGATTTCACGTAGATCTTCTGCCGCTTGAAGGTGGCGCGCTTGTAAAGCGGGAACAGCTGGAAGAAAAGTTTGATCTTCAGCCAGCGCCCATACAGGCCAAGCGGCTCGAACAGCACGAACAGCACGATGATCACGCCGTAGATGGCGCCCTTCAATCCGTTGGCGGAGGCAATCGCGGCGACGTTGGCGTTAACTTTCCCCGCCGTCGCGCTGTCGGCGCCGAACATCGCAGCCAGCCCCGAGATGATGCCGGGCAGGTCGTCCTTCAGATAGGTCAGGAAGGGATCAATCATGACCAGGAAGATCGCGCCGAGCACCGCGCCATGCAGGCTGAAGGTACCGCCGATCAGGATCACAATGATGAACTCAATCGAGAGCTGCAGCGTGAACATCTCTGGAGAGATGAAGGAAAGCTTGTGCGCAAACAAAACGCCGGCAAGGCCGGTGATTCCCGCGCTGATCGCAAACGACTTCACCTTGTAGAGCGAGACGTTGACGCCCATGCTGCGCGCCGCCGTTTCGCTGTCGCGGATCGCGACAAAGGCGCGGCCTGTCGGCGAGCGCAGCAGATTGAGCGTGCCGACGATGACGAGGATCAGGACGCCAAGACAAAGGAAATAAAAGGTTGGCCCGTTCTGCGGCACCGCCTGCCCGAATAGACTCAGCGTCTTGACCCGCATACCCTCATTGCCGTGGGTCACGCTTTCCCAGCGCGCCAGCACTTCCTCGACGATGAAGGCAAAAGAGATCGTTGCAATGACGAGGTAGATGCCTTGGAGCCGCAGCGCTGGGAATCCGACCAGCGCGCCGACCACGGCGGTGAGCAGGCCACCGGCCAGAAAGTAGATCGGGAACGGCACGTTGTATTGTTGCAGATAGCCCGCGGTATAGGCGCCGATGGCGAGAAACGCGGCGTGGCCGAGCGAGGCCTGCCCGGTGAATCCGGTAAGGATCATCAGGCCCACGCCCACGGTGGCGTAGATGCACACGAACACCAGCTGGCTGACGAGATAGCTCGACAGCACGAACGGCGCGACCAGGAGGAACGCCAGCAGGACGCCGTAGGAAACGATATAGCCGCTATGCGGAAACAACCTGATATCGTCTTCGTAATCGGTCTTGAAGAGGAACCGCATCAGACTTTCTTCCGCGTATGAACACCGAACAGGCCTTCCGGCTTGAGCAACAGCACCACCAGAAGCACGAGATAGGGCGCGATGTCCTTCCAGCCCTGCGGCAGGTAGAAACCGGCCATGCTCTCGATCACGCCGATCAGCACGCCGCCCACCACCGCGCCGGGAATCGAACCGAAGCCGCCGAGCACCGCGGCCGGAAACGCCTTCAGGCCCAGCACGAGGCCGACATTGGAGTGAATGAAGGTGATCGGCGCCAGCAGCACGCCGGCGGCGGTCGCGACCGCTGCCGAGATCGCCCACACGATCGACACCACGCGCTTGACCGGGATGCCCATGTAGTAGGCAGCCAGCATGTTCTCCGAGCTGGCGCGCATCGCGGTGCCGAGCGTGGTGCGGTTGAAGAACAGATACAGCAGCGCGCAGAGGATCACGGTCGCGGCGATCACCGAGAGCTTGTCGTAGGCCAGCACGAGGCTGCCGATTCGCAACACCCCGTCGCTGAACGGCGTCTCGATCTTGAAATCGTCGGTGCCCCAGATCATGCCGACCACGGAGCGCAGGAAATATCCGAGGCCGATCGTCGCCATGATGATGGAAAATTGCGGGTAGCCGAGGATCGGACGCACCACGACGCGTTCGGCCAGCATGCCGAACGCCGCCATGCAGATGACCGCGCCGGCGAATCCAAGCCAGTAATTGAGGCCGAGCATGCCGATGAAGGTGAAGGCGAAGAACCCGCCCAGCATCATCAAATCGCCCTGGGCGAAATTGACGACCTCGGTTGCCTTGTAAACAAGCACGAAACCGAGCGCGATCAAGCCGTAGACGCAGCCGAGCGCGATACCACTCACCAGCTGCTGAACGAAGTCCAGCATCAATTCCCTCCCCGATGCCAGGCGATTCTGTCGATCGCCTTTTCTGCATCTTGTGTCTACACGCTATCGCCTGTTCGCGATGCATGTAGCCGCATATGTCCCGTTGCATTGAGCCTAAAGCGTCGACCGCTGTCAACAAAGCGCTGGCCGCGCCACCGTTAACAATTGCGGACAAATGCCGCAGCCCGGGAAGTTGCGGGGGTCGACACCATTTGGGCCACGCGATTCACCGGGCCTAAAGTTCTTCCGAGTCATGCTTCCCGGCGACAAACCAATCCGGACTGTACGGTCATCATGCACCCCAATCGATCGGCACTCGAAGTACGAGGGTTAACGAAGTGTTTTGACCGGCCGGCCGTCGAGGCACTCGACCTGACCGTTCGCGCCGGCGAGTTTTACGCCCTGCTCGGCCCCAACGGCGCCGGCAAGACCACGACGTTGCGGATGGTCGCCGGCCTGCTCAAGCCGGACGCGGGCTCCGTCTCCATCCTGGGCATTGACGCCATCGCCGATCCCGTCGCCGCCAAGCAGATCACGGCATGGGTCTCCGACGAGCCGATGATCTACGACAAGCTGACGCCGCTGGAATATCTCGAATTCGTCGCCGGCCTCTGGGGCATCGACCCCGAGGTTTCCGCACCCGCAGCGCAACAGCTCCTGCTGTCGCTCGGCCTCGAGCCGCACCTGCACGAGCGCTGCGAGGGATTTTCCAAGGGCATGCGTCAGAAGGTGGCGCTGGCCGGCGCGCTGGTTCACGATCCGCGCCTGATCATCCTGGACGAACCGTTGACCGGCCTCGATGCGCTGTCGGCGCGTCATGTGAAAGGGCTGCTGCAGGACCGCGTCCGTGCCGGATGCACCGTGATCATGACGACGCATATTCTCGAAGTCGCCGAGCGGATGGCCGACCGGATCGGCGTCATCGCCAAGGGCCGGCTGGTGGCCGAGGGCACGCTCGCGGAATTGCGCCAGCAGAATGGCCGCAACGACACCAGCCTCGAAGATGTGTTCATCGCGCTCGTCGACGCCAACGCGATCGCCGCATGAGTTCGACTGCGGCGCTTTCCTGGTTTGCCCGGCACGAGATCCGCCTGGCCTGGCGCGAATGGCTGGCGATGATGACCGGCAGCCGCGGCAAGCGAAAGCGCGCGATCATCGCCCTCGTCGTGTTCGCCGCCTTCCTGCACCTGCCGGCCTATGCGGTGGTCGGGCGCTTCGCCGACCTGCAGGCCCCCCTCGGCAAGCAGGAACTGATCGTCATCACTTCTTCGATCTTTCTCGCCTGGGCGCTGATGCTGTCACAGGCGATCGAATCGGTGACGCGGGTATTTTACGCGCGCGCCGATCTCGACCTGATCATGTCCTCGCCTTCGAATCTTGCCAACGTATTCTCGGTCCGGATTGCCGCGATCGCGCTGTCGGTCACCGGCATGGCGCTATTACTGTCGACGCCCTTCGTCGACGTGCTCGTGATCGGCGGCGGCGCAAGGTGGCTGCTGGCCTTTGGCGTCGTCGTCGCGATCGGTCTCACGGCAGCTGCGGTCGCCATTGCCATCACGGTATTTCTGTTTCGCCTGATCGGCCCGAGCCGTACCCGCCTCGTCGCGCAGATCGTCTCTGCGGTCATCGGCGCCGGCTTCGTCATCGCACTGCAGATCGCCGCCATCCTTTCCTACGGTACGCTCTCGCGCTTTACGGTGCTGACTTCCGAGGCCGCCGCCGCCCATGCGCCCGATCTCGACAGCCCGCTATGGTGGCCGGCGCGCGCAGCGATCGGCGACGGCGAGGTGTTATCCTGGCTCATCGCCGCCGGCCTTTTGCTGCTCGGCGTCGTCATGGCGGTCTTCTCGCCGAGATTCGCCGATACCGCCGTGCGCGTCGCCGCGACCGCACGGGCGGCCCGTCACGGACCGCGCACGACCGCCTTCCGCAGCGGTTCGCGGCAACGGGCGCTGCGCACCAAGGAATTCCTGCTGCTGCGGCGCGACCCGTGGCTGCTGTCGCAGAGCCTGATGCAACTGCTCTATCTGCTGCCGCCTGCCCTGATGCTGTGGCGAAGCTTTTCCGAAACCTCGTCCGCGATCGTCCTGATTACGCCCGTGATCGTGATGGCGGCTGGCCAGCTCGCCGGTGGTCTCGCCTGGCTGACGATCTCGGGCGAAGACGCCGCCGACCTGGTCGCGACCGCGCCGCTCCCGCCCTCGAACGTCATCCGCGCCAAAGTCGAAGTAGTGCTGCTCTCGATCTGCGCCATCTTCGGGCCGCTGATCGCAGCGCTCGCCTTTGCCTCGCTGACACAGGCGATCGTCACCGCGCTCGGCGTCATCGTCGCCACCGTCTCGGCGGGCGCAATCCAGCTCTGGTTCCGCGTGCAGGCCAAGCGCAGCCAGTTCCGCCGCCGCCAGACCTCGTCGCGGCTCGCGACATTCGCGGAAGCCTTCTGCTCGATCGGCTGGGCCGCGACTGCGGCGCTCGCCGTCACCATTCCAATCGCCGCAGTCTTCAGCGGCGTGACGACGGCGGCAATACTTGCAGCGACGTGGAAGATCAGCCCGCAGCGAGCGTGACACTTTGATGACAGTTTCGTGACAGCGCCGGTTAGAGGTGCTGCGCTTTGGTCACGTTGAACCGAAAATCAGATTTCCGACGACCTGAATTGAGAGTAGACGCGCCAGGCGTCATCGATTTGTTCGTGCGTGACAGCTATCTTGCCGGTCCTTCGCCGCGGCACCATGTAGCTAGCGGGAATATGTTTGAGGAGAAGAAGCGCGATGAGCGAAACCATCAATGTCCCGGCGGTCATGGTGGACGCCACCGCAGTTTCGCGCATCAAGTCGGACATCGACATCTCGGACCGGTCGCGCATCGTCACCTTCGGCGATCGTGCGCAGCGTTCGGTCGTCGAGTTCGCCGACCGCATCCTCGCCCAGACCCAGAACCGGGAGCTTGGGACCACCGGAAAATTGCTGTCGGACATCCTGGCCAAGGCCCGCGGTCTGGATCCCGCCTCGCTGAAGGACAGCGGCTTCTTCGCCCGCCTGTTCTCGTCGATGGAATCGCGCTTGCGGCGATTCTCCGAACAATTCGGGGATGTGGCCTCGCAAATCGACCGTGTCTGCATCGAACTCGATCGTAACAAGGAAACGTTGCGGCGCGACATCGCCGTTCTCGACGAGTTGCACGAACAGACGAAGGCCTCGCTCGGCGACCTCGATTCGCATATCGCTGCCGGCAAGGCGTTTGCAGAAGAATTTCGCCGCGGCAAGCTGCTCGAGCTGGAACAGGCGGCGAAGGCGGCCGGCGCCGGCAGCGATGCGATGCTGGCGGCGCAGACCTATCAGGATGCCGCCCAGGCGCTCGACCGGCTCGAAAAGCGCGTCTTCTATCTGCAGCAGGCGCGTCAGATCGGTATCCAGCAATTGCCGCAGATCCGCATTGTCCAGTCCGGCGACGAGACCCTGATCGAAAACCTGCAGGCCACGACCGAACTCACCATCCCGGTGTGGAAGCAGAAGATGATCCTGCTGCTCGGCCTGAGCCGCCAGAAATCGGCGCTCGACCTGCAGAAGACTGTTACCGACGCCACCAACGAAATGATGAAGCAGGCGTCCGAAATGATGAAGACCCAGGCGATCGAGATCGAGAAGCAATCGCAGCGCGGTATCATCGACATCGAGACGCTGGAAAAGACCAACAGCGATTTGCTCGATACGATTTCGGGCGTCCTCAACGTCCAGCAAGAAGGCCGGAAAAAGCGCGCCGAAATCGAACAGCGGATGGCGCAGCTGACCGACCAGTTGAAGACAGCGTTGTCCAAGTCGCCCGCATGAACAGAGCCGTGCTACGCGTTGCCGCCGGACTGCTGTTGGCGCTGGCGCTTGGCGCCTGCTCTGGGCCCGGCCCGCAATTCACCATCCTGTCCGGCTCGGAAAACGACATTCTCGAGCCGATGGTCCAGGAGTTCTGCCAGTTGCGCCGCGCCACCTGCACGGTGAAATACCAGGGTTCGCTGGACATCGCGCTGGCGCTCAAGGCCGGCAACGATCCGCAGGCCGACGCGGTGTGGCCCGCGGCGTCGATCTGGATCGACATGTTCGACACCGCCCGCCGCGTCAAATCGGTCAAGTCGATTGCACAAATGCCGGTTATCCTCGGCGTCAAACGATCCAAGGCGCAAGCGCTGGGCTGGGTCGGCGCCAAGGTGACGACAAGGGATATCCTCACCGCGGTCGAGGGCGGCCGACTGAAATTCCTCATGACGTCTGCGACCCAATCGAATTCGGGCGCCTCGGCCTATCTCGCCATGCTGGCGGCCGGGATCGGCAAGCCCGATCTCATCGAGTCCGGCGATCTTGACAAGCCCGAAGTGCTCGCCACTGTCCGCGGCCTGCTGCGCGGCGTCGAGCGCTCCTCGGGATCGAGCGGATGGCTCGCCGATCTCTATCGCGAGGGCGAGCGGACCGGCGCGCGTTATGAGGCAATGTGGAACTACGAGGCCATCATCAAGGAGACCAACGACAAACTGATCGCAGACAGGAAGGAACCGCTTTACGCGATCTATCCCGAGGACGGCGTATCCGTCGGCGACTCCCCGCTCGGCTTTGTCGACCGTGGACGCGGCAAGGAGGTCGAGAGCTTTTTTGCCGACCTGCAGGCGTTCCTGCTCAAAGGCGAAACCCAGACGCGGATCGCGGCGACCGCGCGACGGGTCGAGCTTGGCCGCGCCGCCCCGCTCAAGGCCGACACCGCCACCAATCTCGATCCGAGCCGGGCGTTGACGGTGGTCCGGCCGCCGGAGCCCGCGGTCATTCAAAAGGCGCTGTCGCTTTATCAGGAAGCCTTGCGGCGACCCTCGCTGACCGCCTTGTGCATTGATGTCTCCGGCAGCATGAAGGGGCACGGGGAGGAGCAACTGCTCGAAGCGATGCGTTTCCTGCTGACGACGGCGCGCACCCGGGAAGTGCTGGTGCAATGGTCCAAGCTGGACCGGATCATCGTGCTGCCATTCAGCGATCGGGTGCTGTGGGCGGCGACGGGCAGCGGCGACGACGGCGATCAAGCCGCGCTGCTCGCCAAAACCCTCGAATTGCGCGCGCGCGACGGCACCGATTTCTACACCTGCGGGGCCCGCGCGCTGGCCGAGATGAAGCCGGTTCTCGATGCCGGCCAGCACTTGCCGGCCATCGTCATCATGACCGACGGCAAGAGCCAGGGGGCCATGTCGACGTTCGAGGCCGCGTGGCGCGCCGATGGGCGTGGCGTGCCGGTGTTCGGCGTCACCTTCGGTGACGACGCCGACCGCAGCCAGCTCGACAATCTAGCCAAGCTAACCGGCGGCCGGGTGTTCGACGGCACCAAGAGTCTGACCCAGGCTTTTCGCGCGGTGCGAGGGTACAACTGAATGCCGTCGGCATGGTCAGGATTGAATTGGATCGTGGCCGGCGCGGCGGCTGCTATCCTGTTGCCGGTTCTGGCGATCGGCGTCGGCATGCCGTTCTGGATCTCCGGCATCATCAGCGTCGCGGCAGGCGCGGGGCTGATATTCATGCTCTCGCCGCGCCAATTGTTCGAAGGGCTGGACGCCAGCGGCGTCGCGCGTGGCAAGATCGAATTTGCGCGAGAGCTCCTGACCGGCGCCGAACCGCTCGCGATCCGTCTTGAAGTCGCCGTGAGCACGATTCGCACCCAGGCGGTCGCAGAACGCGTCCGGCACATGGCGCGGATTTCCCGCGAAATCTTCGCCGGCGTCGAGGAGGATCCGCTGCGCGTCGACCGGGTGCGGCGCTTCCTGACCTATTATCTGCCGCGCGCGGCGGACCTTGCCGAAGCCTATGCTATACTCGAAAAGAGTGGTAACCGCGACACGACGCGGCTGGTGGCGACCAGTGATCTGATCGACCGCCTAGACACCGCTTTCAGCCACTACGCGACCAATCTGCAGGAAGCCGATCTCGGCAATCTCGACATCGAACTCAAGCTTTTGAAAAGTTCGCTCGACGAGGATCTCGGCTCATCGCAGCTTCCTGTTTCCGATCCGGGTAAAAGGAGAGCCTGATGGCCATTTCCCGTCGGGCTTTTGGCATTGGATTGCTTGCTGCCAGCGCCGCCGGCACCGGTGGCTACGTCTATCTGCGGCAACATCCCGAGATTGCTGGCCGGTTCGGCGAACCGAAACGGCTGTCGGGGTTCGCCGGCGGCGAGAAGGAAGGTTTTCTCGCCAATGCGCGCGTCCGCAATCTGCTCGAGCGCCGCTTCGGACTGATCCTCGACGCACGGCGCGCCGGTTCAGTCGAAATGGTGCGCGAGCGCACGCTCCTCGATCAGAAGCCGCAATTTTTGTGGCCCTCCTCGTCCGTGCTGGTTGAGCTGGCGCGCAACTCCGGCGTCAGGATTTCGCGCGACCAGGTGATCTTCAATTCGCCGATCGTGCTCTACTCCTGGGACCGCATCGCCGATGGCTTGGTCAAAGGCGGTTTTGCCGAGCCCGCCGGCGGCCCGCGCTACACGGTCGATCTGCTCAAGGTGCTCAAGGCGATCATTGCCGGCGAAACCTGGGAGGCGATGGGCGTCGGCGGATTGTTCGGCCGCGCCCGCGTCGTCTCGACCGACCCCAACAAGTCCAATTCCGGCTTCATGTTCGCGGGGCTCACCGCGAGTCTGCTCAGCGGCGATGTGATCGCACTGGACTCGCTCGGGCGCATCGACGGCGACGTCGCGACCGTGTTCCGCAGGATGGGGTACAAACCGCCATCCTCGGGCAAGTTGTTCGATGATTACGTGGCCGGCGGCGCCGGCGCCCAGCCGCTGATTGTCGGTTACGAAAACCAGTTGATCGAGTGGGTGCTGCAGGACGCGGACCGCTGGAAGCGCGTCGAGGCGAGCGCGCCTTCCAAGCCGGTCATCCTCTATCCGCGGCCGACGGCGTTCTCGGCGCATCCCTTGATCAGCACCGACCGCGCCGCGGATGAATTGATCGATGCGCTGGTCAGCGAGAGCCTGCTCGAACTCGCCTGGGAGGAGCACGGTTTCCGCGGGCCGCTCGGCACCATCGGCAAGGCCCGCAACACGCTGCTGCAATCGCGGCTGATCGAACGGGTCGATCAGGTGCTGCCGATGCCCGACGCGCCGGTCATGATGGCCCTGCTCGACCGGCTGGCGACGGCCTGACCTGTCCGCCCTTCATTTGGGTCTCGGCCAATAATGGCTCGGCAGGATTCTCCATCCCGATTTTAACGCCACCGCCTTCTATCGCTTCGTTCTCGTATCGGCCAATTGCTCAAGCAGCCTATTTTGCCGGAAGAACTTGCGGCTTGGACGCGCAGGATAACCTGCCCAGCGCTCACCGGCAGGAATATCGCGAGTAACGCCACTCGCTCCGGCTATCCTTGCGCCATTTCCGATGGAGATATGTGGAGCGATGCCCGCCTGCCCGCCAATGGCTACAAAATCACCTATTGTAACGGAACCGGCGATGCCGACCTGCGCGGTAATCAAGCAATGTTTCCCAATGTTCACATTGTGAGCGATTTGCACGAGATTATCAATTTTCGTCCCGTTACCGATGATCGTGTTGCGGGACGATCCCCTGTCGATCGTCGTGTTCGCGCCAATCTCGATATCGTCCTCGATGATGACGCCACCGATCTGCATCATCTTGCTATGGCCTGTTGGCTCCGAAGCGTACCCGAAGCCGTCCTGCCCGATAGCGACACCGGGATGAACGATCACGTTTTGGCCGATCGAGGCGTGCGAAATACTTGCACCCGCGCCAATGGAGCAGTTCTTCCCAATCGTCACGTCTGGCCCAACGATGACGTTCGAACCGATCCAGGTTTGTGCTCCGATACGAGCTCGCGGCCCTATCACAGCTCCCGGGTCAATAGTGACGCCCATGGCCACGACAGCCGTGTGATGAATCGTTGCTTTCGATGAAATGCCATCAGTCTCAAAGGTAGAAACGGGACTTGCAGCTTCGGGATAGAGCAGCCTTAGAACCCTTGAATAGATCAGATGGGGATCCAAAGAAACGATGGCGATCGTATTGGCCGGGACGACGCCGCTAAAGCGTGGCGAGACAAGGCATGCTCCAGCGTGAGTATTCTTCAAAGCGTGAAGGTATTTTGGGTGATCCATGTAACTCAGGTCACCGACACCTGCAGTCTCCAATGCGGCACCCGCCCGTATCGCAATATCTTTTGCGAAGAACTTGAGGCCAGCCATATTGGCGATTTCACTCGCAGCGATTGTTCTTTCAGGAACAAAGAATTCGCGCTGATAAGACATGAAAGGTTCCTTTTCGGCGCCTATTTGAACTAGGATCAACTATATGACCGCTGTATGTGTCAGATAGGCGATCAATCAGCGCGATCGACGGCCTATTGCGAGGCGCAGTACAGGACGTAGCGTAAGCAGCTAGACCGTCTCGAGCAGTTGTGCAACCAGATGCGTCGCAGTGCCGACGCCGGAGGAGAACGTTACCTTGCCCGATTCTGTCCGGCGTGGGGCGATAAGCTCGGGCACCGAATTGTAGGGCGGTTCGCGTGAAGAAAACGCGTCGTTCAAGGTCGACTTTGCCGCATGGTCAGCGGCCACCGGTGTCCACTTCGCCTGAAAACACTTCAGTCGCGCATCAATTGCATGACGGCATCGGCAAATGCCTTCGGCGCTTCCTGCGGCACATTATGTCCGGCACCTCGTACCACCCGATGAATGCGGCGACCGGTGAATTTGGCGGCGCTCGCGCGTCCGTCGCTCGCGGGCAGCACGCCGTCCTTATCGCCATCCAGCGTGATGGAAGGCACGGGGATTGGCGGCATCGTCGCCAGCCGCCGCTGCAGTTCCGCATAGCGCGGATCGCCTGCCGCCAAGCCGAAGCGATGGCGATAGCTGTGAATGACGACATCGACATAATCAGTGTTGTCATGCGCCGCCGCAGAGCGCTCGAAAGTGGCGTCCTCGAAATTCCACGCCGGCGACCACTGCTTCCACAACAGCCGGGCAATCTCGCGACGGTGCGCGGCGAGCCCGGCCCGGCCGCGCTCCAGCTGAAAATAATACTCGTACCAGAGCGCGACTTCGTATTTCGGGCTGATCGGCACCCCGGCGCGCGTCAGGTCCTGTATCAGGTAGCTGTTCACGGTCACCATGCCGCGAATGCGCTCCGGCCACAGAGCTGCGGCAACGCAGGCGGCGCGGCCACCCCAATTATGCCCGCCCAGCACGGCGCGGCGGATGTTCAGCGCATCCATCAGCGCGATGACATCGGCGCCGATCGCCGCCTGCTCGCCCGAGCGCAGCGTCGCCGGATCGCGAAACCGCGTTGCACCGAAGCCGCGCAGATAGGGAACGATGACACGGCAGCCCTGCGCCGCCAGCTGCGGAGCGACATCCACATAGCTGTGAATGTCATAGGGAAAGCCGTGCAGCAGGATCGCGACCGGACCATCCGCAGGTCCCTCTTCGTAGTAGGCAATGTCGAGGACGCCGGCATCGACGTGCTTCAGCGGCTCCATCCGCCGCAACGGCGGCGAGGATGCGCCGCCCTGGGCAAAAGCCCTGGCGGCGACGCCCGACAAGGCCGCGCCGAGCAGCAGGCGGCGACCGCGGTCGACAGCATCGGACATCGGCTAGCCCTTGATCAACTCCATAACAGCCGCGGCAAACGCCTCGGGCGCCTCCTGCGGCAGATTGTGTCCGACGCGCGGAACGACGCGATGAACGCGGCGGCCGCTGAATTTTGAAGCATTCTGGGTGCCATCGGTCGCCGGCGCGACGCCGTCGCCTGCGCCGTCCAACGTCACGGCCGGAACGGTGATGGGCGGCAGCGCTGCCAGCCGACGCTGGATTTCGGCATATTGCGGATCGCCCTCGGCCAGACCGAAGCGGTGCCGATAGCTGTGGATGACCACGTCGACATAGTCGGGATTGTCATGGGCCATGGCTGATCGCTCGAAACAGGCATCGTCGAACGGCCAGTTCGGCGACCATTGCGTCCACAGTATTCTTGCGATTTCGCGCCGGTTGGCGGCCAGCCCCGCCCGGCCGCGTTCGAGTTGGAAGTAATACTGGTACCACAGCGCCACCTCGCGCTCGGGGCGCGCGGGCGCCATCGCGTTGGCGATATCCTGGATCAGATAGGAATTGACGCAGACCAGCCCGATACAGCGCTCCGGCCATAGCGCCGCACCGACGCAGGCCGCGCGGCCACCCCAGTCATAGCCGGCGAACACCGCGCGTTGGATGCCAAGCGCATCCATCAGCGCCATCATGTCGGCGCCGACCGCCGCCTGCTCGCCCGAGCGCGGCGTCGCGGGATCGCGAAACCGGGTCGGTCCGTAGCCCCGCAGATAGGGGACAATGACGCGGCAGCCCAGCGCTGCCAGTCGCGGCGCGACATCGACGTAGGAATGAATGTCGTAGGGAAAACCATGCATGAGCATCACGGCCGGCCCGTCGGCGGGACCCGCCTCGAAATAGGCAATATTGAGAACGCCGGCATCGACATGTTTCAACGGCTCCAGCCGCTGCGATGACGGGGCGCGCGGGGCCGAAGTGGCGGGCTTTTCAGTCACGGCAAACTCCCTTGTTGAATGTGACAATACGCCATTTTGTCCACCTCGGATGGAGCAACTCCGGCGCGCTGCTGTGCGCGAATGTCATCATGACGGCCACGAAATTCGACGATAGAGTAGCCACAGCGGCCTCCGCCGCGGATGGATCAAGCCATGCTGCGATCGCTTGTCGTACTTGTTGCCACCGCCTTTGCCCTGTCCGGTGCGCTGATCGCCCCCGCAGCCGCCCAGCAGCCGCTGCGCAGCGAGTGCCTGGCGATGGCGAACGCTCCCCCCCGCGTCGTGCCCGTCAGCCTTCGCCGCACCGCCGCCAAGGCCGAAGAGGTCACGATCACCTATGTCGGGCATTCCACCTACTACATCGATACCCCCGGCGGCGTGCGGATCGGGACCGATTTCAACGGCGCCTACCGCACCGGACGGCTGCCCGACGTCGTCACCATGAACCGCGCGCACTCGACGCACTACACGTTGTTCCCCGATCCAAAAATTGCACACGTCCTGCATGGCTGGGGCGAGAACGGACAGGCGGCCAACGTCTCTACGCAGGTTGGCGACGTCTTCATCCGCAACGTCCCCACCGACATCCGCCGCTATTATGGCGACGGTAACGGCGCGATGCTCCGGGACGGCAACTCGATCTTCATCTTCGAGGTCGCCGGCCTCTGCATCGGCCATCTCGGTCATCTGCATCACAAGCTCGACGACACGCATTTCGCAGCGATCGGCCGGCTCGATATCGTGATGGTGCCGATCGACGGCACCTATACGATGTCGCTCGACGGCGTTTCAGAGATCACCAAGCGGCTGCGCTCCGCCGTGGTCCTGCCGATGCACCGCTTCGCCACCCCGCTCGACGAATTCATGCGCCTGATCGGCCAGCAATTCGCCATCGACCAGCGAACCGAGCGGACCCTGAAGATTTCGCGGGACACGCTGCCGGGCACGCCGACGGTGATCATTCTGGATGGGGTGTGATTGCCGGGCGCAACTGTCAACGCCGTCATTGCGGGCGAAGCGACTTGTCCGCCGAAGCTCAACGAGCGCAGGCGGAGGCACTCCATGGCGCCGTGGGATTGGAGATGGATTGCTTCGTCGCTTCGCTCCTCGCAATGACGAGGAACCATACCAACAACAATAACGCCCAGGGGAGAGAAACGCATGGCCGCCAGCACCGCACCCGCCTCCAGCAGCGGGCTCTACGCTAATCCACGCGAAGACTGGCTGGCGCAGTACTCCGAGGAGATCATCGACCCTGCGCGCCCGATCGTCGATCCGCATCACCATCTCTGGGACCGCGGCGGCCTGCGCTACATGATCGAGGAGATGGCGGCCGACATCGCCTCCGGTCACAACATCGTCGCCACCGTCTATGTCGATTGCCGTTCGATGTATCGCGCGCACGGCCCCGAGGCATTCCGCCCGGTCGGTGAGGTCGAGTTCGCCAACGGCGTGGCGGCGATGGCGGCGAGCGGCGGCTACGGCAAGGCAGCGATCTGCGCCGGCATCGTCAGCCACGTCAACCTGCTGCTCGGCGACGGCGCCAAGGCGGTGCTGGAAGCCGAGATCGTCGCCGGCAATGGCCGCTTCCGCGGCATCCGGCATTCCTCGGCGTGGGATTCCGATCCCGACGTAGCCGGCATGTATGCGACGCGGCCGAAAGGCCTGCTGCTCGACGCGACGTTTCGCAAGGGCTTTGCCTGCCTTGCGCCGCTGGGCCTGAGCTTTGACGCCTGGCTGTTCCACCCGCAGATCGGCGAACTCACCGACCTCGCCCGCGCCTTTCCCGGCACCAGGATCGTGCTCGATCATTGCGGCGGACCAATCGGCATCGGCAGCTATACCGGGCGACGCGACGAAATCTTTCCAGTGTGGAAAGCTTCGATCCAGGAAATCGCCAGATGCGAAAACGTCGTCGTCAAGCTCGGCGGGCTCGCAATGTGCCTGCTTGGCTACGATTTCCATCTGCGGCCCAAGCCGCCGTCTTCCGAAGAAGCCGCAGCGGCGTGGCGTCCCTATATCGAAACCTGCATCGAGGCGTTTGGACCGAACCGATGCATGTTCGAGAGCAATTTTCCGCCCGATAAAGGCCAATGCAGCTACCAGGTGATCTTCAACGCCTTCAAGCGGCTGGCCGCGCAGTACAGCGAGGCGGATAAGACCGCGCTGTTTTCGAAGACGGCGACGGAGTTTTACAAGCTGAAGTTCGAGTGATCGCCGATCGCGATGAGGGATGCCGCGTCACCCCGGCATCCCTCTCCACGCGTCGCTATCGCCTTGGCGGATCAGTTCTTGTGCTTGGCGATGTCGGTGTCGATCGCCGAGACGTTCAGATGAACCGCCGCGTCCGATTTCGAATCCCGGTTGGCCAGCAGAAAGACGGTGATCTTGGCCTCGGCTTCGCCGGTCGCCTTGTATTTGAACTGGTGGACGAAGCTCTCTTCCGACCGGGCCGTCAGATAGGCCATCGACGACTGGTCATTGACGCTGAACATCAATTGGGCATTCGCGCCTTTCTCGGCGGCGGCAAAGCCCGATACGAAGAACGGAATCTCCTCCCCGGGCCTGGCGTCCGTCAGCGGAATGGAGAATGAGAAAACACGCGTCACGATCGGCGGCGCCGTTCTGCCGTCGATGACGGCCTCGAGCCCGCCAAATGTGGCCGTGAAGGCCTTCTTGTCCGGGCTGAGGGCAATATCGAAGCCGACTTCCGAGTTAAACGTAGGCCCGGGCCCGAACGTAGCGTCACCGGTAACGGTCTGAAGCATTTCAACCTCCTCGCGAATGAATCCGGTCAATTTGAGATTGCCCGGGAAACATATCGCGAGGCCGCGCTGCGGCGTGTGAAACAGCTCTCACACACGCACTTATTTGCCGCTTCGCCCGCGGAGGAGCCGCCGCGCGCACGTTCGCCACCGCCGATGTAGATTCGCGAGCGCCTTACGCCCACTCGCCTTTGCGGAACACCGGCACGCTGCTTCCGTCGGCGTGAATGCCGTCGATATCGGTCTCGCCCGATCCGATCATCCAGTCGATGTGAATGAGGCTCTTGTTGCCGCCTTGGGCTGCGATCTGCGCCGGTGTCAGCTTGTCGCCGCCGACGAAGCATTTCGAGTAGCACTGGCCGAGCGCGATATGCGAAGCCGCGTTCTCGTCGAACAGCGTGTTGAAGAACAACAACCCGCTTTTCGAGATCGGCGAGGAATGCGGCACCAGCGCCACTTCGCCCAGCCGCGCCGCGCCCTCGTCGGTGTCGAGCACCTTCTTCAGCACCTCTTCCCCGCGCGAGGCCTTTGCCTCGACGATGCGGCCTTCTTCGAACCGCACCTGGATGTTGTCGATCAGGGTGCCCTGATAGGACAGCGGCTTTGAGGAAACGACATGGCCGCTGACGCGCCGGCAATGCGGCGTGGTGAACACTTCCTCGGTCGGGATGTTGGCGTTGCAGGTGATGCCGTTCTTGGCGGTCGAGGCGCCGCCTTCCCATTCGTGGCCGTCGGCAAGGCCGATCGTGAGATCGGTGCCGGGCCCGGAATATTTCAGCGCCTGAAACCGCTGGCCGTTCAGCCACTGGGTGCGCTCGCGCAGAACCGCGTTGTGCTTTTCCCAGGCCGCGACGGCGCCGTCCTGATCGACGCGGGACGCCGCGAAGATCGCATCCGCCAGCTTTGCCACCGCGACATCCTCCGGGACATCGGGGAAAACCTGCTTCGCCCAGGACGGGCTCGGATAGGCGATGATGTTCCAGTTGGTGTCGAAATTGACGATCTTCTCCAGCGCCGGCTGATAGGCGATCGAATTGGCCTTGCTGGCGCGGGCTACCTTTGCGGGGTCCTCGCCCGACAGCAGCATCGGATTGTCGCCGACAATGGCGAGCCGCGCAGTGTTGGCGGAGAATGCTTTCGCCATGCCCTCGTAGAGCCAGCCGGCGGCGCGATCGAAGCTCTCACTATGGCCGTAACGATAGCGCGCCAGCGTGATTTCCTCGTCCGACAGGAACGGGGTCACGATCCCCGCACCGGCCTTGTAGGCATGTTCGGCAATCTTGCGCACCAGCGGCAGCGCGACCGATGGCGCGGTCAGGAGCAGGTCCTGCCCCGGCTGCAATTGCAAGCCGACCCGGATTGCGACTTCGGCGAGGCGGTCGAGTTTGACGGGATCGATCGAGGCGGAAAGGCTGCGCTGATGTGCGGTCATGATTCTCTTGGCCGGTACTGTCGGGTTCAGGGCTTCGCCGCCTTTGACCGTGATCACGCCAAAGCGAGCGAAGCACCTGACACCAGCAATAGCACAAGAATGGTCCGGCGAAACCTGACCTCGTCGATGTTCCGGAACACGACCATGCCGCGCACGGAACCGGCTAGCCGCGCCGGACGGCCGGTGGGCAGCGCGGTGACGCCGAAACTGCGCCCCGTTACAGGAATTCAGGCTTTCTGGCGCACCCGTCGGATAGCGGGATTCGGCGTGCCGCTTTCGTGGTCGCTTCGGCTGCTCTTTCCGGCTGGCCGAGATTGCGGCACTCTGCTTGCGGGACGAACCTGCGCCTGCCCGGCGATCAAATGACGATAGCGGCGCAGCAACTGTATCGTGTTCCGACGCCGCGAACGGTGAAGCGCTTCGAGCAGGCGCACAAGGAATCCCTTGCCATTCTTGTGCAACCTGGACTCACCGTCGGAAGAAATACGCATTGCCATGCCTCGCGTGCCAGCGTGTGTTTCGCGCGAGCAGAATGTCAGCCTGTGCGAGCAAGCAATGCGAGATAGTTCACAGGAGCTTCTATGCGCGGGACAATTAGACGTGAGAGGCCTTGAAGATTTCTTGAGAAGCGCTTGTGTGATCCGGGCACAGATCAACTCAGGGCATGCGCGCTGCGCGCTCTCCCGCCAATCCGCGATGGTATTTCGGCGATGTCAGGCGTTCCACGGTCGCGCCGCCGACAGGCCCGTCGCGGTCAGCACGATCGCGTCCGCGCCCACTTTTTAATGATAGCGGCCGTCGCGTTCGCGTCGGGTGAATTTCAGTTGAGCGATGGCGTTGACGCTCAGGCGCCGTCCTCGCCCTCGCGATTCACTCGCTACCCGCGAAACTTCTTCTTTTTCTTCTTTCCGAGCGCTGGCTTTGCAGACGCGCCATTTTCTGGCCGCGGCCGTGCCGCGTGCGCCTGCTCGCCCCGATCCCGTCTTTTAGTGTCGTAATGCGCCTTCTTGTCGAACGCCGGCTTGTCGAAGGCCTTTGCGTTTTTGCCGTGCGGCTTCGGCTTCCATTCCTTCTCGCGAGCCTCCTGGCGAGGGGCATCCTGGCGCGGCGCATCCTTCATCGCCTCGATCCGGATGTTGTCCTCCTTGTCGGGGCGGCGGATTTGCGCCGCGAAGCGGTCGGCGGCGCGGGCGGAAATCTCGAACTCGGTGACCGTATCCAGAATGCGGATGGCCCCGATGTCTTCCTTCGTGATGCTGCCGCGGCGGCATATCATCGGCAGCAGCCAGCGCGCCTCGGCATTCTTGCGGCGGCCGATCGCAGCACTGAACCAGACGGTATCCTCCGCCATGCGGTGCCGCGGCGATGATTTGGCGGGCTTCGATCCAGGCTTCGATCCCGGGCCGGCCTCGCGATCGGTCCTCTCCCGGGCGCGTTCCGCACGTGATTTCACACGATCCTCGGCGGGATCGAGGATATCCTCCGGCGACGGCAAGCGCGCACGATAGAGCCGCGCCAGCGCCGCGGCGATGTCTTCCGCCGACCGCTCGGCGAGCATCGCCTGTGCGAGCGCCTGATCCTCGGGCGTCGTTTCCGCCGCGAACAGGTCGCCGCGCAGCATCCGCTCCTGATCGAGCTTGCGGATTTCATCCGGTTGCGGCGCCAGGCCCATGGCCGCATCAATCCCGGCGAGCTTGAGCAGCATTTCGGCGCGACGACGCCGCGCCGGCGGCACCAGCAAGATGCTGACGCCCTTGCGGCCGGCGCGCCCGGTGCGCCCCGAACGGTGCTGCATGACTTCCGGATCGTTCGGCAGGTCGGCATGGATGACGAGGTCGAGATTCGGCAGGTCGATGCCGCGCGCTGCGACGTCGGTCGCCACGCAGACGCGGGCGCGACCATCACGCAACGCCTGCAGTGCCAATGTCCGTTCGTTCTGGGTCAGTTCGCCCGACAGCGCCACCACCGAGAAGCCGCGCTCCAAGAGCGTCGCCTGCAGATGCCGGACGGCGTCGCGGGTATTGCAGAATACCAGCGTGCCCGGTGATTCGTAATAACGCAGCAGATTGACCACGGCGTGCTCGACATCGCCGGCCGTGATCCGGATCGCGCGATATTCGATGTCGGCATGGCCGCCCTCGTCGCCCGCGACTTCGACACGAAAGGCATGCTGTTGATATTCCTTCGCCAATGCGACGATGCCCCGCGGCAGGGTCGCCGAGAACAGCAGCGTGCGGCGATCCTCCGGCGTGGCCTTCAGGATGAATTCCATGTCCTCGCGAAAGCCGAGGTCGAGCATCTCGTCGGCTTCGTCGAGCACGATCGCCTTCAATTCAGAAACATCGAGCCGGCCGCGCCGCAGATGGTCGCAGAGCCGCCCCGGCGTGCCGACCACGATATGGGCGCCGGCGGCGAGTTCGCGCTGCTCGCGGCGCGGATCCATGCCGCCGACGCAGGAGACCACGCGGGCATCGGCATATTGATAGAGCCAGGCGAGTTCGCGATGCACCTGAAGCGCCAGTTCGCGCGTCGGCGCGACGATCAGCGCCAGCGGCGCGGCGGCGCGCTCGAACCGTTCGGCGCCGTCGAGCAGGTTGTTCGCCAGCGCCAGGCCATAGGCGACCGTCTTGCCTGAGCCGGTCTGCGCCGATACCAGCAGGTCGCGGCCGGCGGCATCGTCGGCGAGCACGGCGGTCTGGACCTGTGTCAGACGATCGAAGTTGCGTTCCGCCAAAGCTCGGGCGAGCGGCGGATGGGTGGGCAATAATGTCACGAGATATCAGACCTCAGGTTGGCTCTATCAGCCGGAAATGTTGAATACCGCCTCGAACCGAAATGGCTCGAGGCTTGCGCGTTTCACAAAGCGCAGCCATGCGGCCTGACCGATTTCACTGAGGTTGCGGGTGCTTTAGGCGAAAACCAGCCCGGACGCCATCCATTCTTTGCAGGTCAGGCGATCACTTCTGCGACGGTTAACGCTTCAGGCGGAATGGAGCGACGCTGGGAATCCGGGAATGATCGGTTACACTGCCCATTTGAGGCGTTTTACGCCTGTTTTGACTTCAGCTGCGCCATTGATGGGGACACGTGACCGCGTTCAAGACCATTCGCGCCCGGGCCGAAAAGCGCAAGGGCGGGCCCAAAGCGCTCGCCAAGCTACTACCGGCCAGGCCCGACCCGAAGGCGCTCGCCCGGCTCGGCGACGACCGGATTCTCGCCGAAATGACCAAGCGGGTGTTTTCGGCGGGGTTCGCCTGGAGCGTGATCGAGAACAAATGGCCGGGTTTCGAAAAGGCATTTCTCGGCTTCAAGCCGGGACCGCTTTCGCTGAAGCCGGACGAGTTCTGGGACGACCTGATGAAGGACACGCGCATCGTCCGCAACGGCGCCAAGATCATGTCGGTGCGCGCCAATGCAAGTTTTGTCCGCGACATCGCCAAAGAACACGGCAGCTTCGGAAAATTCCTCGCCGACTGGCCCTCGTCCGACGAGGCCGGGTTGCTCGAACTGCTGGCCAAGCGCGGCAGCCGGCTCGGCGGCAACACCGGTCAGATGATGCTGCGCTTCATCGGCTGGGACGGCTTTGTCACGTCACGGGACGTTGTCTTTTGTCTGCGGGATGCCGGACTCGATATCGCGGAGACCGTCACCTCCAAGCGCGACCTCGCCAAGGTGCAGGCGCAGTTCAACGCGTGGGCCGAGGAAAGCGGCCTGCCCTACGTGCAGATTTCGCGGATCTGCGCGCTGTCGATCGGCGAGAATTACGCGGCCGAGAAGCTGGCGAGCATGGTCGGCGCGGAGGAATAGCTTCAGATCACGAAGAAGCCATGCGTGCCATCGCGGCGGAGTTGTTCGACGAGGCCGTATTCCCAGTCGAGATAGGCCTGCATCGCGCTTTCCTTGACGTCGGTGCCCTCATAGGGACGGCGATAGCGGTGCGATGGATCGGGCTTTGGGATCACAAGCGGCGGACCGATCTCGAGCTTGCCGTCATAGCGGCCTTCGAGCACATAGACCTCCCATCCCATCTGTGCGAGCCACGACGCGGTCATGTCAGCGCGTACGCGCAGATTGTCCGTGAGTATGATTCGCGCGCCGCGCACCGGGGCCGCCATGTCGATCTCCTGCACCAGTTGCCCGCCGGGATAATGGCGGAAGCCGGCGAGATGACCGGCGGTGAATTCCTCCTCCGAACGCACGTCGAAGAGATAAAGCGTGCGGCCGGTCTGCGCCCGCAACCCCGCCATCTCGGCCGCGCCGATGTGCCGTACGCCGGCGCGATAGGCGACATCGCGCGCATTGGCTTCGCCCCCTGCGATGGCACCGATCTCGCCGCGCTTGCTGGAGCCGTGATCGAGCGTCTGCTTGGCCAGCGTCCAGCCGATGGTGCCGTTGCGCAGCGCCCGCACCCGGTTGGTGACGCCGGCATTGATCAGCGACTGGGTGCCGATGATCGATCGGGTGCGGCCGGCGCAGTTGACGATGATGGTGGTGCCGGGATCCGGCGCAGCGCGGCCCGCGCGCAGCACCAGTTCCGCGCCCGGCACGCTGATCGAGCCTGGAATGTTCATGGTCGCATATTCGTCGAACCGGCGGACGTCGAGGATCTGAATGTTCGCGCCCTCGGCGATCAGCGCTCCGACTTCCTCGGCTGCCAGAGACGGCGTGTGGCGGCGGTGCTCCACCAGTTCGCCAAAGGCTTTTGCATATGAATTGACGTCCTGGAACAGTTCATAGCCCGCCTGTTTCCAGCCCTGCAGCCCGCCGTCAAGCTGGCGGACGTTGGTGTAACCCGAGGCTTTCAAGCGATCCGCCGCCACGGCCACCAGACCTTCGCCGTCATCATAAAGAACGATCGGCGCGTCCTTGCGCGGCAGCCGCGCTTCGGCTTCCAGCCCGATCCTGTCGGCCGCCATGTTGGCGGCGAACAGCGGATGGCCGGTGGCAAACGCGGCCTCGTGCCTGACATCGAGCAGCGCGATTTCCTCGCGCAGCAAAAGCGCCGTGCGGATTTCGGACGGGGTGACGGACGGCAAGGTCATGTATCGGGAATTCCAGGCGTGGATGGTATCTCCATGATTAGCAGCATCGGCTGCGCCCCGTCACGCCCGCCAGCGCATTAACTCTCATGTCATGGGAGCATTGACTAATCGCGCGGGCTGGCCCGAAACCGCATATGATGCCCGCCGAATGAGTATTTAGGCCCCGATGGACCTCAAACAATTGCGCACCTTCCGCGCTGTAGCCGAGCTCGGCAGCCTCAGCAAGGCGGCGGACCGGCTGCGTGCCGCCCAGCCGGCGCTGAGCCGGCACATCAAGCTGCTTGAGCACGAGTTGCGCGTCGAGCTGTTCGTGCGCAACGGCCGCGGCATGCTCCTGACCAGCGCCGGACGGATGCTGCTCGACCGTACCACCGGGTTGATCCGCCAGATCGAGCAGGTCAGCGACGACCTCAAATCGGCGAACGGCAATCCGTCGGGCCGCGTCATCCTCGGACTGGTGCCGACGGTGAGCGCGGTACTGTCCGGACGGTTCGCCCGCCGCGTCATCAACGAACTTCCCGACGTCTCGCTGCGTATCGTCGAGAGTTATGGCGGGCATCTGGTCGAGTGGCTGCATCGCGGCGAAATGGATCTAGCGATCATCTATGGTCCCGCGGTGGATCTGCATCTTCAGGTCCAGTCGATCGGCCGCGAGGATATCGTTGCCGTCGGGCCGCCGGGGTCGGGGCTCAGCAAGCGCAAACAGGTCGACCTGAAATGGCTGGTGAAGCAGAGGCTGATCCTGCCCAGCATCTCGCACGGCCTGCGGGCGCTGCTGGAAAAGGCGCTGGCGCGCGAGAAGCTGAAGCTCGATGCCATGATCGAGGTCGATTCCTATCGCGCGCAGATCAGCCTGATGGAGGAAGGGCTCGGCTACACGCTGCTGCCGCCGTCCGCCATCCGCACGGAAGTGGCGGCGAAACGGCTGGAGATGGCGGCCGTCAGCCCCTCCGTGTCGCGCGAACTGATCCTGGCTTCGCCGATCGCCCATCCGCCGTCGATCGCAACGACGACGATTGCGACGCTGATCGTATCCGAGATTCAGCAGCTCTCAAAGGAAGGCTTCTGGAAGATCAACATGACGGAGTAGCGCTGCACTCTCTCGTCGTCATGGCCAGGCCTGTCCCGGCCACCCCACGCTTTGCTTGCGCGAGGTTCACCTTGAGACGTCATGCCCGGGACAAGCCCGGGCATGACGTCGTGCAGGTGGCACACCTCAATTAAACAGCGATTCGTCCCCGAGCACCGATTGCCGGAACCGCGACGTCAGGATGACGCCGTCTGCCGGCGGCATCACGAACGGGAGCGCTTCGGGATTGATCTTGATCTGGGCGAACGCCGTTCCGCGCCCCTCATGGGCGAGTTCGCGCAACTCGGTGACTTCGGCCATGGTGCGGACGATGCGCGAGGTGCGGATGCCGCAGGCGGTGGCGATCGCCGCAAGGTCGACGCCGGAAGCCGTCGGCGTCTTCTGCATGCCAGTCTCGCCGAAGCGCTCGTTGTCGAGCACGGCGATGGTGAGGTTCTTCGGCGCCTCCACCGCGATCGGTGCCAGCGAACCGACATTCATCAGCAGCTCGCCGTCGCCAGTGATGACCAGCACCTTGCGCTTCGGCTGCGCCAGCGCCAGGCCGAGCCCGATCATCGACGCGCCGCCCATCGCGCCCCATAGCGGGAAATTGTTGGCATGATCGCCGGCGGCCGAGACGTCCCAGTTCGGCGCGCCGAGGCCGGCAATGACGAGCAAGTCGGCACGGTCGCGAACCAGTTCGTTGACGACGTCGCGGCGGTTCAGCAGTGCGTTCGGGTTGGCGGTCATTTGCGGGCAAGCTCCTTGAAGTTCTTGGCACCGAGGACGCGCTGTCCGAGCAGGACCGCGACCGGCTTCCAGGTGTTGAAGGCGAGGTGCGCCGCGCCCTGCACGGTGGAGGCGACCAAATCAGGATCGTCCACCTTGTTCACGATCACGCCCATGGCTTCCAGCGAGGGGCGCGTGCCCTGCCCCATCGGGATCTGCCATGGATTGAACTCGCCCCAATCGCCGCGCATGGTGACGATCATCAGCAGCGGCATGTGGCAGATCACCGGTAGCGACAGCATGTTGATGCAGTTGCCGACGCCGCTCGACTGCAGCAGCAGCACGCCGCGCTCGCCGCCGAGCCACGCGCCCGCCAGCATCGCCACCCCCTCTTCTTCCGTCGTCAGGGTAACGACGCGCGTCTCAGGGTCGGCCTCGAAGGAACGGATCAGGCGGCTGTGACCGGCGTCCGGCACCATGGCGACCTGGCGAATGCCGGCGTCCTTGAGCACGCGATAGATTTCATCCGGCCATGTCGGCAGCGGGGCCTGCGCCGCGCTCCCCGCTTTTGCTGCTTCCGCCATCGGGCTCCGTTTCCTCTGCGATTCCAGGTTCGATTGACGCGAACCATAGATCGCCGCAGGGGGTTGAGGAATTTGAATGTGAGCATGGCTTGTATCGCGAAATTGAAAGGCTTGGTGCACCACGCTCCTCCATTTCGTTGAGGTGCGGGCGCACGCTTGCGCCGCGTGCGTTGCCGCATTCATTGAGGACGACGCGAAGCAGTGACAGCTGGTTGGATGGCCGACGCAACCAGAAAAGATTCTGACAACCTCAACGCGAATTGTTCTTGATTTGTTCCATTTTGTCAGGCAGGCTGAACAAGCTCATTCAGGAGTTTTTCGATGGACCGCGTTCAACCTGGTTACGTTCAGCTCGTTCTTCATGACAACGAGGACACCCCGCAGGATTATGTCATCGGCCTGCTCCGCTCGGTATTCGGTCAATCGCCGACCGACGCCTTCGAGGTGATGGTCACCATCGAAAAGCGCGGCAAAGCAGTTTGCGGCACGTATCCGCGCGCCGTCGCTGAGGCGCTGTTGCAGGCGGCATTGGAACGAATCAGGGCATCGGGCCATCAGCTGGCGATGACCGCCCAAGCCGGCGATGACCTCGGCAATGATCGCTGCAAGCTGTGCGGCAATTTCTCCGAACATCCGCTTCGTTTGGTACGCAAGACGGCGCTGGTTTGCGACGACTGTATGCTGGCGACCGCGGAAGAACTCGGCGTCATCAAGGAAACAAGGCGATTCGACTTTGCTTGTACCGCCATTGAGTGGCATTTCGCCGGCTTCTCCCCGGATGATTTGATTTCAGCGTCGCGTCAGTTTCCCGGACACATGCGCGCCGACGTTCAGACTGCGGTCGACCAATTGTTCTCTGGTCAGCGCGGCAGGTTTTTCGGCATTCAGGAGTATCACCGCTACGATACCCTCACCTTTGCCGCGCTGACGAGGCCCGGACACAGCGCGCATGCCATCGCGCCGGCGCAATACCATGATGTGGAGGTGGGTGACGCCGAGCCGGTCAAATGCCTCGACAATGGACTTTGGCTTTCTGACGCCGGGGACTTGCGATATGCCGTCGTGCTCTCCGCTCATCGCGAACATGGAGAGGAAGCGGGTGTTCGGATCGAGATCGCGGTGCCCTCCGGAGAGACAGGCGCAGAGTTCGTGAGACTCTGCTTCGCGGCCATCGAGGACGCGGTCAACGCCGCGAACTGCTACCGGGGCAAGGTCCTGTCATTCGATGGCGGCGCCAACTATCGTGGCAGATCGCGCGGCCTGATGGTGCACAGGCTGCCGCCCGTCGAACGCGCCAACGTGATCCTGCCCGAGACGGCACTGAAACTGCTCGACCACAACATTCTCAACTTTGTGGAGCGCCGCGCACAGCTGCGCCTGCTCGGTCAGTCGACCCGCAAGGGAATCCTGCTCTACGGACCGCCCGGCACCGGAAAGACACACACCATTCGCTACCTCGCCAGCAGCTTGCCCGGCCACACGACATTGATCATCACGGCTGCGCAGGTCGCCCTGCTCGGAGCCTATATCAACCTTGCTCGCTTGTTGCAGCCGGCCATGGTGGTGATCGAGGATGTCGACCTCATCGCACGGGATCGCGAGAGGATGGGACCGTGCGAAGAATCCATGCTCAACAAGCTTCTCAACGAGATGGACGGGTTGAAGGAAGATGCCGACATCCTGTTTGTCCTCACGACCAACCGGCCCGAACAACTCGAAGGCGCACTGGCTAACCGGCCCGGCCGGATCGATCAGGCGATCGAGATTCCGTTGCCCGATGATGCCGGCCGACGCAAGCTGGTTCAGCTCTACGGCAAGGGTCTGCGGCTCGACGAAGCCCTGATTGACGAAGCCGTCCGGCGAACCCGGGGCGTCAGCGCCGCCTTCATCAAGGAATTGATGCGGCGTACCGCGCAGGCCGCCATCGGCCGGGATGGCGGCACGGCCATCACGTCAGCCGATATCGGTGAAGCGCTCGATGACATGCTGTTCGCGAGCGGCAAGCTCAATGTCAAATTGCTCGGAGGGGCACTCGAAATGGCGCAGGCGGCAGCCGCGGTGTGACAGGTTCGATGCGCATTGGCGGGCCGAAAGGATATTACTTCGGCTTGGAATCCGGCGGGCAGTTCGGGTCGACCTTCAGCGGCTTGCCGCCGCTCTGCACGGTCGGCGCAGCCGAGTTGGATCCGCCCGCCTCGGGCAGTATAGCGCTCTTCTCGACGGACATTGAATTGGCGGTCTTTTCCTCGCCTCTTCCCGTTGTCGCAGCTGACGACGTGGTGCAAGCCGTCTCGGGCTTGGCGTCCGAGGCGCCGGTGGTCTGGGCGGCCGCGGCGCTCATGCCCAGCAGCCCGGCGACGATCAATACCGCGACCCGCGTCATCATATTCTCCGGCCTAAATGGATTACCCGGACCAAACGTCCGGCCCCAGCGATGGTTCCGGAACGACCATCGCGGCATTGCGACAACCCGCCGTCACGCCGTATGTTGCGGCATCCAGGGAGCCCTTGATGACCATCGATCTCACCCGACGCACGCTGCTCCACCTCGCCGGCGTCTCATCGCTGACCGCGGCAGCTGTTGCCGCAGCGCGGGCCGAGGGCACGGCGGGCGGCGGGCCGACCTTTGCCAACCGGACGCCGATGCGGGTCGGCATGGTGACGTTGCGCGTGCGCAACCTCGATCTCGTCGCCGATTACTATCGCGACGTGATCGGCCTCACCGTGATGGCACGCTCCATGATGGGCGCGCTGCTCGGCGCGGGCGGCGTGCGGCTGTTGAACCTGCAGCGGCGGGAAAGCGCGCCGCGCGAGACACGCAACGCCGCGGGGCTCTATCACACCGCGTTTCTGATGCCGACGCGAAAAGACCTCGCGCGCTGGCTGGTGCACGCCGCCGCCAACAAGGTTCGGCTATCCGGCTTCGCCGATCACCTCGTCAGCGAATCCGTCTATCTCGACGATCCCGAAGGCAACGGGATTGAAGTCTATGCCGACCGCGCCCCCGATACCTGGAAATGGGACGGCGGCTCGGTCGCGATGGCAACCGACCAGCTCGACATCGATGGCCTGCTGGCGCTGACGGATACGCGCGCACCCAATTATGCCAAGGCGCCCGACGATCTCAGGATCGGCCACATGCACCTGCGCGTCGGCGACCTCGAACAGGCCGAGCGCTTCTACGGCGGCGCCATCGGCCTGGATCCAACCCGCAAGCGCAGCGGCGCTGCGTTCCTGTCTTCGGGCCGCTATCACCATCACCTCGGCATCAACGTCTGGCAAAGCGCCGGCGCCGGCCCGCGCGACAGTACCTCCATGGGCCTGGCGTGGTTTTCGCTGGAGATCGCGGCGGAAGACATTCTGCAGGCGCAGACGCAGCGCCTGCGGCAGGCGGGCGCGCCCGTCACCGCCATCGAGAACGGCATCGAAACCTCGGACCCTTGGGGCACCCAGGTGCGTCTTGTCAGTGTCTGACGCTTCGGACAGGCGTCGATGGGCGGCGCAGCCGGTTCGGATTGTCCCTGCCGGCAAGCCGGAAATGGGAGCTGCCTTCGCCCGAGACCTTGAACCTTATTTCTTCTTGCCGGTACCCAAGGTCGGCTGCCAGCCGCCGGCCTTCTGGCTCGGCGCCGCGGCAATGACCTTGATCTTCTCCTTCTTGGGCTTCTTGGTTTCCCGATTGCCTTTTTGCTCGCCTTTGGCCATGTCGATCTCCCTGGATTGCTGGTGTGCCGGAACTGAATGCTACTGGTCGGTATAAGTCATCGATCAAAGACGAGGCGGGTCGAGATCGTACCTGACCTTGAAAGTCGTGATCAGATCGAGCGTGCGGGTACGATAGAAATTGTCGGCCTCCGAGACCGGCCGGCTGATGCTCGCGCTCCATCCGTAAGCATCGTCGAACACAAACATCGTCATCCCCAAAGGCCAGGGACCATGGAGGCTCCTCGCCTGCTCGACAATCATGTCTTGGAGTTCCTCGGCGGTCTTGGCGGCTCTGATGTTCATGGTTTGCCTCCGCAACCTGTTGAAGGCGAGCGGCTTGCAAACCCCGTCACCAATAGACGCTGTCGAGAACGCGGTGATGACTGACCCTAGGCTCGCGTCGCGGGAATAGCGAGCGCTAAAACGCGGTGGAGACACGCGCACCGGCTGCCGCACTCGCCTTTGCTCTTCACCAACCCGCATCGCGATTGCGGAAGCATCGCTGACGCAATCCCGTCACGACCAATGCGGCGCATCTCAATCGAAGCCCGATGGCAGCTCTCCCTTGCGGAAAATGACCGTCGGCTCGTCATCGTAGTCACCCATCTCCGCATCGCCGGTGGATGAAAAGGCAACGACGCCGAGCTTGCTCAAGGCCAGCCGCTCCGCGGTCCGAAGGGCGCCGGTTGCCGTCTTGCAGGCAATCGGCGCGTCGGCCTTCAGGCTTCCGCCCCGCCCGGCGTTGAATGCCTGCACGAAATAGCTTGTTTCGCGAGCCATGGTGATCTCCCTTGAGAATACACGCAGCACCGCATCTCTGGATTCAGGACATCGACCGCATCAATTCTGAGATCTGCATTGTCGCAAAGTTGGAGTACGTGTCCGACACGGCATAAGGCAGGATGAGCTGATCATTGTGCGCCATCGCTCCGCAGGTATAGACGACGTTGGGGACATAACCTTCGCGTTCGGAAAGCTCGGGTCGCAACAACGGCTCCTTCGAACGCGCCAGCACCCTGGATGGGTCGCGCTTGTCGAGCAGCGCCGCGCCGATCGAATATTTGCGAACCGGGCCGACACCGTGCGTCAGCATCAGCCAGCCTTCCTCGAGTTCGACCGGAGATCCGCAGTTGCCGATCTGAACGAACTCCCAGGGAAATTGCGGCTTCAGGATCGCCTGGCCCTCTTCCCATCTGTACAGATCGTCGGAATAGAGCAGATAGAGATTTTCATTGTCCTGTCGCGCGATCATGGCGTACCTGCCGTCGATCTTGCGCGGAAACAACGCCATGCCCTTGTTGTGCGAGGCGGCGCCTTGCAACGGCGTCATCTTGAACGAGAGGAAGTCGGCGGTCTCGATCAGTTCCGAACGGATCGCAGTGCCTCGGTAGGCGGTGTAGGTCGCGTAATAGGTCGTGCGCCCTCCGTCGCTGAACTGGACGAAACGCGCATCCTCGATTCCGTTCGCCTGGGATTCCGTCACCGGAAAGATCACGCGCTCGCTGATGTCCGTCGCCGGCTCGAAGACGATTTCGACATTGTCGCCGATCGGCCCGGCGCCTCGATGCGCGATACGAGGGCTCGTGGCGAGCCGGGCCGTCGGATCGACGCTGATGCTGCCATCCGCCGCGATGACACCCGAGCGAAACGTCAGCGACGATACGTGCCCTTCCCCAACAGCGCGAAGACTCAGAATGAAACGCAGGTTGCCTTTGGGAATATCCGACTGATCGGGGTGCGGAACGATGCTCGGATTGAACAACGCCGATGCTTCAAAGGAGTATTCGTTCAGGAAGTAGGCGCCGATCAGCTGACGCTGCACGTCGGAGAATCCGCGGTGCGCCATCAGCGCCACTTCCATTTCATCGGCCCGCCGCTCAAACGTCTCCAGCAGGTTGCGATGACGGCCCTGGAAATTCTCCAGCACATCGGCCAGTTGCCCGGCCGCGACCTGCGGATCGAGATTGAGAACCCGCTCCACAATATGGTTGGCGCGGGTCTTGTCGGTCGGGTTGAGATCGCGCGGTTCGGTCGTCGGCTTGAACGGACGTACGATCACCCGCGCGGGATCGGGCCTTAAATGGAGCGCCCGCCGATTGACAAAAGTGGCTTGCAAAACGGTGACCTCTGTTGGCTTTTGGGTGGCTGGACGCTTCACTCAGGTACCGGTGGCGCGAAGCGCCACGGGATTCGTCGGGTTGATACTGGCGCGCGCAAGCTGGCGCATGTCGGCCAGTGCCAGCAGATACGACACCACCGATTCGCCGCCACGATTTTCATTGGCGCGGTCCGGATGCAATCCATCGCGACAGCTGCCGGTCTCGGGGTCGACCAGCGGAACCGACAAGTCGTTTCCGCCGAAGAACCAGAAGAAGACCCCGGCCGCGGTGGATTTCCATTCGACGTCGCCGTCCGCGCGCCACGCCGTCAGGCAAGCTGCAATCGTGGCGGTGGCTTCCACCGGCTGCTGATCGAATGTCCCGGGATGTTTCCGATGTTCGCCGAAGCTCGTGGTACCCACGGGACGGAAAAACCCGGTCGACGACGTCTGCAGCGTCATCAGCCAACGAAGGGTTCTCAGGCCGGCATCGACATAGACGGGGGTTCGGGTCGCAAGGCCGGTCGCAATCAGCGCCTGCGGCAGGCGAGCATTGTCATATGCCAGGACTTCCTCGAACCAAACCCAGTCCGGCGTTTCGACCAACGCAAGGGCAGACAGCAGCGTATCGGCGAGAAAATGCCTGACCTCACGGGCGCGCTGATCCTCTGGAACCGCGGCGCAGTAGCCGTCCAGGCCGAGCAGCGTGAAAGCGATGGCGCGAGGCGAGCGAAACGCCGCGCCGGTCGAGAGCGCCTCGGCGAACAAGGCCGCGGCCCATCGGCGACGCGACCGGCTGGCATCCTTGCGCGCGCATTCGCCAAGGGCCCACAAGGTTCGCCCGTGACTGTCCTCGGAGCCTTCATCTTCCAGCCAGGTTCGGTTGAAGCCCATGAAGTTCCGGAACCGCCTGGCATCGGCATTCCAGGCATGCTGCACAAAGGCGGCGAAGCGCCCGGTTTGGCTTTCCGAAAGCGGCTTCTCGCCCGGCTCGTTGAGCGCGCAAGCCAGCAGCAAGGCGCGGGCATTGTCGTCCACGCAATATCCATGCGCACGATCAGGCACCGAATGTACGGCGTGCTGGAACAGCCCGGTATCGTCGCACATCGATAGGAAATGGCCCAACTGCATGTCCGGCACTTCGGGGCCGTGCGGGGCGATCGCGTCCGGGGCCGCGCGCGCAATCACCTTCAGCCGGTGGCCTTGCCGGGCATTTTCGAAGGCGGTCATGTACCGCTCGGCGGTACGCTCCCATGTCATCGACCGGCTGGTCGCGTAGGCGCGCTCGCGCATGGCTTGCCGGCGCGGTCCATCCGTCAGCAATGACGCGATTTCGTTGCCGGTCTCCGCCGGGTCGCCGAAGGCGACGAGCACGCCGCGGCCGTCTGCCAGCAGCTCGCGCGCATGCCAGTAAGGCGTCGAGACCACCGGCTTGCCCAGGCCGAAGCTGTAGGCCAGCGTGCCCGATGTCATCTGCGCCTCGTTGAGATACGGCGTGACATAGACGTCGCACATGGAGATGAATTCGAGCAGCGTGGATTGATCCACGAACTGGTCGAGGAATACGACGTGGTCCTCGACGCCGAGCTTGCGTACACGCGCCATCAGGCTGCCGCGATAGGCTTCGCCCTGGTCGCGAACCAGATTGGGATGCGTCGCTCCGAGCACCACGTAAACCGCGTCCGGCCGTCTTTGCAGGATCGAGGGCATGGCGTCGATCATGACCTCGATGCCCTTGCTGGGAGACAGCAGGCCGAACGTCAAGATCACCGACCGGTCGCTATATCCGAGTTTGGCCTTTGCCACGTCCGGCGCGACGAACGGAAAATCGGGAATGCCATGGGCGATGACTTCGATCTTGTCGTCCGGCACGCGATAGACATTGCGCAGCAGTTCGCGGCCCTTGCTGGCCATCACGATAACTTTCGACGACAGCTCGACAATACGTTCCATCACCGCGCGCTGCGCCGCCGTCGGCGCGGCCAGCACCGTGTGCAGGGTCGTGACGACCGGCATGGTCAGGCGGGACAGCAGTTCCAGGATATGAGCCCCGGCGTCACCGCCGAAGATGCCGAATTCGTGCTGCAGGCAAACGATGTCGAATCGGCCGGCATTGAGAAACGCCGCGGCGCCGACATATTCCTCGATGCTGTCGTCCTTGATCTGCCAGGCGACGGAATCGGGATAGTCGTAGCTCTGCCCGTGGTCGGTCATTGCCACGATGCAGGTTTGCAGGTTTGGCCGCGCATTGGCGATCGCGCGCTGCAAGTCGGTGGAGAATGTCGCGATACCGCAGCGGCGAGGCAACGAATTGCCGATGATTGCGATCTTGCGAAGCGGCGTCATATTTGTGCCTCGGCAAGGCGCGTGAGCTTCGACGGCTCGACGGCGGCGGCCTGATCAGGTTTGATCGATTGCCCGGAGAGCTTGTGCAACAGCGAGCCAATTGGCTCGCTTGCAGGATAGGTGACGAGAGCGGTCAGCCCGCTGGCACCGACTTCGATGCTGTTGCGGCCGCCGCTGACAAAGACCGCCTCACCGATTGACATCGCGGCCAATCCGATCGCGGCATGGCCGTCGAGCGCGAGAATCCAGGTTTCCGGGTCGGCGAGCAGCGCCCAGCTAGAACCCGAGGGCAGTTCAATCAGCTCAAGCACGAAATGCTGGCTGGCCACCAGGACGGTCCGCTCAGGAGTCAGGCGGGCGGCAGGACGTGGTGTCCGAAGCGGCCAGGCGTTTGCGACCGCTACGCCATTGTCGACGTGCAGTTCACGTTCCCGGCCGTAATCGAACAGCCGAAACGTGGTGTCGCTGCGCTGCTGAATCTCGGCGAGCACGATGCCGGCGCCGAGCGCGTGGATCGTGCCGGCCGGAATGAAGATCACGTCGCCTTTCGCCACCAGACGCCATTGAACCAGATCGACGATCGAACCGTTCGCGATCGCGGCGTACAATTCCTGTGGCGTGATACGTCGGTTCAGACCGACGCCGATCCGAGCGCCCGGCTCCGCCGAGAGGATGTACCACGCTTCGCTCTTGCCGTTCGGCATCCCCATCGCGCGCGCATAGGTGTCGTCCGGGTGGACCTGAATCGACAGCGGTGCGCTGGTGAAGAGCAACTTCACAAGCAAGGCAGGAGCCGGCGCATCGCCGTCAGCGCGGTCGAACCAGAGCTCTCCCACCGCATCTCCGGCCACATCGATGCTGCTCCACGGCTCGAGATTGCTGACACCCCAGGGCTTCGGCATGGCCCGCACAGACGCGTGTTCGATAGACATAGCGTCTCCTGACCCGTCACGCGCACGCCGAAGCGACGTGCCGCCGGTCGAAATGGTCCGCAGGATATGTGGCTTAAGCGTTGCGCCCGCCGGATCGCCTTGTGCGAAACCGAGTACGCTGTTGTTCATATGGATACTGCCGGCCCCAATAACAACCGCCATCGCGATCGGCAGGGCGCGGTTCTTCCTACGGAATCTCGTCGGTCCAAACCTTGAAGCCGACCAGCGTGTTTGGCCCGAAGGTCTGCGTGATCGGCACATCGGAAGCGTCGCGGCCCTGCGCGATCAGCACGCGGCCGATCCGCGGCTCGTTGTTGCGGGGATCGAAGGTGCGCCAGTGGCCGCCGATATAGGCTTCGAACCAGCCGGCGAAATCACCGACCGCCCAGGGTTTTGGCGTGCCGATGTCGCTCAGATAGCCCGTGCAATAGCGCGCAGGAATGTTCATGCAGCGACAGAACGCAATGGCCAGATGGGCATAGTCGCGGCAGACGCCCTTGCCTTCCTCATAAGCCTCCCACGCCGTCTTGCTGGCGCGCGCGTGCTCATATCCGAAGGCGATGTGATGGTGCACGAAATCGCAGATTGCCTGGACCCGCGCCCAGCCCGGCGGGGTTTTCTCGAACAATCGCCAGGCGATGTCCGAAAGCCGGTCGGTCTCGCAATAGCGGCTGCCGAGCAGATAGACCAGGGTATCCGCGGGAAGATCCTCGACCGCATGCTGAACCGCGGAAGCAAACACCGGATCCGGCAAACCGCTGTCGCGCACCACGCCATCGCCGGCAAGGCGGACGCGGCCGGCGGGCGCGACCATCCGGCTGCACCAGTTGCCGAACATGTCGCGATAGGGCGTGATCTCGACGACCGGATCTGTCGTGAGGAAGTCCGGCACGATGACATCGGATGCGCGGGTGAAGTGCATGCCGAGCACCATGATCATCGGTGTCGGTTGCGGAAAATCGTAGAGCATTTCGAATCCGACGCGAAGCTTCACTCGAAACGCCTTTCTAGCTGCTAAGTGCTCGAAGTGGCTATGAAAACGGCGAATACAAGCCGCGGCCCGGCTTATTCGATCAAATACGGCGCTATGCGGAGAAATCGATAGCTAATTGCCGCGAAAGCGCGCACGCTGTCACGATGTCCGAGAAACATCAGAACTTCGCGCGCCGGCTGGCCGGACTATCGGCATGACGACGCGCACCCGACGGGAAACGGTTCATTTCAGACATTCATTCCAGCTCAAGGGCGTCGACCGGCAACTCCCACCGGGAGCTTATGAAGTCATCGCCGACGAGGAGATGATCGAAGGCCTCTCGTTCCCGTGCTTCCGGCGGGTCGCCACCATGATCATGGTGCCCGGTGCACCGCCGCAACGGTCGTCGACGGAGATGATCTCGATCAGTTCGACCGACCTGTCCGACGCGCAACGCCTCGATGCGAGCGCGCCGCGATGACCGAGACGCCGATCGATCTCGACAAGCATCGCGGCATGGCGGCGCAGAAGGCCACCGATATCCGCCGCGTGATCGCAGACGTCGAGGCCAACGCGAAACTGCTGCGTGACAAACAGGGGGTCGTCGAAATCGAGATCCTTAGCGCGCCGGCCACGTCGTGGTCCGAAGCGGTGGCCAAGGCCCGTTATGTGCTCAACCTGTACGCCGCCGGCCTCGCGCCGACCGATACGCACCACCGCGACCTCGTGGCCGCCGTGCTCGCCGATCTCACCCGGCTTTCCGTGGAGGACAGCTGAACAAGCTCGGCTTGCGAGGCACCATCCTCACCATCCAGCCTTCCCGACAGGGAACGGCGTCAACCGAAGGTACCTGATGCAAAATCTCTCGCCACGTCATGTCATGACGGAAGAATCGCTTCGTCTCGGAGTGGAGTCCGGCTGGTATTCGACCAAGGTCAGTGGAACCTTCGTGTCGGGGCCACATTCTTCCGAAGCGGATTGCCTGCGCAGGATCGCAGAGATCAATCCGCCGCCGGTGACGAAAAGAAAAAGCTGACCGGCAAGACCGCACCGTTTCGGGAGGAAGCCCTGATGACCTTCGCGCGCGGCAACGTCCGAGGCTATGACGACGACCGGATGGTCCTGCTGTTTTCCATGATGGACGACGGCCGGGAAGTGCCCTGCGCCGTCAGTGCCGCGGCGATGGATGAACTGGAGCATGTGCCGCGGACGCCGGCCAACCGGCGCGAGGAACAGTTCGCGCGGCTGCGGGACCGAATCGAGGCCTGTGCGTCACGCAAATTCGAGGCGCGGGAGTTCGAAGGCACGCCCCCCGGCATCATCGTGCGCGGCATCGATTTCCGCTCGTGAACGCCCCGGCGGGCATAAAAAAGGGCGCGAGGGCCGGTTTGCGGACCGGCGCCTGATCATGTTTTATGGTCCGAGATATTTCTCAAAGGGACCGATGCATGAACTTGCCGATGAGCTGGGACGAATGGGCCGACCATGACGGCGTGGCGCTGGCCACGCGCGTCGCCAAGGGCGAACTGACGGCCGCCGAGCTGGCGGCGCAGGCCGCCGCCGGCATTGCCAGGGTCGACCCCGCGCTTTCCGGCGTCGTCGAAGTCTTCGAGGATGCGGTCGCAGACCCCGCCACCGACGGCACCAATCTGGACGGGCCGTTTGCGGGCCTGCCGTTCCTGATGAAGGACCTCGGTCCCACCATGAAGGGCCGCCTGCAGGAAATGGGCTCGCGCTATATGCGCGGCAACCGCGCCGCCGCCGACACCTTTATGACGTCGAAGATGCGCGGGGCCGGGCTCAATTTGATCGGCCGCACCACCACGCCGGAATTCGGGGTGTGCAGCTCGGCGGACAATCCGGAAGTTTACGTCACGCGCAATCCCTGGAATACCGACTACACCACCTGCGGCTCGTCTGCCGGGAGCGCCGCGATGGTCGCGGCCGGCGCAGTGCCAATCGCGCACGCCACCGATGGCGGGGGCTCGATCCGAATCCCCGCGGGCGTCAACGGCAATATCGGACTGAAGGTCTCGCGCGGTGTGTTCTCGCTGTCGCCGCTGATGTCCGACCTTTCCGGACTGGTCTCGATCCAGGGCTGCCAGTCGCGCACGGTGCGCGATACCGCGGCCTTCGTCGATGCCTGCCGCGGTCCGGCGCCGGGCGAGTTCATGCCGTTCTGGTCGCCGCCCGAGCCCTATACGCGGATGATCACGCGCGACCCGGCGCGGCTGAAAATCGCGCTGTCGCACCGATGGGGCGAGTACAGCGCGACACCGCATATCGCAGCCGAGCTGGAGAAGACCGGGCGCTTCCTCGAAGGCCTCGGCCATCACGTCGACTATGCCTTGCCGGAACTGGATTACCGCGAGGCCTTTGCCGCGCAGACCACCTGCTACATCAGCAATTTCGCCGTCGTGATCTCCAACATGCTGGCGGCGCGCGGACTGGACAAGCCGCCGGAAGACCTGATCGAGCCGATCAACATCCGGATCTGGGAGCATGGCCGCAACACGACGTACGCCGACCGGGCGCGGATGCAGGCCGTGTTCAACACGACGTCGCGCGGCTTCGGCAAGTTCTTCGAGGATTGGGATATCATCCTGACCCCGATCACGGCTTTGCCGACGCCGAAGGTCGGCACCACCGAGTATCTGACCATCAGCGACAACCCTGATGTGCTGGACTGGTTCGGCAACCTCTGGCGCAACTTCGCCTTCACGCCGCTCGCCAATCTCTGCGGCATCCCCGCGATCTCGCTGCCGCTCACCAGCCACGAGCATGGCCTGCCGCTCGGCATCCAGGCGATCGCAAGACAAGCCAATGACGGGCTGCTGCTGCAGTTCGCGGCGCAGATCGAACGCGCCATCGAAGGCAAGTGGAATGCAGGCGAACGCCCCGGCGTGCATGTGACGCGCGGCTGATCTAAGCCCTTATTGCGCTTGCAGCAAGACGACTGGCCCGGCCTCGTCGCTTGAGGTTTCGTGTTCTTCCCCGAGCAGAGCGTCGCGGGCCTGCTTGAGCCGCTTCAGGCTCGCCACGTTGATTTCACGCTTCTCGTCGAGCCGATTGAGATAGGACAGCGCGGCCTCGACCTGGGCGAGGTTCGGGACATGGTCCATGCTGTTCGATCCTTGCGCTGCGGGCTGATCGGCTTGCTCAAAGGCTGGCCTTGGGCGGGCGCCGCACTCGTACCATGCAGATGGCAGACCGATTGTGAAATCCATCACACGTGGCGCACGGCATTGTCGCTGGTGCAGCCGGCGGAGACCTTGGCGATGTCGCCCTCAAAGCCATCGCAGCCTCTCCCCGACGCGAGGCCAAAACAAAAACATCGAAAACAACCCCATGCACAGTAGGGATGTGCATGGAATCGCTAGCATTTTCGCGGCGGCTTGCGGCCACGGAATGGGCCCGTCATCCTGCCACTTCGCCAGAACGCATAGGGTGGGCGAAGTGCAGCGTGCCCACCCTCTTGCAGCGTGCTCGGTGAAAAATGGTGGGCACGTCGCTTGCGCTCCTTTGCCCACCCTACGCCACCTGCGATCGATCCCCCTACTTCCACTTCGCCAGATAGAAGCGCGGCAGTTCGTCCGGGTACGGGGTGAAATCGAGCTGTTTGGCGTGGCCGTAGGTCGTCACGTAGGTGTGCAGCGGCGCCCAGTAGGCCTGTTCGGTGATCCGCTTGATGACACCTGAATACGCTTCCTTGCGCACTTCCGGGTTGATGCTCGATCCGCCCTGGATCAGTCCCTTGTGGATGTCGGGATCGCGCGCGTAGTCGTCGGCGCCATTGTCGAAGAAGTTGGGCAAGAATGCCGAGACGTCGTTGATCGAGAAGCTGCCCCAACTTCCGAGATACATGCGCAACTCGCCCGCCTTGGCGCGCTGGATCAGCGCCGCGGTCTGCAGCTGGTTGAGCTTGGCGCGGATGCCGACGGCAAGCAGGTAGTTCTGGACCGCCGAGCCCCATTGCGGCAGCACGTAGCTGGCGAGCTCGACGTCGAAGCCGTCGGGGTAACCGGCCTCGGCGAGCAGCTTCTTCGCCTTCACCGGATCATAGTCGTAGGTCACCGCGGCTTCGGCGTCGCAGCCGAACTGCGACGGGAAGCATGGCGCCGCCGGCACGCGACTCCCGCCGGTGACGAGCTTGTCGGCGATCGCCTTGCGGTCGATCGCGTGCCAGATCGCCTGGCGCACCTTGTGCTTGGTCAAGGGATTGTCGGCGCCGGTGCGTCCGGCGGCATCCAGCGAGAGATAGCCGACGCGCATCGATTCCTTCCGCACCGCCTGCAGATGCGGCATCTTGTTGACGGGATCGAGCTGGTCCGGGTTCATGTTCCAGATCCAGTCGGCGCGACCGGCCAGCAGTTCGGTCATTTCGGTGGTGGCGTCGGGCACGAAGCGCACGCTCAGCTTCTTGATCGCGGGCTTGCCCTTCGGGCTGCCGGCCCAGTAATCCTCGAACCGCTCGAAATCGATGGAGACGCCCGGCTCGACCTTGGTCATCTTGTAGGGGCCGGCGCCGACCGGCGCCTTGGCGTAGCCTTCGGCGCCGACCTTCTCGCGATAGGCTTTCGGATAGATCGGGATCACCAGCGCGAAATATTCCAGCGCCGCGGGGTTCGGCCGCTTCAGCGTGACGCGGACCGAGAGGTCGCCGGTCTTCTCGGCCTTCTCGAGCCAGTTGTAGTTCGCGGGCGTCGACAATTTGCTGGCGGGATCGGCGATCAGGTTGATGGTGTAGACGACGTCGTCGGCCGTGAACGGGCTGCCGTCGTGGAATTTGACGCCGGGCCGCAAGGTGAACTCGATCGTGGTCGGATCCGGCTGCTTCCATTCGGTGGCGAGCAGCGGTTCGAGCTTGAACGTATCGGGGTTGCGGTAGACCAGCGCGTCCCAGCCCTGATGGTGCATCACCACGCCGGTGCGCAGATTGTTGTAATAGGGATCGATGTTGGGCAGCGCATCGCGCATCACGATCCGCAGCATGTCGGCCGATTTCTGGGCCGCCGCGGGCATCGCGGCGGCGCCGAGCAGCGCCATCGCCAGAATGGCCGCGCCGAGCCTGTTTTGCAGTCGCATATCGCTCTCCATTCTCAATGTGTCGTGATGTCAGTCAAGTGAAGCACGCCTCATGCCAGATGACATTCTACCATTCCCTGCGGCGGGCGGACCATGCGCGTTGGTGCCTCATGGCGGCAGCGGTCGATCGCCACGCGGCAGCGCGGGTTGAAGCGGCAGCCCGGCGGAATATTCGCCGGATCCGGCATGATGTCGCCGAGGCCGATGTCCGGCACACCCTTGCCCGGCTCCGGCGTCAGCACGCTCTGCAGCAGCGCCTTCGTATAGGGATGGGCGGGTTCGCGAAACAGCGCGTCGGTTTCGTTGCGCTCGACGAAGCGGCCGAGATACATCACCGCCACTTCGCTCGCGACATGCTCCACGACCGCAAGATTGTGGCTGATGAAGAGGTAGGTCAGCCCGAGGTCGCGGCGCAGATCGGCGAGCAGATTGAGGATTTGCGCCTGCACGGAGACGTCGAGCGCGCTGGTCGGCTCGTCGCAGATCACGATGCGGGGCTCCAGAATCAGCGCACGCGCGATCGCCGCGCGCTGGCGCTGCCCGCCGGAAAGCTGCGCCGGCATGCGCTCGCCCATCGCCGCCGACAGTCCGACGCGTTCGAGAATGCCGCCGACGCGGCGCTCGATCTCGGCGCGCGTAAACGTGCCTTGAGCGTCCAGCGGCAGCGCCACGATGTCCTTGATGCGGCGGCGCGGGTTCAGCGAGGCGAACGGATCCTGAAACACCGGCTGGATCAGCCGGGCGCGCGCCTTGCGGTCGAGGTCGAACAGGCGCTTGCCGTCGACCAGCACGGTGCCCGCCGTCGGCTTGAGCAGCCCGAGGATCAGGCGTGCCAGCGTGGATTTGCCGCAGCCGGATTCGCCGACGATACCGAGCACGCTGCCGGCCGGCACGCTGAAGCTGACGTCGTCGACCGCGACCACGCGCTTTTCCGCCGACGTCAAGCCGGTGTGGACGCGGAATTCGCAGCGCAGATTCTCGACTTCGATCGCGGCGGTCATGCGGGTTGCAGCTCCGCCCAATCCGGTTCGAGCCGGCAAAGATAATCATGTGCCTCGCCGGCCGGCCGACGCGGAATTTCGCGCGCGCATGCTTCCGTGGCGTGGGCGCAGCGCGAGCGGAAAGCGCAGCCGGCAAAGCCCGGCCCGATCGCCGGCACCACGCCCGGGATCGAGCCGAGCGGCTTGTCACGTTGCACCCGGCCCGGCACCGGCACACAGGACAGCAGGCCGCGCGTATAGGGGTGCTGCGGCGCGCGGAACAGCTCCGTGGTCGTGGCGCGTTCGACCACCTCGCCGGCATACATGACAGACACGTGGTCGGCGACGCGCGCGACGATGCCGAGGTCATGGGTGATCAGCAGGATCGAGAGCCCGAGATCGCGCTTGAGGTTGGCGAGCAGCCGCAGGATCTGCGCCTGCACGGTGACGTCGAGCGCGGTGGTCGGCTCGTCCGCAATCAGGAGTTCGGGATCGCACATCAGCGCCATCGCGATCATCACGCGCTGGCGCAGGCCGCCGGAGAGCTGGTGCGGAAACTGACCCAGCCGCATTCCCGGCGCGGTGATGCCGACAAGCCCCATCAGTTCGGCGGCGCGGTCGAGTGCGGCCGCGCGCGAGCCGCCCTTGTGGCGCGTCAGCACTTCCGCCATCTGCGAACCGATGGTGAAGGCCGGATTGAGGCTGGTCATCGGCTCCTGAAAGATCATCGCCATGCGGTTGCCGCGCAGCCGCGCCATCTCGCGATCGGACAGCGCGGTGAGATCGGTGCCGGCAAAACTCATCTTGTTGGCGGAACGCTGGCCGCCGCGGGCGAGCAGGCTCATCACCGCCAGCGCGGTGACGGACTTGCCGCAGCCGGACTCTCCGACCAGGCAATGGGTCTCACCCTTCTCGACCCGGAACGAGGCGCCGCGTACCGCCGCGGTACGGCCGCCGAAACTCACCTGCAGTCCGTCGACCTCGAGCAGCGCGCTCATCGCAGCCGCTCCGAGCCAAGCAGATTGCGCAACCCGTCGCCGACCAGATTGATGCCGAGCACCAGCACGGCCAGCGCGACGCCGGGGATCATGATCACCCAGGGCGAGAAGAACATGTAGTCCTTGCCTTCGGCGATCATCAGGCCCCATGACGGCAGCGGCGGCGGCACGCCGAGGCCGAGAAACGACAGCGCGGCTTCGAGCAGGATCGCCAGCGCCATTTCAAGCGTGGCCACCACGGCGAGATGACTCGCGATGTTCGGCAAAATCTCCTTGATCAGGATATGCGGCAGCGAGGCGCCGGCGCACCAGGCGGCGCTGACATAGTCATGGTTACGGACCTGCATCGTGGTGGAGCGCGCCACCACCGCAAAGCGATCCCATAACAACAGCCCCAGCGTCGCCACCACGAGCCCGAGGCCCGATCCCATCAGGCCGACCACGGCGAGCGCCACCAGCACGACCGGGATCGACAGGCGCGTGGTGATGGCGAACAGCACGATATCGTCGATCCGGCCGCCGAAGAAGCCACCGAGCACGCCGAGCGTGATGCCGATCAGGCCCGACGTGATCACCGTCATGATGCCGATCAACAATGAAATGCGCGCGCCATAGACCAGCCGCGCCAGATAATCCCGCCCGAGCTGGTCGGTGCCGAGCAGGTGTCCGGCCTGCGTGCCCTCCATCCAGAACGGCGGCTTGAGGCGGTTGCCGAGATCCTGCGTGAACGGGTCCGCCGGCACCAGCGCATTACCGATGACGGCCGCCACCACCACGAGCCCCACGATGGCGATCCCGATCGCGAAAGCAGCGCTCCCGAGACGTGAACTGCCCGCGCTCGAAGGCGGCGCCGCCTGAATGGCAATCGGCTCGCTCATGCCGTGCGCAGCCTCGGATCGAGCAGCGCATTGAGGATGTCGGCGAGCAGCGTCAGCCCGATGTAGAACACGGCAAGCACCAGCACCACCGCCTGCACCACGGGGAAATCGTTCTTGGCGATGCTTTCCCAGCCGAGATAGCCGACGCCGTGCAGCGCGAACACGGTCTCGATGACGATCGAGCCGCCGAGCATGAAGCCGAGCTGCACAGCGGCGATCGAGACCACGGGAATGGCGGCGTTGCGCAGCGCATGCTTGAAGATGATGCGCGCCCGCGACAGACCTTTCGCGCGCGCCGTACGAATATAGTCGGACGCCATCGCCTCGATCATGCCGGAGCGCGTCAGCCGCGTCAGCGCCGGGATCGCGGTGAAGGCAAGCACGATCCCCGGCATCACGAAATGCTGCCAGGTGCCGGTGCCGGAGATCGGCAGGATGCCGAGTTGCAGGCCGAGCACGATCATCAGGATCAGCGCCAGCCAGAAGCTCGGCACCGCCTGCCCCACCATCGTGAACAGGGTGACGCCGCGGTCGACCCAGGTGTTTTCGCGCAACGCGGCGAGGATGCCGAGCGGGATCGAGATAATCAGCGCGAGACTCAGGCCCACCAGGCCGAGCGTGACCGTGATCGGCAGGCGCTTGAGGATCAGGTTCGCTACGCTGTCCTTGAAGAAATAGCTCTGGCCGAAATCACCGATCAAAGCCCGGCCGGTCCAGGCGAAGAACTGCACATAAAGCGGGCGATCGAGGCCATAGGCCTTGCGCACGATTTCGACGTCGGCCTGCGTCGCCGATGGGCCGGCGATCGAAACCGCGAGGTCGCCGGACAGCCGCGTCAGCAGGAACGCAAGCGTCATCACGGTGAACGCGACCAGCACACCGATGGCAAGACGCCGGGCAATCAAACGCAACATCAACAAAACCCCAGGACCGGCGAACGCGTCCCCACGCTCTTAGGCCGGCCAAGCAAACGCAACGGTGTCACTAAACTGTCGTCCCACGCAAGAGAGCTGACGATTGCCACGATTGCCCTTGTGACAACCCCCAAGGCGATGATTGCAATGTGCGTGCCAACACGAGATGCAGTCGCCCGGCCCCTTTTCGAGGGAGAATCTGGACTATTCCCGGACCGAATAGATCAGGGACGTCCGCCAATCAAGGCGCCGGCCGGCTTCGACGCCTTCCGGCCTGGCCTACGCAGGGCGCAACGCCCATTTTTCGAGCGACCCGGGCACCAACAAGCGCCGGCCGACCGCAGCGTCACGACGACGCCGCGCGGGTCATGAAAGGTAGCGATCCGGCGCGAACGGCTTGACGTCATAGGGCGGCGGCGCGCCGGCGATCATGGCGGCAATGGCGGCGCCGGTCGCGGGGCCCGTCGTGAAGCCGATGTGCTGGTTGCCGAAGGCGAGCCACAGGCCGGCATGCCGGGGCGCCGGGCCGATCATCGGCAGGCTGTCGGGCAGTGTCGGCCGCGCGCCGCGCCAGGTTTCGCCGACCACGTCGCCGAATTCGACCACGCCACGCGCGAGCGGGACCACCTGGTCGAGCTGGGAGAACGAGGACGGCGCATCGCGGCCGGTCAGTTCGACGCCCGAGGTGACCCGGATGCCCTGCTCCATCGGCGTCATCAGAAAACTGCCGTCGGCGTCATGGATCGGTCGCCGCAGCGTGCGCGCCGGGTTCGGCTTGAATTCGCGATGGTAGCCGCGCTCGAAGGCCAGCGGCACATGATAGCCGAGCGGCCGCAAAATATCCGATGACCACGGCCCCAGCGCGACCACGACGTGGCGCGCAAGAATTTCGCCATCGGCGAGCACGACCCGCCAGCAATCGCCATCCGGCACGATCGCCTTGACGTCGGATGGCCTGACGTCGCCGCCCGCGCCCGCGAACATCCGCGCATAGGCCTTGACCACCTCGCCCGGCGAATCGACCGAGGCGGTCTGTGAGTGCAACAGGCCCACCTTGTAGACCGGCACGATATCCGGCTCGAGCGCGGACATATCCTGACGGTCGAGCAATTGGCTGGCGATGCCGAATTCGGTCAGCAGGGCCTGCTCCTGCTTCGCCGCCGCGACCGCATCGCCGCGCCACGCCTTCAGCCAGCCGGTCTCGCGGATGCGATGCCCCGCTCCCGCCTTCACGATCCATTCCCGGTGCAGTTTCAGCGAGGCGCCGATCAAGCCGTGCAGCGCGGCCGCCCGCGGCCTGAGACGCGGACCGGCCGAATTAGCCAGAAAGCGCGCGACCCATCCCGCGTTCTGAACCGCCCAGACCGGATTCCAGCGCAATGCCGGGTGACGGTTGGTGAGGTATTTCGGCAGCGCCTTCCACAGCGAGGGATTGTTGAGCGGCGAAATCGAGCCGCTGGAGATGATGCCGGCATTGCCATAGGAGGTCTCGCTGCCGGGCTCACGCCGGTCGACGAGCACGACCGACATTCCACGCTCTCGCGCAGCATAGGCCGTCGATACGCCGACGATTCCCGCGCCGAGCACGGCGACATCAACTGTTTCTTCCAGCATTGGCTTTCCAGATACCTGTCACGGCAGGATTTCACATCACGACCCGCCCGCCAATAGGCGGCGTTGCGCTCGGGAATCTTTTCGCGTCCTGACCCGGCACAGTCAAATCGGAATAGCATCAAATGCAAGAATGCATGCAAGCAGCGGCATGAGATGCGCCGCTCGACTGCAGAACCAACTTGAAAGCGCCATGCCGAAGCGGCAATTTGGAAAATCAGTCATCGATCTTCGGGTCCACCCAATAGCCCGGCCGCCTGCTCCACAGAACCGATAAAATCATACAACAAAGGTTCATCTGCCATGAGTCAGCCATCAGGTCCGCTCGCTGGTATCAAGGTTCTGGATATCACCAGCGTGCTGTACGGCCCGTACGCCAGCCAAACGCTGGGCGATTGGGGCGCGGAAGTCATCAAGATCGAGCCGCTGACGGGAGACACGTGGCGCTACAGCGGCCAGTTCCGCAATCGCGGCATGAGCGGACAGTTCATGGCGGTGAACAGAAACAAGCGCAGCCTGGCGCTGGATCTCAAGCAGCCGGACGGCAAGGCCGTGTTGCAGCGCCTGATCGCCACCGCGGACGTCCTGCTCACCAATATCCGTCCGGCGGCCTTGGCAAGACTGGGTTTTGGCTATGACGCCTGCCAGCAGATCAATCCACGGCTGGTCTACGCCGCCGCCACCGGCTTCGGCCAGGACGGACCCTGGGCCGCCCGCCCCGCCTTCGACGAGGTGATCCAGGCCAGTTCCGGTTTCGCTTCCGCGATGGGCAGCGACGATGAACCGGCCTTCGTGCCGAGCCTGGTCGCGGACAAGATCTGCGGGCTGACGATCGTGGGCGCGGTGTCGGCGGCGCTGCTGCATCGCGCGCGCACCGGCAAGGGACAGATGGTCGAAGTCCCCATGTTAGAGACCATCACCGCCTTCAACAGCATCGAAATGCTCGGCGGCCACGCCTTCGATCCGCCGATCGGACCGGCCGGCTACAAGCGCATGAAAGAGCGGCGGCCGGTGCGCACCAGGGATGGCTGGCTGACCATGCTGCCTTATTCGGGAGACAACTGGTGCACCTTTTTCGAAACCGTCGGCCATCCCGAATGCATTGAACAATTCGCGGTCAGGGACGCGGTGGCGCGCGGGAAAAATATCGATCGGATCTACGACAAGATGGCCGAGATCGCGATCACGCGGACCACGGCCGAATGGGAAGAACTGCTGCTTCGCATCGACGTTCCCCACGCCGCGTTTGCGAAGATTACCGAGATCGCCGAACAACCGCATTTGAAAGCCGTCGGGATGATCACCACGCTCGATCATCCGAGCGAGGGCAAGATCCGGCAGGCACGTCCCTCCGCCCGCTTTTCGGATACGCCGGCGGAAATCCGCCGCATGCCACCCCGGCTTGGCGAGCACTCGCGCGCGATCCTGCGCGAGGCCGGCTTTACCGAGGAAGACGTGGCTTCCATGATCGAGAGGAAAGCGGTCGGGACCTCCTCCTGAACCCGTACACCGAGGTTCTTGAGGGAGGTGAAGATCGCCTTGGCCGCCACAATGGAGCGATCCGCCGCAGAATCACACGCGCCGGTCGAATGGCGCGCACCGGCCGACGGCGAGAATTCTCAGATCGAAGTGCGCGCTTGCGAAGCTGCGCGAGGTTGCCGCGGCTGAACCCCGGGCGATGTATCCGCGGGGAGGCCGGGCTCGGGTCCCGCGATCGGAGCGGATTCTTCTCCCAGCGCCCGCCGCACCATGCTGCTGAGTTCGGATTTGCGGTAAGGCTTCGAGAGCAGCAGGACGCCGGGATCAAGCCGCCCGTGGTGCACGATCGCATCCTCGGTATAACCTGACGTATAGAGGACCTTCGTTCCCGGCCGGCGCCGCTCCATCTCGTCGGCAAGCTGACGGCCGGTCAGGCCTCCCGGCATGATCATATCGGTAAACAACAGGTCGAACGCCGCGCCGCGCTCCTCCAGTTCGAGCGCCGCCCGGCTGTCGGTCGCCGCGAGCGTTTTATAGCCGAGGCTGTTCAACTGGGCGAGCACGAAGCCGCGGACGAGGTCGTCGTCCTCGACCACCAGAACGGTCTCTCCGGCGCCCCGCGCGTGCTCGACCACGGGCGCGACGGCGTCGGCAGAGCCGGCCGCGGTCGGCAGATATAGCTTGAATGTGGTGCCGAGACCTTCCTCGCTGTAGACCTTGATGTGCCCGCCCGACTGCTTCACGAAGCCGTACACCATGCTGAGGCCCAATCCCGTGCCCCGGCCGGTCTCCTTGGTGGTGAAGAAGGGCTCGAATATCTTGTCGCGGACCCCCGGCGGCATGCCGCTGCCGGTATCAGTCACGGCGACCATCGCGTAGGCGCCCGAGCGAGCGTCGGGATTCATGCGCGCATAGGCTTCGTCGAGCACCACATCCGCGGCTTCAAGTATCAGCTTGCCGCCATGCGGCATCGCATCCCGGGCATTGATCGCCAGGTTCAGCAGCGCATTGGCGAGTTGCGAAGGATCGATGTGAACGGTGGGCATGTTGTCGGCCAGCCGCAACCGGACCTCGATCTGCTCGCCGAGCGTGGGCTTGAGCAGCTTGCACATTTCCTGGATGGTCTCGTTGATATCCACGTTGCGCGGCTGCAGAGGCTGCTTGCGGGCGAAAGCCAGCAGATGCTTGATCAATTCGGAGCAACGATCGGCGGCCTGATCGATCAGCGCCGCGACGTCCTGAAGATCGCTCCGGCCGCCGAGCTCGGCCACGAGGATTTCCGTCGTCCCGGTGATGACCGTGAGCATATTGTTGAAGTCGTGGGCGACACCGCCGGTGAGTTTTCCGATCGCATCGAGCTTTTGCGACTGATGCAGCTTGCGTTCGATGTCGCGACCCGCGGTGACATCGTGATAGATCAGCGCGGCGCCGCTGAATTCCCCCGCGGCATCGTGCAGCGAACAGCAGCTGACCAACGTATGGATCGGATCGTGCCGACCCGGCTGACGGATCACGACTTCTTCCTGGTCGAACTGTTCGCCGCGCATCGCGCGCGCCACCGGCATATCGCCGGTGGCGATGATCGTGGTCCCGTCGGCGCGATACAAGGCGTTCACCGCCCTCAATTGATCGAGCGTCATCCCGGGGCGATAGCCCAGCAGCGACTCGGTGGCGCGATTGGCAAGCAGGATCGCTCCTTTGGCATCGATGATCAATGCCGCCTCAGCCATGCCGGCGAACATGCTCTTGATCACCGACGTCGAACGGAGAAGCTGCTCCTGTGCGACAACCAGATGCCGGGTACGGTCCGCGACCGCGGCTTCCAGTCTTTCGTTCTCTCCTTCCTTGTCGCGCAACGAACTCTTCAGCTCCCGGCTGTCCCGAATCAGGATCAATGCGAGAAGGACGACCAGCGCGGTTCCGACGAGGCCGGCGGCGACCAGGTAGCTTCCAGTCTGTTGCGATTGTTCGGACCTGGCCGCGAGCAACCGCTCCTCTTCGGCCACCAGCTGGCCAAAACTCTCGGTGACGGCGGCCATCGCGGAGATGCCCCCGCCTTTCGCGATCAGGGCCGCCATTCCCGCCGTATCGCCCGCCTCCCGAAGCCGGACCAACTCGCTGGGTCCCGCAAACCGTTGGGCCACGATGACGCCGGTGCTTTCCAGCAGGCGCGTCTGGCGCGGATTGTCCCGCGTCGTCTCGGTCAGATCCGCGAGGGCCGGCCCGATGCGCTCCAGGGATTCGCGGTACTCCGCCGCCAGACGCGGATCGTTGGCGAGCGCGAATCCGCGCGCTGCGCTCTCCGCCTGGCGAATCAGAAGCTGCGCGTCCGAGAGCTTGTGCAGGACTTCCAGGCTGTGGGTGACCCGCAGCGCATCGGAACGGGATTTGAATTCGAGGAAGATCGAGGCCGCGCAGATCAACAACAACGCGAAAAGGCCCATGCCGAGCAGGGCGCGCTGTGACCGCATCGCGAACCGTCGCCGGCTGAGCCGGGAATTCTTATTCGAGTTCAGACGCAAGCCTTCCGGCGCTGTCGCGCCCCCCGCAAAAAAACTCCACGTAAAGGCCAGAGAGTTATGTCCTCGACGTACCAAGCCCCAGCGCTCGCAGTCGATTTCGTCAGCCGCGAATCGTCACGCAAGCTACAGACGATGCCAATTATCGTCTGCACACAAACGGGCATACCGCCAGCATCCGAATGCGATTTGCAGGAAGCGCATCATCATCGCACCTTTTTGTCTGGCGTGCGGCCGGCGCCCTTTCCGGAATCCGATTGCGTGTTGGTGACGCGCGGCGATCAACCCGTCGCCAAACAGATGATATCCGTCATTCCAACGCGTTCGATGCGACCTGATTCGCGTTTGTCAGAAGTTGCTCCGCGAACGCTTCGCCTGCCCCGGATTTACAGCGCTACGCCGATACCGATCCTTTTCGGGAAAGCGCTGATCCTGTTCAAGGGCAGCGTGAACTGCACGGTGCTCGAACCGGAAGGCCGGCTGGTATCGATCCTGTCGATCGACGCGGCGTTGCTCGACCAGAGCAGGTTCGATTTCGACGACGGCTTTCTCCTGGTGCGGCTGCCGGTGGCGGAACTTGCCCGACTTCAAGCGTCAAGCCGGCCCATCTCCTCCGGGAGTTACTTGAGGTCCCTGAACACTCTACGGAAATCCGGGAGCTGCAATCTTTCTTTCTCCCGCTGATATTCGATCTCGTTCAAAGGGCCTATCGCTGAAATGCGTGTCCGGAGGTTCATCTCATTGGGTTGTCGGACGATGTAATAGAACTCCGTGATCGACCGGTTTGCCGGCTGCGACCCCATCCGGGGATGCCGGGCGACTACGATGTATTTTGGACTCCAGCCGGCTTGAAATACGGTCGCGTCGGGGAGGCCGTCACCTGCGCAGTCACCGCGCATGTCAGCGGATACGGACCGACAGAGGCTCATGTCTTCGAGAATGTCGACTGCGACCAGCCGGTATGGTCCGTCAAGGACTTCGTCCCAAACGAATCCATTGCCGCATCCGGTCAGGCATAAGAACGTGACCAGGCTGGCCCTTCGCATGGCGTGTGAAATCATGCCTGGAGCCGCAAGATCGGTAATTTTGGAGTGCCCGGTCTTATACCGAAGTGGCGCGCCCGAAGAGATTCGAACTCCTGACCCCCAGATTCGTAGTCTGGTGCTCTATCCAGCTGAGCTACGGGCGCGTTTTCGCCTGGCATTTGGGCCTTGAGGGGCCCGGATGCGTCCGGACAAGGCCGGACGGTCGCGAAAGAGCGCTTTAGCTACCCGCTCCCGCCCCGCTTTGCAAGGGTTGGGGAAGCCGGTTTTGGGCGGTGAAGCCGGGGCGGTTAATTCGATGTCGTTCAGCCACTTGCACGACAGGCCGGTGGAGTTTGCCTGTGATCGCAGCGGGATTCCCCGCAATGACGGATGGACCGACAGGCCTTATGCCCACGCCCGCTCGTTGCGGACGCTCTGCAGTTCCACCGGGCGGTCGGGGATCGATATCCGGAAGGTGGCGCCGATGGTGCCTTCGACGAGGTGGATGTCGCCGCCATGGGCGCGGATCAGTTCGGCGGCGATGGCCAGCCCCAGCCCGCTGCCGCCGGGGCGGCCGGAGGTCTGGAACGCCTCGAACAGGTGCTCGCGCGCTTTCGCCGGCACGCCGGGGCCGGTGTCGGAGACCTCGATGATCGCGACCGAGCCTTCGCGGCGGCCGGTGATGCGGATCTGCAGCGGCGACCCCTCGCCCCGCGGGCGGCTTTCCAGCGCCTGTGCGGCGTTACGCACCAGGTTGAGCAGCACGCGAAACAGCTGGTCGGGGTCGGCGTCGATCGCGAGCCCGCGCTCGATCGCGCTGATCCAGGTGATCGAGGCATCGGCGGCCAACCCGGCAGATTCCCGCACCTCGGTCGCCACCGGCTCGACCAGGATCATGCGGCGGTCGGGCTCGGCCTCCTGCGCGCGGCCATAGGACAGCGTCGACTGGCAGAAATCGATGGCGCGTTCCAGCGAGCGCATCAGTTTCGGTGCAAAACGCTGCACGCGCGGGTCCGGCACGCTGGCGAGCTGGTCCGACAGCAATTGCGACGACGCCAGAAGATTGCGCAGATCGTGGTTGATCTTCGAAACCGCCAACCCGAGCGCGGCGAGCCGGCTCTTCTGCGAGAGCATCGAGACGAGATCGCGCTGCATGTCGGACAATTCGCGTTCCGCCACGCCGATCTCGTCGCCGCGCTGGCTCGGCACGATGATGCGCGCCGCGCTTTCCGGATTTTCATGGAAGCCGACCAGATTGGCTGTCAGCCGACGCATCGGGCGGACGAACAGGTAATGCAGCACCAGGTAAACCAGCCCCGCAGCGAGCACCGCTATTCCCAGCGAGACCAGCAGCAGGTTGCGCGAGAAGCGATACATCGCCTGCCGCAGCGGCTTTTCATCGACCACGACCTCGATGAATTGCGCGCCGCCGGGCGCCGGTCCCACCACGCGGATGGTCTGGTTGCCCCGCTCGAGCATGGTCTCGAAGGACTCGACGATCGCGGACCATACCGTGAGCTCCCGCATGTCGATGTCGCGATCGATCGCCGGCGGCAGGTCGGCGCTGGCGAGCATCCGGCGCTGCTGCCCCATCTTGATGGCCACCGCGCGCGCGCCGACGCTGCTCAGGATCTGCCGCGCCAGCGAATCCGGCACCATGCCGAGCGGCGCCGCGTCCAGCACCAGGGCGGCCGTATTGGCCGCCGCGAGGCGGTCGTTCAGCCGGTTCATCCAGAAATTCGCGATCGAAGGCACGTAGATCATCAGGAGCGCGATCATCACGAGCGGAATCGTCAGCAGCAACAGCTTGCCGGACAGGCCGAGGCGTCGCGCGGCGTGGCACCGCGGCGCTTGGGGGGTCGGCTGGTCGTCGGTCGCTGACACGAATATCCGCCTCGATATCCCCAATATGCCTGTCTTGACGTCGGTATTGGGGGCCCGCCGGACAAGGGATCGGACTGGTTCTTATCCGTACACTGATTCCGAGGATGCGTTTCGGCCTCCGACAGGTCAAATTACCGATCGCTAATGTCCTGACGTCCTCATAGCCCGGCGCGCCGCCGTCCCGCTTTAAAAAACCCTGTAAAAACAGATATGTTCGCCCCAGATGCGACGTTTCAAGGAACCGCCGCTGCGGCAACCCCCGACATTGACGAAAACAGGTCGCTCCCGTATAAGCCGCGCAACTGTCCGCGATGGCCCGGTTCAACCCGGGGGCGGCTCGATTTGGGCCGTAGATGGCCTGTTTTCGGGCCGGAGCGCATCATCGGACTTGATCTCAATCCAACAGGCAAATTGCCCGGTCAGCGGAGAACTACCCGTGAAGCGGACTTATCAACCCAGCAAACTGGTGCGCAAGCGCCGTCACGGCTTCCGCGCCCGTCTCGCCACCGTCGGCGGCCGCAAGGTTCTCGCCGCCCGCCGTGCGCGTGGCCGCAAGCGTCTGAGCGCCTGAGCCGGATTTTCCGGAGATTTCATTCATGGATCGGCTGAGGCAGCGGGCGGACTTTCTCGCCGTTGCCAATGGCACGCGGGCAAACAGTGCTGCCTTCGTCGTGCAGGGCCGCCGCCGCGACGATGACGGCCCGATCCGGATCGGGTTCACCGTTACCAAAAAGAACGGCACCGCCACCGAGCGCAATCGCATCCGGCGCCGGCTTCGCGAACTCGTGAGGCGGCTGGATGCCATTTCCATGCGCCCCCATCATGATTATGTGCTGGTCGGCCGCCGGGCCGCACTGACCCGCGACTTCCTGACCATGCTCGACGATCTCCGTTCGGCACTGCATCGCCTCGACCGGCCGCCGGCGGCGAAAGCCCTTTCGAGCGAAGTGGATACCGGTTCGCGTCGAGAAAACGCACCGAAACTAAAAGCGAGGGCTTCGGCGCTGACGACGGTCAGAGCCGAACGGGCCCGCAATCCGAATTGAATGGCGAGATCCCAAAACGATGTCCGATAATCGCAACACCATCCTCGCCGTCATTCTGTCCGGCCTCGTGCTGATCGCGTGGCAGTATTTCTACAACATGCCGCAGATGGAGCGGCAACGCGCACAAACCGCCGCCCAGACCGAAGCCGGCAAAACGACGCCGGGATCGACCGCGCCAGGATCGGTCGCGCCGGGTTCGACCGCGCCGCAACCGGGCGCGGCCCCTTCCGCCGCTACGCCCGGCGGCCAGCCGGGCGCCGCGCAACCGGTCGTCAGCCGGGAGGCCGCGATCGCAGCCTCGCCCCGCATCAAGATCGAGACGCCGCGGCTGTCCGGCAGCATCGCGCTGAAGGGCGCGCGCATCGACGACCTGGCGCTGGAGAAATTCCGCGAAACCGTCAATCCCAAGTCGCCCGCGATCGTGCTGTTCTCGCCTTCGAATACGGCGCACCCCTATTATGCCGAGTTCGGTTGGGTCGCGGCCTCGGGCTCGAAGGCGCGGCTTCCTGACCGCGACACGGTGTGGCAGCAGGAGGGCTCGGGCGCGTTGTCGCCGGGCAACCCGATCACGCTCAAATATGAAAATGGTGAGGGCCTCACCTTCCGCCGCATCATCACGATCGACGACAAGTACCTGTTTACGATCAAGGACGAAGTGACGAACGTCGGAAGCGCGCCGATCACGCTTTACGCCTACGCGCTGATCTCCCGTCACGGCAAGCCGAAAATTGCCGGCTATGCCGTTCGCCACGAAGGTCCGATAGGCGTGATGGGCGATCAGTGCCTGCGCCAGGGTTTCAGCATCATCGCCGAGTGCCAGGAAGGCAGCTACGATGTCCTCGACAAGGAGCGTCAGCTCGTCTTCAACAAGATCAAAAATGCATGGTTCGGCATTACGGACGTGTATTGGGCGGCGACGCTGCTGCCCGACCCCAATACGACGCTCAATGCCCGCTTCTCGGCGGATGGGACCGGCGACCTCACCAAGTATCAAGCTGACTATCTGCTCGAGCCGGTGACGGTCCAGATCGGCGGCACAAGCACGGCCGATGCACGTCTTTTCGGCGGCCCGCGCGAAGTGGCGACGGTCGACCAATACGATCGAGAGCTCAAGCTCAACCGCTTCGAACTCCTGATGGATTGGGGCCGCTTTTACTTCATCACGCGGCCGATGTTCTGGGTGCTCGACTGGCTCTACCACCTCGTCGGAAACTTCGGCGTCGCCATCCTGTTGCTGACGGTGCTGATCAAGCTGGTGTTCTTCCCGCTCGCCAACAAATCCTATGCCTCGATGGCGAAGATGAAGTCGGTGCAGCCGCAACTCGCCGCGCTGAAGGAACGCTTTCCGGACGACCGTCAGAAGCAGCAGCAGGAAATGATGGAGATCTACCGCAAGGAGAAGATCAACCCGATCGCCGGCTGTCTTCCGATCGCGCTGCAGATCCCGGTGTTCTTCTCGCTCTACAAGGTGCTGTTCGTCACCATCGAAATGCGCCACGCGCCGTTCTACGGCTGGATCAAGGATCTCTCGGCGCCCGACCCGACCACGATCTTCAACCTGTTCGGCCTCATCCCGTGGGATCCCATGATGCTCGGAGCCGTGGTCGGCCCATACCTCATGCTCGGCGTCTGGCCGATCATCATGGGCATCACGATGTGGTTCCAGATGAAGCTGAACCCGACGCCGCCGGATCCGACCCAGAAGATGATCTTCGACTGGATGCCGCTGATCTTCACTTTCATGCTGGCCGGCTTCCCGGCGGGTCTCGTGATCTACTGGGCCTGGAACAACCTGCTCTCGGTGCTGCAGCAGAGCTACATCATGCGCAAGAACGGCGTGAAAGTGGAACTGTTCGACAACATCAAGTCGATGTTCGCGCCCAAGAAGGCCGTCGAGAAGACCTGACGACTGACCGTAGCTTCCACCAATCCATCCGCGACGTCATGCCCGGGCCTGTCCCGGGCATCGACGTTTTGGGACATTGAGAACAAGCGACGGTGGGACCAGCGCCGGTGCTCAGCCTTCGCTGATTCGCGTCGGCGAGACGCCGAACCGCCGCCGGAAACAGCGGTTGAAATAGGATACCTCGTTGAAGCCGCACGCGTAGGCGATGTCGCCAACTCGCATGACGGCTTGCGGCGGCCCGGTCAGCAACGCGCGCGCCTTCTGCAGGCGCAATTCCATCACACGCTCGGCGAAGCTGACCCCGCTCTCCTGCATCAATTCGTTGACGTAGCGTGACGACAACCCCATCGCGTGCGCGACTTCTGCGGGGCGGAACGACGGCCGACTGAAGCCGGCCGCGATGCGCCTCAAGATCTCGTGCGCACGCGCCGCGCGCAGGCCGCGCATCCGCGCCAGTTCGCGGGCATCGCGGCCGGTGCCGAACGCGAGCGCGATGAGATCAGTCATGGTGGTACCGATATGCGCCAGCAGTGCAGGTTCGTCGCCGAGATCGTCCGGCGCGAACAGCAGTTGAAGGTACCGGCCGAGGAAGCGCACCGGCGCGAATTCGGCGTCGACCGGCCTGACCAGCAGATCGTCCACGTTGGCAACCAGCGCGCCGAGACGCCGGCGCGGAATGAACAGCGACGACGATGGGTTGTTCGCCGGGCTTCGCAATCGACCGCCCATCGTATTGGTCGCGAGGAGCATACTGCCCGGCCGGATGGTCGCGTCGCGGCCGGACTGCGTGAACGTGGTGACGGACCCGCCCTGGTTCAGGCACAGGATGAGATCATCGCTGCCGTCGATCGCGGCATAGCGGGCCGGCCGTTCGAACCGGTCGACGGTACCCTGGAGCCTGATCGCGCCGATCTCCTGGAACCGGGCCAACTCGCAGCGTATCGAGAACGGCCGATCCGCCACTGGCGAAATATCGAGCTTGCAACTGTACTTGGCGAAGCGATCCTGCCACACGGCCAGCCGGGCCCGATCGTCGAGATGCGCCGGCAGGTCGTCGGACGCGAGGGTAAATCGCTGGCCCGGCGTCGCCGTTTCGTCGTTCGCAACACTCACCTGACGCTCCGCTGTTATCCTCTATCGATGCCGACACCTCGAGGTAGTCGCACCTCGCATGCGATGCGTTCATCGTGAAAAACAGACGCGTCCAACCCTTTCTTCGTCCTCGCGCACGGCAGTTCCCGTGCGTTCAAGGGTGGCGCCGGTCGATCCAATCGGCGATGCCTCGAACCGTAGCAGCCAGGCAACACATGCGCACAAACCGGGCGCGCCGCCTGCGCGTCCAACCGGAGCGCTCGCCTGAACTGGACGATCGAAAGCGACTGCCGCTAGCTCACACCGCAACAACGCAGCCAGCCCAGAGGAAGTTTTCATGCGCAGATTTTCGCTTTCAGGTTTTCTTGCCGCCGTTGGCGCCACGGCGATACTGGCGTCGTCCTTTGACGTACGCGCGGCCGACCTTGCTCCGATCACCAAGGCGTCGCCCGCGGCGGCGGTCTACAGCTGGACCGGCTTTTATCTCGGCGCGAACGCCGGTTACGGATGGGCCCGCAACACCGACCGGATCACCGCGGTGAACGACGCGGCCGGCCTCATCGCCAACAGCTCCATCGCCACCTCGTTGCCGATCGATGCGGATGGCTTCGTCGGCGGCGCACAGATCGGCTATAATTGGCAGATCAGCCCGCTCTGGGTCGTCGGCCTCGAGTCCGATATCGCCTGGACCGACCTCAATGGCACCGTATCGGTGCCGGGCCCGAACGACACTTCGCGCATCATGACCGGCACCCAGAAGCTCGACTGGCTCGGCACGGTGCGTGGACGCGTCGGCGTCACGCCGGCCGCCCGAACCCTCCTGTTCCTGACCGGAGGCTTCGCCTACGGCCATGGCAGCCTGGCCACCGCGCTGACCCGCACCACTGGATGCGCCTTCAACAACTGCCAGCAGGGCGCCACGTCGGGGACCCTCACCGGATGGACGGTCGGCGGCGGCGCCGAATGGGCCTTCGCCGCCAACTGGAGCGCCAAGGCAGAGTATCTCTATTACGACCTGGGAAGCCTGTCGCACCGCATGATCGATCCCAACTTCGCATCGACCTTCAACGCCAGCGCCGATTTCACCGGCCATATCGTGCGCCTGGGCGTGAACTACCGGTTCTGATCGCCGAAACTGTCGGGCGCCGGCCTCGCGATAGCATTGCAGGGCCGGCGCCCGCCGTGAAACGGCAAAGGCCGCCACCACATTCACCTTTCGTCTCCTGCCACGCTTTGCTAAGCGTCGGTGCATGACCACCGACATCGATGCGAAGCTGATCGAGGAGGGCCGAAAGCTCTTTGCCGGCGACTGGAAATTCGTGTGGGCCTCGCCCTCGATCGAAACGCTGCCGCCGATGGCGGGCATGGAGGTGGCGTTCGCCGGCCGCTCCAATGTCGGTAAATCGAGCCTCATCAATGCGCTCACCGGGCGCAACGCGCTGGCGCGTACCTCGCATACGCCGGGCCGTACCCAGGAACTGATCTTCTTCGACGGTCCGGACAATTCAGGCCTGCGGCTGGTCGACATGCCCGGCTATGGCTACGCCTCGGCGCCCAAAACCCAGGTCGCGTCCTGGACCAAGCTGATCCACCAATTCTTGCAGGGCCGCGCCACGCTGGCGCGGGTCTATGTGCTGATCGACGCCCGCCACGGCGTCAAGGAGGTCGACCAGGACGTGCTGAAGACGCTGGACAAGTCTGCCGTGAGTTATCAGGTGGTGCTGACCAAGGCGGACCAGGTGAAAAAGGCCGAACTGGAAAAGAACCTCGAACAAACCACCACCGCCCTCGCAAAACATCCCGCGGCATTTCCGGAAATCCTGGTGACGTCCTCGCGCTCCGGAACCGGCATGGCTGAATTGCGCGCCGCGATGGTGCGGCTGTTGCACGAGCGCGCCGGATGAGCCGCGCGGGACGCATCCTGATCGTGCTGGCCGGCATCATGGGCGCCGACGGCGTCATGCTGGCGGCAGCCTCCGCCCATGGCGCCGACGCCGCGCGGCTGGCTTCGGCATCGTCGATGCTGCTGTTTCACGCCTGCGCGGTATTGGGCGCCGTCGCGCTGGCGGAGCGCGGGATTGTGCACACCAAAATCGGCATCGCGGCGGCTTTCGGCTTCGTCCTCGCGGCCAGCCTGTTCGCCGGCGACCTGACGCTTCGGCAGTATGCCGGCCACGGATTGTTCCCGATGGCCGCGCCGACCGGCGGGACGCTGCTGATCGCGAGCTGGCTGGCGCTGGCGGTAAGCGCGGCCTGGCCGAGGCGGTAACTCTTCCCTTCTCCCCTTTGTGGGAGGGAAGAAAGCAACTTTGCGCCCTGCCCGCCAATCGGATAGAACCCGCCCGACATCTGGAATGGCGAGAACCGATTGATGACATCAACGCCGACGATCAGCCCGCTCGATCAGGCCCGCATCCTCTCCGAAGCGCTGCCGCATATGCAGCAATATGACGAGGAAACCATCGTCATCAAATATGGCGGCCACGCCATGGGCGCGGAGGAAACCGCAAAAGCCTTTGCCCGCGACATCGTGCTGCTGGAGCAGACCGCGATCAATCCCGTCGTGGTGCATGGCGGCGGGCCGCAGATCGCGACCATGCTGAAGCGTCTCGGCATCCAGTCGGAATTCGCAGCCGGCCTGCGCATCACCGACGCCGCAACCATCGAGATCGTCGAGATGGTGCTGGCGGGTTCGGTCAACAAGCAGCTGGTCGGCTACATCAACGAAGCCGGCGGCAAGGCGGTGGGGCTTTCCGGCAAGGACGGCAACATGGTGAAGGCGTCGAAGACGACGCGCACGATGGTCGATCCTGACTCCAACATCGAGAAGGCGATCGATCTAGGCTTTGTCGGCGATCCCGACCAGGTGGACCTGACGCTGCTGAACCAGTTGATCGGCCATGAGCTGATCCCGGTGCTGGCGCCGCTGGCGACCTCGCATGACGGCCAGACGCTGAACGTCAACGCCGACACCTTTGCAGGAGCGGTAGCGGGCGCGCTGAAGGCCAAGCGGCTGCTGCTGTTGACGGACGTTCCCGGCGTTCTCGACAAGTCGAAGAAACTGATCCCGGAACTGTCGATCAAGGATGCGCGAAAGCTGATCGCCGACGGCACGATTTCCGGCGGCATGATCCCCAAGGTCGAGACATGCATCTACGCGCTGGAACAAGGCGTTCAGGGCGTCGTCATCATCGACGGCAAGATGCAGCACGCGGTTTTGTTGGAGTTGTTCACCAATCAGGGCACAGGCACGCTGATCCACAAGTGACGCACGCGATCTCCCCTGCTCCCACCGTCGCGCGCCGGTTCAGCGCAAGAATGCGGCGGTATGGGAGACGCACGGTCATTGCGCTGCCCGCCGCAGCAATCTCGCTGTTCGTTTCCGCCCTGCCCGCCTTCGCCGACCTGAAACTCTGCAACCGCATGAGCTATGTGGTCGAGGCTGCGATCGGCATCGACGAAAAGTCCGCCACCGCCACGCGCGGCTGGTTCCGGATCGATCCGGCCGCCTGCCGCGTGGTGCTGCAGGGCGCGCTGACCGCCGACCGCATCCTGTTGAACGCGCGCGCGCTCGGCGTCTACGGCGCTTCGCCGATCCCGCAAAACGGCAGCGACACGCTGTGCGTCGCGCCTGATAATTTCGTCATCGCCGCCGCGCGCCAATGCCGCGGCAACCAGACGGCGGCGCCTTTCACCCAGATCATGCCGACGCGCACCGACGACGGTAACCTCGTCGCCTATCTCGCCGAGGACTCCGAATATGACGACGAGCAGGCGCGGCTCGCCGGCATCCAGCGCCTGCTGGTCATCGCCGGCTATGACGCCGCCCCGATCGACGGCGTCGACGGGCCGAAGACGCAAGGCGCGCTGGCGGCCTTCCTGAAGAGCCGCGGGCTGAGCGCGGACGCCGTGCAGTCGCAGAATTTCTTCACCACCATGATCGAGGCCGTGCAGAAGCCATCATCCTCGGGGCTGACCTGGTGCAACGACACGCCGCACAAGATCATGGCCGCGGTCGCCACCGATGACGGCAAGGCGGTGACCAGCCGCGGCTGGTACCGCATCGATCCCGGCAAGTGCCTGCATCCCGACGTGACCGGCCAGCCGAAACAGGTGTTCAGTTTTGCCGAGGCCGTCGATGCAGATAACCGCGCCATCAAGCTCAAGGACAAGCCGCTGAACTGGGGCGGCGCGAAAGAGCTGTGCACGCGCGAGAGCAAGTTCGAGATCAGCGAGCAGGGCGATTGCGGCACCCGCGGTCTGGCGCCGATCGGATTTGCGCCGGTTGATATCAATAGCGGCGGCAAGACGCTGCGGTTTGCGATGCCGTGATGAGTCCCCGCCCTCTCGTCGTCCCGGCGAACGCCGGGACCCATAACCACCGGACTGAGTTTTGGCCGCGATAGCAACCACAACCAAAGGCGACACACACCGTGCTCACCAATAACCGCCGCGGCGTATGGGTCCCCGCGTTCGCAGGGACGACGGGATGAGAGTATAATGAAAACAAACCCACCCCGCCCTTTCACCCACATCGACACCTGGGTGTTCGATCTCGACAACACGCTCTACCCGCACCACGTCAATCTGTGGCAGCAGGTCGACGCGCGGATCGGGGAATTCATCAGCACGTTCCTGAATATCTCCGCGCAAGAAGCCCGCGTGCTCCAGAAGGACTATTACCGCCGCTACGGCACCAGCATGCGCGGGATGATGACCGAGCACGGCGTGCATGCCGATGATTACCTGGCCTATGTGCACAAGATCGATCACTCGCCGCTGGAGCCCAACCCGGCGATGGGGGCGGCGATCGCCCAACTGCCCGGCCGCAAGCTGATCCTGACCAACGGCTCGACCGACCATGCCGGCGCGGTGCTGGAGCGGCTCGGCATCACGGAGCATTTTGAGGCGGTGTTCGACATCATCGCCGCCGAACTGGAGCCCAAACCGGCGCCGCAGACCTACGACAAGTTCTTGCGCGTCCACGGCGTCGACCCGGCGAAGTCAGCGATGTTCGAGGATCTCGCCCGCAACCTCGTGGTGCCGCACCAGCTCGGCATGACGACGGTGCTGGTGGTGCCCGACGGCGCCAAGGAAGTGGTGCGCGAGGATTGGGAGCTGGAAGGCCGCGATGCGGCCTATGTGGATTATGTGACGGATGATTTGACGGGGTTTTTGGAGAAGGTAGGCAGGACGTAGCTTCACCCTCCACTTGTCGTCCCGGCGAAGGCCGGGATCCATACCGCGTGATCTATCGAGAAAGCACGGCCGCAGACGCTCCGCCAGCTATCGCCTCGGCTTGCTGAGGCCAAGCCATCGCCCTTCCTGCCCCAAACGTCGGCCGCGGCGTATGGGTCCCTGCGTTCGCAGGGACGACGGCAGAGTTTGCCTTGACTCTCTTGCCCCAAATCCCGAAAAAGCCGGTCAACTCCGCCCGAAATCGCCCGAGGAAATCCGATGTCCCTGTCCGCGCTCGAATCCACCGTCAACACCGCCTTCGATGCCCGCGACGGCATTTCGACGTCGACCAAGGGCGAGGTGCGCGAGGCGGTCGACCATGCGCTGGAGCTGCTCGACAAGGGCGAGACGAGGGTCGCCGAGCGCGGGGCTGACGGCAAGTGGAAGGTCAACCAGTGGCTGAAGAAGGCGGTGCTGCTGTCGTTCCGCCTCAACGACATGAGCGCGATCCCCGGCGGTCCCGGCAATGCGTCCTGGTGGGACAAGGTGCCGTCGAAGTTCGAGGGCTGGGGCGAGAACCGTTTTCGCGACGCGGGCTTCCGCGCCGTGCCCGGCGCGATCGTGCGCCGCTCGGCCTTCATCGCCCGCAACGTCGTGCTGATGCCGTCCTTCGTCAATCTCGGCGCCTATGTCGATGAGAGCACCATGATCGACACCTGGTCGACCGTCGGCAGCTGCGCGCAGATCGGCAAGCGCGTGCATATTTCCGGCGGCGTCGGCATCGGCGGCGTGCTGGAGCCGTTGCAGGCCGAGCCCGTGATCGTCGAGGATGATTGCTTCATCGGCGCGCGCAGCGAGGTCGCCGAAGGCGTCATCGTGCGCAGGGGCGCGGTGCTGGCGATGGGCGTGTTCCTCGGCGCCTCCACCAAGATCGTCGACCGCGCCACCGGCGAGATTTTTGTCGGCGAGGTTCCGGAATATTCCGTCGTGGTCCCCGGCGCCCTGCCCGGCAAGCCGCTGCCGAACGGCCAGCCCGGCCCCTCGACCGCCTGCGCCGTGATCATGAAGCGCGTCGACGAACGCACCCGCGCCAAGACCAGCATCAACGAACTGCTGCGGGACTAGGATCGAACCCACGGACTTCGCGCGCGGCTAACCTTCCGGACCTCGGGCTCCGGCCCCGGAGCTTTACGCATGGACCGGACCTGGTACCTGTTCCGCGCTCTCGATCAGGCGGCTGCATGACCGCGACAAGAGCGGCTGGTGGATGGTGCCGTTCTTCCCCGTACCCGGCTTGTCATAGTGCCGAAGGCTGGCACGCCCCCGGTTTGGCGTGTTAAACCGGGCTATGAATGACGCCGTTTCCATCACCCGCGACCTCGTCCGTTGCCCGTCCGTCACTCCCGCCGATGCCGGCGCGCTCGGCGTCCTCGAGCGCCTGCTGAAAGATGCCGGCTTCGACGTACACCGGGTCACCTTCAGCGAGCCCGGCACGGCCGATATCGACAATCTCTACGCCCGCATTGGAACGGAGGCACCGCACATCACCTTTGCCGGACATACCGACGTGGTGCCGCCCGGCGACGAAGCCGCCTGGACGCTCGGCGCGTTCTCCGGCGAGGTGAAGGACGGCTTTCTCTATGGCCGCGGCGCGGTCGACATGAAGGGCGGCATCGCCTGCAGCGCCGCAGCCGTGCTGCAATATCTCGCCGACAATGGCGGCAAGCCAAAGGGTTCGATCTCGTTCCTGATTACAGGGGACGAGGAAGATATTTCCGTCAACGGCACCATCAAGCTTTTGAAATGGTGCGCCGAGCGCGGCGAAAAATTCGACCATTGCGTGCTCGGCGAGCCCAGCAATGTCGAGGTGCTAGGCGACTGCATCAAGATCGGCCGCCGCGGTTCGCAATCCGGCACGTTGTATGTCGACGGCGTGCAGGGCCACGTCGCCTATCCGCACCGCGCCTCGAATCCGGTGCCGGATATTTCACGGCTGATCGTGGCGATATCGGACGAACCGCTCGATCACGGCAGCGCACAGTTTCAGGCCTCCAATCTCGAATTCACCTCGGTCGATGTCGGCAATACCGCGAGCAATGTGATCCCGGGTCAGGCCCGCGCAAAATTCAACATCCGCTTCAACGACAACCACACCCAGGAGACCCTGCGAGAATTGGTCGAAGCGCGGCTGGCAAAGGCCTGCGGCAACCGCATCCGCGCCCGCATCGTCTGGGAATATTCCAACTCCAACGTGTTCGTGACCAAGCCCGGCGCCTTCACCGACCTTGCGGTGAGCGCGATCGAGGAAGTGACGGGACGCAAGCCGGAGCTTTCCACGAGCGGCGGCACGTCGGATGCGCGCTTCATTTCCAGCTATTGTCCGGTGATCGAATTCGGCCTGGTCGGCCAGACCATGCACCAGATCGACGAACGCACGCCGGTGTCGGATCTGGAGAAGCTGACGAAGGTATATCGGGGAATTCTCGACCGGTATTTTGGGTAGGCACCGCTTTCGCCGTCATTCCGGGGCGCGCGCAGCGCGAACCCGGAATCCAACTTACCTCTTGCACATGCGGCGAGTTGGATTCCGGGTTCAGCCCTGCCGGGCTGCCCCGGAATGACGAGTCGAGAGTGAGAGCAAACTAATACTCCACCCGCACCAGATAGAGCCCGTCGGGCGGCGCGACCGGGCCGCAGGCGGCGCGGGTGCGGGCGGCGAGCGCACCTGCGAGGTCGTCGGCGCTCCAGCGGCCTTCGCCGACCCACACCAGCGAGCCCACCATCGAGCGCACCTGGCTGTGCAGGAACGAGCGCGCCGACGTCAGGATCGTAATCTCGTCGCCGTCCCTGACGACGTCGAGCTGGTCGAGCGTCTTTTCCGGCGATTTCGCCTGGCATTCGGTATCGCGAAACGTCGTGAAATCGTGCTTGCCGAGCAGGCGTTGCGCCGCGGCGTGCATCGCGTCGGCATCGAGATGGCGCGGCACCCGCCAGCTGCGCTTGATATCAAGCGCGAGATTGGCGCGGTGGTTGGTGATACGGTAGCGGTAATGCCGCTTCCTAGCGGAGAACCGCGCCTCGAAATCGTCGGCGACGACTTCCGCGTTAAGCACGCCGATCGGGTGCGGTCGCAGATGCGCGTTCAGCCCGTCGCGCAACCGGCCCGGCGGAAACGTTTTTGCGATGTCGCAATGCGCGACCTGCGCCAGCGCGTGGACGCCGGCATCGGTGCGACCCGAGCCGTGGACGCGCGCGGGCTCGCCGCAGATCGCCAGTACCGCCGCCTCCAGTGCGCCCTGCACCGTCGGCGCGTTGTCCTGGATCTGCCAGCCGGAAAACGGCGTGCCGTCATATTCGATGATGAGCTTGTAGCGGGGCATCAGCCGAGCCGCGCCGGCGGCTTCAGCGGCGTGCCGCGCAAGAAATCCGCGGCTTTCATCGGGGCCTTGCCGGCACGTTGCAATTCGAGAATACGGATCGCGCCGTCCCCGCAGGCGATGGTGAGGCGATCATCGAGCACCTCGCCCGGCGCGCCTGCGCCTTTCGCCGGTTCGCAGCGCAAAATCTTGATCCGCGCCGGCTCACTGTCGCCGGCGAGTTCGCACCACGCGCCGGGAAACGGCGACAAGCCGTGAATGTGCCGCAGCACCTCGCGCGCCGGACGCCGCCAGTCGATCCGCGCTTCGGCCTTCTCGATCTTGGCGGCGTAGGTCACGCCGTCTTCGCTCTGCTTCTGGAGCCGTAGCCCGCCACGGGCGAGCGCGCCCATCGCGCGCACCATCAAATCCGCGCCGAGCGGCGCCAGCGCGTCATGCAGGTCAGCGGCCGTCATCGTATCCGTGATCGGCAGCCGTTCCGCCATCGCGACATCGCCGGTGTCGAGGCCGGCATCCATCTTCATCACCATCACGCCGCTCTCGGCGTCGCCGGCCATGATCGCGCGGTTGATCGGGGCGGCGCCGCGCCAGCGCGGCAGCAGCGAGCCGTGCAGGTTGAAGCAGCCGAGCGGCGGCGCATCGAGAATGGCCTGCGGCAGGATCATGCCATAGGCGACGACGACCGCGGCGTCAGCCTGGTGCGCGCGAAATTCGTCGAGCGCTTCCGGCGTCTTCAGCGTCGTCGGCGTCAACACGGGAATGCCGAGCCGCCGCGCTTCCTGCTCCACCGGGCTCGGCTGCAGCTTCATGCCGCGTCCGGCCGGCTTTGGCGCACGCGTATAGACGGCCACGACCTCATGGCCATGGGCCACCAGTTCGAGCAGCGTCGGCACCGCGAAATCGGGCGTGCCCATGAAGATCAGGCGGAGCGGCATGACTGGTATCCTACCCACATTCAACTTACTCCGTCATGGCCGGGATCGACCCGCCTGCGGGGCCGAAGCCCCTTCGGCGCGGCGAAGGCCCGGCCATCCACGTCCTTGCTGCACTGAGATGGAAAGACGTGGATGCCCGGGACAGGCCCGGGCATAACGGCTGAGAGAGCGGCAGCCTTACTCCGCCGCGCGCTTGGCGGCCTTGGTAAACTTCTTGATCACGCGGTCGCGCTTCAGCTTCGACAGATAGTCCACGAACAGCACGCCGTTGAGGTGGTCGATCTCGTGCTGGATGCAGGTGGCGAACAGCCCGTCGGCGTCTTCCTCGTGCACCTTGCCGTCGAGATCCGTGAAGCGGATGCGGACCTGCGCCGGGCGCTCGACCTCCTCGTAATATTCGGGGATCGAAAGGCAGCCCTCCTCATAGACCGACAATTCCTCCGACGAGGAGATGATTTCCGGGTTGATGAAGACGCGGGGCTTCGGCTTGATCTCGCCGTTCTCGTCCTTCTTGGCGAGGTCCATCGTGATCAGCCGCACGGGTTGCGCGACCTGGATCGCCGCCAGCCCGATGCCGGGGGCGTCGTACATGGTCTCGAACATGTCGTCGGCGAGCTTGCGAATCTCCGCCGTCACCTTCTCGACGGGCTTGGAGACCAGCCGGAGCTGCTTGTCCGGCAGGATGATGATTTCTCGGAGGGCCATGACGCGCGATTTAAGCTGCTGATTTGCCGGGGTCAATCCGCCCGCGCGGCCGTTAAGGCCACGTTAACCATGATTTTTAAGGCAGCGTTAACCACGAAAATTAAGGCGTCGTTTACCATAAACGTTCCCTCTTCGTTCGCGAAAGCAGGCGAATCGGGCTACAAGTCGCGCATGAACGAAATCCTCCTCACCGTCGGCGAGCTGCCGATCCATGTCGGCGAGGCCCTGACGGGTTTTGGCGCGCTGGCTTTGCTGCTGCTGCTGACGATCGCCATCGTCATCGCCCGCTCCGGCCGCCGCGGCGCGGAATTGGCGATGGCGCAGGCGATTCGCGCCGATGAGCTGGAGGAGCGGCTGAGCGAGATGCTGCGGGCGCAGAGTGAATCCACCGGGCGGGTCGACGCGATGGCACACGCGCTGGTCGGCCGCCAGTCCGAAATGACGCGCGCGGTCAACGAGCGGCTGGATTCGGTGACGCACCGCGTCGGCCAGTCGATGGAAGCGACCACGCGCCACACCATGGACAGCCTGCGCGTGCTGCACGAGCGGCTCGGCATCATCGACAACGCACACAAGAACCTCACCGACCTGACCTCGCAGGTGACGACCTTGCGCGACGTGCTCGCCAACAAGCAGTCGCGCGGCGCGTTCGGCCAGGCGCGGATGGAAGCGATCGTGCAGGACGGCATGCCGCAGGGCGCGTACGAATTCCAGTACACGCTCTCGACCGGCAAGCGGCCGGACTGCGTGGTGTTCCTGCCCGACCAGCGGCCGCTCTGCATCGACGCGAAATTCCCGCTGGAGGCGATGACCGCGCTGCACGACGCGCGCAGCGACGAGGAACGCAAATTCGCCACGCAACGGCTGCGCAACGACGTGATGAAGCACGTCAACGACATCGCGGAAAAGTACCTCATCCCCGGCGAGACCCAGGACACCGCGCTGATGTTCGTGCCGTCGGAATCGGTCTACGCCGAAATCCATGACGGCTTTGACGACGTGATCCAGAAAGCCTACCGGGCCCGCGTCGTGCTGGTGTCGCCCTCGCTGTTGATGCTGGCGATCCAGGTGATGCAGCAGATCCTGAAAGACGCGCGGATGCGGGACGCCGCCGACCAGATCCGCACCGAAGTGCTCAACCTCGGCGACGACCTCGGCCGCTTGCGCGACCGCGTGCTCAAGCTGCAAAAGCATTTTGGCGACGTCAACGAGGACGTCCGGCAGATATTGATCTCCGCCGACAAGATCGAAAAGCGCGCCGGCCGGATCGAGGAGCTCGATTTCAGCAAGACAGACACGCCGGTGGAAGCGCCCCGCCTTGCCAACAGCGAAACGCCCGAGCTGTTCCCGGTGCCGCGCAAGCTGCAGGCGGGGGAGTAGTTTCTTCCCTTCTCCCCTTGTGGGAGAAGGTGGCGCAAAGCGCCGGATGAGGGGTTCTCTCGGCTAGGGTGCCCGCGGAGAGAACCCCTCACCCGTCTCAATCGCGTTTCACGCGATTGATCCACCCTCTCCCACAAGGGGAGAGGGGAAGTAAGCTCGAATATCTGCTAACACCCCTCTATGACAGCACCGGAATCCACCTCCGCCTCACCCGACAAAGCCACGCCCCCCGCCCCCTCCTGGCGCGAGAGCCTTGCCGTTTATCTGCAGCCACGCGTGCTGATCGTGCTGATGCTCGGGTTTTCCTCCGGGCTGCCGCTGGCGCTTTCCGGCTCGACGCTGCTGGTGTGGATGCGCGAGTCCGGCGTCGATCTCACCACCATCGGGCTGTTTGCGCTGGTCGGGACGCCGTACACGCTGAAATTCCTCTGGGCGCCGTTGGTCGATGCGCTGCATGTGCCGCTGTTCACGCGCGCGTTCGGCCGCCGCCGCGGCTGGCTGGTATTTTCGCAACTGCTTTTGATCGGCGCGATCCTGCTGCTGGCGCTGACCGATCCGGCGCGCTCGCCGCTGTTCGTCGCGCTGGGCGCGCTGCTGGTGGCGGCCATGTCCTCGACCCAGGACATCGTGGTCGATGCGTTCCGCGTCGAGAGCCTGCCCGAGAGCGAGCAGGCCGCCGGCATGGCGTCCTATGTCGCGGCCTATCGGATCGGCATGCTGATCTCGACCGCCGGCGTGCTGTTTCTGGTCAGCGCGTTCGAAAGCACCGGCATCGGCCGCCACGCCGCCTGGATGTGGGGCTATGTCGCGATGGCGGCTTTGGTGCTGATCGGCACCATCACGACGCTGCTCGCCACCGAGCCCGAGCAATCAGTGCGCGCGGAAGCCGCCACGCGCGACGAGGACGCGTTGACGCGCGTCGTGCATGCGGCCGTCGGCGCGTTCTCCGAGTTCCTCGCCCGGAAATTCGCCTGGGTGGCGCTGGCGTTCGTGGTGCTGTTCAAGTTCACCGACGCATTCTCCGGCACGATGACCGCACCGTTCGTGATCGACCTCGGCTTCACCCGCAACGACTATGCCGCCATCGTCAAGGGCGTCGGCCTGATCGCGACCCTCGTCGGCGGCTTTGCCGGCGGCTACGTGGCGCGGCGCTATTCGCTGGTCGCAAGCCTGTGGATCGGCGGCGTGCTGCAGGCGCTTTCCAACCTGGTATTCGCCTGGCTCGCCTATGTCGGCGTCAATCAATGGGCGCTGGCCGCCGCGATCTCGGCGGAAAACTTCACCGGCGCGATCGGCACCGTGATCTTCGTCGCCTATCTCTCGGCGCTGTGCCAGAACCCGCTGCACACGGCGACGCAATACGCGCTGCTCACGGCGCTCGCCGCGGTCGGGCGCACCTATCTGTCATCCGGCGCGGGCTATGTGGCGGAGACGACGGGCTGGCCGCTGTTCTTCGTGATCTCGATGCTGGTTGCCGTGCCGAGCCTGATCCTGCTGGCATGGCTGCAGCGGCGCGGGCATTTTGAGGCCGTGGGGCCCGTGAAGGTGTAGGTCCGCTGGAGGCCGCGAACTCACTTGTCGTCCCCGCGAAGGCGGGGACCCAGTATTCCAGAGCAATTGCGATTCAATCGAGAGAGCGCAGCGTACTGGATCGTCCGGTCAAGCCGGACGATGACGGCGGCGTTTGTGGCAACGGCCGCGAATACTCAATGCTTCGTCACCACGCTCCACTTCGTGATGACAGCCTCGCTCGTCTGCCCGGCTTCCTGCGCGCAGGCGACTTCGTCGACCTTCACAGAAATTTCCTTGCCGATGAAATTCTTCAATTGCGCGGCCTGGGCGTCGCTGTTGGTAACGAGCTGGAACGTCTCGGGTCCGGTTTCCAGATTGCACAGCCCGCTCGGCGGCGGCAGGCGGCGCGGCGCGCTGGTGATCTGGTAGGTCTGCGGGCGCTTGCTCCGCTTGCTGGCCTTCATGGCGTTGAGTTCGCCCGACAGCACGTCGCCGGCATTGATCGGCTTGCCGGGCTTCGGTTCGGCCTGCGCCCATGCGGAAGGTGCGGCCAGGGTCACGGCAATCGCCATCATGGACACAAAACAGGAGCGCTTGCCGAATCGCGGTTTCGTCATTTCGATCAGTTCCGGTGTGTTGGCTTTTTGATTTGACGCGTTTTCTTCACGCGAACCGGGATCCACTTCGCTTGAAAACGCTCTAGAACAGCGTGCGCTGACGCATGGCAGCCGATAGCGTACCTTCGTCGAGATAATCAAGCTCGCCACCGACAGGCACGCCATGCGCGAGGCGGGTAACCTTGACGTTGGCGTCCTGCAGGAGGTCGGTGATGTAATGCGCCGTAGTTTGGCCATCAACCGTCGCATTCAGCGCCAGAACGATCTCATTGACCTGCGATTCGTGCGCACGGGCCACCAGCGCGTCGATGGTAAGATCCTGCGGACCGACGCCGTCAAGTGGCGATAATGTGGCGCCGAGCACGTGATAACGGCCGCTGGTTGCGTTCGCCCGCTCCAGCGCCCAGAGATCGGCGACGTCGGCGACCACGACGATGGTCGAGGGATCGCGCCGGGGATCGGTGCAGACCGTGCAGGGATTTTGCGTGTCGATATTGCCGCAGGTCTTGCAGACCTGGATCTTGTCGATCGCGACCTGCAACGCGCCCGCGAGCGGCGTCATCAGCGCCTCGCGCTTCTTGATCAGATGCAGCGCCGCGCGCCGCGCCGAGCGCGGTCCAAGCCCCGGCAGCCGCGCCAGCAGCTGGATCAGGCGTTCGATTTCGGGACCGGCAACGCTGGCGGCCATTTCAGCCGAGACCGAGCCCGGGCGGCAGGCCGAGTCCGCCGGTCAGCGACTGCATTTTTTCCATCGCCGCGGTCTCCGCCTTGCGCCGCGCGTCGTTATGCGCGGTCACCAGCAGATCTTCCAGCACCTCGCGCTCCTCGGCCTTCATCAGCGAGGGATCGATCTTGACGCCCTTCACTTCCATCTTCGCGGTCATGCGCACGGCGACCAGCCCGCCGCCGGAAATGCCCTCGACTTCGAGATTGCCGAGTTCTTCCTGCATCGCCTGCATTTTGGACTGCAGTTGCGCCGCCTGCTTCATCATGCCGAGAAAATCAGCCATCGTTCGTCCTCTGGAGAGCTCGATCAGTCGTCGTCGTTGTCGGGGCTCTCGTTCAAGTCATCAGTGTTAATATCGGATTCCGGCGGCTCGGCGGCAAGCCTCCGCACCTCGACCACCCTGGCGCCGGGAAATCGCGCCAATACTTCCTGCACGCGCGGATCGGCCTCCGCAGCGCGGGCGTGCTCGTTGCGCGCCTGCTCGTTCTGCGCGCGCAGCGTCGGCTGGCCGGCCTCGTTGGAGACGATCACGGTCCAGCGCCGCCCGGTCCATGCTTCCAGCTTGCGCGAGAGGTCGTTGACCAGGCCGCGCGCCGCGTTGCGCTCCAGCGCCACTTCGAGGCGCCCGTCCTCGAATCGAACGAGGCGCATGTCGGATTCCAGCGCCTGCTTGGTCAGGATATCGCGCTTCTCGCCGGCGAGGGCCACGAGTTGCGGGAAAGTCGTGAGCCGCAGCACGGGCGCGGACTCGGCCTGGGCCGACGGCGCCACCATTTGCGGCCGCACGGAGGCTTCCGCGCCGGAGCGGGACGATGAAGGCGCGCGCATCGGCGACGGAGCGGACATGGAGGATATCGGTGCGCTGGACGCCGCCCGTGACGGCGCCGCGCCGCCGGAGGCGATCTGCGATCCGCCGCCGTTGGCATCGAGCATCTTGATCGCTTCGTCCGGCGTCGGCAGGTCGGCGACATAGGCGATGCGGACCAGCACCATTTCGGCCGCCGCCGCCGGCCGCGTCGCGGTCTGCACTTCCGCGATGCCCTTGAGCAGCATCTGCCACATCCGCGACAATACGCGCATCGACAGTTTTGCGGCGAACTCGCGGGCGCGGACCCGCTCGGTCTCGCCGAACGCGACATTGTCGGCGGTGGCGGGAACGATCTTCACCCGCGTGACGAAATTGACGAATTCGGCCAGATCCGACAGCACCACGACCGGATCGGCGCCGACATCATATTGCGCGCGGAACTCGCCGAAGGCGCTGGCGATATCGCCGCGCGCCAGATATTCGAACAGGTCGATCACCCTTGTGCGGTCGGCAAGCCCCAGCATCTGCCGCACCGCGTCGGCACGGACGAGGCCCGCCGCATGCGCGATCGCCTGGTCGAACAGAGACAGCGAATCGCGCACCGAGCCTTCGGCGGCGCGCGCGATGATGCCGAGCGCTTCGGGCTCGACCTCGACGCCTTCCTTTTTCGCGATGTTGCCGAGGTGGTTCATCAGCACGTCGGCCTCGACCCGGCGCAGATCGAAACGCTGGCAGCGCGACAGCACGGTGACCGGGACTTTGCGAATTTCGGTGGTGGCAAAGACGAACTTGGCGTGCTCGGGCGGTTCCTCCAGCGTCTTCAGGAAGGCGTTGAACGCCGCCGTCGACAGCATGTGGACTTCGTCGATGATGTAGACCTTGTAGCGGGCGCTGGCCGGCGCATAGCGCACGCTGTCATTGATCTGGCGGACGTCGTCGACGCCGGTGTGGGAAGCGGCGTCCATCTCGAGGATGTCCATGTGCCGGCTTTCCATGATCGCCTGGCAGTGCACGCCGAGATCCGGCATGTGGATGGTCGGGCCCTTCACCGAGCCATCCGGCTTCTCATAGTTGAGCGCGCGGGCAAGGATTCGCGCGGTGGTGGTTTTGCCGACCCCGCGGACCCCGGTCAGGATCCAGGCCTGCGGAATTCGGCCCGTTTCGAACGCGTTCGAGACGGTGCGGACCATGGCCTCCTGGCCGATCAGGTCGTCGAAGCTGGACGGGCGGTATTTTCGCGCCAGCACCCGGTAAGGCTTGGCCGTCTCGGCGCCGTCTGACTTGTCGGGGGGAGCGCCAGCATCACTCATCGGTCGATCCGCAATTGATTGTCTCTCGGGGCCGGCTTGCGGAACGGAGCGAAATCGGCGCCAAGGGGCGAACTTTGCCGCCACAATGCGCGATTCGCTCGAAAAACAGGTAGGAGACTGACGAGCGACCCGATCCGGACCTCGTTAGGGCTGCTTCCTTCCGGACCTGACCCGGTTGGCGAGTGGCTCGTCCACCGCCAATCTCCCGGTCCTTATTTGGGGCCAAAAGGGCCGGAAAGCAAGCGGGGTCGATCCGGGCCATGCACCGAAACCACCCCTGTTTCGTCACGGCCGGGCTTGACCCGGCCATCTCCGTCTTGCTTGTTCCAGTCCAGCGCAAAAAAGACGTGGATGCCCGGGCATAGGCGAGCGGAAGCGACGCCGTCCTTTCGGACGTCTATGCCGGACATGACGAAGGAACGAGCATGCCATCGGACGCCTGGTCGCTGCACTCCCAGCTCAAGAAGGACACGATCGACATCGGCGACCTGCCGCTGTGCAAGGTGCTGGTGATCAAGGATGCGAATTACCCGTGGCTGCTGCTGGTGCCGCGCCGGGAGGGCGCTACGGAAATCATCGACCTCGACGAGGTCGCGCAGGGCCAACTGATGACCGAGATCTCGCGGGCGTCGCGCGCCCTCAAAGAGATCACCAAATGCGACAAGCTCAATGTCGCGGCCTTGGGCAATCTGGTGCCGCAGCTGCATGTCCACGTCATCGCGCGCCGTACGAGTGATGCGGCGTGGCCGCGCCCGGTCTGGGGCGTGATGCAGCCGCTGGCGCATGACGCCGAGGAAGTCCAGAATTTCATCAACGCGCTTCGCCGCAAGATCTGGTTGGGTTGAGAAAAAAATGTCCGCATTCGACGCATATCCATTAGGCAAGCCCGCTTTCGTGACCCACACCATCGACCGGGCCGCGCATTTCCGCACCAACGACGACAAACTGTTCGCGCTGGAAGGCCAGAGCAACGCGCGGGCCTATGTGGTCTACCGCGACTCGCTCGTCATGAAGCAGGACGAGAGCGGCCCCCGCGCGCTGCTCTCGATCAAGGAAGCGCTGGATTACGGCGCCAATCCCGGCACGATCTTCTTGGGATTAGCCGACGGCGCGCCGGTGTTCGGCATGGGCATGTCACCCGCTGCCGCCGAGAAACTGGTCGGCCGCAGCGACGTCGCGGTCACGGAATTGCGCGGCATGGCGATGCAGGGCGTGCTGCCGCTCGAGCAATTGTCGTCGATCGCGATGGCGAAATCGCTGGTGGGCTGGCATCAGCGCCACGGGTTCTGCGCCAATTGCGGCGCGCGCACCTCGATGAAGGAAGGCGGCTGGAAGCGCGAATGCGGAAGCTGCAAGGCCGAGCATTTCCCGCGCACCGATCCGGTCGTGATCATGTTCGTCAGCCTCGGCGACAAGGCGCTGCTCGGCCGGCAGAAGCAGTTCATGCCCGGCATGTATTCGTGCCTCGCCGGCTTCGTCGAAGCAGCCGAGACCATCGAGGACGCCGTCCGCCGCGAGATTCTCGAGGAATCCGGCATCCGCGTCACCGACGTGAATTACTACATGACGCAGCCCTGGCCCTATCCGTCGTCGCTGATGATCGGCTGCACTGCGCGCGCGATCAGCGAGGAGATCGTCGTCGACCGTGTCGAACTTGAGGATGCGCGCTGGTTCGACCGCGAAGAACTGGCGCTGATGCACAAGCGGCAGCATCCCGACGGACTGTTCGCCGCCCATCCGTTCGCCATCGCCCATCATTTGATCGGGCAATGGCTGCATGGCGGCGGCAATACCGCCGCTTAGCCGGGAACCGACGCCTTTCTGCCCGATTGACTTGCGACTTCAATGGACATGACGGGCCCACGCATGAACGTTCAGGATAAAAAGGCGCCGAAAATGCCCCCACGCATTCTCTGCATCGGCATGCCGGTGCGCGACCTCACCTTCCATACGCCGGGAGTTCCCGGCCGCGGTTCCAAGGAGAACGCCACCGCGTTCGACGAGATCTGCGGCGGCAACGCGCTCAATGGCGCCATCGGGATTGCCCGGCTCGGCGGCCGCGCCTCGATCTGCGGTCCGATGGGCGATGCCAGCGAGACTTCGAGCCGTTTCATCTTCGACCAGATGGCGAAGGAAGGCATTGAGACCAAGCATCTGATCCACATGGAGGGGCTGGTAACGCCGATCTCGGCCGTCATGATTGATCCCTCCGGCGAGCGCACCATCGTGACCTTCCGCGATCCAAAGCTGTGGCAGGTGAAGCTGCCCGACTTCGACACGCTGCTGGACGACTGCGCCGCCATCCTCACCGAGAGCCGCTGCGCCGAATTCTGCACTGAACTCTGCGCCGAGGCCGTCCGGCGCGGCATTCCCGTGATCGTGGACGTCGACCGGGCGATGTCGCTGCGCGAGGGCCTGTTGAACGCCTCCACGCACCTGGTGTTCTCCAGCGAGCCGCTGCAGGAGACGGCAGACGTCACCGACGACGCCCAGGCGCTGAAGAAGATCGCCAAGCTGACCGGCTCGTTCCTGGCGGGGACCCGCGGCCCGCGGGGCACGATCTGGCTCGACGAGAACGGGGAGATCCAGGAGACCCCGGCCTTCCCGGTGCATACTGTGGACACCCTCGGCGCCGGCGACGTCTTCCACGGCGCCCTGGCGCTGGCGATCACCGAAAAGCAGGAGCTGCGGCAGGCGCTGCGCTTCGCCTCGGCCGCCGCGGCGCTGAAATGCACCCGGTTCGGAGGCGCTTTCGCTGCCCCGCAACGTGCTGAAGTTGAAGAGCTTTTAGTCAAGGGCAAGGTTTCGGGCGCGGCTCCGGCTCACCCATAGCAGGCCTTGCTATAGAAGATTTTTCTATATATTAGGAGAAACAACCTCTCCTATGGAACATTCTTCCCATGACCGACCTCGCCGTTCAGCTTCCTGAAGCCAACCGCCGCCTGGATGCGATCGACCGCAAGATCCTGACCGTGCTGCAGGAGGACGCCTCCCTGTCGGTCGCCGAAATCGGCGACCGGGTCGGACTGTCGTCGACACCGTGCTGGAAGCGAATCCAGCGGCTGGAGGCCGATGGGGTAATCCTGCGCCGGGTGGCGCTGGTCGACCAGAACAAGATCGGGCTCGGTATTTCCGTGTTCGTCTCGGTCGAGAGTTCCGACCATTCCGAGGCGTGGCTGAAGACCTTCGCCAGCGCCGTGAGCGCCATGCCCGAAGTGATGGAGTTCTACCGGATGGCCGGCGACGTCGATTACATGCTGCGCGTCGTGGTCGCCGACATGGCGAGCTATGACGTGTTCTACAAGAAGCTGATCGGCGCCGTGCCGCTGAAGAACGTCACCTCGCGCTTTGCGATGGAGAAGATCAAGTCGGTGACGGCGCTGCCGGTGCCGGCGGCGTAATCCGCCTTCGCTCCGGCGGCGAGCGGCTTACGTCGCGCGCTCAGATTTTCTGGTTATACGCGCCGACTTCGGGATGCGTGCGCAGCACCGAATCCATCGCCTCGAACATGTCGCGCATGCGCTGCTCGCTTACCGGGCTCTCGACCACCACCACGAGCTCCGGCTTGTTGGACGAGGCCCGCACCAGGCCCCAGCTGCCGTCCTCGACCGTGACCCGCACGCCATTGACGGTGACGAGATCGCGGATGTTCTGGCCTGCGACTTTCTCGCCGTTCTTCTGCATGTCCTCGAAGTGTTTCACGACAGCGGCGGCGACGCCGTATTTCGTCTCGTCGGCGCAATGCGGCGACATCGTCGGAGACGACCAGGTCTTCGGCAGCGCGTCCTTCAGATCGGCCATCGACTTGCCGGTCGCACGATCGAGCATTTCGCAGATCGCGATCGCCGACACCAGGCCGTCGTCATAGCCGCGTCCGGTCGGCTTGTTGAAGAAGAAGTGGCCCGATTTCTCGAAGCCGGCGAGCGCGCCCAGCTCGTTGGTGCGACGCTTCATGTAGGAATGGCCGGTCTTCCAGTATTCGACCTTTGCGCCCTGCTTCTGCAGCACCGGATCGGTAACGAACAGTCCGGTCGATTTCACGTCAACCACGAACTGTGCGTCCTTGTGGATCGCCGACATGTCGCGCGCCAGCATCACGCCGACCTTGTCAGCGAAGATCTCCTCACCGGTATTGTCGACCACGCCGCAGCGGTCGCCATCACCGTCGAAGCCGAGGCCGATATCGGCCTTGTGCGAGAGCACCGCATCGCGGATCGCGTGCAGCATCTCCATGTCTTCCGGATTCGGATTGTACTTCGGGAAGGTATGGTCGAGTTCGGTGTCGAGCGGAATCACCTCGCAGCCGATCGCCTCCATCACCTGCGGCGCGAACGCGCCGGCCGTGCCGTTGCCGCAGGCGACCACGACCTTCAGCTTGCGCTTCAGCTTCGGTCGGCTGGTGAGATCGGCGATATAGCGCGCCGGGAAATTCTCGTGGAATTGATAGGAGCCGCCGGCCTTGTTGTCGAACTCGGCGTTGAGCACGATCTGTTTCAGCCGCGTCATCTCTTCGGGGCCGAAAGTGAGCGGACGGTTGACGCCCATCTTGACGCCGGTCCAGCCATTGTCGTTGTGCGACGCCGTCACCATCGCGACGCAGGGCACGTCGAGATCGAACTGCGCGAAATACGCCATCGGCGTCATCGCCAGCCCGATGTCGTGCACCTTGCAGCCCGCCGCCATCAGGCCGGATATCAGTGCATACTTGATCGAGGCCGAATAGCCGCGAAAATCGTGGCCGGTGACGATCTCCTGCTTGACGCCGAGTTCCTTGATCAGCGCGCCGAGCCCCATGCCCAGCGCCTGGACGCCCATCAGGTTGATTTCCTTTTCGAAGAGCCAGCGCGCGTCGTATTCGCGAAAGCCGGTCGCCTTCACCATGGGGGCGGATTCAAACGCATAGGTGTTCGGAATCAGCGCGGATTGGGGCTTCGGGAACATGAGCGGCCTTGTCATTGAAATGCCTGAGCGAACACCGCAGCCTTAGCGAATAGCCGGGCCGGGCGATAGGCGGGAATGGCGATTTGTGGCGGTTAATAAAGGCAGACTGGTAAGCGGTAAACCTTACTGCTCCAGCACGAGCCTGCCGTCGGCATATTCGAAGCGCTTCAGCTTCGACAGGAACGACAGGCCGAGCAGGTTTTCGGACAGCGCCTCATCCGGCAGCACCATGGCTTCGACATCGCGCACCACGAGACCGCCGACGTCCATCACGGGAATCCGGGCGCGGGCTGCCTTGATGGTGCCATTGGCCGTGTTGACCTTGGCGTTGTAGTCGCCGCGCAACGGGCGAAGGCCGAACTTCGCCGCGGACTTTTCATTCAGCGCGACCACGGACGCGCCGGTGTCGACCATGAAATTGATGTGCTGGCCGTCGATCCGGCCGATCGCCTGGAAATGGCCGCGGAAATCGCGGGGAAGGCTGACGCGGGCGCCGCCGGTCGGAGAGACGGTCGTCTTGGGAAAGAATGGATCGGCCGCAGAATGGCTGGCAGCCACCTTGTCGGCCCCCTTGGCAAGGGCGGGGGTCGGCGACATCCGGTCCGCCATCTGGGCCATGAAGACGCCGGCACCGGCTATCGCTGCGGCAAACATCAGAAGGTTACGCATTACGCCACTCTACGCGGGGTCCAAAGACCGCCGATTTCACCACGCCACCCGCCAACCCGCGACTAAGCCGCAGGGTTGAAGGTCGTCATTTCGGCCAAAAGGATGAGCGAAGGGTTAACGAATTATCATCAAGTGCCGCGCGGCTTGACGCGGCGCGTCGGCGGCGCGGTGGCCGGGTCTTCCGGCCAGGGATGGCGGGGATAGCGGCCGCGCAAGTCCGAGCGAACGGCGGCATAGCTGCCGCGCCAAAAGCCCGGCAGGTCGCGCGTCACCTGCACCGGGCGCTGCGCCGGCGACAGCAATTCCAGCACCAGCGGCACCGCGCCCTTGGCGATCGAGGGATGGGCGTTGAGCCCGAACAGTTCCTGCAGACGGACCGCGATGGTCGGCCCCTGCTCCGCCTCATAGTCGATCGCCAGCATGGTGCCGGTCGGCGCCTCGAAATGAGTCGGCGCTTCACGATCGAGCCGCGCGCGCAATTCCCACGGCAGCAGCGCCATCAGCGCGTCGGAGAGATCGCCCGAGGAAAGCTCCTTCAGCGCGGTCTTGTCGTACAGCGCCGGCGCCAGCCAGTTTTCGGCGCCGGCAGCCAGCGCGGTATCGGACAGATCGGGCCAGCTGTCGCCTTCCGCCTTGCGCAGGAACATCACGCGGTCGCGCCATTGCTTCAGGGCTTTCGACCACGGCAGCCTGTCGAGCCCGGCGGCGACCAGTCCCGCCGCAAAAATCCGCGCGGTCTCCGCCGAGGGCGACAGTGAGACCGGCGCCTCCGACAGCGTGATGGCGTGCAGCGTCCGCTTGCGGCGCCCGCGCAACGCCATCGCGCCGCGATCGAACGAGATTTCTTCCCTGTCCTCGATCTGGTCGGCGAAGCGCGTTTCGATGTCCTCCTGCGCGATCGGCGCGGCCAGCAGGATGCGCCCCTGCGCCGCGGTGCCGGTCAGTTCGGCGACCGCGATATAGGGCGCGCGCGCCAGCGACGAGGTCTGCTCGACGGCCGCGCCGCGGCCATTGGCGAGCACGAAGCTGCCATTGCCGCGGTTGCGCGCAACGCGGTCGGGGAAGGCCAGCGCCAGCATGATGCCGGTGGTAGGCGAGATATCCGCGGCAGGCGGGCCTTCCGTCGTCGCGACCTGCTGCGCCCAGCGTTGCGCCAGGCTGCGGGCACTGGAAGCGCGTGGCGAGCGGTCGCGGCGGAACCGGTCGAGCCTGACGTCGAGATCGACGCTGTCGCCGCCGAGGCCGCGCTCGGTCAGGACCGCGGCGATGTCGGCGGCCTCTTCGCCGGCCCCGAGCCGGTGTGAATCCACGATCATCCGCGCCAGCCGTGGCGGCAGCGCCAGCGCGCGCAGACTTTTTCCTTCCGCGGTGATCCGGCCGTCGCCATCGAGCGCGCCGAGCTCATCGAGCAGCGCCTTCGCCTCCTTCAGCGCCGGTGCCGGCGGCGGATCCAGAAAAGCCAGTGTAGCGGGATCGCGCACGCCCCATTGCGCGAGATCGAGCACCAGCGAGGAAAGATCGGCGGAGAGAATTTCAGGCTGGGTGTAGGCGGCGAGCGAGGCGGTCTGCGGCTCGTCCCACAGCCGGTAGCACACACCGGGCTCGGTGCGGCCGGCGCGGCCACGGCGCTGATCGACCGCGGCGCGCGAGGCCCGCACGGTCTCCAGCCGGGTCAGGCCGATGTCAGGCTCATAACGCGGCACCCGCGCCAGGCCGGAATCGACGACGATGCGCACCCCCTCGATGGTCAGCGAGGTCTCGGCAATTGAGGTCGCCAGCACGACCTTGCGCTGGCCCTTCGGCGCCGGTGCGATGGCGCGGTCCTGCACGGCGGCGTCGAGTGCGCCGAACAGCGGCACGATCTCGACGCTGGCATCGTGAACGCGCTCGGAAAGAAAATTCTGCGTGCGGCGGATTTCGGCGGCGCCCGGCAGGAATGCTAGCACCGAGCCGGGATCGGCGCGCAACGCGGTGGCGATCGCATCCGCCATCTGCCGCTCGATCGGCGCATCGGCCTTGCGGCCGAGATAGCGCGTCTCCACCGGAAAAGCCCGGCCTTCGCTGGCGACGACAGGCGCGTCGCCCAGCAGTTGACCGACCCGCGCGCCGTCAAGCGTCGCCGACATCACCAGGATGCGGAGATCCTCGCGAAGGCCGGTTTGCGCGTCGCGCGCCAGCGCCAGGCCCAGGTCGGCATCGAGCGAGCGTTCGTGAAACTCGTCGAACAGCACGGCGGCGACGCCGGACAATTCGGGATCGTCAAGAATCTGCCGCGCGAAAATGCCCTCGGTGACGACCTCGATCCGGGTCGCGCGCGAAATCTTCGAGCCGAAGCGGACGCGATAGCCGACCGTATCCCCTGTCCGCTCGCCGAGCGTCCGCGCCATCCGTTCGGCGCTGGCGCGGGCCGCGATCCGCCGCGGCTCCAGCATGATGATCTTCTTGCCGTTCAGCCAGGGCGCGTCGAGCAGCGCCAGCGGCACCCGCGTGGTCTTACCGGCGCCGGGCGGCGCTACCAGGACGGCAGTGTTATTGGTCGCGAGCGTGCGCCCGAGTTCATCGAGCACCGCGTCGATCGGAAGTGGAGTGTCGAAAGTAAGAGGCAATGGCGGCTCGCATGCTTCCCCTCTCCCCTTGTGGGAGAGGGTGGCTTCGCGAAGCGAAGACGGGTGAGGGGTTCTCTCCGCGAATTCCGCTCATTGAGGAACCCCTCATCCGGCGCTTCGCGCCACCTTCTCCCACAAGGGGAGAAGGGAAGGAAGTGTTTACCGCGCCGCCCGTCCTACGCTGTCGTACGTAAAGCCATGCGCGGCCATGTCGTCGGCGCGATAGATGTTGCGCAGATCGACCACGACGGGTTTTGCCATCGCGTCCTTGATCCTGTCGAGGTCGAGCGCGCGGAACTGCACCCATTCGGTGACGATCACCATGGCGTCCGCGCCCTTCACGCACTCGTAGGGGTCATCGCAATATTCGATGTCGGGCAATTCCTTGCGCGCCTGCTCCATGCCGACCGGATCGTGCGCGCGCACTTTTGCGCCGAGGTCGAGCAGACCCGTCACCAGCGGGATCGACGGCGCCTCGCGCATGTCGTCGGTATCCGGCTTGAAGGTGAGGCCGAGCACGGCGACCGTCTTGCCGCGCAGGCTGCCGCCCGCCGCGTTGGAAACCTTTCTCGCCATCGCGCGCTTGCGGTTGTCGTTGACGCCGAGCACCGCCTCGATGATGCGCAACTGCACGTCATGGTCCTGCGCGACCTTGACCAGGGCGCGGATGTCCTTGGGGAAACAGGAGCCGCCAAAGCCCGGGCCGGCGTGCAGGAATTTCGTGCCGATGCGGTTGTCGAGCCCGATGCCGCGCGCGACTTCCTGGACGTCGGCGCCGACTTTTTCCGCGAGATCCGCCATCTCGTTGATGAAGGTGATCTTGGTGGCGAGGAAGGCGTTGGCGGCGTATTTGATCAGCTCGGCGGTGCGCCGCGCTGTGAACATCAGCGGCGCCTGGTTGAGCGACAGCGGCCGGTAGACGTCGCCGAGCACCTTGCGGCCGCGTTCATCATCGGTACCGACCACGATGCGGTCAGGGAATTTGAAGTCGCGGATCGCGGCGCCCTCGCGCAGAAACTCCGGGTTGGAAGCGACCACCACGTCGGCCGACGGATTGGCTTCGCGGATCAGCCGCTCGACCTCGTCGCCGGTGCCGACCGGCACGGTCGATTTGGTGATGACGACCGTGAAGCCCGACAGCGCAGCGGCGATCTCGCGCGCGGCGGCATAGACGTAAGTCAGGTCGGCATGGCCGTCGCCGCGCCGCGATGGGGTGCCGACCGCGATGAACACGGCGTCGGCTTCCGCCACCGGTTTGGTCAGGTCGGTGGTGAAATCCAGCCGCTTGGCCTTGACGTTGGACGCGACCAGCGCATCAAGCCCGGGTTCGAAGATCGGGATTTCACCGCGATGCAGGGCTTCGATCTTGCCCGCGTCCTTGTCCACGCAGGTGACCTGGTGACCGAAATCCGCAAAGCAGGCGCCAGATACCAGCCCCACATAGCCCGTGCCGATCATCGCGATTCGCATAAAAACAGTCCGTATCTGATGGTTAACGCCAGTCCCGATTTTGCCGGCGTCTTAGAGCATTTTTCATCAAAGGGGAAACCGGAAAAGCGGAAGTAACCCGGCATACCGTTTGTATGGATAAAGGTGAAAGCAACGGATCGGGCCGAAGATACGGCCGCACCGCGCCGAAAAGGGACACCGATGACCATAAAAGGCACAGCCGTCGCCGAACGTTCCACCCGCATCGACTGGGTGGATTACGCCAAGGGCATCTGCATCGTCATGGTGGTGATGATGCATTCGGTGCTCGGCGTCGAAAAGGCGGCCGGCGACACCGGCTTCATGCATGCGTTCGTGATTTTCGCGCAGCCGTTCCGGATGCCGGATTTCTTCCTGATTTCGGGCCTTTTTCTCGCTGTCGTGATCGACCGCGACTGGCGCACGTTTCTCGACCGCAAGGTCGTGCATTTCGCCTATTTCTACGTGCTGTGGATGACGATCCAGTTCGGCCTCAAGGCACCTAGCTTCGCCGCCGAGGGCGGCTGGAGCCATGTCGGCGCACTGTACCTGGAATCCTTCATCGAGCCGTTCGGCACGCTGTGGTTCATTTATCTGTTGCCGGTGTTCTTCGTCGTCACAAAACTGTTAAGGTCGACGCCGCCGCTGGCCATCTGGGTCGTCGCCGCAGCGCTGGAAATGGCGCATGTCGCGACCGGCTGGACCGTGATCGACGAATTCTGCGCACGCTTCGTCTATTTCTATTCCGGCTATCTGTTCGCTTCCCATGTGTTCGCGCTGTCGGACCGTTCGCGGGAGAAGCCGGTGCTGGCGATCATTGGGTTGGCGCTGTGGGCGCTCGTCAATGGCGGCCTCGTGATCGCGGATGTGAGCCATTGGCCGCTGGTCTCGCTGGCGCTGGGCTTCGCGGGCGCCGGCGCCATCATCGTGATGGGCACGCTGCTGGCGCGGATGCAATGGCTGAATTTCCTGCGCACCTGCGGCGAACATTCCATCGTCATCTATCTCGCCTTCTTCCTGCCGATGGCGGTGACCCGAACGGTGCTGTTGAAGACCGGCGTGATGACTGACATCGGGATGATCTCGCTGATCGTGACGGTCGCGGGTATTGCCGGCGCGATTGCGATCTGGCGGCTGGCGTTGCTGCTGCGGGCCGACTTCCTGTTCGAGCGCCCCACAGCCTTCTGGATCGCGCCGAAAAAGGCCGCGCCGGTACTGCAGCCGGCGGAATAGGCTGAGATCAGCCCGCGCCGTCGAGCTTCACACCGTCCTCCAACTGCCGGACTCTGGCACGAAAGCCTTCGGCGTCGCCGAAATCGGCAAAACCCTGATAATGCGGGTGCGGTCCCAACACCCGGCGGGCATGCTTGATCGGGCACCAGTAGACTTCCGTGCGCGACGCCACCTCGCGAATGAAAGCGATGGCACCATTGGCATAGGAGCAATAGGCGCAATTGAACTTCTCGATCGCGTTCAGGTAGGCCAGATGATGGCGATCGAACACCAGATAGTCCCGCCGGCGCACTTTCGGAATCCGGTACACCGGGAAACAGATCGCCTGATACGCCATGACGCTCAGATCGAGCAGCGCGATCGGGACGATCAATGAGTAGATGACCGGAGCGGTCAGCACCGTCAGCGGATTGGCCTCGATGATGTAACGCGACAGTCGCGTCTTCAGCGCCTTGTGCAGCCGGGCCACCTCCTGCTCGAACACGATCCTTCGCTTTTCGAAGTGAAAGCGCAGCTCCTCTCTCCGCTTCACCAGTTCGACCTCGATCTCGGCCTCCACGCTCCGCAGTTTTTCCATGAGCGTGTCGAGTTGCGTGGTCATTGCGCTTCCTTTTTTCCGGGCTGGACCGCAAGGGGACATGGAACGCGCGCGGATGCAACTCATTCCAAGATGAGGGGAAAACAGAAAAATCCAGGCCGAAGCCGATCCGGAAGGCTGTCATTCCGCGCAAAAATCCCTAAATTTCGACCATGCCGAAATCAGCCCCCAAGACAGCCGCCAAGCCCGCTCCCGCCAAAACCCCGGCCAAGGCCGACGCGAAGGCGCCCGCCAAACAACCGGGCAAGGGCGACCATGTGTTCCTGGTCGACGGCTCCTCCTACATTTTCCGCGCCTACCACGCGCTGCCGCCGCTGAACCGCAAATCCGACGGGCTGCAGGTCAATGCGGTGCTCGGCTTCTGCAACATGCTGTGGAAACTGCTACGCGACATGCCGGAGGATGACCGGCCGACGCATCTGGCGATCATCTTCGACAAGTCCGAGATCACGTTCCGCAACAAGCTCTATCCCGATTACAAGGCGCACCGGCCGCCGGCCCCGGATGACCTGATCCCGCAATTCGCGCTGATCCGCGAAGCGGTGCGCGCGTTCGACCTGCCCTGCCTCGAGCAGGCCGGCTTCGAGGCCGACGATTTGATCGCGACCTATGCGCGGCTGGCCTGCGAACGAGGCGCGACCACCACCATCGTTTCGTCGGACAAGGATCTGATGCAGCTCGTGACCGACAAGGTCACGATGTACGACACCATGAAGGACCGCCGGATCGGCATTCCCGAAGTGATCGAGAAATTCGGCGTGCCGCCGGAGAAAGTGGTCGAGGTGCAGGCATTGGCTGGTGATTCCACCGACAACGTGCCCGGCGTGCCCGGCATCGGGATCAAGACCGCCGCGCAACTGATCGTGGAATATGGCGACCTCGAACAGCTGTTGTTCCGCGCCGGCGAGATCAAGCAGCCGAAGCGGCGCGAGTCGCTGATCGAGAACGCCGAGAAGGCGCGGATCTCGCGGCAGCTCGTGCTGCTCGACGACAAGGTCGATCTCGACGTGCCGCTCGACGATCTCGCGGTGCACGAGCCGGACGCCCGCAAGCTGATCGCGTTCCTGAAGGCGATGGAGTTCTCCACCCTCACCCGCCGCGTCGCCGAATATTCGCACGTGGACCCGGCCGACGTGGAGGCCGACGCGGGCAACAAAAGCGGCGCCAGCGTTTTCGCATCGCCCCCTTCCGGCGAGAAACCGGAAGGCTATGTCGAGGGCGCGACGCTGTTCGATGCGCCCGCAACCCCCTCGGCCAAGGGCGGGACCGGACCGGGGAAGGACGCCGACAAGCAGGACAAGGCTGCGAGCCCCAAGGGAACGCCGATCTCGCTCGCCGCGGCACGCGAGGCCGCCGCGCGAAAACTCCCGGTCGATCGCAGCAAGTACCAGACCATCCGCAACGACGCCGAACTCAGGACCTGGATTGCGCGCGCCTGGGACGCCGGCAGTTTCGCGATCGACGTCAAGTCGAACTCGAACGATCCGATGCAGGCCGATATCTGCGGCATCGCGCTGGCATTGGCCCCGAACGACGCCTGCTACGTGCCGCTCGCCCATCGGCAGTCCGGCGACGGCGCTGGCCTGTTCGACGCCGGCCTCGCACCCGACCAGATCAAGGCGGGCGACGCGCTGGAAGCGCTGAAGCCGCTGCTGGAATCCGCCGGCATTCTCAAGATCGGGTTCAATATCAAGTTCAACGCGGTGATGCTGGCGCAGCACGGTGTCACGCTGCGCAATGTCGACGACGCGCAGCTGATGTCGTACGCGCTCGACGCCGGGCGCAACTCGCATGCGCTGGAGTCGCTGGCCGAGCGCTGGTTCGGCCATGCCATGATCGCCGAAAGCGAGCTGATCGGCAGCGGCAAGAACAAGCTGACCTTCGACCAGGTCGCGATCGACAAGGCGACCGCCCACTCGGCCGAAAGCGCCGACGTGATATTGCGGCTGCAGCGCGTGCTGAAGCCGAGGCTGCCCGCCGAACACATGATGACGGTCTATGAAACCCTGGAGCGGCCGCTGGTCAGCGTGCTGGCGCGGATGGAACGGCGCGGCATCTCGATCGACCGTCAGGTACTGTCGCGGCTGTCGGGCGATTTCGCGCAGACCGCGGCGCGCGTCGAGGCCGAGCTGCAGGAAATCGCGGGCGAGCCGATCAATGTCGGCAGCCCCAAGCAGATCGGCGACATCATCTTCGGCAAGATGGGCATCACCGGCGGTACCAAGACCAAGACCGGCGCGTGGTCGACCTCGGCGCAGATCCTCGACGAACTCGCCGAGCAGGGCCATGAATTCCCGAAGAAGATCCTGGAATGGCGGCAGGTGTCGAAACTGAAATCGACTTACACCGACGCGCTCCCGAACTATGTCCATCCGCAGACCCACCGCGTCCACACGACGTATGCGCTGGCCGCGACCACGACGGGGCGGCTGTCGTCGAACGAGCCGAACCTGCAGAACATTCCTGTTCGGACCGAGGACGGCCGCAAGATCCGCCGCGCTTTCATCGCCACACCCGGCCACAAGCTGGTGTCGGCGGATTATTCGCAGATCGAGCTGCGGCTGCTCGCCGAGATCGCCGACATTCCCGTGCTGAAGCAGGCATTCCGCGACGGGCTCGACATTCACGCCATGACGGCCTCCGAAATGTTCGGCGTGCCGATCAAGGACATGCCGGGCGAGGTGCGCCGCCGGGCGAAGGCGATCAACTTCGGCATCATCTACGGCATTTCGGCGTTCGGGTTGGCCAACCAGCTCGGCATCGCCCGCGAGGAAGCCTCCGCCTACATCAAGAAATATTTCGAGCGCTTCCCCGGCATCCGCGCCTACATGGACGAGACCCGGGAAGCATGCCGCCGGAACGGCTATGTCACCACGCTGTTCGGCCGCAAGATGTACTATCCTGATATCAAGGCCTCCAACGCCTCGGTGCGCGCCTTCAACGAGCGCGCCTCGATCAACGCGCGCCTGCAAGGCACCGCCGCCGACATCATCCGCCGCGCCATGATCCGGATGGAAGACGCGCTGGCGGCGAAAAAACTCTCGGCGCAGATGCTGCTGCAGGTGCACGACGAACTGATCTTCGAGGTGCCCGACGACGAGGTGGCGGCGACGCTGCCGGTGGTGCAGCATGTGATGCAGGATGCACCGTTCCCGGCCGTGCTGCTCTCGGTGCCGCTGCAGGTGGATGCAAGGGCCGCGAATAACTGGGACGAGGCGCATTGAGCGCTGGCTTTTTTCCTTCTCCCCTTGTGGGAGAAGGTGGCGCGAAGCGCCGGATTAGGGGTTCTTTCGACAAGCGAGACTCGCGGAGACAAACCCCTCATCCGGCTCGCCGTCGCGTCGCGCCGTCGATCCACCTTCTCCCACAAGGGGAGAAGGAAAGATGACGGACGCGGATGCTGATACGACGCGCTCTAACATCGACAGAATGTCCTCAGAGCAATTTGCAGAATGACATCGCGGCTTGACGCGCGTTAGAAACGCGCATTCCTCCCGCGAGTCTCCCATGCCCCACACATCCACGCTGCTTGGTTTCGCCCTGGTTTCGCTCGGCATGGTGCTGACGCCGGGGCCGAACATGATCTACCTGATTTCGCGCTCGCTGACGCAGGGGCCGGCGGCCGGGATCGTGTCGCTCGGCGGCGTCGCGTTGGGTTTTGTGTTCTACATGCTGTGCGCGGCGTTCGGCATCACGGCGCTGTTGTTCGCGGTGCCTTATGCCTATGACGCGCTGCGGTTCGCCGGCGCCGCCTATCTGTTGTGGCTGGCATGGCAGGCGCTGAAGCCGAACGGGCGTTCGCCGTTTCAGGTGAGGAAGCTGCAGGTCGATGGCCCGCGCAAATTATTTGCGATGGGGTTCGTCACCAATCTGCTCAATCCCAAAATCGCGATGCTGTATCTGGCGCTGCTGCCGCAGTTCATCGATCCCGATGCCGGCAGCGTACTGACGCAATCGCTGGTGCTGGGTACGATCCAGACGGTGATCAGTGTCAGCGTCAACGCGATGATCGCGCTGACGGCCGGCTCGATCGCGCGCTTTCTCGGCACGCGGCCGACATGGCTATTGCTGCAGCGCTGGCTGATGGGGACCGTGCTGGCCGGGCTTGCGGTGAGAATGGCGTTCGAGGCGAAGCGGGGGTGAGGCCGAGGTCGTCATGCCCCGCGAAAGCGGGGCATCCAGTACGCCGCGGCCTTTCGGTTTGATTACGAATTCCCGGAGTACTGGATCACCCGCTTTCGCGGGTGATGACAGCAACTCTCTCAATCCAGCTTGGCTTCCATGCCGCGCTTGGTTGCGGGGCGGGCCATCAGGGCGTTGTACCAGCGCTCGACGTTCGGAAAATCCTTCAGCTCGACCTTGTGGCGCGGGTGGCGCCAGGCCCAGCCGAGGATGGCGAAGTCGGCGACCGACAACGCGCCGGCGACGAATTCATGGTCGGCCAGCCGCGTGTCCAGCACGCCGTAGAGCCGCCGCGTTTCGGCCATGTAGCGCTTCAGGCCATAGGCGCGGTCGGCTTCGTTTTCCAGCGCGATGAAATGGTGCACCTGGCCCGGCATCGGCCCAAAGCCGCCCATCTGCCACATCAGCCATTCATAGACCGGGATACGCTCGGCCAGCGATTTCGGCAGGAACTTGCCGGTCTTCTCGCCGAGATAGAGCAGGATCGCGCCCGATTCGAAAATGCTGACCGGCTTGCCGCCGGGGCCGTCGGGATCGACGATCGCAGGGATCTTGTTGTTCGGGCTGATCTTGAGGAAGGCGGGCGCCATCTGTTCCCCCTTGCTGATGTTCACCGGGATCACCTTGTAAGGCAGCCCCATTTCCTCCAGCGCGACCGAGATCTTGCGGCCGTTCGGCGTGTTCCAGGTGTGCAGTTCGATGGTCATTTGGACGGTTTCCCCCACGACGGCTTGGTGTCTCGTACCCCGGAACCTCCCGGCCTTACAACCCGCGCTTTCGACGGGACGCCCCTGCGAAAGCTGGACGCATGCGCTGCTATTGACGGCATGCGATCAACGCTGGCATGTGCCTGCCGGCGCCGATAGATTGCGCCCGACTGAAACCCCTTGGGAAACGCACCTTGTCCAAATCCGCCGCCCGCGCCCGCCTCGCCGAGATCATCCGCAAGCGTTCGTTCGGCCGCGGTGAGATCACGCTGGCCTCGGGCCGCAAGAGCGACTTCTACTTCAACCTCAAGCCGACCATGCTCGACCCCGAGGGCGCGGCGCTGCTGGCGGAACTGACCTACGAGGCGCTGAGGGACGACAAGCTCGATTACGTCGGCGGGCTGGAGATGGGCGCGGTCCCACTGGCGGGCGCGATCGCGCAGCTGTCCTGGCTCAAGGGCCATCCGATCGCCGCGTTCTTCGTGCGCAAGAAGCCGAAGGAACATGGCGCCCGCCTCGCGGTGGAGGGCCTCGCCAAGGGCGAGAGCCTGCAGGGCAAGCGCATCGTCATCGTCGAGGACGTGACCACGACCGGCGGCTCGGCGCTGAAGGCGGCCGAAGCGGTGCGCGAGGCCGGCGGCGAGATCGTACTGGTGCTGACCATGGTCGACCGCGAGGAAGGGGCGACCGAAGCATTTGCAGCGGCCGGGCTGGAGTTTCGTTCCCTCTACAAGGCGGGTGAATTCCTGAAGGCGTGATGCCGTTGGATCGCCGCATTTCCTTCCGCCCTGCCCCGCCTGAACACCACTCATTTACCATCCGCCATTAAGGTTACCCTGACCTGAAGCCATCTCGCTTCAGCGCTTCGTGGGGTGGAGTGGGTGCGTACCAGGCTGGCTTTTTCTCGCATGCGGCGACGGGCTGCCTTGGTGGCCGCCGCGGCCCTTGCAGGCGCGCTGGTGCTCGCGCCCGGCAGCGTTTCGGCCGAAGGCCTGTTCGACTTCCTGTTCGGCGGTATCCAGAACCAGAAGCCGGCACGGCCGACGCAGGCGAACTCCTTCTCCGATCAGGTCGGCGTCAATCAGCCGGCCTATTCCGCGCCGGCGCCGCGCGTCGCGGGCTCCGGACCCGCCTTCTGCGTGCGAAGCTGCGACGGTAAATATTTTCCGCTGACCATGCGCGGCAACGCTTCGCCGGCTCAGACCTGCCAGGCGTTCTGCCCGGCGAGCGTCACCAAGGTGTTTTACGGCAGCAACATCGACGGCGCGACCGCGGGCAATGGCGAGCGCTATGCCGACAGCGAAAACGCCTACGCCTACCGCAAGGCGCTGCGCGCCGACTGCACCTGCAACGGCCGAAGCCCCTCCGGGCTGGCGCCGGTCGACCTCACGCTCGATACTTCGCTGCGCTCCGGCGACGTCGTCGCCACCACCGATGGACTGGTGGCCTATACCGGCGTGCGCTTAGGGACCGAGCAGACCGCGGAGTTCACCCCCGTCGCTTCCTATCCTGGCCTCACCGCCGATGTCCGCGCCCGGCTCGGCGAAATGAAGGTGGCCCCGGTCAGCGCCGAGATGATCGCGACCAATGCACAATCTCCCGAGACGAAGCGCGACGGCGAACTGACGACCGGCTCGATTTCGAAAAGCGGCGCGGCGAAGCCGTTGAAGCGGGTGGAAGTGAACTAGCGACGCAAAACATCGAAAACAACCCCATGCAAAGTAGGATGGGAGCCGGGTCGCGCGAATGCTGCCCCTATGCTTTCACCGTCCGACGATGACGCCGATGACGTTGGGCGCCGTCAGGTATTTTTCCTCGATCGCGGCGCGCGCGGCGGCGCGGTTGTCCGGGGTCAGCAGGCCGCGCTTCTCGGCCAAAATCATCCAGCAATAGCCCCACCAGTCGGTCAGCATGCCCTGGTCGTCGACGAGGTCGTAGCCCTGCTCGGCAGCGAAGATCCGCGCCTGCGCTTCATCCAGCGCGTCGAGAAAGGCGTGGTCCTCCCCCGAAAACAGATCGTCGCTGAAATCGTCCGTGGTGTAGCCCCACACCGACATGCAGACCGCGTTGAATTCGCGGTCGATGGCGTCGTCGTCGACGAACTGGCGGCGCGAGGCCTGGTGCAGGCGTGACAGCGACCGCGCGAAGTCGGCGATGCGGGTGAGAGCGAACTGATCGAAGGCGATGGTGGACATGTAGTCCTCGCAAACTCGGATAGACCATAAATGTTGTGTCGGCGCAGCCGCCGAATCACAATGATATATCAAACACTTGCTAAATTGTTCTTAATTTGTTCCGTGCTTCGCACAAGAGAAGCTCGAGACTCTCCCCATCTGGTAGAGGCCAATTTTGGGAGTACTGAGGAATGAGACAACGAGACATGATCCGAATAGCGCTAGAGCTTGGCCGTCCGACGGGCATCATCACCTTCGATCGGCTTAACGAGCTGTTGCCATCGGCTACAACTGAGCCCGAAGACATCGATGCAATTATGCAAGCGCTCAGCGACGAAGGAATAAATCTGGTCGAGCGCGAACAATCGAAGCCCCAATGAAACCGGAGCGCCCGTCCCACCTGCTCACAGGCTTTCACGCCTTGATTAGATCACCAAAACCCCCTCATGAGCGCCGCGAAATCGGCCCGGTCCTTGCATAAATTCGAGTCAGCGCAGTGCACAAACTAGTCAGGCATTTGGATTGCACGGCAAGGCGCGTATCTTCGCCGTGAGTCTCAACCGCAGGAATCGACGTTTTGCAGGAACAATTTTCGGGAAATCATCCGGCAAACTATCCGGCCCCGGGCCAGCCGATCGACGAGCTGGCGCTGACCGAGATCAAGGGCGCGATCCTCGCCAAGCTTCGCCTTGCGATCGGCAAGGACGCCGGCATGGCAACGCGGCGGGACTGGTACAAGGCGGCGGCGCTGGCGCTGCGCGACCGCATCGTGCACCGCTGGCTTACGGCCGAAAAGGAGAGCTACGACGCCGGCAGCAAGCGGGTCTATTATCTTTCGCTCGAATTCCTGATCGGCCGACTGTTCACCGACGGGCTGAACAATATGGGCCTGCTGCCCCTGTTCGAGGCGGCGCTCGGCGATCTCGGCGTCGGCCTTTCCGACCTGCGCAAGTGCGAACCGGATGCGGCGCTCGGCAATGGCGGCCTCGGGCGGCTTGCCGCGTGCTTCATGGAGAGCATGGCGACGCTCACCATTCCCGCCATCGGCTATGGCATCCGCTACGATTTCGGCCTGTTCCGACAGATCATTTCGCAGGGCTGGCAGCACGAATATCCCGACGAATGGCTGAGTTTCGGCAACCCCTGGGAATTCCAGCGCGCCGAGGTGGTCTATCAAATTCACTTCGGCGGCCATGTCGAGCATGTCGACGACCGCGGCCGCGACCGTGCGACGTGGCGGCCGGGGGAGACCGTGCAGGCGGTGGCCTACGACACGCCGATCGTCGGCTGGCGCGGCCAACACGTCAACGCGCTGCGGCTGTGGTCGGCGCGCTCGCCCGATCCGTTGCGGCTCGACGTCTTCAACACCGGCGACTATCTCGGCGCGGTCGCCGAGGAAGCGCGTGCAGAATCGATCTGCAAATTCCTTTATCCGAACGACGAGAGCCCGGCCGGGCGCGAGCTGCGGCTGCGGCAGGAATATTTCTTCGTTTCGGCTTCGCTGCAGGACCTGATCAAGCGGCATCTTGCTTCCGACGGGCAGTTGCGCAACCTCCCCTCCAAGGTCGCGGTGCAGCTCAACGACACCCATCCGAGCCTCGCCGTCACCGAGCTGATGCGCATCCTGGTCGACCTGCACAATTTCCGCTGGGACGAGGCATGGAAGCTGACGGTGGAGACGCTGTCCTACACCAATCACACGCTGCTGCCGGAAGCGCTGGAAACCTGGCCGGTCGAACTGTTCGAGCGGCTGCTGCCGCGCCATCTCGAAATCATCTACCGCATCAATGCGGCGCATCTGACGCTGGCGGACCTGCGCTGCCCGGGCGATGTGGATTTCCGCGCCTCGGTGTCGCTGATCGACGAAAAGAGCGGCCGGCGGGTGCGGATGGGGCAACTCGCCTTCGTCGGCTCGCACCGCATCAACGGCGTCTCGGCGATGCACTCCGACCTGATGAAGGAGACCGTGTTCCACGATCTCAACCATCTCTATCCTGGCCGTATCACCAACAAGACCAACGGCATCACCTTCCGCCGCTGGCTGATGCTCGCCAACCCGAAACTGACCGCGCTGATGCGCGAGGTCTGCGGCGAGGCCGTGCTCGACGATTTCTCGCTGTTCGAGCGGCTCGAGGCCCGCGCCAGCGACAATGCGTTCCAGCAGCGCTTTCGCGAGGTCAAGCTTCACAACAAGCTGGCGCTGGCGCGGCTGATCGGCGAGCGGCTGAGCATCAAGATCGACCCGTCGGCGCTGTTCGACGTGCAGATCAAGCGCATCCACGAGTACAAGCGGCAATTGCTCAACATTATTGAGACCATCGCGCTGTACCACGCCATCAAGGACGAGCCGCAGCGCGACTGGGTGCCGCGGGTAAAAATCTTCGCCGGCAAGGCGGCGGCGAGTTATCGCTACGCCAAGCTGATCATCAAGCTGATCAACGACGTCGCCGAAGTCGTCAACAACGACCCCGACGTCGCCGGAAGGCTGAAGGTCGTCTTCCTCGCCGACTACAATGTCAGCCTTGCGGAAGTGATCATTCCGGCCGCCGATCTCTCCGAGCAGATCTCGACCGCGGGCATGGAAGCCTCCGGCACCGGCAACATGAAGCTGGCGCTCAACGGCGCGCTGACCATCGGCACGCTCGACGGCGCCAATATCGAGATCCGTGACCATGTCGGCGCGGAGAACATCGCGATCTTCGGCCTGGAGGCCGGCGACGTCATGATCCGCCGCAAACAGGGACTGGATGCGACCGACATCATCAATCGCTCGCCGCGGCTGGCGCGCGCCATCGTCGCGGTCGAAAGCGGCGCGTTCTCGCCCGACGATCCCGCCCGCTTCGCCTCGATCGGCCACGCGCTGCGCAATCTCGACCACTACATGGTCGCGGCCGACTTCGACTCTTATTACGAGGCGCAGCGCGGCATCGACGCGCGCTGGCAGGTGATGCCGGCATGGACCCGCGCCTCGATTCTCAACGTGGCGCGAATGCCGTGGTTCTCCTCCGACCGCACCATCCGCGAATATGCCGAGGAGATCTGGAACGTGCCGGTGCGCGTGGCCGCGCCGGAGGCCGGTGCCCAGCGCGGGGCGAAGGGGTAATTTTCAGGACGCGGGAAACCATTACCTCCGGCGTTATTGAATTCGGCAGGATAGTCGCGATACTGCCTCCGCGTCATTGCGAGCGCCGCGAAGCAATCCATCGTGCTGCAAGCCGAGAAGTGGATTGCTTTGCGCCGCTCGCAATGATGGCATTTGCGGCAACGACGTCGCCCCATTCGAGACTGAACATACTTATGCTCACCAAAGCCCCTCACCTCTTCGACGACGCAACAAAAGTCACCGCCGGCGATAGCTGCTGGCAGGGCAAGACCAGCCCGGATTACTGGGCCTTTGTCGGCCCGTTCGGCGGCTTCACGGCCGCCACCATGCTGCGGGCGCTGATCGAGCATCCGCAGCGGGCGGGCGATCCGCTGTCGATGACGGTGAACTTCTGCGCGCCGGTGGCGGAAGGGCCTTTCGATCTCGACGTGCGGCTGGTCAAGGCCAACCGCTCGAGCCAGCACTGGTGCGTGGAGATGAAGCAAGGCAATGGCGACGTCGCGACGCTGGCGACCGCCGTGTTCGCCGAGCGCCGGCCGTCCTGGTCGCACCAGCAGACGGCGTTCCCGCAGGCGGTACCGTTCGAACAGGCGCGGCGATTTCCGAACACGAAGATGACCTGGACGCACCAGTATGATTTCCGCTTCGTCGAGGGCGAGCCGAGCTTCTATGGCTCGCCCGCCGCCTCGCCGCTCACAGCGTTCTCGAAGCAGTGGATCGGCGACCACATGCCGCGACAGGTCGACATGCTGTCTTTGATGTCGATGTCGGACGCGTTCTTCGGCCGGGTGTTTCTGGCGCGGCGGGAACTGATCCCGTTCGGCACGGTGTCGATCACGACGTATTTCCATGCGGCGGCGGAGGAACTCGCGGCCGAGGACATCACGCACGTGCTGGCGGTGGCCGACGCGCGGATTTTCCACAGGAGTTACGGCGACCAGCACGGCGAATTGTGGTCACCGTCGGGACGGTTGCTGGCGACGACGACGCAGATTGCTTATTTCAAGGCGTAGCGAAAACATCGCGGAGGCGACGGTCTTGTAGGGTGGGCAAAGCGTAGCGTGCCCACCACCGCGCACACGGCAAGAAATGGTGGGCACGCTTCGCTCTACCCACCCTACGAAATCGAGAGGCCGCGCTCATGCCTGACGCCAACGTACCGCGCATCGCCCTGCTCGGCGTGCCCATCGAGATCGGCGCTTCGCAGCTTGGCACCCTGATGGGGCCGGATGCGCTGCGCACCGCCGGCATCGGCCGCATTCTCGATCAGCTCGGCTTTGCCGTCGAGGACCACGGCAACATGGCCAAACCTGTTGCCAGCGCGGACGAAGGTCCGCCGCCGGCCAACGCCAAATATTACGACACCATCAAGGGCTGGATCCGCGCGCTGAGCGAGCGTTCGTACGCGCTGGCAAGCTCCGGCGCCCTGCCGATCTTCATGGGCGGCGACCATTCGCTGTCGATGGGATCGGTGAACGGCGTGGCGCGCTACTGGCAGGAGCAGGGCCGGCCGCTGTTCGTGCTCTGGGTCGACGCCCATGCCGACTACAACACGCCGCTGACCACCGAGACCGGCAACATGCACGGCATGTCGGCGGCCTTCCTGTGCGGCGAAGGCGGCCTCGATAATCTGCTCGGCGGCGCGCCACGGGCCTCGATCGGCCCCGACCAGCTCGATCTGTTCGGCATCCGCTCGATCGATCCGGAGGAGAAGAGACTGGTGTTCGAGCGCCGCGTCGCGATCGCGGACATGCGCGCGATCGACGAGTTCGGCGTCGGCGTGCTGATCCGCAAGGTGATCGAGCGCGTACGGGCGAAGAACGGCGTGCTGCATGTTGCCTTCGACGTCGATTTCCTCGATCCGAGCGTGGCGCCCGGCGTCGGAACGACCGTGCCGGGCGGCGCAACCTATCGCGAGGCGCACTTGATCATGGAGCTGCTGCACGATTCGGATCTGGTGCGGTCGGTCGACATCGTCGAGCTCAACCCGTTCCTCGACGAACGCGGCCGTACCGCGCGCGTCGCCGTCGAACTGATCGGCAGCCTGTTCGGCCTGCAGATTACCGACCGCCGCACGCCGAGCAACGCGGTGCTCCCCGGCAATGGAAGCTAGTGCTGATCGAGGCTCATGACGACGTGGACGAGGCAGCCGTTCACCGTGCGGCCCGGCGGATGCGAGGATGACAGCGTCGCGGCATGGAAGTCGCCGGCTTTCAGGTCGAGCCCGCCGAACGACAGGTCGCCTTCGATCACCAGCGTCTGCTCGTCGGCATGATGCGCGTGCGGCTGGTAGGTTGCGCCGGCCGCCATCCGGATCAGGAGATGCTGCTGGTTCAGCGTCCGGTCGACATGGAGCAGGCGGCCCGTGATGCCCGGGGCGATCTCGAACCAGGTGGCCTTCCCTGCGCGCGTGGTCAGGGTGCCCGGCAGACCGGCGCCCTCGCCCTCGATCCGGTCAAGAATTTTTTCGAACGTGCCGGAGGGCGGCGCTTCTGCCCCCCCAACGGGCAGATCGGAAAGCATGCCTTCCCAGTATTCGACCTGCGCCCGCAGCGCCTCGTCCGATTTCAGGCGCTGCGCGAAGGCGCGCCTGTCGTCCTCGCCGAGCAGCCCAAGGGCATACTCAACCGCGTCGTTGGCCCCCGGTGTCACTGGCTCAGACATCGCTGCAACTTCTCAACGGCACGGTGAATCCACGTCTTGATCGTCCCAATCGGAACGGCCGAATGCGCGGCAAGTTCCTCGTAGCTCAGTCCGTGATAGTAGGCCAAAAGGATGGATTGCCGGTAGTTCCGTTCCAGCAGACCAAGACATCTGCGCAGGTCCGGCGCAAGACCGGGATCGCCCGGGGCCTGATGCGGCAGAGCCTCGACCAGGGCCGCGACGCTCGCGTCGGTCAGCGACCGCTGCCCGCTCCGGCGCGCCGGCATCCGGTCCAGCGCGATGCGGCGCGCGACCGTCACCATCCAGTTCATCGCACCGCCTTTGGCGGGATCGAACTGATAGGATTTTTGCCAGATTCGCAGCATCGCCTCCTGGAAGGCGTCTTCGGCCGCATCGCGGTCGCGCAGAATCCGGCTGCAAATCCCGAACAGGACCGGCCCCGCCTGTTCGTAAAGCACGCGGAATGCAGTCCGGTCGCCTTCGGCGACAGACCTGAGCACGTGACCCAAATCGTTCTCGGGATTCTGCCGCATTTTGAACGGGATGGGCCAGGTGCACAATCAAGGGCGGTTATTCCTCGCGAACTATAAAGCTCAGGAAGCTACGGTTCAACGGACCGGAGTTTCAAAACCAAGCTGCCCGCCAGAAATCTGCGCCGTGTTGCCCGCCGCCGAAACTTTTCGGATCGCTGCCCCGTATTGGCAACATGCGGCCCCGTTCCAGGACGTCCGGGGCCCGGATGCAACGGAAATCGAGCTGGGGTAACCATGGTGAACGCAACACCGCAGGCCAAGACCGTCGAACAGGATGGCAGAACGGTGCTTCTGCAACTCATTGCAGAAGTCGCCGGCGGCAACAAATCCGCTTTCGCGAGGCTCTACGCGCTGACGCACGCCAAGCTGCTGGGCGTCGCCCTGCGCATCCTGAGAGACCGGGCGCTGGCCGAGGATATCCTGCAGGAAAGCTACGTGAAGGTGTGGCGCCATGCCGCGAGCTACAATCCGGCGATCGCTTCGCCGATGACCTGGATGGCGACCATCGTCCGGCACGGCGCCATCGATGCGCTGCGCAAGCGGCAGCTCGAGGCGGTCGGCAGCGAGGACGAGATGGCGACGGTCGCCTCCGCCGATCCCGATCCGGTTGAGGAGATGCACCTGGCGCGGCTGCGCCCGAAGGCGCTGGCGGCGTTTGCGAAGCTGCCCGAGGACAAGCGGCGCCTGATCATGCTGGCCTATCTCAGGGACCTCAGCCGGCAGGAGCTGTCGGCGCGGTTCGGCGTTCCAGCCAACACCGTCAAGACGCATCTGCGACGGGCGCTGCTGGAACTGCGCGCCACGATGTTTGCGTCCGTCGAAGCGAGGTCGAACGGGATGGCCTGAACGTGCCTAGACGACGATGGCCGCTTCGGCGCCTTTCCGGGCACGAACGGGCAATAGCAGATAATGCACGCCATTGCTTTCCGCCTTGGGGAAGCGGCCGGCGCGGATATTCACCTGAATGGACGGCAGCAGCAGCGTCGGCGCCGCCAATGTCGCGTCGCGGGCCTGCCGCATGGCCACGAACGCATCTTCGGTGACGCCGTCGCGAAGATGGACGTTGTTCTCGCGCTGTTCGCGCACCGTGGTTTCCCAGGCATAGTCGTCGCGGCCCGGCGCCTTGTAGTCGTGGCACATGAACAGGCGCGTTTCGTCGGGAAGCTTCAGCAGCCGCTGAATCGAGCGATAGAGCTGATGCGCGTCGCCGCCGGGAAAGTCAGCGCGCGCGGTGCCATAGTCGGGCATGAACAGCGTGTCTCCGACGAACACGGCATCGCCGATCTTGTACGACAGGTCCGCCGGCGTATGGCCCGGCGTGTGCAGCACCTCAACGACCAGTTCGCCGATGCCGAACGTCTCGCCGTCCGCGAACAGACGGTCAAAATCGCTGCCGTCGGTCCGTAGGTCTTCGGCGTTGAACACCGGCCGGAAGATTCGTTGCACGTCCTTGATGTGCTCGCCGATGCCGATCCGCGCGCCGGTTTTGGATTTGATGTAGGGCGCGCCCGACAGATGATCCGCGTGCGCATGGGTCTCCAGCACCCACTCGACCGTCAGCTTCTCTTCCTTTGCCGCCGCGAGAATGGCTTCCACCGAACGGATATCGACGGCGCCGTCGCGCTGGTCGAAATCGAGCACGGGATCGATGACCACGGCGCAGCGCGTCACGGGGTCGGCCACCAGATAGCTGATGGTGTTGGTCGCGTCGTCGAAGAACGCCCTGATCTGCGGGGCTGGACCCGATGTCGTCATGTCGCATCCCTATCCATCTGCCTGTTGTTGCGTAGGTGGCAGGTCATCCCGGAGCGCGATGTAAATCGCCGGAATGACCAGCACGGTGAGCAAGGTCGATGAGGCGAGCCCGAACAGCAGGGAGATGGCGAGGCCCTGAAAGATCGGGTCGGGCAGGATCGTGGCCGCCCCGATCATCGCGGCGAGCGCCGTCAAAATGATGGGCTTGAAGCGCACTGCGCCCGCCTGCAGCAGCCGTTCGCGCAGGCTGTCGCCGACGGCGGCATGGCGGATGAAGTCCACCAGGAGGATCGAGTTGCGCACGATGATGCCCGCGAGCGCGATGAAACCGATCATGGAGGTCGCGGTGAACGGCGCGGCAAACAACCAGTGGCCGACCAGGATGCCGATCAAGGTCAGGGGAATCGGCGTCAGGATGACCAGCGGCAGCTTGAAGCTGCCGAACTGCGCAACAACCAGGATGTAGATTCCGACGATCGCGATCGCGAATGCCGCCCCCATGTCGCGGAACGTGACATAGGTGATCTCCCATTCGCCGTCCCACAGCAGCGTTGGCCTGGTTTCGTCCGTGGGCTGGCCGTGGAGGCTGACGGCGGGCTTTGGCAGATCGCCCCATGGGTGCGCGTCGATACGACGGGCGACCTCCAGCATGCCGTAGATCGGCGCTTCGTAACTCCCCGCCAGTTCGGCCATGACCATATCGGCGAAACGGCCGTCGCGGCGAAAGATGACCGGAGAACCCGCCTCGGTCGACGCCCGCACCACTTCGCCAAGCTCGACCACGGTCTTGCCGCCCGGCACCGTGTTGGCAGGAACCGGGGTCGATTTGAGCGCTTCCGTCCAGGCAAGGTCGGTCTTCGGCAGCCGGACCGTGATCGCGATCGGATTACGGTCCTCGCCGCGGTGGGAATAACCGACGGTCAAGCCGCCAAACAGCATCTCGATCGTGTCGTAGACGTCCTTCTGCTCGACGCCGAAGAATTCAAGGCGATCCTGGTCGATCGACAGCCGCAACCGCGGCCGCGGCTGTCCGACCGAATCGTCGACATCGACGATAAAGGGCACCGAAGCGAATATCTTCCTGGTTTCGTTCATGACGGCGCGGCGGGTCGCCGAATCAGGGCCGTAGATCTCGGCAAGCAGGGTCGCCATGACGGGCGGACCAGGCGGCACCTCCACCACCTTGATGGAGGTCCCGTCGGGCACGGCGAGCCCCTTCAACTTCTCCCGCAGTTCGAGCGCAATGATGTGGCTGGCGCGCGCCCGGTCGCCACGGGCGGCGAGGTTGACCTGCAGTTCGCCCAGTTCCGGCGCCGCGCGCAGATAATAGTGCCGCACCAGGCCGTTGAAATTGAACGGCGCCGCGGTGCCGGCATAAACCTGCACCGAGGTGACCTCGGGCAATTGCCGGGTGATCTCGCTGGCCGCCAGCAGCACCCGCTCGGTATCCTCCAGCGTGGCGCCTTCCGGCAGATCGGCGACGACCGCGATCTCGGATTTGTTGTCGAACGGCAGCAGCTTCACCGTCACGCTTCTGGTGTAGAACAGGCCCATCACCAGCAGCGTCGCGACGCCGACGGATATCAGGAATGTCCAGGACGAGCGGCGGGTACGAATGACGGGTACGGCGACCTTGCGGTAGAGCCGGCCGAGCCAGCCTTCGTCATGCGCCGCGCCATGCGGCTGCGAAGCGACGTCGCCGCGGTGCAGCTTCAGCATCAGCCACGGGGCGATCACCATCGCGACAAAGAACGAGAACAGCATGGCAGCGGAGGCGTTGGCCGGGATCGGCGCCATGTAGGGGCCCATCAGGCCCGACACGAACAGCATCGGCAGCAGCGCCGCAATCACGGTCAGCGTCGCCAGGATCGTCGGATTGCCAACCTCCGCGACAGCCTCGATGGCGGCCTGCAACCGCGAACGGCCGTCCCGCATCGCCCAATGCCGCGCGATGTTCTCCACCACCACGATCGCATCGTCGACCAGGATGCCGATCGAGAAAATCAGCGCGAACAAGCTGACGCGGTTGATGGTGTAGCCCATCAGGTTCGCTGCGAACAGCGTCAGCAGGATCGTCGTGGGTATCACCACGAGCGTCACCACGGCCTCACGCCAGCCGATCGCGATCGCGATCAGGACCACGATAGAGACGGTGGCGAGGCCCAGATGAAACAGCAGTTCGTTGGCCTTCTCGTTGGCGGTCTCGCCATAGTCGCGCGTGATGATCGCGGCGACATCCGCCGGAATCAGCCGGCCTTCGAGCGCTGCGATCCGCGCGCGCAGATCTTCCGCCACGACGACTGCGTTGGCGCCGGCACGTTTGGCGAACGCCACGCTGATCGCGGGTGCCGTTTTCCAGGAGCCTTTGTCGTGCTCGGATACGTTCCAGACACGGTGCTCGATCGGCGAAGGGCCGAGCACGACCCTGGCGAGGTCGCGCACATAGACCGGTCGATTGTCGCGTGTCGTCACCAGCAGCAGCCCGATGTCGGGTATGCCTGACAGTGTCTGCCCCGCGGCGACCGTGCGCGCCTGGCCCGCGTCGCGGATCCGGCCCGCCTGGAACGAGCGGTTGGCGTCGCGTACCTTGGCCAGCAATTGCTGCAGCGTGACCCCGTAGAGCGCGAGCTTTTCCGGATCGGGCTCGACGCGGATCTGCTGCGCATCGCCGCCGACGACGTAGGTCAGGCCGACATTATCGACCTTGCTCAGCTCGGAACGAAGTTTTTCGGCGAGGTCGAACAGATCCTTGTCGGAATAGCGCTGGGCAGCCGCCGGCTTCGGCGACAGCGTCACCACCATGATCGCGACATCGTTGATTCCGCGGCCGACGATCATGGGCTCCGGGATGCCGACGGGAATACGGTCGATGTTGGCACGGATTTTCTCATGAACCCGCAGGATGGCTTCGTCGGCCTTGGTGCCGACGAGAAAGCGCGCGGTGACCATGACGCGGTCATCCACGGTCTGGCTGTAGGTGTGCTCGACGCCGTCGATCGCCCTGACGATCGTCTCGAGCGGCTTGGTCACCAGTTCGACGGCATCGGGGGCCTTCAGGCCGTCTGCGCGCACCGTGATATCGACCATCGGCACGCTGATCTGCGGCTCCTCCTCGCGCGGGATGGTGATCAGCGCGACGAGGCCCGCCGCGAGCGCCGCCATCAGGAACAGCGGCGTCAGCGGCGACTGGATGGTCGCCTTGGTCAACCAGCCGGATAATCCGAGCTTCACGACCGCACCAGTCGGTCCGAGTTCTGCAGGCCGGACAGGATTTCGATCCCGTCAGGCATGTCCGGCCGCGGCGCGGGCCGGCCGCGCTGCACCGGAACATCGACATCGGCGTTGCCGGCCGTGCGGATGCGGACATAGTCAAGGCCGAACCGGGTGGTGATAAACCGCGCCGGTATCACGTAGGCTGGACGCGAGCCGGCTGCAATCCACACCCGCACGCGCTCGTTGACGAAATAATCGTCGAGCCCCTCGACGACGGCATCGGCGACGACGCGCCCATCCTCAATCTGTGGATAGACCAGGCTGATCTTGCCAAAGCGTGGCGCGCCCGTCCCGAGATCGTCTGCGTCGATGCGGATCGGATCGCCCGCCCTCATTGACCTGGCGTGCCGCTCCGGCACCCTGAGCCGGACCACGAAATTCTGCTCGGCGATCAAGGCCACGGGATCACCAGGCATCACGACGGTCCCGGCGGTGAGCGGGACCTTGAGCACGCGCCCGGCTGCCGGCGCCAAGACATTACCCTCAGTGAGCTGCTGCTGGATCACAGAGCGCTCGGCGGTGCGCGCCCGCATCGCATTGGTGGCGACGTTGAACGCCGTTCGCGCCTCGTCCAACCGCGTCTTCGGCGCGATGGCCTTCTGGAACAGATCTTCCGCGCGCGTCAGATCGGCCTGCGCCTGCGCAACCTGGGCTTCGAGCCCGGCGATCTGCGCATCGAGCGACTTCATCTGCAGCGCGAGCTTGTCGTCGCCAACGGTAGCGATGACCTGGCCGAGTTCGACGTGATCGCCTTCCTTGACCGCGATCACGGCGACGGTGCCGCCGATCCGGCTGCGGCCCGGGACCACGCGGCGGCTTTCGATGGTCGCAAACACCGCCTTCTGATCGGGCACCGCGGACGAGGTCACGACGAAGATCTCTTCGGCGGCGCGCGACGGTGCCGCACCGAAAAGGCTGACGGCGCACAGAAGTGCGCCGAATGCCGGCAACGATGTCATGTGACGCTGGAAGGACATGGAACTGCTGCTCCGACTATCTTCTATGATTAGGGCCGTAAGGGTCCGCCGCTGTTGATTTCGCTCAATCCCTGCGGCGGCGGACTGCGGCAGACTTCTTCGGCCGGCAGACGACGCTCGGCGCGCAGAACGAGCGATAGAGCACTTCGACCAGATCGCGTGCCGGCGCACTGCTGATCGAATACCAGATGGTTTGGCCGTCGCGGCGCGAATCGACCAGATCGTCGCGGCGAAGGATTGCGAGATGCTGCGACACGGTGGAATCCCGAATTCCGAGGAACGCGGCGAGTTCGCCGACGGAACGCTCGCCATCGATCAGCTGGCACAGGATCAGCAGCCGGTGCCGGTTGGCCAGCGCCTTGAGCAGATCGCTGGCGGCGTCGGCGGCAGACTGCATTTGCTCGCTATTTATTTTCATACTTGCGTATATACGCAATATCGAATATATAGTCAACCACGAAGCGGCCCGCCGGCCGCCGGATCCACAACAACAGGGCGCTGATCGCAGTCACAACAAGCAATCCAACGGAGGAAGTGTCATGGCGGAGCTCGTCGTACTCGGTGCAGGCCTCAGCGGAACGTTGATGGCGTATGAACTCGTGCCGAAGCTGAGGAAGGGCCAGGACCGCATCACCGTGATCGGCCAGGGATCGCGATATCACTTCGTGCCGTCCAATCCGTGGGTGGCGATCGGCTGGCGCGAAAAGCAGGACATCGAAGTCGATCTTGAAGACGTGATGCGGCGCAAGGGCATCCGGTACTTCGCTGAAGGCGCGCGCCGCGTCTACCCGAACGAGAACCGGGTCGAACTCGAAGACGGCAGCTCGGTCGCCTACGACTATCTCGTCGTCGCGACCGGACCTGACCTCGCCTTCGATGAAATCGAAGGCCTTGGCCCGGACGGACAAACCCAGTCGATCTGCCATGTCGATCACGCGATCAAGGCAAGGCAGGCCTTCGAACAATTTGCACAGTCGCCCGGGCCGATCGTGGTCGGCGCGGTCCAGGGCGCTTCATGCTTCGGCCCGGCCTACGAATTCGCCTTTATCCTGGATACCGAACTGCGAAAGCGCGGGCTGCGCGACCGCGTGCCGATGACCTTCGTCACCTCCGAACCCTATGTCGGTCATCTCGGCCTCGACGGCGTCGGCGATACCAAGGGTCTGCTCGAGAGCGAAATGCGTGACCGCCACATCAAGTGGATCACCAACGCGCGCGTCACCTCGGTCGCCCCCGGCAAGATGTCGGTCGAGGAAGTCCCGGAGGGCGGCGGTGCGGCCAAGAGCCACGAACTTGCCTTCGGCTATTCGATGATGCTGCCGGCGTTCCGCGGCGTGGCCGCCGTGCGCGGCATCGAGGGCCTGACCAACCCGCGCGGTTTCATCATCATCGACAAGCAGCAGCGCAATCCGGCATTCCCGAACATCTTCGGCGTCGGCGTCGGCGTGGCGATCGCGCCGGTTGCGGCCACGCCGGTCCCGACCGGCGTGCCAAAGACCGGATTCATGATCGAGTCGATGGTGACGGCGACCGCGATCAACATCGCCGACCTGCTGCAGGGCGCCGAGCCGAAGGCCGAGGCAACCTGGAACGCGGTCTGCCTCGCCGACTTCGGCGATGGCGGCGTCGCCTTCATTGCGCAGCCGGAAATGCCGCCGCGAAACGTCAACTGGTCCTCGAAGGGCCGCTGGGTCCACTACGCGAAGGTGGCGTTCGAGAAGTTTTTCCTGCGCAAGATCAGGCTCGGGAACAGCGAGCCATTCTACGAGCGGTTCGTGCTCGAACAGCTCGGAATCCGGAAGATCAAGGCGGGCTAGAGCCGGCAAGGACAAGATGTCATGGGTTCAACACGCAACATCGTCTGTCCGCACTGCAGTGCGGTCAATCGCGTTCCGGTGAACAAGCCGGCGACCGAAGCCCGCTGCGGCGGCTGTCACAAGGCGCTGTTCGAAGGCCATCCGGTGGCCGTCGACGGATCACGCTTGGACAAGCATCGCCGCGCCAATGACATTGCGGTCCTGGTCGACGTCTGGGCGCCATGGTGCGGTCCCTGCCGCGCCATGGCGCCGATGTTCGAGCGCGCCGCAGCCGAACTCGAGCCCGAGGTGCGGCTGCTCAAGCTCAACGCCGACGAGGAACAGCGCACCAGCGCAGAACTGGGCGTGTCGGGCATTCCGGCGCTGCTGCTGTTTCGTGGCGGCAGACTGGTGGCGAAGACGGCCGGCGCGATGGATACCGGGAAGATCGTCGCATGGACCCGCGGCCAGCTCGCCAGCGCGCACTGAGGTTACCACCGAACCAAGCCAGCCAACCCTAATACAATGGAGAAGTGACATGAATGTCGATCGTGCCGTGATGGCTTTCGCCGGAATCATGATCATGGTGAGCGTGCTGCTCGCCATTTACGTCAGCCCGTACTGGCTGGCGCTGACAGGCTTCGTCGGCCTGAACCTGTTGCAGGCATCGATCACCGGATTTTGCCCGGCGGCGATGATCTTCAACAAGCTCGGATTGAAATCCGGCAGCGCGTTTTCCTGATGGCGGCGGTCCCCCGTTTCGCCGGGGCGCCCGAACAACCAACCCCAGCACAAAGGGCGGCTCGTTGAGCCGCCCTTTCGATGGTCCAATCCCGATTTTTTCTATTCCGCCGCGAGCTTCAGGTCCGGCGCGGCCGCGAGAACGTCGGCATCGACCTGGGCTTCGAACTTGGCAAAGTTCTTCTGGAACATGCCGACCAGGCTGCGCGCGGTCTTGTCGAACTCGGCCTTGTCCTTCCAGGTGTTGACGGGATCGAGGATCTCGCTCGGCACGCCCGGCAGCGCGGTCGGCACCGCGAAGCCGAAATACTTGTCGGTGCGGAATTCGACATTGCGCAAGGACCCGTCGAGCGCGGCGGTGAGCAGTGCGCGCGTCACCTTGATCGGCATCCGGCTGCCGGTGCCGTATTTGCCGCCGGTCCAGCCGGTGTTGACCAGCCAGCAATCGACATTGTGCCTGGCGATCAGCTCGCGCAGCATGTTGCCGTAGACGGACGGATCGAGCGGCAGGAACGGCGAGCCGAAGCAGGTGGAGAATTCCGGCTGCGGCTCGTTGCCGAGACCGCGCTCGGTACCGGCCACCTTGGCGGTGTAGCCGGACAAAAAGTGATACATCGCCTGCGCTGGCGACAGCTTTGCGATCGGCGGCAAAACACCGAAGGCGTCGGCGGCCAGCATCACGACGTTCTTCGGCTGGCCGGCGCGGCCGGTGCGCGAAGCGTTCGGGATGAAGTCGAGCGGATAGGCCGAGCGGGTGTTCTCGGTCTTCGAGCCGTCGTCGAAATCGGGAACGCGGGTGTCCTCGTCGAGCACGACGTTTTCCAGCACGGCGCCGAAACGGTTACTGGCGGCAAAGATCTGCGGCTCGGCTTCCTTCGACAGCTTGATGCACTTGGCGTAGCAGCCGCCTTCGAAGTTGAAGACGCCGTCGTCGCCCCAGCCATGCTCATCGTCGCCGATCAACGTGCGGTTCGGATCGGCCGACAGCGTGGTCTTGCCGGTGCCGGACAGTCCGAAGAAGATCGCGGTGTCGCCCTTCGGCCCGACATTCGCCGAGCAGTGCATCGGCATGACGCCCTTGGCGGGCAGATAGTAGTTCAGCGTGGTGAACACCGACTTCTTCATCTCGCCTGCATAATAAGACCCGCCGATCAGGACGATCTTGCGGGCGAAATCGATCGCGACGACGTTCTCGGACTTGCAGCCGTGACGTTTCGGATCGGCGCGGAAGCTCGGCAGGTCGATGATGGTGAGTTCCGGCACGAAGTCGCGCAATGCCGACGCCACGGGGCGGATCAAGAGCGTGCGGATGAACAGCGAGTGCCAGGCGAGCTCGGTGAAGACGCGGGTCTTGATCTGGAAGCTCGGATCGGCGCCGCCGTACAGATCCTGCGCGTACAGCGTCATGCCTTCGGCATGCTTGAGGAAATCGGCATAAAGCGCGGAGAACTGATCCGACGTGATCGACTGGTTGCCGGCCCACCACATCTTTTCGGTAGAGGCGTCGCGAACCGTGAACTTGTCCTTCGGGCTGCGGCCGGTGAACTCGCCGGTGTCCGCGCACAGCGCGCCATCGGCCGACAACACCGCCTCGCCCGCGGAGAGCGAGTATTGATACAGCTGGGGCGCGCCGAGGTTCCAGTGCACCGTCTTGAGATTTTTTAAGCCGAACTTGTCGGCACCGAAGGCACCGTTGCGTAGACCCGTCTCTTGCACGAAGAAATCCTCCTCGAACCCGCGTTACTCGATACGCGCGCATGTCGCTTCACGCGCTCTGTCGCGGTAGCCCCTGAAAACAGCCTTCCGGCTTCGGTGCGGCGACCTAATACTGGTGAACGCGCTGCTTGCCAAGCCGATCCCCGCGATTTGGTTTATGCGTGCGCGGACGGTTGATCTGCATCAACCGGATGCTGCGGTGCTTTTTGTCGGTTTGCCCTCGTGGTTGCGCGATCATCCGCTGACGCCGGGATGCAAGAGAAAATGCTGCGCCGCACAATTGGAAAATTTCAACGCGCGGCGCGGGATCGGTTTCCAGCCAGCGCGCTCACGCGCAATGGCGATGACGCAGCTTTCGAATTCGGTGACCGTTAACAGCACCATCGCCTCGTCGGCCAATAGCGCGGCTGAATCTCCGTCAGCGGCAGCGGATTCGGCAGTGCGGCATCATCGGGAAATTCGAGGGTGCCGGGATTTCATGCGGGCTTTCGGCAGGTCACCTTCGCGCATCGGCCGATAGGTCGCGCCAAGTTCCGCGCCCGCTCAAATCCGTCCCGTTACCCTCAGCCTTTGGCTCGCGCCTCGCCCGCCAGCCGCACCAGCATCTTGCGCAAGCCCACGGCGCTCGTCACTCGCTCGGGGAAATCGAGCCGCAGCGTGGCGCCGGCGGCTTGCATATCCATTCCGTCGGGGTCGCAGCCGGTGCAGCGCCAATCGGCGGATTCGGCGCCCAGCAGCCTTGTCGCAATGAGATTCATCGCGTCGCGATGATCCTCGTTCATGTGCTCGACCGCGCCCTGCTCGGCTTCGAGCAATTCGGCGGCGTCGCCGATTTCGGTCAGAAACTGCGCCGGCTCGAGGTCGATGATGCGGCCAAAGCCGGCCACCAGGTGCAGGCCCGACGGCGCGATGCGAAAGAACGAAAAGTCCTTGAAATCGACAAAGGCCTCCGCGGACGGATGCGCGTTGAGGTAGCGCCGGCGCAGGGTTTTTGCGACCTCGCCGACAGCCTCTTCGGCGCGCCCCGCCAGCATGATTCGCGCGCCTTCCAGCGGATCGCCGGCGACGCGTTCGTCCAGCATCAGCGACACGCGGCCGTCGCCGAGAATATTTTTCGTATGCAGCGCGAGCCGCGAAATCAGCAGGACCGGGGACGCGTCGGGATGGCTGGCGACGTTGACCAGCGAGCAATAGGGGGCACCGCTTTCGGGCAGAAGGGTGGCAAGCGCGCCCTGCCGGCTGCGGCGGAGCAGCGAGCGCGCGAGTTTGGAAGCATCAAAATCAGGGATCGGCTGCATGGTTAGTTTCCGGGCCAACTTATTGCAAAAAAGGCCTTTTCTCGGCCAGAGGGGGTGCTATACGGGGTACGGCGTATCGCCGCAGGAGCGTTTTGCGGAACTCGGTCACACTTCAGCCTAGCTTGCATTGCTCGTTGACCGCGTACGAAGCCAATTTATGCGGCGTCTGGCTGGACTGACCGCCGTTTAAGCCACTCTCTTATTCGAAAGCAGGCTCATGCCCACAATCGCCCTGGTCGATGATGACCGCAACATTCTGACTTCCGTGTCGATCGCGCTCGAAGCCGAAGGCTATCGAATCATGACCTACACGGACGGAGCGTCGGCGCTCGACGGCTTCCGCACTTCGCCGCCGGATCTCGCGATCCTCGATATCAAGATGCCGCGGATGGACGGCATGGAAACCCTGCGCCGGCTGCGCCAGAAATCCGATCTGCCGGTGATCTTCCTGACCTCCAAGGATGAAGAGATCGACGAATTGTTCGGCCTCAAGATGGGCGCCGACGATTTCATCCGCAAGCCGTTCTCGCAACGTCTTCTGGTCGAGCGCGTCAAGGCCGTGCTTCGCCGCGGCCAGCCGAAAGACCCGACCGCCGTGCCGAAGGAGCCGGATGCGCGCGCGCTCGACCGCGGCCTGCTGCGGATGGATCCGGAGCGGCACACCTGCACCTGGAAGAACGAGCCGGTGACGCTGACGGTGACGGAATTTTTGATCCTGCAGGCGCTGGCGACCCGGCCCGGCGTGGTGAAGAGCCGCAACGCGCTGATGGATGCGGCCTATGACGACCAGGTCTATGTCGATGACCGCACTATCGACAGCCACATCAAGCGGCTGCGCAAGAAGTTCAAGGTGGTCGACGACGACTTCGAAATGATCGAGACGCTGTACGGCGTCGGCTATCGTTTCAAGGAAGCCTGATCTGCGTCTTGTGGGCGGAAGTGCCGGCTGACACATCCGCCCGTTCGGCGTAGAAAGCGTAGAGTTACACAGCGGCGTATCACAACCGGTAGCTCGACCATTGCTAGATCGAACGCAGCCCGATTCAACGCTGAACCACGAGGATGCTTCGGAGCTCCGCGATCGGGATCGCGCAGCCGAGGATAATGCGGGTGAACGGGGCTGGCGACGACCGCTCGGCTGGTTCCGCCGGGCCGGGCAGTTCTTCTTCGCGCTTTCGTTCTCCAGCCTCACGCGCCGCATCGTCTCACTCAACCTCGCAGGCCTCGTCGCGTTGGTGGCGAGCATTCTCTACCTGTCGCAGTTCCGCGCCGGCCTGATCGACGCCCGCGCGCAGAGCCTGCTGGTGCAGGCGGAAATCATCGCCGGCGCGATCGCCGCCTCCGCCACCGTCGAAACCAACACGATCACCATCGATCCGGACCGCCTGCTCGATCTCAAGCCCGGCGAGAGCTACGGCGCGCCGGATGAATCCTCGGGCCTCGATTTCCCGATCAACCCGGAGCGCGTGGCGCCGGTGCTGCGGCGGCTGATCTCGCCGACCAAGACGCGGGCCCGCATCTATGGCGGCGACGGCGGCATGATCCTCGACAGCCGCAGTCTCTATGGTCGCGGCGATGTGCTGCGGTTCGAACTGCCGCCGCCTTCGACCGAGAAGCCGGGCTTCGTCGAACGCGCCACGATCTCGATCCGCACCTGGCTCAATCGCGGCGACCTGCCGCTCTATCGCGAGCTTGGCCCGGAGAACGGCAAAGGCTACCAGGAAATCGTGCAGGCGCTCGATGGCGTCAAGAGCAGCATGGTGCGCGTCAACGACCGCGGCGAGGTGATCGTCTCGGTCGCGGTGCCGGTGCAGCGCTTCCGTGCCGTGCATGGCGGGCTGATGCTCTCGACCCAGGGCGACGATATCGATCAGATGGTGACCGCCGAACGGCTCGCGATCCTGAAAGTCGGCGGCGTCGCCTCCGCCGTCATGATCGTATTGTCGCTGCTGCTGGCGAGCACGATCGCAGGTCCGGTGCGACGGCTCGCCGACGGCGCCGAGCGCGTCCGCCGCCGCATTCAGACCCGCGTCGAGATTCCGGACTTCACCCGCCGCCGCGACGAGATCGGCCATCTCTCCGGCGCGCTGCGCGACATGACCAACGCGCTGTACAGCCGCATCGAGGCGATCGAGATGTTCGCCGCGGACGTCGCCCATGAACTGAAGAACCCGCTGACCTCGCTGCGGTCGGCGGTGGAGACGCTGCCGCTGGCGCGCAACGACACCAGCCGCGCCCGCCTGCTCGAGGTGATTGAACACGACGTCAAGCGGCTCGACCGCCTGATCTCGGACATCTCCGACGCCAGCCGCCTCGATGCCGAACTGCAGCGCCAGGACATGGCGCCGGTCGATCTGCGGCGGCTGCTGACGACGCTGACCTCGGTCGCCAACGAGACCAGGCTGGGCCACGATGTCGCGGTCGAGGCGCGTTTCGAGGGCCGCGGCGCCACCGACACGTTCTCGGTGCCGGGCCATGATTCCCGGCTCGGGCAGGTGATCTCCAACCTGCTGTCCAACGCGCAATCGTTCTCCGCGCCGGGCGGCAAGGTACGCGTCGCCTGCCGCCGCGTGCGCTCGGAAATCGAGATCGTCGTCGACGATGACGGGCCTGGGATCGGCGAGGACGCGCTGGAACGCATCTTCGAGCGCTTCTACACCGACCGGCCGCACCAGGGCTTTGGCCAGAACTCGGGACTCGGGCTGTCGATCTCCAAGCAGATCATCGAGGCGCATAACGGGCGGATCTGGGCGGAGAACCGCCACGGCCCGGCCGATGCCGACGGCAAGCCGACCGTGGTCGGCGCGCGCTTTGTGGTACGGCTTCCCGCGCCATGATGACGCAGGGCGCGAGCGTCCACGCTTCCGCCGTGCGGGTGGGAGACCGCGCCGTGCTGATCCGCGGCCCCTCAGGCGCCGGCAAATCGCGGCTGGCCCTCGACCTGATTCTCGCCGGACGCGCCGGACAGCTTCCGCAGGCCGTTTTGGTCGGCGATGACCGTGTCCATCTCGACACAGTCGCCGGACAATTGCGCGTCCGCCCGGCGCCAAAACTGGCCGGTCTGATCGAGGTCCGAGGCCTCGGCGTTAGGCATTGCGACTTTGTTGAGGAGGCCGTCGTCGGACTGGTCGCCGATCTTGGGGCCCCCGATGCGGAGCGGCTGCCGCCGCCGGAAGCGCTCTTTATTCGCTTAAACGGTGTCTTGATACCGAGAATCCCTATAGGGAATGGTTATGCGCCCCTCCCCCTGATTGCAGCGGCATTGATAACAACTGCGAGTTCGGACGCCGTCAGACCTTCGGATGATTGTCCGAAGGGATTTGGTAACCATATAAGCCCCAATATCGCCACTGATTAAACCGGCACAGGCCTCACTGTTTACCGCCAAGTACTGGAACAATAGCCGAGATGCCCTCTTGCGCGGGGCCTCTGGATGGTCAAAGTGGCGCGTTCGTGCGGTGCACCAAAAAGCACCCGCGAGGAGTTTCCGATGATTGGTCTAGTGCTTGTGACCCATGGGCGCCTTGCTGACGAGTTCAAGGCAGCGCTCGAACACGTAATGGGTCCGCAAAAACAAATCGAAGCCATCACGATTGGAGCCGAAGACGACTCCGATCTCTGTCGCAGCGATATCATCGAAGCGGTGAATCGCGTTGACAGCGGCGATGGTGTCGCCATTCTCACCGACATGTTCGGCGGCACACCCTCAAACCTGGCGATTTCCTGCATGAGCCGTCCCAAAGTGGAAGTGCTCGCAGGCATCAATCTTCCGATGCTGGTCAAACTTGCCAAGGTGCGCGAGGAGCGTTCGCTTCCCGACGCCATCGCGATGGCGCAGGAAGCCGGTCGCAAATATGTGACCATCGCCAGTCGCGTCCTCGCCGGCAAATGAGCGACGACGCCGAGCCCGAAAAGGAAGTCGGGCCGAGCGTGCCGGCAGGCGCCGTTTCACGGGACCTTCTGATCATCAACAAGCGCGGCCTGCATGCGCGGGCCTCGGCGAAATTCGTCCAGCTGGTCGAGAAGTTCAGCGCCGAGGTCTGGGTGACGCGCGGCGGCGAGACCGTCGGCGGCGCTTCCATCATGGGCCTGATGATGCTGGCGGCCGGACCGGGAACCACGGTGACGGTTTCGGCGATCGGCCCGGAGGCACAGCAGGTGGTCGACGCCATCGCCGCGCTGATCGCCGACAAATTTAACGAAGAAGGCGTGTGAGGCGCGACGGCTTGTTCTTACCTCGTCCCCGCTTGCGGGGAGAGGTCGGATCGCTATTGCGATCCGGGTGAGGGGGCACCGGACTATCCACTCGCACCAGAGTTCGCGGTGAGACCCCTCACCCCGACCCTCTAAGAGCAAGCTTCGCTTGTCTCGACCCGCAAGAGCGAGGCGACGGAGAAAAAATCAAAACGGGTTGGTGACGATGCCGCCGTCGACGCGGAGCGCGGCGCCGTTGGTGGCGCTGGAGGCCTTTGAGCAGACGTAGCAGATCAGATTGGCGACCTCTTCCGGCTGGGCGTAGCGCTGCAGCAGCGAGGCCGGGCGGCGTTCGGTGAAGGTACGCTGGACGAGATCATCGACGGTGGTGCCGGCCGCCTCGGCGCGCGCAGCCAACCGCACCGGCGCCATCTCGACCCAGGTCGGACCAGGCATTACCGAATTCACCGTCACGTTGGTGCCTTTGGTCGTCTCCGCCGCGCCGCGCGCGATGACGAGCTGCGCCGACTTCGAAAAGCCGTAATGCACCATCTCCTTCGGGATGAAGACGCCGGACTCGCTGGAGACGAACACGACGCGGCCCCAATCCTTGCTGTCCAGCATCCGCTTCAGGTAATGCCGCGTCAGCCGCACCCCGCTCATCACGTTGACCTCGAACATTTTGGTCCAGTCGGCGTCCTCGATGTCGAAAAAGCCCTTCGGCTCGTAGATGCCGAGATTGTTGACGAGGATGTCGGCATCGGGAAACTGCTCGACCAGTGCGGCACAGCCGGCGGCATTGCCGAGATCGACCACCGCGCCATGCACCTTGGCCAACGGCGCCGCCTTCTGGACTTTTGTCACGGCTTCGCCGACCGCCGCCTTGTCGCGCCCGTTGACGATCACCTCCGCGCCCATTTGCGCCAACCCGATCGCGGTCGCCAGCCCGATGCCGCGCGTCGAGCCGGTGACGAGCGCCGTCTTGCCTGTCAGGTCCATATCCATCTGCTTCCCCCTTCGATTTTCCGGTTGGCTGCTCTTACTTGGCCGGCGGCACGATGAAGATGTTCCAGGCCGTCGCGGGGCCTGACATCCCGAGAAAGTACCGCCGTGTGGTCATCACCATGTGCTCGGCATTGGCCGCATGGGCCTTCATCCACGCCTCGCACTGTTGCATCTTCCAGTGGCCGACTTCGCAGATGCCGATGAAGCCCGATCGCCTGGCGTCGTCCAGCGAGGTCAGGCCGGACGACCACGGCTCGTTCGGGGTCAGCGGCGCCGGATGATCGGGGCTGTAGAAGGTGACGGCCGGGCCGGTATCGGTATAGGCGGCAACCACCGGCCAATGCGAATTGAACCGTATGCGCCAGATTTCCGTCAGTTGGCGGGCGAGTTCGGATCGCGCGCGGTAGGTGGCGCCGGCCGTGCGCTTTTCGCTGAGTTCATAGGCGACGATCCTGGGCGACACAGCGAGCACGACCAGCGAAGTCGCCAGCCACGTCGCGGTCAGGCCCGACAGCGCGAATTTCCGGACCCGCACGGAGGGTATCGCGATCAGCGCAAGCGGCATCAGGAAAAACAGCGGGATGCCCCAGTCGGTCTTGATGTAGACGTGGAACAGCACGGCGCCGAGCGGCGGCCCGATCGCCACCACCGCCTGGATGATCCAGACGTTGAGCGCCTGAGACGAATTCACGCCGGTATTGGCGCCGCGCGACAAGAACGAAAACGGCGGCCATCGGAACGGCCGCGAGGCCAGCGCGATAGCGCCGAGTATCACCGGCAACGCCAGCAGCGCGAGATTATGTTTGACATAGCCGAGCGCGAGATCGTCGATCATGGTTTGATCGGTGAGCGAATAGGTGTCGCCGGCATAGGTGAGCGGGACGAAGTCCACCTGCTTCAACCACATCAGATGCGGCAGCATCGCCACCACCAGCACGGCAATTGCCACCCACGGCGCCGGCGAGCGGAGAAATTGCAGGCGCGCAGGATGGATCAGTGCGGCCAGACCGACGGCGCCGATCATGGTCAGCGCCCAGTATTTGGTCATCAGCGCGAGCGTCCCGGCCAGCCCCAGCCAGATGCCGGACCGGACGCTGCGCTTCTCGAACGCATCGAGATAGGCCAGCACGACCAGCGGCAGCGTAACGAGCTGCAGCAGGTCCGGATTGTACTTGAATCCCTTGAAGTTGAAGATCGGATAGAGCGCCAGCATCACCACGACGAAGAACGCGCGGCGGCGATCGACCACGCGTAGCGCTACCAGCCAGCAGGCCACGAGCGCGCAACCGAGCGTCGCCATCGCCAGCGCATAGGTCGCCCAGTCGGTGACCGGAAACAGCCTGAACCAGACGCCGGCGACCCAGCCGGACAATGGCGGGTGCTTGCCGTAGCCGAGCAGGAACTTCTGGCCCCAGGCATACGCTTCGGCGACGTCCATGTGGACGTCCTGCCCGGTCTTCAGGTTGATCAGAATGAGCGTCCACAAGACGGCGTGAACGACTGCAAAGCCCGTAACCAGCCGCAGGCTGGCTGTGGGATCGCTGGCGAGTGCGGCCAGCCACGCCGCCAGCCGCCGGACGGAGGGGATGGTGCGTCTCGGGCGTGCGGCTGCGGGTGAAACGGAAATACGCGACATGGCCCCGTGCGTAGCGCGTTTCGGACCGCAGTGGAATCGGTTTGGCGGGAAGAATCCCCCTTAGAATCCAGCAATATGGTTGCCGCACGGGGGTGCCAATGCTATCCCGCGCCCCATGACCACAGTCCCCATTTCCAACATCCGAAACTTCTCCATCGTCGCCCATATCGACCATGGCAAATCGACGCTGGCCGACCGCCTCATCCAGATGACGGGGGGCCTGACGGACCGTGAAATGGCGGGCAAGGAGCAGGTGCTCGATTCGATGGATATCGAGCGCGAGCGCGGCATCACCATCAAGGCGCAGACGGTGCGGCTGAACTACCGCGCCAAGGACGGCAAGGACTACATCTTCAACCTGATGGACACGCCCGGCCATGTCGACTTCGCCTACGAAGTCTCGCGGTCGCTGGCAGCCTGCGAGGGATCACTGCTGGTGGTCGACGCCAGCCAGGGCGTCGAGGCGCAGACGCTCGCCAACGTCTACCAGGCGCTCGACAACAACCATGAGATCGTGCCGGTCCTCAATAAGGTCGACCTGCCCGCGGCCGAGCCCGACAAGGTCAAGCAGCAGATCGAGGACGTGATCGGCATCGATGCCTCGGACGCCGTGATGATCTCGGCCAAGACCGGCCTCGGCGTGCCCGACGTGCTGGAAGCGATCGTCACCCGCCTGCCGCCGCCGAAGGGCGACCGCGATGCGACGCTGAAGGCGCTGCTGGTGGACAGCTGGTACGACGTCTATCTCGGCGTCGTCGTGCTGATTCGCGTGGTCGACGGCATCATGAAGAAGGGCAGCCGCATCCGCATGATGGGCACCAACGCTTCCTATGATGTCGAACGCGTCGGCTTCTTCACGCCGAAGATGGAGCAGGTCGACGAGCTTGGCCCCGGCGAGATCGGCTTCATCACCGCGGCGATCAAGGAAGTGGCCGACACGCGCGTCGGCGACACCATCACCGACGATCGCAAGCCGATCAGCGAGATGCTGCCGGGCTTCAAGCCGGCGATCCCGGTGGTTTTCTGCGGCCTGTTCCCGGCCGACGCCAATGATTTCGAGACGCTGCGCGGGGCGATGGGCAAGCTGCGCCTCAACGACGCGAGCTTTTCCTACGAGATGGAAACCTCGGCCGCGCTCGGCTTCGGCTTCCGCTGCGGCTTCCTCGGGCTGTTGCACCTGGAAATCATCCAGGAGCGGCTGTCGCGCGAGTTCGACCTCAATCTGATCGCGACCGCACCGAGCGTGATCTACAAGATGCACCTGACCGACGGCCAGGAGATCTCGATCCACAATCCGGTTGACATGCCCGACGTGGTGAAGATCGCCGACATCGAGGAGCCGTGGATCGAAGCCACGATCCTCACCCCCGATGAATATCTCGGCAGCGTCTTGAAGCTGTGCCAGGACCGCCGCGGCGCGCAGAAGGAGCTCACTTACGTCGGCTCGCGCGCGATGGTGAAATACGACCTGCCGCTCAACGAGGTCGTGTTCGATTTCTACGACCGCCTGAAATCGGTCTCGAAGGGCTACGCCTCGTTCGATTATCACCTGACCGATTACAAGGTGGCCGATCTCGTCAAGATGCAGATCCTCGTCAACAACGAGCCGGTGGACGCGCTGTCGATGCTGGTGCATCGGACCCGCGCCGAGGGCCGCGGCCGCGCCATGGTCGAGAAGATGAAGGAACTGATCCCGCCGCACATGTTCCAGATCCCCATTCAAGCCGCGATCGGCGGCAAGGTGATCGCCCGCGAAACCGTCCGCGCGCTGCGCAAGGACGTCACCGCAAAGTGCTACGGCGGCGATATCACGCGCAAACGCAAACTTCTGGAGAAGCAGAAGGAAGGCAAGAAGAAGATGCGGCAGTTCGGCAAGGTCGACATCCCGCAGGAAGCGTTCATCGCGGCGTTGAAGGTGGATAGCTGATTCAACACCGTCATTCCGGGACACGCCAAAGGCGTGGACCCAGAATCCATGGCGCTGCGTGAATGCTGGGAGAGATGGATTCCGGGTTCGCGCTTCGCGCGCCCCGGAATGACGACGGAGAGGTCCGGCCAGCCTCATGAGGGGGATCGATTCAAGGCGCTCGATCGTCTTGCCCTCGCTGGATGAATAAGCCACCATCCCCCTGCTCGATCATAAACACAAAAACAGCGAGGAAATGCATGCGGGAGTCCTCCGGACCATCCTACGGCTGGGTCGTCGTCGCCGTCGGCGCACTGATGACCTGCGTGGTGTTCGGCTCGATGCTGTCGCTCGCCGTGTTCCTGCAGCCGATCTCGGAAGACATGGGCTGGTCGCGCAGCGGCGTGTCGGCGGCGGCGACGATCGACTTTCTCGCGATGGGGCTCGCGGCATTTTTCTGGGGCACGCTGTCCGACCGCTACGGCACCCGCATCGTGGTGTTGTCAGGCACGCTGCTGCTCGGCGCCGGCTTGATCGGCGCAAGCCAGGCCACCAGCCTGTGGCAGTTCCAGTTTTTCTTCGGCGTCCTGATCGGCGTTGCCGCCGGCAGCTTCTATGCGCCGATGGTGGCGGCGGCGAGCGCCTGGATCGAGCACCGCCGCAGCCTCGCGGTCGCGCTGGTCTCGGCCGGCATGGGCGTTTCGCCGCTCACGGTGGCCCCGTTCGCGAGCTGGCTGATCACGAACTATGACTGGCGCACGGCGATGCTGACGATCGGCATCGTCGCGCTGGCGCTGCTGATCCCGGCCTCGCTGCTGGTGCGGCCCGCGCCGGCGCCCTCGAACCCGGCGGCCGCCAATGGAACCGGCGCGCCCGAGCGGGAATGGACCGTCGCGCAGGCGCTCAAGACGCCGCAGTTCATCACGCTGGCGCTGGCGCATTTCGCCTGCTGCGCGGCGCATTCCGGGCCGATCTTCCACATGGTGAGCTACGCCATGATCTGCGGCATCGCCCCCCTCACCGCCGTCACCGTCTACAGCCTGGCGGGATTCTCCGGCCTCGGCGGCCGGCTGCTGCTCGGCGTGCTGGCCGATCGCTTCGGCGCCAGGCACGTGCTGGTCGGCGGACTGTTCGTCCAGGCCCTGTCGATTGCCACCTACCTCGCGGTCGGCCATCTCGGCGAATTCTACGCGCTGTCGGTCGTGTTCGGCCTCGCCTATGGCGGCGTGATGCCGCTGTACGCCGTGCTGGTCCGCGAATATTTCGGCGTGCGTATCATGGGCAGCATGTTCGGCGCGGTCTCCGCCTTCGCCAGTCTCGGCATGGCGCTGGGCCCGCTCGCCGGCGGATGGGTGTTCGACACCTTCCACGCCTACAACTGGCTCTATGTCGGCTCGTTCGCCATCGGCATCACCGCTGTCGCCGTGGCGCTGAGTTTTCCGTCAGGCAAACGGCCGTCGCAACCGTCGCTCGACCTGGGGCGGGCGACGGCGTGAGTTGACCGCCGCCTTGATCGAGGGCGGCGGATGGGTCACCATCGCGTCCAAGAAGACCCAAGAACACGAGAATGCGAGGAAGCGCATGACCAAGCATCCCGGCCTCGACCTCGTCGAACGTGCCCGCGCGCTGGCGCCCCTGATCGCGCGCGAGGCCGACGCGATCGAGCGGACGCGGCGGCTGACGCCTGACGTGACGCAGGCGCTGATCGAGAACGGGCTGTATCGTTCGCTGCTGCCGAAGAGTTTTGGCGGCACCGAGGCGCCGCTGGAAGTCTTCATGCAGATGCAGGAGGAGGTCGCCAAGGCCGACGCCTCGACCGCGTGGTGCCTCGGCCAGTGCAGCGTCTGCGCGATGACCGCGGCCTATCTCGATCCTGACGCGGCCAACGAGATCTTCAACACGGCACCGGGCATTCTGGCCTGGGGCGCGATCAATCATGAAGTGCAGGCGGTGCCCGGCGGCTACAAGGCCAGCGCGCGCTGGGATTTCGCCTCCGGCTCGCGGCAGGCAAGCTGGCTCGGCGCGCATGTCCGCGTCGTCGAGGCCGACGGCACACCGCGCCGCAAGGCGGATGGGTCGCCGGAGATCCGCACCATCCTGTTTCCGGTGACCAGCGCCACCATGTACGACGTCTGGGACGTGATCGGGCTGCGCGGCACCGGCACCGATTCCTATTCGGTGGAAAACCTCTTCATCCCGGAAAAATTCGCAGCGCTGCGCGACGAGGCGGAAGCCCGCCGCGAGAACGGGCCACTGTACAAGCTCTCCACCAACATGGTGTTCAGCATGGGTTTTGCGGCGACATCGGTCGGCGTCGCGCGGGCCACGCTCGATGCCGCGATCGATCTCGCGCGCGGCAAGACCCCGCAGGCGCAAAAGGCGATGCGGGAGAACAACGCCGTGCAGGGCGTCGTCGGCCGCATGGAGGCGCAGTGGCGCGCCACCCGCGCCTATCTCTATTCCACCGCAGCGGAAGTCTGGCGCGATCTCGTGCGCGACGGAACGCTCACCGAAGCGCACCGCATCGCGCTGCGCATCGCCGCGACCTGGAGCATCCACCAATCGGCTGCCGTGGTCGACGCGGCCTATCACATGGCCGGCGCTACTGCCGTGTTCAACGCCAACCGCTTCGAACGCCGCTTTCGCGACATGCATGCGATTGCGCAGCAGATCCAGGGCCGCGACTCGCATTACGAGGACGTCGGCAAGGTGATCCTGTCAGGCCATCTGGAGGGAACTCCGACCGCGCGGTGAGGCTCCGTAGTACTACGGACCGATTTTTCCCCGTGTTGTTAAACAATACGTGAAATCTATAGGGAGCTTGGCCCTTGGAGCTCCCGTACGCATCATGTTCAAGATTCGCTCGATCGCCGTTCGCCTGATCCTCGCCATTTCGGTGACGGTGGCTGTCGCCTGCGGCATCCTCGGCACGTTCTCGATCGCCCAGCAGCGTTCGCTGACGCAGTTGGCGCTCGATCAGCAGCTCAAGCTGCAATATGAAAGCGTGATCGCCGCCATCGATTATGAAGGGCGCGCCGCGCTTGCGGTCTCTTCCCTGATCGCAGGCCTGCCGCCGGTCGCCGAGGCTGTTGCAAAGAACGATCGCGACGGATTGGGTAAGCTGCTCGGCGAAGGCCTGGAGTCGCTGAAGGCGCAGGGCATTCCGCTGATCTCGTTCTGGCGGGCGCCGGCGACGGCAATCTACCGCGTGCATGCGCCAAAAGTGTTCGACGACGATGCTTCGGCGCGACGCACCACCGTGGTGGAAGCCATCAAGACCGGCAAGACCATCGTCGGCGTCGAGCCCGGCCGCGAGGCGCTCTCGATCTTCGGCATGACGCCGATCGTGCGCGACGGCAAGACGCTGGCCAATGTCGACGTCGGCGCGGCCTTCGGCAAGGAATTCGTCGATCGCGCCAAGAAGCGTTTCGGCATCGACCTCGCGGTCTATTCCTATGATGGCAAGGATTTCAAGCGGCTCTCCTCGACCTTTGGCGACGGCGTGGTCACCACCGCCGACGAACTCAAGGGCGTATACAGCGGCCAGCCCCTGCGCCGCGACGCGACGCTCGCAGGCCGCCCCGCTGCGCTCTATATCGGGCAGATCAAGAACTATGCCGGACAGCCGGTCGGCATTTTGGAGATCATCAAGGATACGACCGAGTACGAGGCAGCCGCGGCGAGTTCGCAACGCAGCCTGATCCTCGGCACGGTCGTCATCCTGATCGGCGCGATCCTGCTGGCATTGCTGCTCGGTCGCGGACTGTCGCGGCCGCTGGCTGCCATCACCGCGGTGATGAACCGCCTCTCCGGCGGCGAGATCGACGTCACGATCCCCGGCAGCGAGCGCCGCGACGAACTCGGCACCATGGCGAGCGCGGTCGAAACGTTCCGCCGCAGCATGATCGAAGCGCGCGGCATGCGCGAGGCGCAGGAAGCATCGAAGCAGCAGAGCGAACTCGAGAAGAAAGCCCTGCAGCGCCAGATGGCCGACCGCTTCGAGGCCGACGTCAAGAGCGTCGTCGCCGCGGTTGCAGAGGCAACGAGTGACATGCAGCGCGTCGCCGGCGAAATCGCCACCAGCGTGAACGGCACCTCGCAGCGCGCCGCCGCCGCAGCTGCCGCCTCGGACGAGGCCTCCGGCAGCGTCAACGCGGTGGCGGCTGCGACCGAACAGCTGGCGTCCTCGGTGGCCGAGATCGGCCGTCAGGTCACCCATTCCAGCCGGGTCGCCGACGACGCCGTGGTCAAGGCCGGACAGACCACCGAAATGGTGAGCAGCCTGGCCTCGGCGGCCGAGAAGATCGGCGACGTGCTTCGCCTGATCGGGGCGATCGCCAGCCAGACCAACCTGCTGGCGCTGAACGCGACGATCGAGGCCGCGCGCGCCGGCGAGGCCGGCCGTGGCTTTGCCGTCGTCGCCTCCGAGGTCAAGGAACTCGCCAACCAGACCGCGAAAGCCACGGAGGAGATCGCGGGCCAGGTCGCCGCGATCCAGGCCGCGACCGGCGATTGCGTGACGGCGATCGGCGGCATCAGCAACACCATCCGCGAGATCAGCGGCATCGCCACCACGATCGCCGCAGCCGTCGAAGAGCAGGATTCGGCGACGCGGGAAATCGCTCGCAGCGTGCAGCAGGCGGCCACCGGCACCACCGAAGTCTCGGTCAACGTCACCGGCGCCAGCCAGTCCGCCGACCAGTCGCGCGCGCTGGCCGACAATGTCGCGACCGCTTCCAGCCAGCTCGGCCAGCAGGCCGATGCGCTGTACAAGCGCGTCGATACGTTTTTGGCGGGCCTGCGCGACGCGGCGTAGTCGTGCTCGGCGATCAGTCCGTGCTATAGCCATGCGTATCGTTTGGTATGCGCGGACGGGCGGATGAAGAAGGCGACAGCGAAGAATGTGACAAGGCGCGTCACAAAGAAATCAGAAAGTAGCCAGAGTGCCGCGATCGACGCCGTCTTCGCGGCCTATCCGCCACCGGTGAAAGCCAGATTGCTGGCGCTGCGCCGGCTGATCTTCGACACGGCGAAGACGACCAACGGCGTAGGCGCGCTGGAGGAGGCCCTTAAATGGGGGCAGCCGAGTTATCTCACCTCCGAGAGCAGGAGCGGCAGCACCGTCCGGATCGATCAGCTCAAGAATGAAGCCGGCGGTTACGCGGTGTATTTCCATTGCCAGACGGATCTGGTCGAGACGTTTCGCGAGCTCTATCCAGAACTCCGCTATGGCGGCAACCGCAGCATCCTGCTCGACGCCGGCGAGAAGCTGCCGGAGGCGGCGCTGCGCCACTGCATCGCGCTCGCGCTGACCTATCATGCGAGGAAGCGAAAGGCTGGATGAGCGTCATTGCGGTCTTGCAGGATGGGTTGAGCTCTTTGCGAACCCCATCAATTCATTGCGCAGGGAGGTGACGGGTTTCGCAAAGAGCTCGACCGATCCTGCGCGTTCATCCCATTCACGCCACCAGCGCGGCGCCGGCCGGCGAACTCCAGTTGCCTTGCGTCTTCAACAGACCCAGGATCTCCGCATTCGGACGGGCGCGGCTGAACAGAAAACCCTGCCCCTCGTGGCAACCCTCGTTGCGCAGGCAGTTGAGTTCGGCTTCGGTTTCGACGCCTTCCGCCGTGATGGTGACGCCCAGACCCTTGCCGAGGCTGATGATCGAACGCACGATCGCCTGCGCATCTGGGTTGGCGGCGAGGTCGCGCACGAAGGACTGGTCGATCTTGATCTTGTCGAACGGAAAGCTACGCAGATAGCTCAGGCTGGAATAACCGGTGCCGAAATCATCCATCGAGATGCGAACGCCGAGCGCGCGCAGCGCATGCAGCGTCGCCAGCACCTCGCTGCTCTTTTCCAAAAGCAGCGTCTCGGTGATCTCGAGTTCCAGGCGACGCGCCGGCAGGCCGGTCTGCTTCAGCGTATCCATCACCAGCTGCAGCAGATTGCCGACGCGAAACTGCAGCGGCGACAGGTTGACGGCGACATGAACGTCGTCGGGCCATTGCGCCGCATCCGCGCAGGCCCGGCGCAGCATCAGGCCGCCGACGGCGTTGATGAGGCCGGTTTCTTCCGCAACAGGGATGAATTCGGCCGGCGAGATCATGCCGCGCTCGGGATGCGGCCAGCGCACCAGCGCCTCGAAGCCGGTGATTCGCCCGCTCGCAAGGTCGACCAGCGGCTGGTAGTAGGGCCGCAGCGCATCGCCCTGTACGGCCGCGCGCAGCTCGGTTTCGATCTTGCGCCGCGCCTGGGCGCGCGCATCCATGCCGGCCTCGAAGAACGAGAAGGTGCCGCGGGAATCGTTCTTGGCGCGCGACAGAGCGAGGTCGGCGTTCTTCAGGAGTTTTTCGGATTCGTCGCCGTCGCCGGGCGACATCGCGATGCCGATGCTGGCGCCGATCACGATGGAATGGCCGTCCAGCAGATAGGGATCGCCGATGGCGTCCAGCAGGCGCCGCGCAAGGAACGCCGCATCCTCGGGCCGCGTCACCCCGCCCTGGACGATCGCAAACTCGTCGGAATTGAGCCGCGCCAGCGTATCGTCGTCGCGCAGCACCGATCGCAGCCGCTTGCCGACGCCACGCAACAGCTTGTCGCCGATGCCGTGGCCCAGCGTATCGTTGACGGCCTTGAAATGGTCGATGCCGAGCACCAGCACCGCGACCTTCTCCCCGTTACGGCGGGTGCGCAGCAGGACATCGTCCATCTGCTGGCGCAGCAGATTGCGGTTCGGCAGCCCCGTCAGGCCGTCATGCTGGGCCATGAACGTCAGACGCGCCTCGGCGCGCTTGCGTTCGGTGGTGTCCATCAGCGCCAGAAGGGCCGCAGGCTGATCGCCATAGACGAGCTGGCGCGAATAAATCGCGAGATCGATCAGGCCGCCGTCGGCGCGAACATGCTTCCAGGTGCGCGCGGCGCGATCGTCGCCGGTCCACGGCAGTTCGGCGTCGAAGGCTTGCAGGCTGCGGATCGTCAGATTCTCGAATTCGCCGCGGCTGTAGCCATAGTGCTGAACCGCGGCATCGTTGACCGCGAGGATGCGTTCGTCGCCGAGCGCACAGACGATCATCGGAACGGGGTTGCTGTCGAACAGCAGCCGGAACGAAGCCTCGCGCTGCTTCAACTTGGTGATGTCGATGCGCAGGCCAATGATGCCACCGTCCCCGGTGAGACGTTCATCGATCAGGATGACGCGGCCGTCGGCCAGCCTCTGCTCGTGCCGCTCGCCCGGCTGATACAGTTTCTTGAGCCGGGCTGCGATCCACTCTTCCTCGCGCCCGACGGCTTCCGGATAGTCGCCCCGTGCGACGCCGATGCGGATCGTATCCTCCAGCCGCGCGCCTTGCTTGAACAGGTCCGAAGTACGGCTGTACATCTCGGCGTATTTCTTGTTCCAGAGAATGTAGCGGCCTTCGGCGTCGAGAAACACGACGCCCTGCGGCAGGATGTCGATCGCCTCCCGCAGGCGCTCATGCGATTTGCGCGCCTCCGCAAGCGCCGCATCGACCTCGTTGCGCCTGCGCACGATCTTGCCGGCGGCAACGGGCGGTCGCCGACGGCGCTTGGCGGCGGGCTTCGGCGCGGACTTCACCGGCCGGCCCGGAAAGCGCCTGATCGCCGCAGCCGGCCTGGACTTGCCCGCTGGTTTTCGCTTTTTTGTCGACATCGCTACGCTTACCCCGCGCACTAACGCGGGCGATGTTGTGGGATAAGTATCTGAAAAAATAGTATCTCTTGGCACTGAAAGGACGCATGCGCGTTCTCACTTACGGTCTGCTGCGAGAATCCACACACGCACCGCGTGTATCGCTTTTGACGCAAATCGCAACTTTGCGGGTTAAAATCGCCACACCGGTGTTGCCGGACGGCGACGCCCGCCCCGGGTGCACAAGGAATGCGCGAAACCCCAGACATGCGCCCGAGCCACGGCCAACGATCGAAAGGGTTATCGTGCGGTTAACGCAGTAGCGGCGTCACGGCCATTCAACCCAAGGCAGCCGCGACGGCTTGCGCTTCCGGCACCACGTCTTGGTCGTAAAGCCGTCGGCGGAACGCGGCAGGCGCGGTAATCTCGGCATCACGGACGCCGAGATCGGCGCAGGACGAGTCGTAGCGCATGCCATTCACGCGCGCGCCGCTCTGAACGGCGGCTACGCGCCAGCGCCGCAATTGCTCATAGGCCAGGAAGGCCACCGGCCCGCGGTCGTACAGCGCCGCCAGCGCCTGCTCGTCGACAAAAACGTCGAAGCCGTGGGCGATCAGCGCATTGGCAGCGAACAGCCCGCCGATTCCGCCTTCCATGATCACGGCTGTGCGTTGCGGCTGCGCCATCGTCTCGCGCAAAAACTGCTTCGGAAGCCCGCGCGCTCAAGCTATCCTCCCCGCAAACACCAAGCGTCGACAGTCCGGACCGGGCGGCGCAGATGTGGCCAGCGGGAAGAGATTCAATGCCCGGCTCTACGCCAGATATTCCCGTTCGCCGCCAACTGGCGCTCCTCGCGCTGCTTCTCGCTCTTCTTGCACCTGGTCATCCCCCCGCCCGCGCCAATGAATTCCCTGACCGTCCGGTAAAAATCGTCGTTCCATTTCCGGCTGGAGGAACCGCCGACGCGATCCCGCGGATCGTCGCCGACTGGCTGTCGCGCAAATGGAATCAGCCTGTTGTCATCGAGAACCGCACGGGCGCTGGGGGCAATATCGGCGCTGAACAGGTCTACCATTCGGCGCCCGACGGCTACACGCTGCTCTCGTCACCGCCGCCGTCACTCGTGATCAATCACAATCTGTATCCGAAACTGGCCTACGACCCGACCAGGTTCGAGCCTGTCATCGTGATGGCGCAGGTGCCGAACGCGGTGATGGTCAATCCGAACAACATCAAGGCGTCGAGCGTGCCCGAGCTGATCGCATTCCTGAAGGGCAATTCGGACAGGACGATCTGCGCCACGCAAGGCAATGGCACGACCTCACACCTGACCTCGGAGCTGTTTCAAGCGATGGCGAAGGTGAAGCTGCGGCACATTCCGTATCGCGGCTCGGCGCCTGCGCTACAAGGGCTCGTCGCCGGCGAAGTCGACATCATGTTCGACAATCTCGGGGTTTCGCTGGCGCTGGCTCAGGCCGGCAAGCTGAAACTGCTCGCGGTGGCGTCCTCCACCCGCCTGCCGTCGATGCCGAATGTCCCGACGATTGCCGAAACGCTGCCCGGCTTTGAATCGGTCGCCTGGTACGGCATCGTGGCACCGCCGAAAACGCCGAAAGACATTGTCGCAAAGATCAACGCCGACGTCAACGAGGCGCTGCGCCGGCCCGAGGTTCAGGACCACTTCAAGAAGCTGTCGGCCGTCGCTTTTGGCGGCACGGTCGAGAGGACATCGAAATACATGCGGGAGGAAGTCGACCGGTGGGCCACGGTGATCCGGTCGGCAAATATCAAGTTGCAGTAGTCGTGTCCGCGACAACCGGTCTTGCCTCACGCAGATTTCATCATTGCGCGCCGCCACAAGCGGCAATATCAGCGTTACCGCGCCAACGCCCCGCGGCCCGGTTTCATGCCCCGTTTTTCGCGGCTAGAGTGATCCGATGAACCCTCGCCTGATTCTGATCATCGCCGCCATGACCGCCGCCACCGTGGCCGTCGCATGCGCACAGGACAAGGGCACGGTCAATCCAAGGCCGCTGCCGCCGCTGGCCAATCCCGACGACCCCTCGGTGGCAGCAAAGGAACTGTTCGGCCGCAAGGTGCGGCCGGCGGCGATGCCAACGCGTGTGCACGGCTTCTATGCGCATGGTTGCATCGCGGGCGCGGAGGGTTTGTCGATCAACGGCGACAATTGGCAGGTGATGCGGCTGTCGCGCAACCGCAACTGGGGACACCCCGACCTCGTCGCGCTGGTCAAGCGGCTCGCTGCCAAGGCGCACAAGGATGCGGGCTGGCACGGGATACTGGTCGGCGACATGTCGCAGCCGCGCGGCGGACCGATGCTTACCGGGCACGCCAGCCATCAGGTCGGGCTCGACGCCGATATCTGGCTGACGCCGATGCCGGGCCGGCAATTGTCGCGCAACGAGCGCGAGGAAATGTCGGCTGTCATGATGGTGCGCAGCGACCGGCTCGACATCGACCCGCACGCCTGGACGCCGAAGCATCTGGCTGTCATCCGCGCCGCTGCGATGGAATCCAGCGTGCAGCGCATCTTCGTCAACGCGGCGATCAAGAAGGCGCTGTGCCGCGAGGCCAAGGGCGATCGCGGCTGGCTGCAGAAAGTGCGGCCGATGTACGGCCACGACTATCACTTCCACATCCGCATGAAGTGCCCGCCCGGTGCCGGCGAATGCGAAAGCCAGCCCGAGCCGACCGAAGGCGAGGGCTGCAGCACCGGCGATCTCGCCTACTGGTTCAGCGACGCCGTGCTGCATCCCAAGCCGCCAACGGTGCCGCCGAAACCCAAGCCGCCGATGACCATGGCGGCGCTGCCGCCGGCCTGCAAAGCCGTGTTGCATGCGCCGGATGCGAAGCCCTGACGTCCAGAATCAAATCCGCAGGAGAATAACGATGAAGATCTGGCCCCTGATTGCATCCATTGCTCTTGTCACCAGCGTGCACGCGCAAACTCCCTACGCCGGAATGCAGACCCGCCCGATCAAGGCGCTTTCCGAACAACAGATCGCCGACCTCGGCGCCGGCCGCGGCATGGGTTTCGCGCTCGCAGCCGAACTGAACGGCTATCCCGGCCCGTTGCACGTTCTCGAACTGGCCGACAAGCTCGAACTCTCTGCCGGGCAGCGGGCCAGCGTGCAGCGCCTGTTCGACTCGATGAAAGCCGAGGCGATGCCGCTGGGCGCCAGGCTGATCGAGCAGGAAGCCGAACTGGACAAGCAGTTTGCAACCCGCACGGTGACGCCGGAAAGCCTGAAGGCATCCACCACGGCGGTCGCGGCGACGCAGGGCGTGCTGCGCGAAACCCATCTGAAATACCATCTGTCGACAGGGGGCATCCTGACCCCGTCGCAGATGACCAAATATGCCGAATTGCGCGGGTATGGCGGCGGCGGGCACAAGCGACACCACCACTGACGCCCCTGCGGCGGCTTGCACGGCGGTGCAGCCGTCTTTACCTCCTGCTTCAACCTGACTATTGTCCGGGCTGGCGACATTCCTGATCGACCGCAAGTCCTCCAGGGAATACCGGAACGGCGCTTCCGAGGGTCGCCTCGATCCAAATCAACGCCTGTCTTGCGCGCGGCAACCGCAGCACGCAATCACGCATGGAGCGCCCCCGATGAAGCGTGTCGCCGGTCTTTTCCTGGCCTTCGCCATATCGTTACCAGCCCTCTATTCGCCGGCCGCCGCGCAGGAGAAGGCATTGACCGTCTTTGCTGCCGCCTCGATGAAAAATGCGCTCGATGAAATCGACGCCGCCTACACCGCCAGATCAGGCGTCAGGATCACGGTGAGCTATGCCGCCAGCTCGGCGCTGGCAAAGCAGATCGAACAGGGCGCGCCGGCCGACGTGTTCATCTCGGCGGACACCGACTGGATGGATTACGCGATCGGGAAAAAGAGCATCAACGAGCCGACCCGGGTCAACCTGCTCGGCAACAGCATCGTGATGATCGCGCCGAAGGATTCCAAAATCGACAATGTGAACATCGGTGCGGGTTTCAATCTCGCCAAGCTCGCCGGCGACGGCAAGATCGCGACCGGCGACGTCAAGTCCGTGCCGGTCGGCAAATACGCCAAGGCCGCGCTGGAGAAGCTCGGTTCGTGGCAGGCCGCCGAGCCGAAATTCGCGATGGCCGAAAGCGTGCGCGCCGCGCTGACGCTGGTCGCGCGTGGCGAAGCGGCACTCGGCATCGTCTATTCCACCGACGCCATTATCGAGCCCGGCGTGAAGGTGGTCGGCGCCTTCCCGGCGGATTCGCATCCCGCCATCATCTATCCCGTCGCGGCGACGACGACCGCCAAGCCGGAGACGGCAGACTATCTTGCGTTCCTGCGCTCGACCGCGGCGAAGACCATTCTTGAAAAATACGGCTTCAAGTTCCTGCTCAGCCCCACCACCTGATGTTCGATATCTCGCCCGCCGAATGGACGGCCATCCTGCTGTCGCTGCGGGTGGCAGTCATTGCAACGCTGGTGGCGACCCCGTTCGGCATCGCGCTGGCATGGCTGCTGGCGCGATATGATTTCTGGGGCAAGTCAATCCTCGACGCCGCGGTGCATCTGCCGCTGGTGCTGCCGCCGGTGGTTACCGGCTATCTGCTGCTGCTGACCTTCGGCCGCCGTGGCACGGTCGGCGCGTGGCTGGCCGACCATCTCGGCATCGTGTTCGCGTTTCGATGGACCGGCGCGGCGCTGGCCTGCGGCATCATGTCGTTTCCGCTGCTGGTGCGGCCGATCCGACTGTCGATCGAGGCAATCGACCGCCGGCTAGAGCAGGCGTCCAGCACGCTCGGCGCCGCGCCGTGGCAGGTGTTCGCCACCGTGACGCTGCCGCTGGCGCTGCCCGGCATACTGGCCGGCATGGTGCTCGGCTTTGCCAAGGCGATCGGCGAGTTCGGCGCGACGATTACCTTCGTCTCCAACATTCCCGGCGAGACGCAAACGATTTCGTCCGCGATCTATTCGTTGATCCAGACGCCGGACGGCGACGCCGCCGCCAGCCGGCTGGTGCTGATCTCGATCGCGATCGCGATGGGCGCACTGATTGCCTCCGAATGGTTCGCGCGGCGCGCCACCAAACGCCTGCACGGGAACTGACCATGCTGCGCGTCGACGTCACAAAGCAGCTTGGCGAATTCTCGCTGGAGGCCAAATTCGAGAGCCAGGGCCGCGTCACCGGCCTGTTCGGCGCGTCCGGCGCCGGCAAGACCTCGCTGATCAACATGATCGCAGGACTGTTGCGGCCGGATCGCGGCGTCATTGCGCTTGATGACGAGGTGCTGGACGATACGTCGAAGGGAATTCACGTGCCGCCCCACCGGCGGCGGATCGGCTATGTGTTTCAGGACGCGCGACTGTTTCCGCATCTCGACGTCCGGCAAAATCTCGACTACGGCCGGCGCATGAACCGCCTCGCGGCCGATCCTGTCCAGCACAAGCGCGTCACCGACCTGCTCGACATCGGCCAACTGCTCGACCGCCGCCCCGGCCAGCTCTCCGGGGGCGAGCGCCAGCGCGTCGCGCTCGGCCGCGCGCTGCTGTCGAAACCACGATTGCTGCTGATGGACGAGCCGCTCGGCTCGCTCGACGAGGGCCGCAAGGAGGAGATCCTGCCCTATCTCGCCCGGCTGCGCGACGAGGGCATTCCGATGGTCTACGTCAGCCACGACGCCGCCGAACTGCGTCAACTGGCGACGCAGATCGTGATGCTGAAACGAGGACGCGTCACCGCGCTCGGCGGGGTGAAGGTGCTGGCGTAGCGCGCAATCGCAGCCTCGTGGGACCTGTGCGACCGTGCGCCTTCAATCGATTTTCAAGCCGAGCCGGGTCACCAGCGGCTCCCAGAACTTGACCGCATCGGCCAGCACCTTGCGAAACCTTTCCGGATTGGAATCCGGCGTCGCTTCAAATCCCGTCTCGATCATGAGCCGCTGGTATTCAGGCGTCGACAGCAGCGCGCGCGAGGCGCTGGCGATCCTGTCGATGATGGGCTTCGGCGTTCCGGCGGGCGCAAGCAGGCCATAGCTGCTTTCGTTGGCGATGCCTGGAAATCCGGCCTGCACCACCGTGGGCAGGTCCGGCGCTGCGAGCAGCGGCGTCGCGCTCGTGATCGCCAGAATGCGCAATCCGCCGGACTTGTGAAGTCCCAGGCTTTGCGCCGTGCACCCAACGACTCCCATCGGTATCTGACCGCCGACCAGGTCCGTCATGACCGGCCCGGCGCCCCGATAGGGAATCTGGGCGAGTTCCGGAATGCCCGCGACCGACTTGAACAACTCGCCAACCAGATGATTGGTCGAACCGACGCCGACGTGACCATAGGATATCTTGCCTGGATTGGCTTTGACATGCGCGACGAGTTCGTCAAGCGACTTGACGGGCACCGATGGGTGCACCGCGACGCAAAGAGAGCCGACCGCGAGCTGCATGATCGGATCGAGGTCCTTGATCGGATCGTAGAGCGGCCTTGCCTTCAGCAGCGCTTCGTTGACGTGCGGCAGCGTGCCGCCGAGCAGGATGGTGTAGCCGTCGGGGCGTGCCTTGGCGACCGTGGAAGCGCCGAGCGAGGCACCGGCGCCGCCGATGTTCTCCACGACGATCGATCCGAGCAGCGGCTTGATCCTCTCGGCCCATGGTCGCCCCAGCGAATCGTAGGCGCCTCCAGGCGGGAACGGCACGACCAGGCGGATCGGCCGATCGGGATAGGACTGCGCCTCAGCAACGTCCGGCAGGGCCAGAGGCGCCGCAGCACCCCCGAGGAGTTTTAGAACATCCCGCCGCGACTTCTGCATGAGGCCCCCAAAGGCTCAAAAGGCTCGCTTGTGCGTCGGTGGATACTTCACCTCGGAAGGCAGCTTGGCAAGATCGGACGCATGGCGCGTGAGGTCGCAGGTCGGCCGCGCCTGCTCGCCATTTTCTTTCCTTTTCTCCGCCCTGCTTCGAGCGTGTTTGAAATCCACGATTGCCGCAAATGAGAACCCGGTTTTCCCTGATGCTTGCAAGGGAGGTCGTTGCGTCCGGTGGATCAGGTATTGCGAAGCAGATTGTCTTTTCAGCGCATGTTGCGCCGCATCGTGGCTGTTGCCGCCATTATTATCCCTGTGGCGCTGGCGCCGGAACTGAGCTCGGCCGAAAACCTGCTCGATTTCCTTTTCGGCGGCGGCCAAAAGCACCAGTCCCAGCCTTCACTGTTCGGCAAAATTTTCAACAATGACCCGCAACCCGGGCCGCCGGGGCAGGTCGCCGCTAGCTCCGGGCCGGCCTTCTGCGTGCGCAGTTGCGACGGCAAATATTTTCCGCTGATGCGCGGCGCGGCCTCGCCGACGCAAATGTGCCAGGCGTTCTGTCCGGCCAGCCCAACCAGAATTTTCTTCGGCGCCAACATCGACAACGCCTATGCCTCAACCGGCGAACGCTACACCGACAGCGCGAACGCCTTTGCCTATCGCAAGGCGCTGCGCGCCGATTGCACCTGCAACGGCCGCAGCCCGGTCGGCCTGGCGCCCGTCGATCTCGCGATGGACGGATCGTTGCGCTCCGGCGACGTGATCGCCACCGGTGACAGGCCCGTCGTCCAGTCCAGTCTGCCAGCCCGCAACGAGCAGAACCGGATTTCACGCCGGTAGCGTCTCTCTCGGCCGCCACGCCGGAGGTGCCCGGTACGCTGAACTCGACATTAACCTCAGTCGGCCGAGAATGGTCTTGATCTGGCATATGTCCAGAATCCACCTGTGGTGTCGAGAGAACCGATGGTTCCAAAACTCCTCTGCTTCTGGATGGTGCGCGTGGTCACAGCCGTTGCCGTCGGGATGGCCGCGACGGATGCGGGGCGGACGCAGGCGGTCGCCCCGCCCGTATGGACGGTGCCGGAAGTCGGCGCCCTGCCCGATGACAATCACGGCCGGCTGGTACGGCGCGGGCGCGACCTGATCACCGCGACCTACGCCCATATCGGGCCTGAGGTACCGGATTCATCAAAACGTTTTGCCGGCAACAATCTCGCCTGCAGCAACTGTCATCTCGAAGCCGGCACGAAGAAGTTCGGCCTGCCGCTGTTCGGGCTGGTCGAGCTGTTTCCGCAATACAGCGCCCGGCTCGGCGCCGAAATCACGATCGAAGACCGCGTGAACTCGTGCATGTCGCGCAGCATGAACGGCCGCATGCTGCCGCTCGACAGTCCGGAAATGCAGGCCATGGTGGCTTACATCCGGTTTCTGTCCTCGGGGGTCCCTGCCGGCAAAGTGCTGTCGGGCCTGGGCACCGGGGCGATGCCTGAACTTAATCGGGCCGCCGATCCGGTTCGCGGCAAGACGATCTACGCGAAGGCCTGTCTCGCCTGCCACAACACCGACGGCTCCGGAATCCGCCGCAGCCTGCCGACCAGCGATCTCGGCTACATGGTGCCGCCGCTATGGGGCCCGGACAGTTTCAACAACGGCGCCGGCATGGCCCGGCTGATTACCGCGGCGAACTTCGTGCACTTCAATATGCCGCACGGGACCGACTACCTGAATCCGCAGCTCACCGTCGAGCAGGCCTGGGACGTCGCGGCCTACATGATCTCTCAACCGCGTCCGACGAAAGCGGGCCTCGACAAGGATTTTCCCGACCTTCTCACCAAGCCCGTCGATGCGCCCTACGGCCCGTACGCCGACGGGTTCGATCAGAAGCAACACATGTACGGACCATTCGGCCCGATCCGAGCGGCGCACGAAAAGCAGCGAAGCAATGTGCCCAGGTAAAGCGCCTACTCCGGAACGACGCGCACCGCGCCGCGGGCGGCGCTCGTCGTGAGCGCGGCATAAGCTTTCAGCGCCATCGTCACCTTGCGGGCGCGCTTCTTGGCCGGCTTCCAGGCCTCCGCGCCGCGGGCCAGCATGGCTTCGCGGCGTCTGGCCAACGTGGCGTCATCAACCGCGAGGCTGATCGAGCGCGCGGGGATGTCGATCTTGATGAGGTCGCCCTCTTCCACCAGGCCGATTAGTCCGCCCTCAGCGGCTTCCGGCGACAGATGTCCGATCGACAGGCCGGACGAACCACCGGAGAAGCGGCCATCGGTGACCAGCGCACAGACTTTGCCGAGGCCCTTTGATTTGAGGTAGCTGGTCGGATACAGCATCTCCTGCATGCCAGGACCGCCGCGCGGGCCTTCATAGCGGACCACGACGACATCGCCGGCCTTGATCTTGTTGCCCAGAATGCCTTCGACAGCGGCGTCCTGGCTTTCGAACACCCGTGCCGGTCCCTCGAACTTGAGGATGCTTTCATCGACGCCGGCGGTCTTCACGATGCAGCCCTCGAGCGCGATGTTGCCCGACAGCACGGCAAGTCCGCCGTCCTTCGAATAGGCATGCTCGGCGTCGCGAATGCAGCCGGCGGAACGGTCGGTATCGAGTTCCTCGAACCGCTTCTCCTGGCTGAAGGCAACCTGGGTCGGCACGTTGCCCGGCGCGGCCATGTAGAACTTGCGGACGCTCTCACTTTTGCTCTGCATGATATCCCAGCGACCGAGCGCGTCCTCCAGCGTCTTGCTGTGAACCATCGGCAGGCCGCGATTGAGCAATCCGGCCCGGTTGAGTTCTCCGAGGATGGCCATGATGCCGCCGGCGCGATGCACGTCTTCCATGTGCACGTCGGCGACCGACGGCGCGACCTTGCACAGCACGGGCACCCGGCGCGACAGGCGGTCGATGTCCTGCATGGTGAACGGCACCTGCCCTTCATAGGCGGCGGCCAGGAGATGCAGCACGGTGTTGGTCGATCCGCCCATCGCGATATCGAGCGTCATCGCATTCTCGAACGCCTTGAAGCTGGCGATCGATCGCGGCAACGCGGTTTCGTCGTCCTGCTCGTAATAGCGACGCGCGAGATCGACGATCAGGTGGCCGGCTTCGACGAACAGGCCCTTGCGGTCGGCGTGCGTCGCCAGCACCGAGCCGTTACCCGGCAGCGCCAGCCCCAGTGCCTCGGTGAGGCAATTCATCGAATTGGCCGTGAACATGCCCGAGCACGAGCCGCAGGTCGGGCACGCCGAGCGCTCGATCACTTCGACTTCTTCATCGCTGACATTGCTGTCGGCGGCGGCGACCATGGCGTCGATCAGGTCGACCGCGCGCTTCTTGCCCTTGAGATTGATCTTGCCGGATTCCATCGGTCCGCCGGAGACGAACACGGTCGGGATGTTGAGCCGCAGCGTCGCCATCAGCATGCCGGGCGTGATCTTGTCGCAGTTGGAGATGCAGACCATGGCGTCGGCGCAATGCGCGTTGACCATGTACTCGACGCTGTCGGCGATGATTTCGCGCGACGGCAGGCTGTACAACATGCCGTCATGGCCCATCGCAATGCCGTCATCGACCGCGATGGTATTGAACTCCTTGGCGACGCCGCCGGCCTTCTCGATTTCGCGCGCGACGAGCTGGCCGAGATCCTTCAGGTGGACGTGGCCCGGCACGAATTGGGTGAAGGAATTGACCACGGCAATGATCGGCTTGCCAAAGTCCTCGTTCTTCATGCCGGTGGCGCGCCAGAGGCCGCGGGCGCCCGCCATGTTGCGGCCGTGGGTCGTGGTTCGGGAGCGGTAGGCGGGCATGATCTGTCCTTCTCGGGTCGGGAAAGGTGGTCTTTTAGACGGTGCGCCGGATCGATAAAAGCAACTTGATGAGGGGGGCGCCATGCGCGAGCCGCCCAAAACGGGACAGGGCAAGGATCCCCGCCCTGGCTACCGCTACACGACCTCGCGCGTCCGCAGTTCCGCGATCGCCTTTGCATCATAGCCGAGCGAGACCAGCACCTCCTCGGTGTGGGCGCTGAGCGCGGGCGCCATGCGATCGAGCCGGCCGCCGCCATGGGAGAGCTGGAACCCGCTGCCGGCAAAGCGCAGGCGTCCATAGGGCGTATCGAGCTCCTGAATGGCACCGCGCGCCGCGATCTGCGGGTGGTCGATCACCTCCTCGACCTTCCAGATGCTGGCGCAGGGGGCGCCCGCGGCCTCCAAGACCTTTTCCCACTCGCGGGGCTCTTTCTTCGCCAGCGCCTCCTCGATGATGGCGCGCAGGGCCGGTTCGTTCTCCTGGCGGGCGAACCAGTCGGCGAAGCGCGGGTCACCCAGCGCATCGGCGCGGCCGAGCGCGGTCATCAGCGCGATGTATTGCTTCTCGCTGTTGACGGCGAGCAGCAGATAGCCGTCGCCGGCCTTGAACAGGTTTGCGGTCGGCCGGCGGCTCACCGCCTGATTGCCGGAAAGCTGCTGGCGGTGGCCGGCGACCGAATAATCCGCCACCTGCCCGGACAGGAACGCCAGCGTCGCCTCCAGCATTGAGACGTCGACCAGTTGGCCCTTGCCGGTATGGGTGCGCTGGAACAATGCGCTCGACACACCGAAAGCCGCCGTGGCGCCGGACAGCACGTCGCAGACCGCAAAGCCGGCGCGGGTGGGCCCGGTCTCGGGATGGCCGGTGATCGACATGATCCCCGACAGTGCCTGTATCTTGCCGTCATAGCCGGCGCCCAGGCGTTCCGGCCCGGTCTGGCCGAAGCCTGAAATGGCGCAATAGATCAGCCGGGGATTGATCGCCGACAGGGCCGCATAGCCGATGCCGAGCTTGTCCATCACCCCGGGGCGAAAGTTCTCCATCACCACGTCGGCCTGCGCGGCGAGCTGCCTGACGATGGTGATCGCCTCCGGCTTGGAGAGATCGAGCGTGAGGCTGCGCTTGTTGCCGTTGATGGCCTGCCAGCCCGGGGCGAGCCCGCGCTCGGCCCATTCGCGGCTCAGCGGCGTGCGCCGCATGTCCTCGCCCTCGCGGCGCTCCACCTTAATGACGTCGGCGCCGAGCAGCGCGAGCTGATAGCTGGCATAGGGGCCGGCCAGCACCTGCGTGAAGTCGAGAACCTTCACGCCTTCGAACGGTCGGGTCAAATGGGGTTCCTCCTGCTTTTTTTCTTCCCTCTCCCCTTGTGGGAGAGGGTGGACGCGATGCAAAGCATCGCGGACGGGTGAGGGGTTTGTCTCCGCAAACGCCGAGTTCGCGGAGAGATACCCCTCATCCGGCAGCCTTCGGCTGCCACCTGCTCCCACAAGGGGAGAAGGAAGTAACCCGTCACGCCGCGCGGTTGCCGCGCGCGATTTCTTTCTGCTTGTCAAACTCGGCGCGGCGTCGCGCCAGTTCTTCCGGGCTCATCTGCGCGACGTTGTTGTAGTCGAGCTTCCAGGAAGCATCCTCGCTCCAGCGCAGCGGCGACTGCATCGTGGTGCGCGCGCCTGCCGCGGACTCCAACAGTCGCAGCGCCAGTTCGAGCGTCTGCGCCTGGGACGCCACATCCTGCGGTTTGCCGGCGGAATTGCCGAGCGGGAAATCCGAGAACAAAAAGCGCGGCGCGGCGGCGTGTTCGACGATGTCCTTGGCGCAGCCCATTACGACGGTGGGAATCCCATTGGCTTCGAGATGGCGCGCCACCAGCGCCGAAGTCTGGTGACAGACCGGGCAGTTCGGGACGATCACGGCGACGTCGACCTTGTCAGCCTGGCAGCGCGCGAGAATCTCGGGCGCATCGACATCGATGGTGACGCGATGGCTGCGGTTGGTCGGCGCGCCGAAGAAGCGCGGCGCGACCTCGCCGATCCGCCCCGCGGCCGCCGCCTTCAGCAGCTGCGGCAGCGGAAACCAGGTGCCGCTGTCGGTCGCCGTGGTGTGCTTGCGGTCGTAGCCGATATGCGAGATGCGCAGGTCGTGCGGCTTCGACGTGTCGCCGTCATAGACCTGGTAGAACTTGGCGCCGCCGTTATAGGCCGCGCCGGGACCCTGATCGCCTTTGGTGGGATCATATTGCGCGGCTGTGGTGACGATGGTGACGCGCGATTGCGCCAGCGGCTTGTTCAGGGGCTGAAACGGTGCGTCGACATAGTGCGCCCAGCGGTAAGGCGTCGTGTAGCCGATCGCGGCGTAATAATCGCGGGTCCGCTGCATGTAAGGGACCGGGGAATCGTAGTCCGGCGCGAAGCCGAGCTGATCGTCAGAGGGGGCGGACATTATTGTGTCTCCTGCGTTTCCACCGCGAGCGTAAGGTCGATTTTCAGTCAGACTAGAGATAGTCGGCCACTTCCTCAACCGTCGAAAGTGCAACTCAACCCCGCTTGGCCGGAGACCGGTGCGGCCGCCGCCCTGCAATGCCTCGCGCGCGGCCGCCTCGCGTCCACCGCTCCCCGCGTATCGTGACGACGCGTGCGCCCCTCTTCAATGAGGCGGTATGCGCGTAAATGGAGCTGATTTGCGGGCCCGCGCGCATGTCGACATTTGCGATTACGGTTGGAGCGGCTGTCACGATCGTTGCGGCCGGTCATGTTTGACGACATTCAGACCGGCTTAAAGACCATCAAATAGAAGATTCCAATCATGGCTGCCGTCGAAGGCAGGCCGAGCAACGTCCAGTTTCTAAACAGCTGATGATATTCGGCGGGCAATTCCGAGTTTGTCTCCATCGCCTTCCTGGAAAGATCAATCATGCGATGCTGCAGCCAGACACCAAGTATCCAGCAAAGTCCGGCCACACAAAACAGCATCAAGGCCCACCCGAGCCATCCAGTCAGAGCCGGAAATCCCGCCAGCGACGCCATCCACCATCCCGTGATGATCTGTACGAGCGCGGACAATATGGTCAGGTACAACTCGACCTTGACAATCTGAGACCCGACCTCCGCAATGTCCTTCAATTTTCGAGAGCCAAATACGATTGTGCCCAGCAAGGCAGCAAACATGCCCCCGCCGAATAGAATTGTAGAGCTGATGATATGGAGCAATTTCAGGGTCGGGTAAATCACTGCAAGGTTCTCAAGAAAGTCTGGCGGTTGCAGGATAGCACAGGAGACACGGGACTGGGCCGGACGACGGCGGATTACGCCTTCGGCTCCAATCCGCCCTGCATGGCCTCTAAACCCCCGCCACCTGCGACCAGACATCCGCCAGCTTGCGCCTGGCCTTCTGCCCACGGGTCAGCGGCACCGCCTCTTCCTCGTCCTCCGGCAGCCGCAGGCCGACCACGCTGACGCGGCCGCCGCTGATGCTGCGCGCGACGAGCACGATCGGATCCAGCACCAGTTCGGCGCCTTCCTTGGGCGCATGGTCGAGATGGATATCGAAATAATCCGCCAGCGTCAGTTTGGCCTGCTCCTCATCGGCCGATACGCCGTAGATCGCGGCGAGTTCGCCGAGGGTGTGTTCGCCCGACACCACGAAGTCACCGAGCAGATGCGGATCGGGGGCCGAGCTCGGCGGCATGTCGACGAAGAAACGATCCAGCGCCTCGGCCTTTTCCGGCGGCGCCAGCAGATAGACGTAGTCGCCGGGTACGACGGGGTCAGCCTCGGCCGGTGACAGGATGCGTTGGTCGCGGATCACCAGCGTCGGCCTCGACCAGGAAGGCAGCAGGCCGCGCCGGAAATACAAGCTCTTCGAACGGACGGGATAACCGACCAGTTGCTGTTCGAGCTGGCCAGGCAGATCGAGCTCGACGCGCCGCGGGCCGCGGTCGGCGCGCGGCAGCGCGACGTGCAGCCAGCGCGCTGCCGGGCCCAGCGTCCAGCCCTGCAGCAGCAGCGAAATGACGACCACGACCAGGGCGACATCGAAATAGAGATAGGCCTTTGACAGCCCGACCAGCATCGGAATCGAGGCGAGGAAGATCGCAACCGCGCCGCGCAGGCCGGTCCAGGCGATGAAGATCTTTTCCCGCCAGTTGAAGCGGAACGGCGCCAGACACAGCAGCACCGCGAGCGGCCGCGCCACCAGCATCAGCACCAGCGCCACGATCACGGCGGGACCGATGCTGCTCAACAACCGCTGCGGCGACGCCAGCAGGCCAAGCAGGACGAACATCACGATCTGCGCCAGCCAGGTCGCGGCGTCGAGGAACGTCACCACCGAATTATGCGCGCGCGTCGGCCGGTTGCCGACGATGATGCCGGCGATATAGACCGCGAGGAACCCCGACGCGTGCGAGATCTGCGCGACGCCGAAGATCACCAGCGCCGCTGTCGTGACAAACGGCGCGTGCAGCCCCTGCGGCAACGCCATGCGATTGAGCGCCACCACCACCAGACGGCCGCCGACCACGCCGACGATCGTGCCGAGCAGGCCTTCCTGCAAGAGCTCCCTCACGACATGCCCCGGCGAGCTTTCGCCTGATGAGATGAACTCGACCAGCATCAGGGTGAGAAAGATCGCGAACGGGTCGTTGGTGCCGGATTCGGCCTCCAGGGTGGCGCCGACGCGGGGACGCAGGCGCAGGCCCTGGGTGTGAACGAGCAGAAACACCGCCGCGGCATCGGTCGACGCCACCACCGCGCCGACCAGCAGCGCCTCGGTCCAGTTCAGGTCGAGCGCATATTTGGCGGCGGGGGCAGCGACCAGCGCCGTGACCAGTACGCCAACGGTCGCCAGCACCATCGACGGCGCCAGTACGATGCGGATGCTCTGGAACTTGGTCCGCAGCCCGCCGTCGAACAGGATCAGCGCCAGCGCCACCGATCCCACCAGATAGGTGGTGCGGACGTCATTGAAGCTGAGCTGGCCCGGCCCGGCATCGCCCGCCAGCATGCCGATCAGGAGGAACACCAGCAGCAGCGGCGCCCCGAAGCGCAGCGCCAGCAGGCTCGACAGGATGCCCGCCATCACCAGGATGGCGCCGAGAAAGATGGCGATGCTGACCGAGTCGAGAGAAGCCATGAACCTCCGCGATAACCGCAACAATCCCGGCAAATACCTGCAATTGCATCCTTATCGTCGCCACAGTTGAACGCCAACCCCTTCAGCTCCGATATGCCGGGTTTTTAGGGGCTTATTCGACTTCACTGGCCCGTGTATCGATGGCCCGCCCGTTTTGTTTGTGGAAATCTGCCCAGCGCTCGAATCATTGCCTGCGCTGCACCCGACGAGAATTGCCGATGGACATGGCCCCGAAAGAGATCATCGAGTTCGTGCAATCAACCGCGCGATCGGTCGGCGCGGAGATTGCCTCACCATGGTTCTATCTGCAGTTCGGGCTGATCCTGACCGCCGCCGGCATCGCCTACGTGGCGGATACCGCGATCCGGGGCCGGATCGACACAGCCTCGCTGGCGATGCGCTGGCCGCTGCCGCTCCGGCATTTCGCGCGCGTGCTGGTCGCCAGCGCCTCGACCGCGATCTTCGCCATTCTCGTGATCGCCGCGCGCATCACGATGTACCATATCACCTGGCCGAGCCGCAGCTACCTCTTGATGGTTGCCGCCAAGCTGGCGCTGGCCTGGCTCGTGATCCGGCTCATCACCTCGGTGATCCGCAACGCCTTCATCGTCAAGCTGGTGTCGATCACGGCCTGGTTCATCGCGGCACTGAGCATCCTCGGCCAGCTCGAACCGGCCGCGGAAACGCTCGACTCGTTTGCGATCGATATCGGTGGCCTGCGGCTGACGCCGCTGCTGCTGATCAAGGCCGGCGCGCTGCTGGTCGCGGCGCTGTGGCTGACCAACATCGCCAGCAACTTCATCGAAAGCCGGATCACCCGCGCCAGCGACCTGACGCCGTCGATCCAGGTGCTGCTGGTCAAGATCATCCGCATCGGGTTGATGGTGATTGCGATTGCCATCGCGCTCGGCGCCGTCGGCATCAACCTGTCGGCGCTCGCGGTGTTCACCGGCGCGGCCGGCGTCGGTATCGGTCTCGGCCTGCAGAAGATCGTCGCCAACTTCATCTCGGGCATCATCCTGCTGGCGGACAAGTCGGTGAAGCCCGGCGACCTCGTCACCATCGGCGACAGTTCGGGCCGGATCAGCGCGATGAAGACGCGCTACATCTCGGTTGCCGCCGGCGACGGCCGCGAGTTTCTGATCCCGAACGAGGATCTGGTGACGCAAAAGGTCGTCAACTGGACCTATACCGACAAGAACACGCTGGTGAAGGTGCTGTTCAGCACCAACTACGATGCCGATCCCCGCCTCGTCTGCAAGCTGGCGATCGAGATCGCCGCCGCTGCCCCCCGCGCCATCAAGAACAAGCCGCCGAACTGCATCATCACCGAATTCGCCGAGGCCGGCATGAAGTTCTCGCTGACCTTCTGGATCGCCGATCCCGACGGCATGGACAACGTCAAGAGCGACGTCATGCTGGCGCTGTGGGAGGCCTTCAAGCGCGAGGGAATCCGGGTTCCCTATCCGGTCCGCGAAATCCGCATCCGCGGCGGCGCGCTGCCGGTCGAGCAGGTGGTGGAAGTTTCCAATTAAATACAGCCCCTTTTGATATTTGGTTACCGAAAACCCCCGGCTTGCCGTCCTCCCCTTCGACCACTAAATTAGGCCGTTCGATAACCATTCCGTTCCCGCCAAAGCATGTCCCGCCCATGAGCTATATTGAAGCGTCAGATACTTCCCTGCGAAAGACCGGCCAGATCAAGCTGCACGGCCCGAGCGGGTTCGCCGGCATGCGCAAGGCCGGCGCGCTGGTCGCAAAATGCCTCGACGAGCTCACCGACATCGTCAAGGTGGGCGTCCCGACCGCACAGATCGACGAATTCGTCCGCGACTTCGCCTTCAGCCACGGCGCCTATCCGGCGACGCTGATGTATCGCGGCTACCGCTACTCGACCTGCACCTCGATCAACCACGTGGTCTGCCATGGCATGCCCGGCGACCGCGCGCTGAAGGAAGGCGACATCGTCAATATCGACGTCACCTTCATCGTCGACGGCTGGTACGGCGATTCCAGCCGGATGTATGTGATCGGCCCGATCGCGCGCAAGGCCGAGCGGCTGATCGAGGTCACCTATGAAGCCATGATGCGCGGCATCGCCGCGGTGAAGCCGGGCGCCACCACCGGCGACATCGGCCACGCCATCCAGAGCTTTGTCGAGCCGCAGGGCATGAGCGTGGTGCGCGATTTCTGCGGCCATGGGCTGGGGCGCATGTTCCACGACGAGCCGAACATCATTCATATCGGCCGGCCCGGCGAAGGCGTGATGCTGAAGCCCGGCATGTTCTTCACCATCGAACCGATGATCAATCTCGGCAAGCCGCATGTGAAAATCCTGGCCGACGGCTGGACCGCGGTCACGCGCGACCGTTCGCTGTCGGCGCAGTTCGAGCATTCGGTCGGCGTGACCGCGACCGGCGTCGAAATCTTCACGCTGTCGCAACGCAACGGCGAGAAGCCGCTGACGGCGGCGTAAGCGCGGCGACTGCTCTTCCCGCGCCGGGAGCGTGCGATGACAATGGCCGGACGGGACTTGCAAGCGCGGCTGATCGCGTCCTTTCTCATCGCGCTGGCGACCTGCTTCGCAGGGCCGGGCGGCGCGGCCGAGGAAACCTTGTTCGTCAGCAAGCGGATCACGCCGCCGGGCGAGTATACGGCTGGCATCGAAGGCCCCGCGGTCGACGCGGCAGGCCATCTCTACGTCGTCAATTTTCAACAGAGCGGCACCATCGGCAAGCTGGCGGCCGGCGCGGCGCAGTCCCAGCTCTTCACGTCGCTGCCTTCAGGCAGCATCGGCAACGGCATTCGTTTCGACCGGCAGGGCCGGATGTACATCGCCGATTTCAGGAAGCACAATGTTTGGGTCATCGAACCCGGCGAGACCACGCCAAAAGTCTATTTTCATTCCGACCGGTTCAACCAGCCGAACGATTTGGCGATCGCGGCCGACGGCACGCTCTATGCCAGCGACCCGCACTTTGCCGCGCCTGCGGGCGGCCAGATCTGGCGCATCACCCGCGGCGCGGACGGCAAGAGCCAGGGCGAAGTCATGGCCAGCCCGCGGCGACTCGGCGTCACCAACGGGCTCGACCTCAGCCCGGACGGCGCCACGCTTTACGTCAGCGAATCGAATTCGCGTCAGGTGTGGGCCTATCGCCTCGACGGCAGCAAGCTGCTCGAACCGCGGCTGGTGCGGACATTTGCGGATTTCGAAGTCGACGGCCTGCGCACCGACGTGGACGGCCGGATCTATCTCGCGCGGTTGTCGGCCGGCAAGATCGCCGTGATCGGCGCCGATGGATCGCTGCAGCGCGAGGTGCCGGTGAGCGGCAAGCAGCCGACCAACCTCACCTTCGGCGGCCCGGACGGCAAAACCGTCTTCGTGACTCAGAAGGAAGGCCGCTTCATCGAAGCGTTTCGCGTCGACCGTCCCGGCCGCGAGCCATGCCTGCACGCATCAGGCATGTGCTGAGGGACTCGATCGCCGCCAGCGAGTTGCAAATCGTTCTCAACACGGCCCGCCCTGCGGCAACGTGACAGCCGCCATTTCATACAAGGCAGCGGAATAGCACATCGCTCGCGGGGTAGAACACGGCGCGGGCGTTCTCGGGCGGCGAGGGCATCTGGCGGACAGAGATCAAACAGAGGGAGCAAGGGCATGTTCGAGATTTCACGTCGCGATCTGGTCCTCGGGAGCACCGGGGCGGCGCTGGTTTTCGGGCTGAATGGACCGGTTTCGTTCATCGGCGCGGCGCAGGCGCAGAAGGCGGCCGACAGCCTCAAGTACAAGGTCGGCGATATCGAAGCCTTCAGCCTGCATGAAGGCAGCATCGAGCGTCAGGTCACCGAAGGCATGGTGAAGAATGTCGGCCTCGACGACGTCAAGAAGGCGCTGACGGCGAGCGGCATCGGCCCCGACAAGATCCAGAATCCCTTCACCGTCACGGCGGTCCGGACCGGCGGCAAGGTCATCCTGTTCGACACAGGGTTTGGCGGCAACGGCCCGGCGTCGGTCGGAAAGCTCGCCGAGAACATGAAGGCGGCGGGTCTCGATCCGGCAACGGTTTCCGCCGTCGTGATCTCGCACTTCCATCCCGATCACGTCTCGGGCCTGTGGGTCAAGGAAACCAACGAACAGGTATTCCCGAACGCGGAAATCATGATGCCCGAGGTGGAGTTCAAGTTCGCGACCGATCCGGCGCTGGTGGAGAAAGTGCCGGAAGCCAATCGGCCCTTCATCAAGCGGATCCAGTCGACCTTCCCGACCTGGAAGAACATCAAGCAGTACAGCGACGGCGCCGACATCGCGCCGGGCGTAAAGGCGATCGCCACGCCAGGCCATACGGTCGGACATATGTCGTTCCTCGTCGCCTCGGGCGGACAGCAATTGTTCATTCAGGGCGACGTCACCGGCATCTACCAGCTGTTCGTCAGGAATCCCGGCTGGTTCTCCGGCTTCGATGCCGACGGGCCGAAGGCGGAGGCTACGCGCCGCGCCTTCTTCGATCGCGTCATCGCCGAGAAGGGCATGATTGCGGGCTATCATTTCGGCTTCCCGAATGTCGGTACGCTCTCGAAGGACGGCAACGGCTATGCATTCGCGGCCGTGAAGGCCTGATCGCGCGCTGATTTCGAAACAGCGCGAAGGCGTCGCGCTCAGCGCGGCGCCTTTTCGCTGGATGCGCCCTCACTTTAGAGTTGCAAAAGCTCGGCGGCTCGGCATGTTTGACGCCGATGCCGCCCAAAACAGCCCCTCCCCCGGATCAGCCCGCCGAAACGCCGCATTATCACGGCCATCGCGAGCGGCTGCGCGAACGCTTCTATTCGGCCGGGCCGGAAACGCTGAGCGATTACGAACTGCTGGAGATGGCGCTATTCCCGGCGCTGCCCCGGCGCGACACCAAACCGCTGGCGAAAGCGCTGTTGAGGGAATTCGGCTCGTTCGCCGAAGTGGTTCACGCCCCGGTCGCGCGGCTGCGCGAGGTCGACGGCATCGGCGAGGCCTCGATCAACCAGATCAAATTGCTCGCCGCTGCCGCCAGCCGGGTGGCGAAGGGCGAGATCAGGCGCAAGATCGCGCTGTCGTCCTGGAACGATGTCATCGACTATTGCCGGTCCGGCATGGCCTTCGCCGAAAAGGAGCAGCTTCGCCTGCTGTTCCTCGACAAGCGCAACCAGCTGATCGCGGATGAAATCCAGCAGACCGGCACCATCGACCATACGCCGGTTTATCCACGCGAAGTGATCAAGCGCGCGCTCGAGCTATCGGCGACCGCGCTGGTCCTGGTGCACAACCATCCAAGCGGCGATCCGACGCCGTCGCAGGCCGATATCCAGATGACGAAAGCGATCGTCCAGATCGCCACCCCGCTCGGCATTGCCGTGCACGACCACATCATCGTCGGCAAGAACGGGCATGCGAGTTTGAAGGGGCTGAAGCTGATTTAGGAGCGCCACGCGCCAATCCGTGCAACAGCGCGCCATGTTCTGCTGCACAACCACCGGCTGGTAATTCGACGCCGTTCAAGGCCGATATGATGAAGGAGAACCCGACTTGAGCGCCGAAATAGCCATCCGGCCGTTCCGGGAGGAAGACGCGCCTCATGTCCGCGAACTATTCATCCTCGTCAACCGACTGCTATCGCCGCCGCATATGCGCGATGCCTTCGAAGATTACATCGCCCGGTCATTGACCGAGGAAATGGATCGCGTCGCGGCCTACTATGGACAGCGAGGCGGCAGTTTTTGGGTCGCCCGCAGGGAAGAGAAGGTCGTCGGCATGTTCGGCCTTGAACCCGCAGCGCCTGACGCCATGGAGTTGCGTCGCATGTATGTCGACCCGTCCGCCCGACGCAGCGGGATCGGCCAGTTGATGCTGCGATTTGCTGAAGCTGAGTGCCGTCGGCTTGACATGCGAAGGCTTGAATTGAGCACGTCTGAACTACAGCCGGCCGCGCTCGAACTGTGCAGGCACGCGGGATATCGGTTGCTGAGCGAGGCCGTCGCCGAGCAGGCGAGCAACAAGACGCTGGGAGGCGGCATTCGTCGATACTACTTCGAAAAGACCCTATAGGAAGCCGGCATCGTCAAACGGGTTCCGGCTTCGATGTTGATATCATGGTTCGATTGATGTCGAAGCATATTCGTCAGGAAATCGGCCATTGTGGTCTGGCCTCGCCGGCTCGGAGATCGAGCTGGATGTTTCACAGGAGAACACCATGGCCGCCACGGACAACACAAACCCGAACCTGGTCGTCACTGCCTTCTGGGAGGTCAACTCCGGGGAGGAAGGCGCGGTCGCGGAGCTTCTGAAGGACTTTCTTCCAAAGGCGCAAGGCGAGCCCGGCGTGAAGGAATTCCAGATTCACCAGAACATATCCAAGCCGCAGGAATTCTTCTTCTACGAGGTATTCGCGGGCGAAGCGGCCTTTGCCGATCACCAGCAGACCGACCACTTCAAGAACATCATCGTCGGTCAGGCAATCCCGAAACTCGCCAAACGCGAGCGGCAGCAGTTCCGCTTCATCTGAAAGACCGAACTGCGGCGTGCAACCACCGGCCGCGTTGGCGCGCCGCTCCAGCCATTCGCGTCCGCGCCTGCTGGTCGCACGCGCCGTGCACCGGCCTCAATAGGCAATCGTCGTCCGCACGCCGAATATCGCACCGCTCTTGATCGGCCGCTCCGGCCTGTCGGGATCGGATATGTGGCCGCCGGGACGGGTCACATATTCGAAGGTCGGTTGCAGGGTCCAGCCGGGTTTGATCTGCGCCTGGTAGCTCAGCTCGATGGTCAACTCATTGCTGCGAACCGGCTGCGCGATCCCGGAATGGGCAATCACGTCGCGATCGAACGCCCGTACGTTGTTCGCAATGTTGGCACGGATGAAGCTGGCGCCGAACCTGTCGTTGGGGCGGCCCGGGATCATGCCGGAGAAGACAATGCCGCCGTCGAAGAAGAAATTGATGTGGCTGCTGTCGGAGGGGCTGGCTGAAATGCGGCTGAAAATGCCGATACCGCTGTCGGGGCCGCCATTCGCTGGACGATAGATCTGCTGATCGATGACACCGTAGATGCCGCTGTTGCCGCGGATCCGGCGCGCGATGCCGTTGCTGAGGGGGTCGGCAAGCGCGAGGCCATCCGTGCCGAACCTGTGATCGTGGAATTCTCCAAAATGATGCCATGCGCCCAGCCGGTAGATTCCGGCCAGCCCGCTGTCATCCTTTCCCTGATTGTGCCGGAACTGAAGCTCTCCCATCAGCAACGGCGGATCGTTGATCCTGAAATTGGTGCCTGTCGTGTTGACCGTTCCCTGCTCCCCGGGATCGCCGTTGAACACGGCGACGAGCGCCGACCAGTGCTTGTCGGGATCGAACCGCCAGCGGACGCCCGGCGTCGCGAGCGGATAGGCCGGGCCGCCGCTGGGCAGATTCGCGCCGGTAATCGTCGGCCAGTCGCTGCTCAGGAACATCCGGCTGTAGTCGCTGATGAAGAACTCCGCATCGGCGGCAAGCTGGCCGAAGCGAAAGCCGAACCGGTCGTCGAACAGCTTCTGCTCGAGCCACAGTTCGGAAAGGCGCGTCGAAGGCACGGCCTCGATGTTGCTGATCGTGATCAGGCTGTTGAAATGCTCGGCGCGCATCCCGGAGGTGCGATGAATCTGGAAGGCATTGCCGAAGAAGCTCAGGCCCTGCCATCCGGCGAGCTTCCCGAAATCGATGGCGGTGAACGCTTCGAGCTTGCCTTGGTACAGGCTGCCGCGACGGATACCGCCCGACGCGTTGCGGAGCGCTTCGCCGGTGTAGACCAGCCCGTAGGTGATGCCGTGCTGCGCGAGCCATTTCCGAGCGCCGGCCGGGTCGCCGTTGTCGGGCATGCTGGTCGCAATCGACACCGGCGGAATGCCATCGACAACCTCCGTTTCCGCCATCGCCGGCCCGGTCATCGCGATCGCCGCAAGGGCGTAAACACTCAGCCTCAACTTCCCCACCCCAGGGCAATCCTTACTGCTATTGCCACTCAATCGCATCTACAGCGCAATTTTCTCTTGCGAATAGTTCTTATTTGCAAACTGTCAGAAGGTTCCTTATACGTCAAGCCAGTTGCGAATTAATTGCAATTAGAGAAGCTTCGCAGGGCCGCGGCGGGCAGCCGTGGCGGCGCGGACGACACAGGAGAGCAAGGCAATGTTTGATCGGGGCAGGCGCGCCGTCCTCACAACGGCTGCGGGGGCTGCGCTGCTCGGGCTGATGACGCAGGCAGCGTTCGCCCAGGCCAAGTTCAAGGCCGTCACGACCTTCACGGTGATCGCCGACATGGCGCGGAATGTTGCCGGCGACGCGGCAACCGTGGAGTCGATTACCAAGCCCGATGCTGAAATTCATAATTATCAGCCGACGCCCGGTGACATCCTGAAAGCGCAGGAGGCCAATCTCGTGCTCTGGAACGGGCTCAATCTCGAGCTCTGGTTCGAAAGGTTCTTCCAGCGGCTCAAAGGTGTCCCGGGCGTCGTGGTCTCGCAGGGCGTCAAGCCGATGGGAATCGTGGAGGGGCCCTACAGGGGCAAGCCCAACCCGCATGCCTGGATGTCGCCGAGCGCGGCGCTGATCTACGTCGACAACATCCGTGACGCTTTCGCAAAGTACGATTCTAGCAACGCCGCGACCTACAAGGCGAATGCCGAGGCGTACAAGCAGAAGATTTCGGCGGCGATTGCGCCGATCCAGGCGAAGCTCTCGGCGATTCCGCCGGAGCGCCGGTGGCTGGTGTCGAGCGAGGGCGCCTTCAGCTACCTCGCCCGCGACTTCGGCCTGAAGGAGCTTTATCTCTGGCCGATCAATGCGGACCAGCAGGGAACGCCGCAGCAGGTCCGCAAGGTGATCGATGCGGTACGCGCCAACAAGATCAGCGTCGTGTTTTCCGAAAGCACTATCTCGCCGGACCCGGCCAGGCAGGTTGCCCGCGAGACCGGGGCCAAATATGGTGGTGTTCTCTATGTGGACTCGCTCAGCGCCGCCGATGGCAAGGTTCCGACCTACATCGATCTCCTGCGCGTGACGTCCGAGACGATCGCAAACGGCCTCGCACAGTGAGCGCAATGATCGATCCGTTCCTCAATCCCGCGTCCTCGGATGCGGGATCCGGGCTCAGCGTGAGAAATGCGACCGTCACCTATCGCAACGGTCACACCGCCTTGCGCGATGCGACTTTCAAAATCCCGGCAGGCACCATCACCGCGCTGGTCGGGGTCAACGGCAGCGGCAAATCCACCCTGTTCAAGGCGATCATGGGATTCGTCGGTCTCGCCGCAGGCGAGATCACGATACTCGGCCAACCGGTCAATGCCGCACTGAAAAAGAACGTGGTCGCCTACGTGCCGCAGAGCGAGGACATCGACTGGAATTTCCCGGTTCTGGTCGAGGACGTGGTGATGATGGGCCGCTATGGCCACATGAACATGATGCGCATCGCCAGGGCCGCGGATCATGAAGCGGTCGACGCAGCGCTTGCCCGCGTCGGCATGAGCGATTTCCGAAAGCGCCAGATCGGCGAACTCTCCGGCGGCCAGAAGAAGCGGGTATTCCTCGCCCGCGCGCTGGCCCAGGACGGGCGGGTGATCCTGCTCGACGAACCCTTCACCGGGGTCGACGTCAATACCGAAGACGCCATCGTCAAGCTGCTGCGTTCGCTGCGCGATGAAGGGCGGGTGATGCTGGTCTCCACGCACAATCTCGGCAGCGTGCCGGAATTCTGCGATCGCACCGTGCTGCTCAACCGCACCGTGCTCGCCTATGGACCCACGGTGGAGATTTTCACCCAGGCCAACCTTGAAAAGACCTTTGGCGGCGTCTTGCGGCATTTCGTGCTGAACGAAAGCGACGGCGGCCAGCCGCGTGCGCTCGATGTGATCACGGATGACGAGCGCGCGGTGATCTTCCAGGACGGCCAGGCGACCCGGCGCAGATCGTCCTCGAACGACGAGGATCGCGGCTGATGTCCCCGTTGCTAGAACCCTTCAGCTACGGATACATGGTCAATGCCATGTGGGTCTCCGCGCTGGTCGGCGGGGTCTGCGCATTCCTCTCCTGTTATCTGATGCTGAAGGGCTGGTCGCTGATCGGCGACGCGCTTTCGCATGCCATCGTGCCCGGTGTCGCCGGCGCCTACATGCTCGGCCTGCCGTTTTCCATCGGCGCCTTCTTCTCGGGCGGCCTTGCGGCGGCCGCCATGCTTTTCCTCAACCAGCGCACCAAGCTGAAGGAAGACGCCATCATCGGCCTGATTTTTTCTTCGTTTTTCGGCCTCGGGCTTTTCATGGTGTCGCTTTCGCCGACCTCGGTCAACATCCAGACCATCGTGCTCGGCAACATCCTGGCGATCACCCCGGAAGACACGCTGCAGCTCGCCATCATCGGCTTCGTCTCGTTCGCCGTCCTGATCGTCAAGTGGAAGGATCTGATGGTTACCTTCTTCGACGAGACCCACGCCCGCTCGATCGGGCTCAAGACGACCGCGCTCAAGATCATGTTTTTCACGCTGCTGTCCGCCTCGACGGTCGCGGCGCTGCAGACGGTCGGAGCCTTCCTCGTCATCGCCATGGTGGTGACGCCCGGTGCCACCGCCTATCTGCTGACCGACCGCTTTCCGCGCCTGCTCGTGATCAGCGTAGCCGTCGGATCCACGACGAGCTTCGTCGGCGCCTATGCCAGCTACTTCCTCGACGGCGCGACCGGCGGAATCATCGTGGTGCTGCAGACGCTGACCTTCCTCGCGGTCTTCCTGCTCGCCCCCAAGCACGGGATGCTGGCGTCGCGCCGCCGCGCGATCCAGGCCCTGGATGCAGGCCCATGACGCTGCTCGATACATTGCTGCAGCCCTTCACGCTCGAGTTCATGCGCTATGCGCTGATCATCTCGGTGCTGGTCGCGATCCCGACCGCGCTCCTCTCCTGCTTCCTCGTCCTCAAGGGCTGGTCGCTGATGGGTGACGCGATCTCGCATGCCGTGTTTCCCGGAGTCGTGATCGCCTACATCGTCGGAATTCCCTATGCCATCGGCGCCTTCGCGGCCGGCATGATCTGCGCGCTGGCGACCGGCTTCCTCAAGGAGAACAGCCGTATCAAGCAGGATACCGTGATGGGGGTCGTATTCTCCGGCATGTTCGGGCTGGGGCTCGTGCTCTACGTCAAGATCCAGAGCGACGTGCATCTCGATCACATCCTGTTCGGCGACATGCTGGGGGTGGGTCTCGGCGACATCGCCGAAACCGGAATCATCGCGGCCATTGCGACCGGCATCATCGTCATCAAATGGCGGGACCTGCTGCTGCACGCGTTCGACCCGGCGCAAGCGAGAGCGATCGGACTGCCGGTCCGGCTGCTGCACTACGGATTGCTCGCGATCCTTTCCCTGACCATCGTCGGCGCCTTGAAGGCCGTCGGCATCATCCTCGCCATCGCCATGCTGATTTCCCCGGGAGCCATCGCCTTCCTGATGACGCGCAAATTCAGCGCCATGCTGGCGATCTCCGTCATGGTCGCGGTGTTCGCGTCATTCCTCGGGGTCTATCTTTCCTTCTTCATCGACAGCGCGCCGGCGCCGACCATCGTCCTGCTGATGACCATCGCCTTCATTGCCGCCTTCGTCTTCGTGGCGAGCAGGGCCGCAAGGCTGCAACGGCATGAGGCCGCGCTGGCGGCAGAGCCGAACGACCCCTGAAGCGGTCAGTTCCGCGCGCGAAGCGGCCCTCGATCCGGCGCGTTCGCCTCGGCGGCGCGACGTCTCAATAATTCCTGTTCACGTTTATTTCCCGCGAGCGCGGCAGCGGTCTCGAACGCGGCGCGCGCTTCGGCGGGGCGGCCGAGCTTGCACAGCAGATCGCCGCGCACGCTTTCGAGCAGATGATAGTTCTTCAGGGCGCGCTCGCCCGCCAATCCGTCGACGATTGCAAGCGCGACCGCCGGTCCCTCGGCCATGCCGATCGCCACTGCGCGGTTGAGCTCGATGACCGGCGAGCGCACCAGGCTCGCGAGCCGGCCATAGAGGTCGGCGATGCGCGGCCATTGCGTTTCATCGGGTGTGGCAGCTGTGGCGTGACAGGCGACGATCGCCGCCTGCAGGGCGTAGAATCCTGGCCCGCCAGAGAGTGCGTGCGCGCGATCCAGCGCCGATAGCCCACGCCGGATCTGCAGCCGGTCCCACAGCGCCCGGTTCTGGTCCATCAGCAGTATGGGATCGCCGGCAGCATCGGTACGCGCGGCGACGCGCGAAGCGTTCAGTTCCATCAGCGCGAGCAGGCCGTGGGCTTCAGGCTCCTGCGGCGCGAGCTGCGTCAGCACGCGACCCATGCGCAGCGCGTCGTTGCAGAGCTGCGGCCGCAGCCATTCATCGCCGCTTGCGGCCGTGTAGCCCTCGTTGAAGATGAGGTAGACAACTTCCAGCACAGAGGCGAGCCGTTCCGAAAGTTCTTTGCCACGCGGCGTTTCGTAGGCGAGCCCGGAGTCCGATAATGTCCGCTTGGCGCGCACGATGCGCTGGGCGACGGTCGCCTCCGGCTGAAGGAAGGCGCGCGCGATTTCTTCCGTGGTCAAGCCGCAGATCATCCGCAGCGCCAATGCGGCGCGTGCCTCGCGCGACAGTTTTGGGTGGCAGGCTGTGAAGATCAGCCGCAGCAGTTCGTCGCCGATGTCGTCGTCGAGCGCCGCGTCGAAATCGGGCATCGCCTGCTGCTCCTGCTCGAGGTCGCGGACCAGCATGGCGTGCTTGCGCGCGAGCATGTTGCGGCGGCGCAGATCATCCAGCGCGCGTCGTTTGGCTGATGCCATCAGCCATGCGCCCGGCTTTTCCGGGACGCCGGTGACGGGCCAGTGCTCCAGTGCCGCCACCAGCGCTTCCTGGGTCAGATCTTCCGCAAGCGTCACATCGCGCAGCATCCGGGACAGGCCCGTGATCAGGCGCGGTTGCTCGATGCGCCAGACCGCCAGGATGGCGCGATGGATGTCGGCGGCTGTCATTGCCGCCGACCGCTGTTACGAAGAGCCCGCATCAGGCATGCGCACGCACGTCGACCTCGCAGGCGCCATCGACGCCCGGCGTCGCGAAGGCGCGGACCTCGCAGGTGCCGTCCCAGCCCGGCATGTGATCGAGGTGCAGCTGCATGAACTCCCGCGCCGCCGCGACCGCCTCTTCCTTGTCGCGAAGCTCGAAGATTGCGTAGCCGCCGATCATCTCCTTGGTCTCGACGAACGGGCCGTCGACCACGCTGAGCTTGCCGTCGGCGATGCGGACCTGCGCTCCCGCCGAGACCGGCATCAAACCACCGCTGTCGATCATGCGGCCGGCCTTGATTTCCCGGTCGGCCAGCTTGCCCATCGCCTCCATCAGCGCCGGCGTCGGGCCGCGCGTGGGCTGGGACGAGGTAACGATATACATGAAGCGCATGACAAAACTCCCGTAGAGGCGAGTTGCGGCGGCGATCGCCGGCAAAACTGGCTCGCTACGGGACACGACGAACGGGAGGACGCCGGATCGACAGGCGCCCCTGGAATATTTTCGATTGCCGCGATGGCTCCACCGCGGATCTAAGGCCGCCTGACCGGCCCTCCAGCTCAGAGCGGATATTGTTCCGGCTTGACGCCGCAGCTCTCCAGGAATTTTCGCACCTGCATCACTTCCTCTTTCGGCAGGTCATGATGCGCATGCGTCAACGCGACGGAATTTCCGTTCAGCTTGACGCCGATCCGGTTGCCGGACTTATTGTCGATTTCGGCGCCGAGCTCCTCCAGCACGTGAATGACCTGCTTGAAATCGGTATTGGCGCTGATCGGATGGGCGAACAGCGCATGCAGGACCTTGCGGTGGTGATGGTTCATGTCTCGTCCTTGGGAAAAATCGACGTGGTGTAGGCAAACATCTTCCGCCAATACACCCCAAGTGACGTTGACCTGGATCAACACCTGCGCCCGTCGGCCGTCTCGGGCATACTGGATCAGGCGGCCTCCCGCTCGATTTTTGTGCAGTCCTCAATAATGCTCAGCAGAAACTGCGATGGCCGCCCCTCCATGGCAATAGGCAGGCGACGGACTGCAATCCTGCGACTTTGGTTTGTTGGTGTTTCGATGGTATGAACCGTTTGGGTATCCCCGCTAGTGCCGTCCAGCATTTCGCGATCGAAACGTTCCAGCAATTCTCCGGTTGTCTCCGGAAACAATTCGCGAGGCGTCTTCCCGATGATCTGGCCCCGGCCTATGCCGAAAAGCTTTTCGGTGGCGCGGTTGACGAAAACGTATTGCAGAGTTTTGGCGTCCTTCGCCACCACCGCTTCCGGAACGTTTTCCAGCAAAGCCATCAAGAAGCGCTCGGTGCGTTCGAGCGTGCGTTCTGCACGGTGCTGAGCCGTATAGTCCTCGTGCGTGGCAACCCAGCCGCCACCGTCCATTGGGCGTTCCGAGACCCGGATGACGCGACCGTCGGCGAGTTCAACGTCTGCGACCGTAGGCTTGCGGGCGCTTATCCGCTTCATGACGGAGGCGAGATACTCTTCGAGATCACCTGAGAACGCGCCGGAAGCAACTCGATGATCGAGGATTTCCCGCAGCGTGGATCCGGGCTTCGCAATGCGCGCCGGGACGCCATAGAGCTGGCGGTACTGCTCGTTGACCACCAGGACCTTGGCCGTCCGGTCGAGCATGATCACCCCCTGCGGCATATTCCTGACCGCCGCATCCAGCTGCCATTTTCCTGTAGTGACCTGCTCTTCGAGCAGAGACCGTTCGCGCGCCATCGCCTCGTTTGCCTGCTCCATTTCCTGCTCATGGCGCTCGAGTTCGATCACGCGAAACGCGCTATCCTGAAACGCCTCGACAGCGCGTGCCAGCCCGCCGATTTCGTCGCTGCGTTTGGCATGAGGAACGACAAGCTTGATCTTTCCCTTCGCAATACGGTTGGTCGTGTTCGCGATATCCAATATCGGATCCAGGATGGCTCGCCGAAACAGCACGATCAGTGCGCCGGCGAGGCCGACGAAAAAAACTCCCAAACCTATCATTAAATAGGAAGCCTGCAGATTGGTCGCTGCGATCCGCCTTATTTCGAGGGTACGCAGCGCGTAAATGGCGGATAGCGATTCAAGATCCTGGTTAAGCGCCGTACGGACGGCGCGATTCTCTTCATTGTCGCCCCACGCCCGGCCCGCTGCCGGCCCCATCGTCGAGCCTCGACGCACCAGTTCCTTTCGAAACTCGATAAACTGCTCAATTCGCAACTTGAAAGATGCGAACTGCCGCGCGTCGTCGCCCCTTACAACGAGCCTCCATTCGTTGACGACGTCCGCAAGATCGTCCAGCCGTTGCAGAAGTGCCTGTCCGTATCGTCTTGCTGAATCCCGGTCCGGCGACATGTAGACGCCGCGGGACTCCATGACGGCGGCGTAGATAAGGCCGTTGGCGCGCTCGATGTTGCGGCTTGCCGTCAGCGAGGCGTTCAGCAACTCCTGAAATGCGCGCTGCTTGCGCTCTGAATGGATCGCCACCAAAACCATCAGACCGATCAGGAACACAAAGCTCGCGGCCAGAACGTAGAGCTTGGTCCTGACCGTCATGGCGTCTATTCGCTGTCGAATGCCGTTCCAGCTTAATTTCATGGCGAGCTCCTCATGCTCGGGAGCCTGCATCTGACCTGAAATGTGTAAAAGGACTTTGCCGCCTGGCCTCGGCTGGCAAGAGATGCAATTAACCGGGATTCAATAGATGAAGGCGGCTCGGCGGCAATGACAGGGGTCTGGCTTGCCGGATCAAACATCGGAGATTCCGGCTGGGTGCGCGATGCATCGCAGGATCATGAAGCCAGACAGAATAATGTTCAGGGATTGCCGGCCGGCAAGTGGGCGGAAGCGTACCACGTGCCGCCGAGCATGGCGCCCGCAGGTCGCAGGCGTCGTCGGACCCTGAAGGATTACTGCCCGCGCATCATGATGAGGGGATCGGCGGTATCGGGCACCCGCCGCCACTGCGCATTGTCGTCGGCCTCGAACTGCCAGGTGTCGCCCTTGGCCGACAGCAGCAGCATACGGCCGTGATCGAGCCGCCACTGGTTCGGCGCAAAGGCCGCGACCGCGGGATCGCATTTCGGTTTCAAGAACACCTGGAAATTATCGCCGGTGGCTTCGGTGTTGGTCAGCGTCAGGCCGCAGATGGTCTGGCCGTTGCCGCGGACCATCGACCAGTCGCCGATCATCTGGTCCATCGATTTGGCGAGCGAGCGGGCGGCGGCGAGGTTTTGCAGGATGTAGACACCCTCCCCGGTGCGCAACCCTTCAAAAATGCCGCTTTCGACTTCGGTAAAATCAATCACCGGCTGGCCGGCCGCATCCTGCAGCCGCACGATGTCCAGCCCCCTGACATTCCAGGCGGTGATTTCCTTGGTGAAGGGCAGCGCCGCGGCACAGCCGGGCTCGAGCTCGAGCTTGAGCCCTTGCGGCGTCGCATCGCCCTTCAGCGTGACGACGCAGGTCTTGCTGCGCTCGGTGGTGGCGAGCTCCCACTGCCCGATCATATCCTTCTTCAGCGTCGAGGCGTCCTGCGCCGCGACCGGCGGTGCGAGCGCGAGCAGCGCCGTCAGCGCTGCCGCCACCGCGATGCCCGAACGCGCAAGCGACATTGGCGTCAGCGTCCCTTTACCGGGGTTTCCGGCACAGGCGTCAGCGGCGCCTTGCCGGCAAACCAGTTTTTCAGATTGTCGACGACGAGCTGGTCCATGGCGTTGCGCGTTACTACCGAAGCTGAGCCAATATGTGGCAGCAGCACAACATTTTGCATGGTCTTCAATTCGTCCGGCACGTTCGGCTCGTTGGCGAACACGTCCAGCCCGGCCGCGAGGATGGTGCCGGATTTCAGTGCCGCCACCAGCGCCGGCTCGTCGACCACGGAGCCACGGGCAACGTTGATCAGGACGCCGCGCGGACCCAACGCCTTCAGCACGTCGGCATTGATCATCTTGGCGGTGGCGGCACCGCCGGGCACGATCACGATCAGCGTGTCGACATCCTTCGCCATTTCCATCAGGTCGGGATAGTGCTTGTAGGAGACGGCCGACGACTTGTTGCGCGAGTGGTACGACACCGGCACGAGCGAGGCTTCGAGGCGGCGGCCGATTGCCTGGCCGATGCGGCCCATGCCGACGATGCCGACCTTGCGGTCGCGCAGCGAGCCGGCGCTCAACGGATAGTTCTGGGTCTGCCACAGGCCGGAGCGCAAATAGCGATCGGCCTTGACGAACTCGCGCAGGGTCGAAATCAGCAAGCCCATGGCGACGTCGGCGACTTCCTCGGTCAGCACGTCGGGCGTGTTGGTGACGACGATGTCGTGCTCACGCGCATAGGCGGAATCGACATGGTCGTAGCCGACGCCGAAGCTCGCGACGATCTCGAGCTTGGGGAAATGCGACAGCGATTTCTTGTCGGCCGGCACCGTGTGATAGGTGACCGCCATGCCGCGGGTCTTCGCCAGCACATCGGGCGTCAGCCGCTCGAGGTCGGCGCGGCTCTCCGCCTTGTGCAGGACGAACTGGTCCGAGAAGCCGTTTTCGAGGATCGGCCGGATCGGTCCGTAGACCAGCAGATCGATCTTTTCGGACGAAGTGTTCGCGGCAGCCATCAATTTTCCTTTCCAAGAGCGCTCTCGTGCCAGCGCCGTAATACCAGGTGCGAAACTAGCGCCAGCAGCCCATAGATGACAATCCCGGCCACCGACAGCAACAGCAGCGCTGCGAACATTCGGGGAATGTTGAGGCGATAGCCGGACTCGGCGATCCTGAAGGCAAGCCCGGAGCCGGCGCCCGCCGCCCCCGCGGCGATTTCGGCGACCACCGCACCGATCAGCGACAGGCCGCCCGCGATCCGCAGGCCACCGAGCACATAGGGCAGCGCCGCCGGTAATTTCAGGTATCGCAGCGTCTGCAGCCTTGAAGCGCCATAGAGCTGAAACAGACCGGCGAGATTGCGATCCACCGAGTTCAGCCCGAGCGTGGTGTTGGACAGGACGGGAAAGAAACCCACGATCCAGGCGCAGACGATGACCGCCGTCTGCTGCGGCAGATAGATCAGCAACAGCGGCGCAACGGCGATGACGGGCGTCACCTGCAGCACCACCGCATAAGGAAACAGCGAATATTCCAACCATTTCGACTGGTTGAACAGGAGCGCCAGCGCAACGCCGCCGACGGCCGCGGCGATAAAACCTTGCAGCGTGGTGAGCAGGGTGACGCCGAGCGATTGCGACAGCACCGGCCAGTCGCCGACCAGTGTCCGAAACACGAGAGAGGGACTCGGCAGCACGTAGGGCTGAATGTCGTTGACGCGCACGACGAGTTCCCACAAACCCAGGCCTGCGGCGAGCACGGCCACGGGCATCAGCAGGCGGCCGATATTCCGGAAGGAAGTCATGCGCTGCGCTGCCCGGCATAGGAAGGCGCGAGCGCTGCGGAAACCTCGCGGCAGTAACCCGCATACTCGGCCGAGGTGCGAAAAGCCTCCCCGCGCGGCTCCGCGGCAGCGATGCGGAACTCGCTTGCCAGGCGGCCCGGCCGCGCCGTCATGACCAGAACGCGCTGCGACAGATAGACCGATTCGAACACCGAATGCGTGACGAAGATGATGGTCTTGCGCAGCTTGCGCCAGAGATCGAGCAGGTCGTTGTTGAGCCGGAAGCGCGTGATCTCGTCCAGCGCCGCGAACGGCTCGTCCAGCAACAGAATGTCGGGATCGGTGACCAGCGCGCGCGCCAGCGAGACCCGCATCTTCATGCCGCCGGAGAGTTCGCGCGGATAGGCGTCGGCGAATTCGGACAGGCCGACCTGGGCCAGTGCCCCCTCGATACGGCGGTCGGCTTCAACCGCCGCGGCGTGGGCGAGCTTCAGCGGCAGACGCACGTTGTCGCGGACGCTCGCCCATGGCAACAGCGTCGGCTCCTGAAACACAAAGCCGATAGGATGGCGCCCATCCGTCCGCGCCGCGCGATGGGAAACGTTCACCGTGCCCGAACTCGGCGCGCTGAGCCCCGCGATCAGCCGCAGCGCGGTTGATTTTCCGCAGCCGGACGGCCCGAGCAGCGAGACGAATTCGCCTTTGGCCACATCGAGATCGAGCGGCCCGAGCGCGGCCACGCCGTTGTCATAGGCCTTGGTGACCGCGCGCAGGCGAACCGCAAGGCCCGCCGCATCGATCTCCATTTCAGACAACGCTCGCCCAACCATCTCGCGTCAGTTCTTCGGCCGCAGGTCGACACCGACGCCCTTGTTGACGAACCGCAGCGTATAGGCCTGGCGGTAATCGATATCGCGTCGAACCACACCGGCCCGCACCATCTTGTCGAAGAAGCTCGCCGCGCGCGCGTCGTTCATGGCACCGATGCCGTCGCGCAGGGCGTCGCCGGAATCGACGATGCCATATTCCTTCATCTTGACTACGGAATAGGCGAGCAGGTCATCGGTCATTTCCGGGTTCATCTTTTTGATCATCGCATTGCCGGCGGAATTGTCGCCGTAGAGATACGTGTACCAGCCGATCGCGGAGGCATCGACGAAGCGCTGCACCAGGTCCGGCTTCTTGTCGACGATCTCGCGCCGGGTCTCGATGAGGGTCGAATAGGCGTTGAAGCCGTGGTCGGCGAGCAGGATGACGCCGGGCTTGAAGCCGGCCGCCTTCTCCACGGCGTAGGGCTCGGAGGTGACGTAGCCCTGCATCGCGCTCTGCTTGTTCACGATGAAGGGCTGCGGATTGAAGGTGTAGGGTTTCACCTTGCTCTCGCTAAACCCGTATTCGGACTTCAGCCACTGGAAGTAGCTGGCGACGCCTTCCTTGGAGACCAGCAGCGTCAGCGGCTTGAGATCCTCGAGCTTTGCATTCTTGGCTTCGGGATGGGTCAGGAAAACCTGCGGATCCTTCTGGAAGATCGCGGCCACCGCGATCAGCGGCACGTTGTTGGCGACCGCGTCCAAGGATTGCAGCGTGTTGGCGCTCATGAAGAAATCGAGCTTGCCGGCGGTCAGCAGGATACGGTTGTTGGTGTTGGGGCCGCCGGGCACGATGGTGACGTCGAGGCCGTATTTCTTGTAGGTGCCGTCGGCGACCGCCTGGAAGAAGCCGCCATGTTCGCCCTCGGCGACCCAGTTGGTTCCAAACGACACCTTGTCGAGGGTTTCCGCGCGCACAGGCGCCAGCGCCGCCGCCAACAACACCAAAAGACCTGCGGTTAAGACTCGCGGGAAAAAGGCCGGGTTCATGATTGGACTCCGTCGATCTTTCTGGCCCATGATGGGAGGCAGTGAACGTGGGTCGCGTCCCCCGGCGGATCTACCCATGGCGCGGATAGCGGTCCTGTAATATCTAACAAACTAGCCTGCAAATTTGTCCAAAGAAACGCTTCACTCGATGCCTTCAACCGTACCGCCTCGCGACTGGACCGAGATCCACTGGCCCGAGATTACCCAAGCCGACGCCGCGCGCTGGATCGCGGTGCTGCCGCTGGCTGCGACCGAACAGCACGGCCCGCATCTGCCGCTGGAAACCGACATCCTGATCGGCGAGGCCCATCTGGCGCGCGTGCGCGAACTGTTGCCTGCCGCGCTCCCCGTCACCTTCCTGCCGGTGCAGCCGGTCGGCATCTCCACCGAGCATATCGATTATCCGGGCACGAAGACACTGCCGAACGATGTGGCCTTGAAGGAATGGACGGCGATCGGCGCGGGCATCGCGCAGCGTGGAATCCGCAAGCTGGTGATGGTCACCAGCCACGGCGGCAACAGCGCGGCGATGTCGCTGGTGGCGCAGGATCTTCGCGCGCATCATCAGATGCTCGCCGTCACGACGAGCTGGTTTCGCTTCGGCATGCCGGACGGATTGTTTTCCGAGGAAGAGACGCGCCATGGCATCCATGGCGGTGCGACCGAGACGTCGATCATGCTGGCGCGCTATCCGCAGCGCGTGCGGAAGGAAGCGATCGCCGATTTTCGCCCCACCAGTATCGACATGGAGAAAAAATTCCACTGGCTTTCGGCGCATCGGCCGGTCCCCTTCGCGTGGCAAACGCAGGATCTGCACTTAAGTGGCGCGGTCGGCGACGCCACCAAGGCCACCGCGGAAAAGGGCGAGCGACTGCTCGACCACGCTGCACGTGCGTTCTGCGACTTGCTCGACGACGTCGACAAATTCGACCCCGAATTGTTTCTTCGTAAACCATGAAGCTCGGGCTATTTACCCGCAACATATTGAAATAACGAAGAAATAATCGACGAAACCATATTTCCGGGCACGATTTCGAACCGCTTTCCAACACGCTCCGTCCAACTGGGCATGCGGACCACGATGGCCGCTTAACCCAAGGATGGAGACTTCCATGTCGATCAAGACCAAGTTCGCCGCTCTCGCCCTCGCTACCCTTGCCGTCACCGGCACGATCGCTTCCACCAGCCAGGCGCAGGCCAAGCCGTTGCACTGGGGCGTCGGCGCCGGCCTCGTCGGCGCTGCGATTGTCGGCACCGCGATCGCCGCTTCAGGCCCCGGCTATTACGACTACGGCTATCGCCGCTGCGGCTGGGTTCGCCAGTTCGACGCCTTCGGCAATTACGTCGGCCGCGTCCGGACCTGCGGTTACTGATTTCTGCGGCTGACTTGGTTCTGTTTGAGAAGCGTTAGCTTCACACAGCCCAGTTCGGACCCTGACAACGCTTCTCGTGGATTTGCGTCCAGCACGGGCGCCTCATCCACCCCGTGCTGAACCCGACCCGCCCGGTTGTCCCCCCGGGCGGGTCAACTTTTTTGGAGAGGGAAAAGCCAGCCCGCGGGCGCCGCCTCGATCTCTTCGAACAATCGCCGTGGCGGGCGGCGCAGACCCTTGTTGCAGCCATGTCACGCAACGATGCCATCAAGCAACTGTCGCTCGACTACCTCTTTCTATTGCGAATTACTCGCAATAGAGATTGGGTTGGACGGGGCGACGGGCCAATGACTTCATTTGTTGGGTGGCGGCAGTCAGTCGAATCTGCCGTGATGGCTGGCAGTGAGAGCACGGGCTGCGCCTGGAATGTCGAGACGGTGAACGGCTATCGCCGACTTCTGAAACTGGCCTTGGCGGGCGCTGCGCTGGGCGTCCTGGCGTTCGGCTGCCCGGCGATGGCGGCCGATATTCCGCTCAAGGCGCCTCACATGCGCCCGGCATTCGACTGGAGCGGCTTCTATATCGGTGGTCACACCGGCTATCACCGGGGCTCGTCGTTCGCGACGCTGGCCGATCCAGCCTTCGCCACGACCAGCAGCGTGGTCAGCGGCGCAATCGGCGGCGTGCAGGCCGGGTATAATTATCGACTCTCCTCGGGCCTGTTGTTCGGCGTCGAGGCCGATCTGACCTTTCCGAACTATCTTCCGTCCAACCACGTTGTCGCCAAGTTCGCGACGGCGCGCTCTGACCTCGAAGAACGCTGGGATTATCTTGGTACCGTGCGCGGCCGCGTCGGCTATGCCAGCGGACCTTGGCTGGCCTACGCCACCGGCGGATTCGCCTGGACCGGCGAACGCTTTCTCAATACGCCGACCGGCGTGGGCGTCGAAGAGAAGCATATCAACGTCCGACCGGGCTGGGCAGCGGGCGCTGGACTGGAATACGCATTCGCGCCGCACTGGAGCATCCGGCTTGAATATCTCTACGCCCAGTTCGGCAAAGCCGATGTGCGCTTCCCGTCAGGCGCGCAGTACAATTCGACGCTCGACGTCCAGCAGGTTCGCATCGGCCTCAATCGCAAGGTCGACTGGCCGGGATCGAAAAGCTGGACGCCGAAGACCGACCTGACCGATCCGGAATCCGACCGCTGGGAAATCCACGGCCAGAGCACCTATCTCGGTCAGGGCTATCCAGCCTTCCGCGCGCCCTACACGGGCACCAACAGCCTGACGCCGGCCCGGCAGGCGCAGGCCACCTGGAGCAACAGCCTTTACCTGAACGCCAGGCTCTGGGAAGGCGGCGAGGTCTATTACAATCCCGAACTGTTGCAGGGTTTTGGGCTGAGCGACACCGTCGGCCTCGCGGGATTTTCCAGCGGCGAGGCGCAGAAGTCGAACTTCCCCTACCCGCACTACAACACCTCGCGGCTGTATGTGCGCCAGACCTTTGGGCTCGGCGGCGAGCAGGAAGAACTCGCCAGCGGGCAGCAACAGCTGGCGGGCAAGGTCGACGTCAACCGGCTGACGCTGCAAGCCGGCAAATTCTCGGTCGGCGACGCCTTCGACGGCAATGCCTACGCCAAGGATACCCGCCGCGACTTCATGAACTGGTCGATCTGGGCGCCCGGCGCGTTCGACTACGCGGCCGACAAGCTCGGGCTGACCTACGGCGTGACCGCTGAACTCAACCAGAAGAACTGGGCATTGCGCGGCGGCTACTTCTTGATCGGCGCGGTATCCAACTCCAACAATTTCGACACCCAGGTGTTTCGCCGCGGCCAGTATGTCGCCGAACTGGAGATGCGCTACACGCTGTTTTCACGGCCAGGCAAGCTGCGCACCATCGGCTGGGTGAGCAGCGCCAATTCCGGCAGCTACCGCGAGACGCTGGATAATCCCGCGCTCAATCTCGACATTTCGCTGACGCGCACGGGCCGCCCCAAATACGGCTACGTCTTCAACGTCGAACAGTCGGTCACCGACGATATCGGCCTGTTCGGCCGCTGGAGCTGGAACAACGGCAAGACCGAGATCATGTCGTTCACCGACATCGACGCCTCCCTGTCGCTCGGCACTTCGATCAAGGGCGCCAAATGGGGACGGCCGGACGACACGATCGGATTGGCCGGTGCGATCAATTCGATCTCTCGCGATCACCGCGACTTCCTCGCCGCCGGCGGACTCGGCCCGCTGATTGGCGACGGACAGCTCAATTACCGCAAGGAGCGCATTCTCGAGACCTACTATGCGTATGCGCTCACCAGGCAGATCACGCTGACGGCGGACTACCAGTTCGTCACCAACCCCGCCTACAACGCCGATCGCGGCCCGGTGCATGTGTTATCCGGGCGTCTGCACGGTGAGTTCTAGTCAATTCACGCCAGTCTGGCTGGCTAATACCTTGTCGATGCGCCGGCCATCGAGATCGAGCACCTCAAAGCGCCAGCCCTCTATCTCGATCCGATCGCCGACTTCGGGGATCCGGCCAAAATGGCTGAGCAGAAAGCCGGCAACAGTCTGGTAGTGGCGCGACGGCGGCAACGTGTAGTGGAGCAGCGAAGCAAACTCGACGGCGGGCATCCAGCCCGAGAGCAGATACGAGCCATCGTCGCGCTTGACGGCGGCCGCTTCCGGAGGCCCCTCCTCGGTGTGAAATCCGCCGACGATCGATTCCAGGATGTCCGCACTGGTCACCACGCCCTGGAACGCGCCGTATTCGTCATGAACCAGCCCCATATGCACGGCGGAATCGCGCAGGATGGCGACGACGTCCCGCGCATCGAGAAATTCCGGAATAACCGGCGCGGGGCGGACCAGTTTTGCGATATCAGGCACCTGCTCCGACAGGTAGCAGTCGAGCATGTCCTTGGCGTTAACGATTCCGACCGCGGCATCGGCCGCCTGATCGAACACCACAAAGCGGGAATGACTGCTGGCCATCAGGGCGGCGCTGATGGCCGGCAGGTCGTCGGTCAGATTGATCATGCTGACCTCGCGGCGCGGCGTCATGACGGCGCCGACGGGGAGATCGCCGAGGCGCATGACGCCCGCGATCATTTCCTTTTCACCGGGTTCGAGCACGCCGGCATTCTCGGCTTCGACGACGAGGGTGCGGATCTCATCCTCACTGACCTTCTCGCCGGCCTCGCCGCGCTGGCCCAGCAGCCATAACAGCCCCCTGCCGGAGCGATCGAGCAGCCAGACGGCGGGCAGCGAGACCGTCGCCAGCATCGTCATGTACGGCGCCACGCGCACCGCGACGGATTCAGGGTCGCGCAGAGCGATCTGCTTGGGCACCAGCTCACCGATGATGAGCGACGCGTAGGTGATCACGGTGACCACGACGCCGACGCCGACCGCATCGGCAACCCCTTGCGACCATCCGGCCGCGACCAACAGGCTGCTCAGCCGCTGGCCGAGCGTGGCTCCGGAAAACGCACCCGACAGCACGCCGATCAGCGTGATGCCGATTTGCACGGTGGAGAGAAATTTACCGGGATCGGAAGCCAGCGCCAGCGCGCGGCGGGAGCCGATGACGTTCTTCTCGACCAGCGCCGCAAGCCGCGCCGGCCGCGACGATACGACGGCCAGCTCCGACATCGCGAGCAAGCCGTTGGTCACAATCAGGACCGCCACGATCCCGAGTTCGACATATACCATTATTGTTGTGGGTTCCATCCCGCGGAAGACGGGAACTTACCAGATAGTCATTCGCTTCTAAACTCAAAAGAGCGCGCAAATGTCGCAAATACTATCCCGCTGGCTGGAACGAATCTGCACGCGCCATCGCCCAGGCGTCGCGGAAGCGCGGATCCTCGGTGCCTTCGATCAATTCGCCCGGCCGCAGCGGCGGATAGAGCTTTGCAAACGACATCACCTCGGTGCTCGAGGCCCGCTTGGAGAAGTGGATCGGCTGCAGCTGCTGCGGGTGGTCGAGCCCGGCGGCGGCGAGCAATTCTGACAACGCGTGCAGCGTGGCGTGGTGGTACATGTAGACCCGCTCGGCCTTCAACGGCACCACCAGCGCGCGGGCGCGGGTCGGATCCTGTGTCGTGACGCCGGTCGGACAGCGATCGGTGTGACAGCTCAGGGACTGGATGCAGCCCAGCGCGAACATGAATCCCCGCGCGGAATTGCACCAGTCGGCGCCGATCGCCATGGCGCGCGCCATGTCGAAGGCGGTCGCGATCTTGCCTCCGGCGCCGATCTTGATGCGGTCGCGCGCATTGATGCCGATCAGCGCGTTATGGACGAAACTGACGCCCTCGCGCATCGGCATGCCCAGATGATCCATGAACTCCAGCGGCGCCGCGCCGGTGCCGCCTTCATTGCCGTCGATGACGATGAAGTCCGGATAGATGCCGCTCTCCAGCATCGCCTTGCAGATCGCCAAAAATTCCCAGGGATGCCCGATACACATCTTGAACCCGGCCGGCTTGCCGCCCGACAGCCGACGCATCTCGCCGACGAAGGCCATCATCTGCAGCGGGGTCGAAAACGCGCGGTGGCTGGCCGGCGAAATGCAATCCTCACCCATCGCAACGCCGCGAATCCTGGAGATCTCCTCCGACACCTTGGCGGCCGGAAGTACGCCGCCATGTCCGGGCTTGGCGCCCTGGCTGATCTTGAGTTCGACCATCTTGATCTGCTCGTCGGCGGCGACGCGGGCGAACTCCTCCGGGTTGAACGAACCATCGCGGTTGCGGCAGCCGAAATAGCCGGAGCCAATCTCCCAGATGATGTCGCCGCCGTTCTCGCGGTGATAGGGGCTGACGCCGCCCTCGCCGGTGTCATGCGCGAAGCGGCCCTTTTTAGCGCCGCTGTTCAGCGCCCGCACCGCTTGCGGACTGAGCGCACCGAAGCTCATCGCCGAGATATTGAAGACCGATGCCGAATACGGCTTGGTGCATTCCGGGCCGCCGATGGTCACGCGGAACTCGGCGCTGTTGAGCGCCTTCGGCGCCACCGAATGATGCATCCACTCGTAGCCTTCGCGATAGACGTCCTCCTGGGTGCCGAACGGCCGCTTGTCGAGCTGCATCTTGGCGCGCTGATAGACCAGCGCGCGGGTGTCGCGGGAAAACGGCATGCCGTCCTTCTCGCTCTCGAAGAAGTACTGCCGCATCTCCGGGCGGATTTCCTCGAGCAGAAAGCGGATGTGCGCCGAGATCGGATAGTTGCGCAGAACCGCGTGATTTTTCTGTAGCAGATCGCGAATACCGAGCACCGTGAGCGCCCCGAAAATCACGATCGGGACCAGCAGGATTTCCCACACCTTGATGTTGTGGTCGAATATCCCTATCCCGACCAGCAGGGCGGTGATGACAGCGCAGATCGTCAACACGATGTAACGTGGCGAGAACGGCAGCAGTATCGTTTCCATGAAATTCCTCAGCCAAAATCTTTCTTGCCGGACGGCAGCCTAGTCCAACCAATCCAGCAAGCCCATACAGTATACGGGTCGGCGCCCACGGATGTGACAACGGGCGGCAAAAATATCTGCAGGCGTTGTCCGGGTGCTTTTGCGGCGCAGCGTAACGCTTACCGGAGTGCCGGCAGTGCGCCGACGCCTGGAGCCGACCACCGCATTGGGTGGTTATCGCAGTGAGGGGATGGAGAGAGTTATGGGGTTGAGAACGACGATCTCGCCCACGTCGTCCCGGCCTTGAGCTCAGATGCGCAATTGCGCATCGGGGGATCCATACTCCGTGCTCTCCGATGTGAGCACGAATGGCAGACGTCTCGTCACGCAATTAACGCCGCCGAGTATGTGTCCCGGCTCAAGGCCGGGGCGACATCTACGCAAGCTGCGTCGTCTCAGCGCTCGACGAACGCCTTCTCGATCACGAAGTGGCCGGGCTTGTTGCCGCTGCCTTCGATGAAGCCGCCGGACTCGAACATCTGCTTCAGCTCTTCCAGCATCCCCGGGCTGCCGCACATCATGACCCGATCGGTCTCGATGTTCAGCGGCCCCTGATGGATGTCGTTGAACAGTTGCTCGGACGAGATCAGGTCGGTAATTCGACCGCGGTTGCGGAACGGCTCGCGGGTCACGGTCGGATAATACAGCAGTTTCTCCGAAAGCAGCGGTCCGAACAATTCATCGTCGCGCAGCATGGCGACGAGTTCTTCGCCATAGGCGAGTTCGGAAACCTGGCGGCAGCCGTGCACCAGAACGATGGTCTCGAAACGCTCGTAGACGTCGGGGTCCTTGATCAGGCTCGCGAACGGCGCCAAACCCGTGCCGGTCGACAACAGCAGCAGGCGCTGGCCTGGAATCAGGTTGTCGGTGATCAGCGTGCCGGTCGCCTTGCGGCCGACCAGGATCTCATCACCCTCGCGGATCTTCTGCAGCTTCGAGGTCAGCGGCCCGTCCGCGACCTTGATAGAGAAGAATTCGAGTTCTTCCTCGTGGTTGGCGCTGGCCATGCTGTAGGCACGCAACAGCGGCCGGCCTTCGACCTCAAGGCCGATCATCGCAAACTGACCGTTCTGGAAGCGGAAACCGGAATCGCGGGTGGCCCGGAAGCTGAAAAGCGTATCGGTCCAGTGGCGGACAGCAAGAACTTTCTCTCGATAGAATGCGGCCATGGGTTTTCGTTTTTCCTGACGACTCGATATAGAACGTTTCGGTTTTTCGGCCTCGAAGCGCCTGATGTCTGGCGAAATTACCGGCGATTTGCGCCATCTGCGCACGGCAGACAAATAGTCAATATGACCTACAGCACAATCGATAACTCGGAATAGCTGTCGTTCCATTTTGCAAAATGGTTCGATTCACTTCGTTAACGCCAGGTAGCGCAATTAACTTGCTGAATTCAGCGCCGATCTGGCAATAAATTACTTCCAGCAGTTAAGAACCTTTCAAAAGAGATCGCATGCGAAGGCCCGAAGAGTTTCGAATCGGTAAACCGGGCTTCTATCCGGACCAGTCGATCTATGCGGAGTTCGCCTGTGCCGAATTCGGCCTGCAATTTCGCGACCTCGACGGTGGGGCGGGACTGCTGTTTAGCGTGGCCTCGCACGACAGGCTGCTGCATTTCGGCGCCGGCCGATGCTCGTGGTATCCGCAGAACAACGCGACCGCTTCGACGCTGGCATCGGATAAGCATTTTGCAGGCCGGATTTTGCAGGAGTCGGGCGTGTCCGCGCTTGGCGGTGAGTATTTTTTCCTGCACGACCGCCACCGCGCGCATCGCCCGCCGGGGCATGAACGCAACGACGCGCTCGCCCATTTCAAGACGTTGGGAAAATCGGCCTTCGTCAAACCGCTCGCGGGATCGCGCGGCGACTTTGCGCAAGCCATTCACGGCGCGGCCGCGCTCGATCGCTATCTCAGCGATGTCGCGAAGTATTACGACGCCATCCTGATGCAGCCGATCGTCGAAGGGACCGAGTATCGCGTCTTTCTGCTCGACGATGACGTGCTGTACTGCGCGCGGAAATATCCGCCTTCGGTCACGGGTGATGGCGTGCATAAGCTGCGTGACTTGCTCACCGCTCATAACGACGCCCTGCGCGCCCGCGGGCTTTCGCCCGCGTCACTCCCGGACAACGATCCATCGCTCGAAGATGTGCCTGCCAGGGGAGAGCATCACGAAATTACGGGCCGGATGAATCTCAGCGCAGGCGGCAGGATGGTGCTGGCGGATAAGCCATCCGAGAGAGCCATCGAGATGGCGCGGCAGGCGGCGCGTGCGATCGGGCTTCGCGTCGCCGCCATCGACATCTTCGTCGACATCGACGGCAAGCCTGACGCCAACGAGGTCATCGAGGTCAACGCCAACCCGTCGATCCGGCTGCTGGAAGACTCCGGTCGCGGCGACCTCATCCTGAAGATCTGGCGCCACACCTTCACCGCCATGGGGCTGCTGTAGTGTTCAACCTGCCGAAATACGGCGACGGCGTCTGCCTCGCACGGATGGCCGGATTGCTCGAAGCGCTCGGCATAGACCGTGCGCGGCTGCAGCGCGTCTCGGTGGTGGTCACGGGATCGAACGGCAAGGGCAGTACGGCGGCGATGTGCGCCCGGATCGGCCGCGCCTATGGTCTGCGCACCGGGCTGTTCACTTCGCCACATCTGGTTCGTTTCAACGAGCGGATACAGGTCGACGGCGTCGAGATCGACGACGAGGCATTCGTCCACCTGCAGCGGCGAATCGAAGCCGCCATCGCCGAGGTCTCGAAACGGCTCGGCCAGCAATTCGGCGCGTTCGAAGCGCTGTTTGCAGTCGCCTGCCTCCACTTCCAGGAAAGCGACTGCGAGTTCGCCGTGTTCGAGGCCGGCATCGGCGGACGTTACGATCCGGTCCGCATGGTCGGCGCGCGCGAGACCTGCGTCACCTCGGTCGATTACGAGCACGTTGAACTGCTCGGCCACACGCTGGAACTGATCGTATCCGACAAGAGCGACGCCTGCGCCGCCGGCGGCACGATCGTCTATGGCGAGAATTGTAGGGACTTGCAGCCGCATCTCGTCGAATACAATCGCGGGCGCGGATGCACGCTGATGTTTGTCCGCGACGACATCAGCATCGACAACGACGTGACGGCGGCCTTGGGACAGCGTTTCGATCTGCAATTCGGGGATCACAATTTTCGCGGCCTCGAACTGAACCTGCCCGGCGCGTTCCAGATCAACAACGCGTCCATTGCCGCCGCGCTTTTCCTGTTGTGGCTGCAGCGCGAACAGCCGCAAACGCCTGCGGACCAGATCGAAACCGCGATACGTGCCGGCCTGCGAGAGGCGCGCTGGCCCGGCCGGCTGGAAGTCATCAGCCAGAATCCGCTGACAGTCATCGACGTCGGTCACACGCCCGACGGCATCCGCCAATCGCTGGCGAGCCTCATGGCGATTCACGGCGCCGATGACTGGATCCTCGTTACCGGTGCTTCGCGCGACAAGAAGGCGGACGAGATCGTCGGCGCGCTGGCGCCGGCGTTCGATACGATCATCGCCACGGCGGCGCACCACAAGGGAGCCGACGCGAACAGCATCGCGGCGGCCGCGCGACGTGCCAATCCCGGAGCCGATATTCAGGTCGCCGCGACGATGCCAGAAGCGGTGCGGCTCTCCCGGGAGCGAGCGGCCGCGCACAAGCGACGGGTATATGTGGCAGGCGGATTATTCCTGGCGATCGAATATGCGACCGTCGCGCGGGGTGGCCGCGTCGAGGATTTGGACTTTTTCTGAACGTGGCGCACAATCCGCGCAGGTCGACGGCCTGCCGCCGTCCGCACTGCGCAAAGCAAAATACGGCAACGCCCGAGGGAGAAAACATCATGAGCGACACCGTCAATCGTCAGATCCTGCTGGTCGAGAAGCCGACCGGCAAACTGGGGCCTGAGCATTTCAAGATGGTCAGCGGAAACGTACCCGAGCCGAAAGATGGCGAGGTGCTGGTGCGAACGCGCTATATCTCGCTCGACGCCGCCAACCGCGCGTGGATGCACGGCGCCACTTATCGCGCCGCCGTCGAGGCCAACACCGTGATGGCCGGCGGCAGCATCGCGGAAGTCGTGTCTTCGAAGGCGCCGGGATTTTCACCTGGCGACATCGTGTTCGGCGATACCGGTTGGCAGGATTACGCCGCCGTGCCGGCCAAACATCTGAACAAGATGCCGAAGCTGGAGCCGATGACACATCTGCTCAGCGTCTACGGCATCGCCGGCCTCACCGCCTATTTCGGGTTGCTGCATGTCGGCAAGCCCAAAGAGGGCGAGACCGTCGTGGTGTCGGCCGCCGCCGGGTCGGTCGGGTCGATCGTCGGACAGATCGCGAAAATAAAGGGCTGCCACGTGATCGGCATCGCCGGCGGCGAGGACAAGTGCCAGTGGCTGACGTCCGAACTCGGCTTCGACGCCGCGGTCGACTACAAGGACGGCGCGACGTTCAAGGCGTTGCGGGCAGCGGCGCCGAAGGGCATCGACGTCTATTTCGACAATGTCGGCGGCGACATTCTGGAGGCCTGTCTCGCGCTGATGAACAACCGCGGCCGCATCGCCTGCTGCGGCGCCATCTCCCAGTATGACGGCGTGCCGTCGGCGCACGGCCCGCGCGGCGTGCCCGGCCTGATCGTGGTGAAGCGCCTTATCATGCAGGGCTTCATCGTGATGGATTACATGGACCAGAGCGCCGCCGCGCTGGCCGATCTGCAGTCCTGGGTCGCCTCGGGAAAACTGAAGGTGCAGGAAGACGTGATCGACGGCATCGAGAACACGCCGAAAGCCCTGATCGGGCTCCTGGCCGGCGAGAACCGCGGCAAGCGGATGGTGCGGGTTTAGCTCGAACCCCACGTCGTCCCCGCGAACGCGGGGACCGCCGCGGCGGTTGTTGCTTGCAGGAGGTATCTAACGCCGGTACCAAATCGAGAAGCCGCGGCGTATGGGTCCCGGCTCAGGGCCGGGACGACGTTGCTAATGCACCGTGGGCGCCTGCGTCACCGGCGCTCCCACTTTCTTCGTCTTCCGCGCCTTCAGCCAGTTCTCGAACCGCTGCACCACGACAAAGAACGTCGGCACGAACAGCACGGCGAGGCACGTCGAGGCCAGCATCCCCGAGAACACCGTGATGCCGATCGATTTTCGCGCGTTGGCGCCGGCGCCGGTGGCGAGCACCAGCGGCACGACGCCGAGGATGAAGGCGAACGACGTCATCAGGATCGGCCGGAACCGGGCGCGCGCCGCCTCGACGGCGGATTCCAGCAGCGGCTTGCGGTCGCGCACATGCAGCTCGAGCGCCACCTCGACGATCAGGATGGCGTTCTTGGCCGACAGCGCGATCAGGAGAATAATGCCGATCTGAGTGTAGAGGTTGTTCTCGATCCGCAATCCCGTCAGCACCGCCATCGGCCCGAGCAGCGACAGCGGCACCGCGAGGATGACCGAGATCGGTGCGTACCAGCTTTCATACTGCCCGGCGAGCACGAGGTAGACCAGCAGCAATGCAAGGCCGAACGCCCAGTAGATCTGGCCGCCGACGACCTTCTCCTGGTACGACATAGCGGTCCACTCGAACCCCGTGCCCGGCGGCAGCGTCCTGGCGGCAATCTCCTCCATCAGGTTCATCGACTGGCCTGAACTGTAGCCCGTGGCCGGCAGTCCGATGATGGTGGCGGATGGATATAGATTATACAGGCTGATCAGCGACGGGCCAACGGCGGCCGTGATCTTCGCCACCGAGCCGAGCGGGATCATGTCGCCCTGGCTGTTGCGCACCGTCAACCGTTCGATGTCGCGCGGCGTCAGGCGGAACGGCGCGTCGCCCTGCGCATAGACCTGGAAGGTGCGGCCGAACTTGTTGAACTGGTTGACGTAGCTCGACCCCATGTAGGACGACAATGTCGAGAAGATCTGGTCGGTGGTGACGTGCATGGTCTGGGCCTTGACCCGGTCGACCTCGACGTCGAATTGCGGCACCATCGAACGGAATGGCGAGCTGACGCGCTGCAGCGCGCTCTGCGTCGACGCGTTGGCTACCATCGCCCCGGCGATCGCCTGCAGCTTGCCGAAATCGGAATTGCCGTCGCGGAGCTGCACCTGCATGGCGAAGCCGGCGGCATTGCCGATACCCTGGATCGGCGGTGGCGGCACCACCAGGATCCGCGCTTCCTCGATCACGGACAGTTTTTCGTTCAGGCCGACGAACAGCGAGCGGAGGTCCTCGCCCTTTCCTCGCGCGCTCCACTCCTTCAAAATCAGATAGGCGACGCCGGCATTGGCGAGGCTGGATGAATTGTCGAGCGCGGAAATGCCGGCGATCGTGATCACCTGCTCGACGCCCGCCGCCTTGCCGGTGATTTCGCCGACGCGCGTCAGCACCTGCTGGGTCCGATCCAGCGCCGCGCCGTCGGGCAGTTGCACGGCCACCAGCAGATAGCCCTGGTCCTCGATCGGAATGAAGCCGGTCGGCACACGCGACAGGCCCCAACCTGCTACCAATATCAGGATCAGCGCCACGACGACGGAAACATTGCTGTGCGCGACCAATCGAGAGATCACCCTGCCATACCAGGCTTCGAGTCGGCCATAGGCCGCGTTGAAGCCGCGGTAGAAGAAGTTGCGCTGCTCCGGCGGCGCAGGCCGGCGCAGCCACAGCGCGCACTGCGTCGGCTTCAGCGTCGCCGCGTTGACAGCGCTGAGCAGCGCGGTCGCGGCGATCACCAGCGCGAATTGCGCATACATCCGCCCGGTCAGCCCCGGCAGAAAGGCTGCCGGCAGGAACACCGAGATCAACACCAGCGTGATGCCGATGATCGGCGCGAACAGCGCATCCATGGCGCTGATCGCGGCGTCATGGCCGGACATGCCCTTCTCGATATTATGCGCCGCGCCCTCCACCACCACGATGGCGTCGTCCACCACGATGCCGATCGCCAGCACGATCGCAAACAGCGTCGAGATGTTGACGGTGAAGCCAAGCGCGGCCATCGCCGCGAAGGCGCCGATGATGGTGACCGGCACGGTGGTCGCCGGCACCAGCATCGCGCGCCAGTCCTGCAGGAAGATCAGGATAACGACGAGGACGAGGAGACCGGCCTCGACCAGCGTCTTGTAGACCTCGTTGATCGATTCCGAGACGAATTTGGTGGTGTCAAACGGCGTGTCGTAAACCACGTCCTGCGGGAACGCCTTCGCCAGCACCGCCATCTTCTTCTTGACGGCCTGCTCGACCTCCAGCGCGTTGGCGCCGGGCGACTGGAATACGCCGATGCCGGTGGCCGGCTTGTTGTTCAGCGAGAACATCTGGCTGTAGGTCTGGGCGCCGAGTTCGACCCGGCCGACGTCGCGCACGCGCGTGACATCACCGTTATTGCCGGTCTTGACGATGACGTTCTCGAACTCACTGACGTCGTCGAGCCGCCCGGCGACGTTCAACGTATATTGAAACGCCTGGCCTGCCGGAGCCGGCGGCGCGCCGACCTGGCCTGCGGTGACCTGCTGGCTCTGCTGCTGGATCGCCGAGATGACGTCCTGCGGCATCAGGTTGCGCGCATACAGCTTGTTCGGATCGAGCCAGACCCGCATCGAATACTGCCCGGCGCCGAACACCGTGACGTTGCCGACACCGGGCAGGCGCGACAGCTCGTCGCGAATATTGATCGTGGCGTAATTGCTCAGGAACAGGCTGTCATAGGTCGCTTTCGGCGAGGTCAGCGTCACGAACAGCAGGATCGCCGTCGACCTCTTCTGCACGGTGACGCCCTGGTTCTGCACCGATTGCGGCAGCTGCGACAGCGCGCTCGACACCCGGTTCTGTACCAGCACCTGCGCGAAGTTGAGGTCGGTGCCGATCTTGAAGGTGACCGTCAGCGAATAGGATCCATCGGCGCCGCTGTAGGACTGCATGTAGAGCATGTCCTCGACGCCGTTGACCTGCTGCTCGATCGGCAGCGCCACCGTGTCGATCACGGTTTTGGCGCTGGCGCCGGGATAACGCGTGGTGACCTGCACCGTGGGCGGCACCACGTCGGGATATTGCGCGACGGCGAGCCGGAACAGGCAGACGCCGCCGATCAAGACCATCAGGATGGCGATGACGTTGGAAAGAACCGGCCGCTCGATGAAGAATTTTGAAATCATGCCCGGCTCCTACTTGGCCGATGCCGGCGGCGCTTCGATCGTCTTCAGCTGCGGATCGACCTTCTGGCCGGGAATCGCGCGTAGCAGCCCGGCGGTGATGATGCGATCCTCCGCCTTCAGGCCCTCCTCGATGACGCGCAGACCGCCGTCCAGCGGCCCGACCCGCACCTTGCGCTGCTCGACGACATTTTCGCCGTTCACGACCAGCACGTAACGGCCGGCCTGATCGCTGCCGAGCGCAACATCGGGCACGAGCAACGCGTTCTGCACCTGATCCACCGGCACGCGGACGCGAACGAAGAAGCCCGGCAGCAGGGCACGGTCCGAATTGGGCAGCACACCGCGCACCGGCAAGGTGCCCGTCGACTGGTTCAGCGTCGCCGCCGCATAGTCGAGCCGGCCCTTGTGCGGGAAGCCGGTTTCGGTCTGTAGCCCGACCTCGACCGGCATCTGCCGCAGATCGTCCGCGGTCATGCCGCGCCGGCGTGCCTCCTCGCGGATCCGCAGCACGTCCTGCTCATTGACGTTGAAATTCACGTAGATCGGATCGAGCGACACGATGGTGGCCAGCTGCGTCGGCGACGAGGCGCCGACCAGCTCGCCGACGGAGACCAGATGCGCACTGACGACGCCGTCGAACGGTGCGGTCACGTTGGTGTAGCCGTAATTGACCGCCGCGATCTTGGTATTGACCTGGGCCTGCAGCAGGTTCGCCTGCGCGTTGTCGCGGGCGGAGGTGGAATTATCCAGCGTGGCCTGCGAAACGGCTTGCCGCTGCACCAGCTCCTGCTGGCGCTTGAAATCCGCGTCCGTCTGCCGCACCGAGGCCTGTGCACCGCTTTCCGCCGCCTGCGCCTGTTCGAGCTTCAGCTTGTAGGTATCGGGCTCGATCGTGAACAGCGAGGTGCCCTCCTTTACGAAGGCGCCGTCCTTGTAATTGATCGATTGCAAAAATCCCTGCACGCGCGCGACCAGGTCGACATTCTTGACCGCAGCCGTATTGCCGGTCGCCTCCAGATAGCGCGTGAACGGCCGCTGTAGCGGCACCGCCACATCGACCTTCGCCGGCGGCGGCGGAACAAAAGTATTTTGTTCGCAGGCACTTAAGATGCCCATGGCGGCGATGGCAAACGCCGCTCGCAGGACCGGAGCGCCGTCCTGCCCGATGGTGTGGCGCGGACAAGGGCGTGCTGGCGAACGCATGGGCTTCATCATTCCTGCCTCAATTGGTTTGTTCAAAAATTCTGTAGTCAGAAAAAAACGTGCCGCGCCACCCCATGAAAATAGCAACAATCCGCTTGCAGTGGAACCCGAAAGCGAAAATGATGCGCCGTTGGATTTTTTTTACTGCGAAATTTTTACTGCGGCCGAAGCGGCGGATTCCTGTGACGAAAAGGATTGTCCGATGAACAACACGTTGAAGCGTGCGATGAAGCTTGTGCCACTGCTTTCAGTCGCCGCGAGTCTCACAACCGCCCCCGTGCTGGCGCAGGCACCGAGCCAAGCGCAACGCGACGCCATCAAATCCGATTGCCGCTCCGACTATATGGCGCATTGCTCCAGCGTGCCGCCGGGCGGCGAAGCCTCGCTGCAATGCCTGCAGAAGAACATGTCGAGCCTGTCGTCAGGCTGTCAGAGCGCGGTGCGCGCGGTGGAAGCGCCGGCGGCGGCCACGGCGAAGCCCGTTGATACCGCGGCCCCGAAAGCCGCAGCGCCGCCGGCAGCCGCGACCGCCGCCCCGAAAACGGCTGAACCAAAAGCTGCCGCAGCGCCCGCCGCCGGACAGCCGACCAGCGCGCAAGTTTCCGCCATCCGCAGCGCGTGTCGCTCCGACTACCCAAAAGTCTGCGCAGGCGTACCGACCGGCGGCGCACCGGCCCTGCAGTGCCTGGAAAAGAACAAGGCCAAACTCTCCGCCGGTTGCGAGAAGGCCGTTTCCGCCGCTGGCAGCGGCGGTGCAGCGACAACCGCAACGGCAGCGGCAGGTGCGGCACCGGCCACCGCCGGAGCGGCCACCGCTTCGGCGCCTGCAGCGGCACCCGCCGTCATCGTGCTGCGGCCGATGCGTCCGCGCGAAGAACTGTTCGTGCTGCGCTCGGCATGCGGCGCCGACGTCCGCACGATCTGCGGCGGGGTGGCGCCCGGTGGCGGCCGGATCGTGCAGTGTCTGGCGACCAATGCCGGCCAGCTTTCGCCGGCCTGCAAGGATGTGCTGTCGCAGTTCGCGGCGCGGTAATCGCGCGCCGTCGGTGATCCCCGCATTACCGGGATCGCCGTTCACTCGCCGCCACGGAAAGCGAGGATGAGCTGGATGAGCCGCACCGAGAGGGCGACATAGAGCACCGTCATCACGATCTGATACGCGACGTGCCAGTTGAGCTTGGCCAATTTGTACAGGCCGTCGAGAAAGTTGAGCAGCAGGAGAATGATGCCGAACAACATGACACCTCTGCCGACCAGGCCATGCCTGAGGTAGCCGAACAGAACGATCGCCGGCTCATTGCTCGAGACATGGGCGCCGGCCGATACGATCAACGTCCCGATGATCAATTTCTCGATGTGAGAGAATATTTCCTTGGAGACCGGCTCGACATGTTCGGCATAGAACGCCAGCCATCTGGCTCTGACCTGCGCCATGAGTGTTCCTCGGGATTTCTTGCCACGATGAATTGGAGGCTCACTACACCGGGTCCGCAACCAAGAAGCAAGCAGGCCGGTCGTCCTGATCTGCGGACATTGACCTCAGGGATCGGCCGCAACAACGAAGGGAGAAGCCGAATGCTACGAACCACCCTGGCCGCCGCCGCCGTGCTATGCCTGTCGCACGCCGCCTCAGCGCAGGAACTGACCGCGGCATAGCGAGACGCCTGCATGGGCGACTACGAGAAATATTGCAGACGCGTCACGCCGGGCAGCGGACGGATCATCGCCTGCCTCGCCAGGGAGAGCGACAAGATCACGCCGGCCTGCAAGAACGTTCTGACGGCGGCGGAAAAGAAATAGCGAAGCTTTCGAGAATTGAGTTTCAAGACCTGAGCATCAACCAAAACTCCGGGAGCCCAAACATGCGATCCTTTCTGATCATTGCATCCGCCGTGCTTGCCTTCGGCGCCACCATGACCCTCGAATCGCGCACCGCCAGCGCCGTGGTCTGCGCCGACGGTGTCGTGCGCGCGGGCTGCGCCGGGCCACGCGGCGCGGTCGTCGTGCGCAAGCCGGTCAAGGTTTGCAAGACCACCATCGTCAACGGCGTCAAGGTTCGCCGCTGCACCTGACCTTGAGCGGGGTCTGGATACCCGCGAATTCCGATCGCTGCGCGCCGTGCTCTTCGCGCAGCGATAGGTGCGTGTAATGAATCCGGAAGCATGAAGAATTTCTCCGCTCCGCTGCCGCTCGGGGCTGGCGCCACCGTGCTGGCGAGCCTTGTCGCCGTAGCGCTCGGTGCGGGCGTCGCCGTGTACCGGTACTACTCGAAACCGGAACTGTTCCCGCTGATTTTTCAGTAGCGCAAATTTTCATCCCGGATTAGTCTCCGATCCAAATTAAACAGTATACTGTCGATTTGGAGGAAAACGTGCGCATCGCCGTCATCGGCGGAGGCCCCGGCGGGCTCTATTTCGCCTATCTCTGGAAACGGCGTCATCCCGACGCACAGATCGACCTGTTCGAACAGAACCCCGAAGGCACGACCTGGGGGTTCGGCGTGGTGTTCTCCGAGCAGGCGCTGGAGTTTTTGCGAACCGACGATCCGGAAACCGTCGATGCCATCGCGCCGCGGATGGAGAGCTGGAGGAACATCACGCTCAATCTGCGCGGCGAGAGCGTCGAGATCGACGGCATCGGCTTCTCCTCGATCGGCCGGCTCGAACTCCTGACCATTTTTCAGCAGAGCGTGCGCGCCGCGGGCGTCAACGCGCGATACGGCACAACGATCGGATCGGTAGGCGAACTCGCGGGGTACGACCTGATCGTTGCGGCCGACGGGCTGAACTCGCTGGTGCGTCGCGGCTTTGAGCGGGAATTTGGCGCCTCGGTCTCGCATTCGACAAACAAGTTCGCCTGGTATGGCACCAGCAAGGTGTTCGCCACGCTGTCGCAGACCTTCGTCAAGACCGCCCTCGGCGCGTTCAACGCCCATCACTATCGCTATTCGCCCAGCATGAGCACTTTCCTGGTCGAATGCGACGCGGCCACATGGGAGGCCTACGGCTTCGAGCACAAGACCATCGAGCAATCGCAAGCGATCTGTGAGGAGATTTTTGCCGGCACCCTCGACGGCCATCCGCTGGTCTCGAACAAATCGGTATGGCGCAATTTTCCCTGGATCTGGAACGAGAACTGGTCGCACGGCAACATGGTGCTGATCGGCGACGCCCTGCATACCGCGCATTTCTCGATCGGCTCGGGCACACGGCTGGCGATCGAAGACGCCATCGCGCTGACCAAGGCGCTGGAGGCCGAGACGGAACTGGCCGCCGGCCTCGCCCGCTATCAGGCGGAGCGCAAGCCGATCGTGCAAAAGCTGGTGACGGCAGCGCGCACCAGCGCCGACTGGTACGAACGATTTGGCGAACACATGAAGCTCGACCTGATGGACTTTGCCTACAGCTACATCACCCGCTCGGGGCGGATCGCGGATACGCGGCTGCGCGCGATGTCGCCGGAATTCATGGCGCACTATGAGGCCGAGAAACAAATCGGAGGTCGGGCATGAATTCAACGATTTCCGACGCAGTGCCGCGCGACAATCCAGGCGCGCGCGAGATCGGTTTCACGATTCCCGAATCCTATAACGCCAGCCGAATCCTGTTCGACAACCTCGCGGCCGGCCGCGGCGAAAAGCTGGCGCTGACCGGCCCCGGCGGCACGCGCACCTACGCAGAACTCTGCGCTGAGGCATCGCAATGGGGCCACGGCTTCCAGTCGCTCGGCCTGACGCGCGGCGACCGCATCCTGATGTTTCTAGACGATACGCCGGCCTATCCTGCGGCGTTCTTCGGCGCGGTTCGGTCAGGCTTTGTGCCGCTATTGATCAACACGCTGACGCCGCCGGACCTGCTGCAATTCTATCTCTCCGACGCCGGCGCGGCGGTAGCGGTCGCGGAGGCCGAATTTGCCTCGCGGTTCAACGCGGAGGCCTGCAGGGACACGCCGCTGCACACCCTGATCGTGGTCAACGGCGCGGCGGGCGATCACGCCGTGCTGAAGACGTTTGTGGCACAGCAATGGCTGCAGGGCTTGCCCACCGATCTGCCGGAAGCCGACACCCGGCGCGACGACATGGCATTCTGGATGTATTCATCCGGCTCGACCGGCCGCCCCAAGGGCATCGTGCATCTGCAGCACGACATGGCCTACACCGAGCAGTCCTTTGCGCGCAGTGTGCTCAAGCTGACGCCCGATGATATCTGCTTCTCGGTGCCGAAGATCTTCTTTGCCTACGGCTTCGGCAACGCGATCACCTTCCCGTTCGCGGTCGGCGCGGCGACGCTCTTGCTGCCGGGCCAGCCGAAGCCGGCAACGATCTTCAAGGCGATCGAGACATACCGGCCGTCGGTATTCTACGGTTTGCCGACGCTCTACACTTCGCTGACCAAGGCCGAGGGCGCAGCCGGCACGGACTTCTCGTCGTTGCGGATGGCGCTGTCGGCCGCCGAGGTGCTATCGGCAGAAGTATTCAACGGCTGGAAGGCGCTGACGGGGCTGGAGATCATCGAGGGGCTCGGCTCCACCGAGGTGCTGCACATCTATCTCTCCAACCGCCCCGAGAGGAAAAAACTGGGTGCGGCGGGCCTGCGCGTGCCGGGCTATGAAATCCTGCTCAGGAACAGCGATGGCCGCGACGTCGGCGACGACGAGGAAGGCATCTTGTGGGTGCGCGGCGATTCCAATACGCCGCTGTACTGGAACCGGCCCGACAAGTCGACAGAGACGATTCGCGATGGCGGCTGGATCTACACCGGCGACCGTTTTCTTCGTGACGCCGACGGCTTCCACTTCTTCCGCGGCCGCGCCGACGACCTGATCAAGATCTCCGGCCAGTGGGTCTACCCGCTGGAAGTCGAACTGTGTCTCGCCGAACATCCCGACGTCAGGGAATGCGCGGTGTTCGCCGCCGAGTTGCCGGATCGGCGCATGACGCTGAAGGCGGTGGTGGTGATGAACCAGCGTGAGTTCGACGAGGGCGACGCCACGAAGACGCTGCAGGACTACGTCAAGGCAAAGCTGCTGCCTTACAAATATCCGCGCGAAATCCGCTTCATCGCGGAGCTACCGAAGACCGGCACCGGCAAGATCGACCGGCAGGCCTTGATGCAGATGTAGCCGCCCCAAACTCGATGTCGTCCCGGGCTTGACCCGGGACCCATACGCCGTGGCCGCCGTTGCTGGAAAAGATGGATACTGACCAGCGAGCAAGTCAATTTCCGACGGTGGTTATAGATCCCGGGTCAAGCCCGGGACACGGCGGAGGGTTTGGCGTCGAGCGTCTCGCCCAACTCCACTCACCCCGCCTTCCCCAGATGCTCCAGCGCATCCTCGGCGCGGAGCGGCACGCGCGAGGCCTCGTTGTTGAGATCGACAAGCTGCGTCAAGAGCCTCATCAGCGTTTTGCGGTCGGCGGGCTTCAGCGGTTGCAGCATCCGCACCTGCGCGCGCTCCACCAGCGGCATGATGTCGCTCAACACGGCTGCGCCCGACTTGGTCAGATGCAAGAGCTTGACGCGCTTGTCGTCGGGCGACGGCTTTCGCTCGATCAGCGCCTTGCTCTCCAGCCGCTCGATCACGTTGCCGAGCGTCGAGCGGTCGAAGGCGATCACCGCCGACAGCCGCGTGGCGTCGATGCCGGGATGGGTGTGGATCGTCACCAGCGCCGCGTATTGCACCGGCGTCAGGTCGAATGCCTTGCATTCCTCAACGAAGATCGAGACCGCGATCTGCTGCATCCGGCGGAACAGATAGCCCGGCGCGGTGTAGACCGCATCCATCGTGACGGGTGCGGGCTTACTCGGCATCGGCCTGCCTGTCGGGTGCGGCGTCGGCGAACGCCTTCATTCCCAGCGCCGCAGTCTCGGCCTTCAGCAGGCGCGGAAAGACGGAAACATCCACGCCGAAGCGTCGCGCATTGCCCAATTGAGGCACAAGACAGAGGTCAGCCAGCGACGGCACGTCGCCGAAGCAGAACGGACCGGACTCGTGTGCGATCAACGCCTCGCAGGCGGACAGTCCCTCGCGGTTGGTCCAGGCCGCCCACTCCGTCACTCTCTCCTCGGCCAGGCCGAGTTGGCGCAGCCGGTTCAGAACCTTGAGATTCTGCACCGGATGCGTGTCGCAGGCGAGCGCCATGGCGAAGGCGCGTACCTTGGCGCGGCGCAGCGGGGCCTTTGGCAGCAACGGTGGATCGGGATAGGTCTCGTCCAGCCATTCGATGATCGCCAGCGACTGCGTCAGCACTTCGCCTTTGTCGCCCTCCAACGCCGGAACCAGCCCTTGCGGGTTGAGCGCGAGAAAGGCGGGCGCGCATTGTTCGCCCTTGCGAAGATGGTGCGGCAGATGATCCGCAGGCAATCCCTTGAGGTTCAGCGCGATCCTGACGCGGTACGCTGCCGCGCTGCGGAAATAGCCGTGCAGCTTCATCGGAACCTCCCTGGAATGCTATCGTTCTACCCGATAGGGGCCACGATTGACGATAGCTATATTGTAAGTATACTGTCAATTTAGAGGACAAAGATCACGGGAGGCGGACGATGGAAGCCGTACAGAAGACGCCGGAGCGTGAGGCGTTCTACAAGAAGATCGACGGCGAAAACCTCTCCGCGCTGTGGAACGTGATGAACGATCTCATCACGCCTGAACCGCGCAGCGCCTGCCGGCCGCATCTCTGGAAGTTCGACTCGATCCGCGACTACATGACCGAGGCCGGCAAGTTGATCACTGCCAAGGAAGCCGAGCGGCGCGTGCTGGTGCTGGAAAATCCCGGCCTGCGCGGCCAGTCCAAGATCACGACGTCGCTGTTCGCCGGCGTGCAGATGGTGGTTCCCGGCGATATCGCGCCGGCGCACCGCCACAGCCAGTCGGCGCTGCGCTTCGTGCTCGAAGGCAGAGGCGCGGCCACCGCGGTCGACGGGGAACGCACGCTGATGGAGCCCGGCGATTTCGTCATCACGCCGTCGATGACCTGGCACGACCATTCCAACGAAACGAATGAGCCGGTGTTCTGGCTCGACGGGCTCGATATTCCAATGGTGCAGTTCTTCGATGCGTCCTTTGCGGAGGGCTCCAACGAGGACCAGCAGAAGATCTCAAAACCTGCCGGCGACAGCTTTGCGCGCTACGGCCGCAACCTGCTGCCGGTCGACGAGAAGCGAAAGTCCAAAACCTCGCCGATCTTCAACTATCCCTACAGCTATACGCGCGAGGCGCTGGAACAGGCGCGGACGCGCGAGGAATGGGACGCCTGTCACGGGCTCAAGCTGAAATTCTCCAACCCCGAAACCGGCGATTTCGCGATGCCGACCATCGGCACCTTCATCCAGCTATTGCCGAAGGGGTTCAAGACCGCGCGCTATCGCTCGACCGACGCCACCGTGTTCGCCGCGATCGAAGGCAAGGGCCGCACCCGCATCGGCGACGAAGTGTTCGAATGGGGCCCGCGCGATCTGTTCGTGGTGCCGAGCTGGCACTGGGTCACGCACGAGGCCGACACCGATGCGGTGCTGTTCTCGTTCTCCGACCGCCCGGTACAGCAGAATCTGGATTTATTCCGCGAGGACCGCGGCAACGCGTGAGGCGAAAAACAATCCCGTAGCGTGGGCAGAGCGAAGCGTGCCCACCGTTTCGCCGCGTGCTCGCTGATGGATGGTGGGCACGTCGCTCACGCTCCTTTGCCCACCCTACGGCCCCGGTGTCCGCATCACCGCCAATGCAGCAACCTTGCTTCCAGCACGTTGATCGCCTTCCCGACAGCCAACCCGAACAGCGACAGGATCACGACGCCGGCCAACAGCTGATCGGTCTGCATCAGATTGCCGGCCTGCAGCACGAAGGCGCCGATGCCGAACTGGGCGCCGATCATTTCGGCGCTGACGACCAGCAGCAGCGCCACCGACGCGGTGATGCGAAAGCCGGCGAGGATCGACGGCAACGCGCCCGGCCAGATCACGCGGCGGACGATGGCGTGAAACGGCACGTTGAAACTCTGCGCCATGCGGATCAGGTTGCGCGGCACGGCATCGACGCCGCTATAGACCGAGATCGCGGTGGAGAAGAAGACGCCGAGCGCGATGGTCGCGATCTTCGGCTCCTCGCCGATTCCGAGCCAGAGGATCAACAGCGGCAGCAGCGCGATCTTCGGAATCGGAAACAGCGCGGAGATGAAGGTGATGCCGACGCCGCGCGCCAGCGTCGACAGCCCAATCGCAAAGCCGACAATGACGCCGGCCACCGTGCCGAGTACCCAGCCGGTTCCTATCCGGATCACCGACGCCGATACGTGTTGCCAGAGCGCGCCTGAGATCGCCAGCTTGTAGATCGCGGCGACGATCGCCGAAGGCGCCGGCAGGAACAGCGCGTTGACCCAGCCGGCGCTGCCGGCGAGCTGCCACAGCGCGATGACCAGCGCCAGCGCGATCCAGCCCGACGCGCGCCCGCCGCCCGGCATAAAGCCCGCGCCGCGAAAGGCGACCGGCCGCACCTCGGCCGCGGCATCGTCCTGCGGCGCGCGGTCAAGCATGCTGCACCTCGCGCTCGGCGTCGATCGCCTCTTCGCGGATCAGCGACCACAGATCGTTCTGCAGCGCGAGCAATTTGCCGCGCGCATCGATCGCGCCGCGTTCGGCGCGCGTCATCGGGATGTCGACGATTTTTCGGACCCGGCCGGGGCGGCGCGACAGCACCACGATGCGGTCGGCCAGCCGTACCGCCTCTTCCAGGTTATGCGTGACATAGACCGCACCCATCGCGCCGTCGGCCAGAAGACGGATGAAATCCTCCATCAGCAATTCGCGGGTCTGAGAATCCAGCGCCGACAGCGGCTCGTCCATCAGGAGGATCGCCGGCCGCACCGCGAGCGCCCGGGCAATGCCGACGCGCTGGCGCATGCCGCCGGACAATTGCTTTGGATAGGCGGCGCGAAAATCCGACAACCCCGTGCGGCGCAGCGCATCGTCGACGACGGCGCGGCGCGCGGCGGCGTCGAGCGCGGTATGCTCGAGCGGAAACGCAACATTGGCTTCCACCGTGCACCACGGCAGCAGCGCAAAATCCTGGAACACGAAGGTCAGCGGATTGAGGCTACCGGCGGGCGGCGCGCCGCGCAGCTCGGCGGCGCCGCCACCCGGCTGCAACAGCCCGCCGAGGATCGACAGCAGCGTGCTCTTGCCGCAACCGGAGGGACCGACGATCGCAACCACCTCGCCAGAGGCAACCGTGAATGACACGCCCTCGAGCACGTCGAGGGCGCCGAAGCGGTGGCTGATCCGGTCGGCGATCAGGTCCATGAGTTGTCCGTGCTCCAAAGCCGCAGCATCATGCCGGCCACATGGTTCGAGACGCGCGGCCAGCCGCGCTCCTCACCATGAGGGGATAGATATCACCCGTCGCCAACTTTCTCTCCTCATCCTGAGGAACCGCGAAGCGGCGTCTCGAAGGATGAGGGTCGCACGCCATCAATCCGCCTTCACATATTCCTTCGCGATGATCGCGTCTGCCGTAAATCCCTTGTCGACAAAGCCCTGCTCCTGCAGCCATTCGATCTGGTTGCCGACGTTCTTCACGTCGAGTTTCCCTTCGGGATCGATATAGGCGCAGTTGCCGACCACCTGCTCCACCGGCAGGTTTGTATATTTCGCGATGATCTCCAGCAGCGGCTTCGTCTTGTCGTTGATGTCGGCCTTGCCGTCCTTCACGGAGGCGAGAAGCACGTCGTGATATTCGCGGTCGGCGCGCGCGAGCGCGGTCAACAACTTCGTCACCAGCGGCTTGTTCGCCAGCGTCTTCGGCGAAGCGAACACCGCGCCGAGCTGCCAGGGCGTCTCGTCGCCGACCCAGCCGAGCAATTTGGCACCGCCGGAATCGACCAGCGCCCGCGCCGTCGAGATCGGCAGCAGGGCGGCGTCGACGGTCTCGCCCTTCAGCGCCGCCGCCGCGTTCGACAGCGACTGCAGCGGCAGCACTTTCACGTCGGCGAGCTTGAAGCCGTATTTGTCGGCGAGCAGGCCGAGCGAATAATGAAAGCTCGAGCCGACTTGCGTGACCGCGATGCGCTTGCCCGCGAGGTCCTTCGGCGTCTTCAGCCCGGCCGCATAGGCGTTGTTGCTGGCAAAATAGCCGATCAGCGGATAGCCCGCCTTCTCGCGGCTCATGCCGCCGATCACCTTCAGCGTGCCCTTGCCGGCAAGATTGTAGAGCCCGGCAGTGAACGCGGTGATGCCGAAATCGACGTCACCCGACGTGGTCGCCACCGCGATCGGCTGCGCCGCGTCGAAGAACTTCAGCTCGACGTCGAGCCCGGCCTCACGGAAATAGCCCTTGTCCTGCGCGATGAACACCGGCGCGGATGACGACAGCCGCAGCACGCCGATCCTGGCCTTGTCCTCGGCCCGTGCGATCCCGCAAGCCGCGATCGCCAGCAGGCTCACCAGCGCAAGCCGTGCAAACATCTTCATTCCATTCCCTCCGTCTCTTTTGTTCTGTCATATCCCCTCCACGTAGGTCGTCCCGGCGAACGCCGGGACGAACGACCACTTTTTTTCCCTTCGCGTCTCCATACGCCATTATACTCCCTCGGGCACCTTCTGATCCCGCCCGATGAACGCGCCCTGTTGTTTCAGGCCTTGTTGCAACGTTTCGACCGCGATGTCGCGCGGAATCGTGTTGCCCGACAGCGCCAGCGCTGCCGCTGCGCCGGCCGCCTCCCCCATCGCAAAACAGGCGCCGGAGACCCGCGCCGCCGACTGGCCCTCATGGGTCATCGAGGCGCAGCGCCCGGCCATCAAGAGATTGTCGATGCCCTCGGGCACCAGCATGCGATACGGCAATTCGTTGAAGCCGCGCGATTCCGGGATCGGCGGGAACGTGAAGGTCACGTCGCCAGCGACATGCTGCTCCATCGGCCAGCCATTGACGCCGATGGAATCCTCGAACGAGGCGCAGCCGAGCACGTCCTCGCCCGACAGCATGTAACCGCCGAGGACGCGCCGCGTCTCGCGGATACCGAGTTGGGGTGGCAGGTCGACGATGTAGGATTTTTCAAACCCCGGCACCGTGCGCAGGAATTCGAACGCCTGCACCGCCTGCCGCCGTCCATCGATCTCGCCGCGCGTCATCTGGTCCGGATCGATCCCGCTGATCGCCAGGCCGTCCTCGCGCGCCAGCTGGGTGAAATTCACCCGCCATTCGATCGCTGAGCGCTGCGGCCGCACGATCGCGGTCTTGCGCGGAAAGCGATGCGTCCCCGCAGCCTCGGCCTTGGCCATCAGTTCGGGAATCGTGCGCCAGGCGTCGCCCGCTTTTGCGGGATCGATGCCGTTGAGGCGGAACATCATCGACGGATACATCATGCCGCCGGCATTGTCGCCGACCTCGAATGGCGCGCCCGCCCAGGCCGCGAGGTCGCCGTCCCCCGAACAGTCGATGAAGATGCCAGCGCGCACCGCCTGGCGGCCGGCCTTGGTCTCGACCATCAGCGCGTCGATGTGCCGCGCGTCCTCCATCACCACACCGGCGCCGAGCGCGTGAAAGAGGATATCGACCTTGTGAGCCGCAAGCAGATCGTCTGCCGCGATCTTGTAGGCCGCGGTGTCGTAGGCCTGCGCAAAGATCTTGCCGAGGATCAGATGCGGCGCGTTCAAGCCATCGAGCCGGTCGATCCGCGCCAGCAGATCGGAGGCGATGCCCTGCACCACCCGATGCATTTCGCCATGGACGTTGGCATGCAGCCCGCAAAAGTTCGTTACGCCCGCGGCCGTTCCCATACCGCCGAGGAAGCCGTAACGTTCGATCAAGAGTGTGCGGCGGCCGGCCCGCGCCGCGGCCACCGCAGCGGCAATGCCGGCGGGGCCGCCGCCGAGCACGGCAACTTCGTACTCGCCATAGAGCGGTATCTGGCGTGCGGGCTCGGTGACGGTTTTGGGGGGCAAGGTGACATTCCCGGATGGCGTGCGGCCGATCATGCCCCGGACGGGCAGCTTTGGCTATTGCAGCGAAAGGCTCAGGTTCCGACCTGCAGCGGCGACGTCAGCTTGCGCAATGCGGCAATGACCGAGAGCGCGGTGATGCGGCCGGTCTTCGGGTTCTCCGACGGAATATTCTCGATGGCCATCGTGAACGAAGCCGAATCGGAATCGACCTTGATCTGGTGACAGTTCCGCGTCACGGCGGGATCGGCCCAGATCTCGATCGTGGTGCGATCGGGACCTATGCCAGCAAGCGACAGCGCCGCCACCACATTGACATTGGCCGGAAACGCCGCCGCCGCGTCGCGCGCCGAGCCCTTGAAGACACGCAAGGCCGTTGTCACCCCCTCCATCGAGATGCCGTTTTCGACGAGATACGGCGCACCGGCGAGACCACCGGGCGGCTTGCGCGTAACCATCTGCACCGAATGGATGGTGCCTTCGGCGGCGGCCGAGACCGCATCGAAGCCGATCAGGGCGCCGGTCGGCACGATGATCTGGCCGCCATGCGCGCGGGCCAGATCGATCAGTTGGGGACGGGGCAGCAGCGCGCTGGAGCTCAGCACCATGACCTGCTTGCCGGCGGTCAGCATCGGCCGGCAGATCTGGTCGAGGATCGCGGCCGGTGCGCATTCGACGATGAGGTCGGCGTGATCAGGCACTTCATTGAGCGAGACCAGGGGACACGAAATGCCTTCGCGGTCGAGCCAGGCTTGCGCCTTCGCCCGATCCCTGGTCGCGATGGCCGCGAGCGTAAGCCCGGGCAGCCCCTGCACCAGCTTTCGCGCCACGGTCTTGCCGATCTCTCCCAGCCCGGCGATGGCGATATTCTTCGATGGCAAATCCAACACTCCTTCGGAATACATTAACGCGTGCAGCAGGACTCAAGGGCTATGCGTTGCCCCAATTCGCCGCCCGCTTCCCCGCAAACGACGCCAGTCCCTCCGATGCCTCGCTGGTCTGGCGCCTTGCCGAATGCATCCTTACCAGCCGCGCATAGGCCTCGTCATCCACACCCATGCCACCGAACGAACTTTCCAGCGCCAGCGCCTTGGTTTCGGCCATCGCCTGCGGACCGTTGGCGAGCAGTTGCTCCACCACCTTGGCGCCCGCGGCCTCCAGTTCGGCCAGCGGCACCACCTCGTGCACCAACCCGATCCGCCGCGCCTCGTCGGCGCCAAACCGCTCGCCGGTCAGCGCAAAGCGGCGGACCTGGCGGACGCCGATGGCATCGCAGAGTTGCGGGATGATGATGGCCGCCGTCAGACCCCAGCGCACTTCAGTGATCGAGAACAGCGCGTTGTCGGCGGCGACCACGACGTCGCAGGCCGAGATCACCCCGGTGCCGCCGCCGAAACAGCCGCCCTGCACCAGCGCCACCGTCGGGATCGGCAGCGTGTTCAACCGCTGCACGGCTTCGAATGTCGCGCGCGACACCTGTTCGTTTTCCTCGACCGATTTCGGCCGCACGCCGTTGATCCATTTCAAGTCGGCGCCGGCCTGGAAATGCTTGCCGTTACCCTTGAGCACCACAACGCGGAGGTTGGGCTTGCTGCCCAAATCATCCATCGCCGCGAGCACGCCGTTGATGAGTCCGGCGTCATAGGCATTATTCACCTCGGGACGATTCAGCGTCACCGTGGCGACGCCGCGCGCGTCGAGATTCCACAAAACCGGATCGGCATTCATTCGGCGGCCCCTTGTTGCCTGTTACATCGGGCACTATGCCGGGCTCACGGAGTTTGATCTATCGTTTTTCGCCATGCCAGCGATGCAAACGACTTCACCAGTTGCGCAACGGCGCAAGCTTGTGGAAACTGACCACTCATCATCCCTCTCAGGACAACCACCTCATGCGGATTTGCGTTTTCGGTGCGGGCGCCGTCGGCAGCCATTTTGCGGTGCGGCTCGCACGGGCGGGACATGACGTTTCCTGCGTAATGCGAGGCGCGCATCTGGAGGCCGTGAAAGCCGGGGGGCTGACGCTGCGGGTCGGAAATGACGCGTTCGAGGCAAGGATGAACGCATCGAGTGATCCGGACGACCTCGGCCCGCAGGACGCCGTCATCTGCACACTGAAGGCCACGGGCCTTCCCAGCTTCGCGGAAGGGCTGCAACCGCTGTTGGCTGAGGACACCGCCGTGGTGTTCGCGCAGAACGGCGTTCCCTGGTGGTACGATATCGGACTCTCGCCAAAACACCCGCCGGTGCCGGATCTCGCCTTCCTCGATCCCGGCGGACGCTTGCGTGCCGCGATTCCGAGGCAGCTCATCGTCGGCGGGGTGGTGTTTTCGTCCAACGAAGTGATAGCACCCGGTGTGGTCGCCAACCTGTCGCCCGAGCGCAACCGGCTGCTGATCGGTGAATGCGACGACCGCCCCAGCGAGCGCGTCGCACGGCTGCGCGCCGCGCTCTGCGAAGCTGCGATCGAGTCCCCCGATGTCGCGCAGATCCGCGAGTCGATCTGGTCAAAACTCCTGACCAACATGTCGATGTCAGTGCTGTGCGTGTTGACCGGACTGACCGCGCGCGCCGTGCGTGATGATCCTGATCTGGCCGGCATCGTGCCCCGCCTGCTCGACGAGGCCAACAGCATTGCGCAAAGCTGCTTTCCCGAGGTCAAACGCGTCACGCGCACCGGACCCGCACCGGACCACAAGCCGTCGATCCTGCAGGATTACGAACTCGGCCGCGCCATGGAGATCGACGTGCTGGTCCGTGCCCCCGCCGCCTTCGCGCGCGCCGCCGGCCTGTCGACGCCGACGCTCGACATGATGGCGGCCCTCGCCACCCGACAGGCGCGCAGCAAGGGGCTCTACAAGGGCTGAGGCTCGCTCAGATCGCCTGCAGCCCCAGCAGATCGAACAGCCTGCTGTCGGTCTCGTTCTCATGCCGCCTCGTGCGTCCGCGCGCGCCTTGGCAGGCGCCGCCGTTACAGTCGTTTCATTCCTCACTTCGAGCCTCCCGTCATTCTCCCGATCCTGATCGCGCCGCGTCATGACATGCCCGCCGATACCCGCGCGTGATGCTGGTAAAAAATCGATCTCCAGCGCAAACCGGCATTGACCGCGCCGCGCACGTCGGTTCACTCTCAACGGCATCCAAGAACAAGAAACAAGCGGGGAACCAGAATGCACGTCAAGGGCAAGGTCTGCGTCGTCACGGGCGCGGCGAGCGGCATCGGCGAAGCGGTGGCGCGCGCCTATGCGGAAGCCGGCGCGCGCGGCGTCGTCGTCGCCGACCTCAAGACTTCGCGCGACAGACTGGCGAAGGTCGCCGGCGACATCGACGGATTGGCCATCACGGCCGATGTCGGGCTGGAAGAGGACATCAAGGCGCTGATCGCCGCGGCCGAAGATAAATACGGCCCGGTCGACGTGTTCTTCTCCAACGCCGGCCTTTCGCGCAAAGGGCAGGAAACCGCCTCCGACGCCGATTGGGACGTGAGCTGGCGCGTCCATGTCATGAGCCATGTGTTCGCGGCGCGGGCGCTGGTGCCCGGCATGCTCGCGCGCGGCTCCGGCTATCTGCTCAACACGGCTTCCGCCGCGGGTCTGCTGGCGTCGTTGAATTCGATGCCCTATGGCGTGACGAAGAACGCCGCGGTCGCGCTTGCCGAGCATCTCGCCATTCAATATGGCGACCGCGGCATCCGCGTATCGGTGCTGTGCCCGCAGTCGGTGCAGACCGGCATGACCATGCCCGGCCCCAGCGCCGCGCGAGTCGACGGCGTGCTGCAGTCGCCGGAAGTGGCGCGCATGGTGATCGAGGCGATGGCGGAAGAGCGCTTCCTCATCCTGTCGCATCCGCAGGTCGCCGAATACATGCTGCGCAAGGCCTCCAGCCGCGACCGTTGGCTGGGCGGCATGCGCCGGCTGCGCGACAAGATCTATGGCGCGCCGCAGTCAGCCTGAGGTCTTTGGCGCAAACGGCTGCAGTATTCCGGTATAAGCCTTCACGCCCGGCGACGCGTAAGAACCGCGCCGGGAAGTCGTCAACTTCAAGCCGGCCAACGCTTCGGCCTGTTTCACGGCGGCGGCAACGCCGTCGACGACGGGCACATCGAATTTGTGCGACAGTTTTTGCGCAAGATCGGCCATGCCGGCGCAACCGAGCACGATCGCCTCGGCGCCCCTGTCGAGCGCGCGGGATATCTCGGCTTCCAGTTTCGCCTCCGCGCCGGAGCCGGGCTTTTCGAGATCCAGCACCGCGACGTCGCAGGCGGTGACCTCGGCCCGTTCCGCAAAGCCGTAGCGGCGGACCAGTTCCTGCAGCGGCACGATCGAGCGCGGCAGTGTGGTCACGACGGCGATGCGCTTTGCGATCTGACCTGCCGTCACCAGCGCCGCCTCGCAAATTCCGACCACCGGGAAGCGGGCCGCGGTCCGGGCCGCATCGAGGCCGGTGTCGTCAAAACACGCGACAATCGCGGCGTCGGCGTCCGGCGCATTCATCAGCGCCTGGATCAGGCCGGGCACGGCGAACGCCTCGTCGTAATACCCCTCGATCGAAACCGGTCCCATTGCCGACGTCACGGCGGAGATTTCAGTGCCAGGGCCTGCAACGACGCGCGCCGCGGCGCCGATGGTTTCGGTCATCGAGGCGGTGGTGTTCGGATTGACGATCAGGATTTTTGTCATGGGTGCATGGTAATGGGTATGGCGCGCAGTGCAACTCCGTCATCCGTCGTCCCTGCGAACGCAGAGACCCATACGCCGTGACGTGTGTTTTGAGGGTTGCTGTTCGAAGGCTTCGTTTCAACAACCGAAGCCTGTGGTTATGGGTCCCCGCGTTCGCAGGGACGACTTCTACACAATGGCCTTAACCCACGCCGCGAACGCATCCAGCGCCTCATCCAATACCTCCTGATCGTTCCGCCCCGAACTCTTCAGCACGTGGAAGGAATGATCGGCGCCCTTGAGCAAACACAACGTCGCCCGCGATCCCAGACTTTTGACGACGGGTTCGAGCAGGCTCAGCTCCGCCAGCGCATCGCGCGTGCCCTGCAGGAACAGCATCGGGATTTTGACATCGGCGAGATGCGTCGCCCGGTCGCGGGAGGGTTTTCCAGCCGGATGCAACGGAAAGCCGAAGAACGCCAGCCCCCGCACGCCGGGCAAGGGTGAGAGCGCCTGCGCCTGCGACGTCATCCGCCCGCCGAACGACCGGCCGCCCGCGATCAGCGGCAAAGCATCGCAGCGCCGCCCGGCTTCCGCCACCGCCGCCCGCACCGCGGCGTGCGCGACCGCGGGCGCATCGGGTCGCTTGCTCCCCCTCTCCATGTAGGGAAACTGATAGCGCAACGACGCGATGCCGCGCGCGCCCAGACCGTCTGCGACAGCTTCCATCGACGCATGGGTCATGCCCGCGCCGGCCCCGTGCGCGAAGACATAACACGCCCGAGCCTGCGGCGGCGCGACCAGCAAGGCTGAAACCGCCTCGCCCGGGCCAACCTCGATTCGGAGCGATTGCGCGTCAACGATTGTCATATGATCCGATCGGCAACACTGGGATGACCGGGACAGTATAGAGGAAACAACCGAGCGAAAGCGAACACGACCAAAACAATCCCGGCCGTGGCCGAGAACGCCACGGCCGAAATGTTCCCGCGGAACGGACGTCAGGCCGCCGAGAGGAAATCGCGCTTCAGTCCCATTTGATCGACAAACGGCCTCTCGTCCGCCAGCGCCTGCTGGAACGGCGCGGTCGCAACGATCCCGCGCAGATAGTTTGCGAGATTCGGATACCGGGCGGCGTCGATTTCAAAGCCCACATATTGATAGACGATGAAGTTCGACGCGATCGCGATGTCCGCCAGTGTCATGGCGTTGCCGACAAGGAATCTTCCTCCGATCTGGCGTTCGAGATAGCCAAGGATTTTCGGCTGCACATTCGTCAGCACATCATCCACCACAGCCTTGTCGGTCGGGACGTTGCGGATATGGGGGCCGACGATCGTCTGGGCGAACAGCGGATGCACCACATGCCGGAAGATCGTGCCGCCGGCATAGGCGTCGAACCACAGCACGCGCGCATAGTCCCTGATGTCCGCCGGCAAGATCGGCGGCGCGGGCTGCTTCCTCTCGAGGTAGAGGCAGATGGCGGTCGAATCGGCGAGCGTAAAATCTCCGTCCTGCATGACCGGGATTAGTCCGGTTGGGCTGAGCGTGCCCCAATTGGCAGGCGGGTTGCCGGGCATCACCGGAATCACCACCTCGAACGTGTAGTCGATCTTCTTCAGGATCGCGGTGACGATCGCCTTTCTGGTGTGAACGGAAAGCGGAACGCCGTGAATCGTAAGCATGTCTACTCCTGTTGGGATTGGCCGCCGGCCGGAAGCCGGCACAGCGGTTCGGGTGGCCGGAACGCGCACGCGTGCCGGAGTCGGTGGTTTGAGAGAGTGAAAGGAAGCTAGGCGGCCAGCTTCACGGGAAACTGGATCTCAACCAGTGCGCCTTCGAAGCCGGGAGGCCCGGTAATGGACTCCAGGAATACTTCACGGCACGGCCCGGCGATCTGGTAGTTGTTGGCTTCGATCCAGCTGCCGACCGCGCCGAATGAGCTGTGGCTTTCCATATTGGTGCCCGGCCGGACGAGAGTCGCCATGGCCTCCACCGCCGGCAGTTCGCCGGCGCGCAGCAGATAATCGCCGGTCAGGCGGACGCCGCCATTGGACGGCCGCGTCAACGAGAAGCCGATCTCGAGATCGAGCTTGTCGTCGTCGTGATCGTTGCGCGCGACCACGACCAGCTTGTCGCGCAGCGCCGGCCTGATCTGCCGCGCACCGTCTTCGGCGACGAGGCGGACCATCCGGACCACTTCGTCCATGTCGGCGCACGAACATTGCAGCGACAGGAACGGCGTTGCCTCGACCGATTTGAGGATGACGTCAAATCCTTCCGTGCCGCCGTGCCGGTCGATTTGCGCGATGCGGGATTCGATATGGCGCAAGCGCGTCTCCTCCGCGCGCAGCGACCGCTCCACTTCTGCCCGCTTCAGCGTCAGCATGGCCCGTAGTTCGATTGGCGAGATCGCGTCCTTCAACAGCGGCCCGATCTGCTCCAGAGAGAGGCCGAGCTCCTTCAGTGCGAGAATGCCGTTCAGTCGCGGCAATTGCCGGATGCTGTAGTAGCGATAGCCGGTCTGGATATCGATATGGGCGGGCTGCAGCAATCCGATCTGGTCGTAGAACCGCAACTGCCGGCTCGATACCTGCGCGATCTGGGCGAATTCGCCGATTCGGAACATCAGAACTCTCCATCCATGAGCGGACTTCGTTTCAGCTTGCGGGGAAGGCGTGGTCGCGGGGTCACCAAGGTCTTGATCGTACGGCTCCAAATCTGAAAGGTTTCGCTTCGGGCGGATCGCGGCAAGGCAACGGCTGCCGACGCGGCGGCCAGAGTGCCGAGGGAGAGATGGATAAAGCTGTGGCGGGCGGCCATAAGCGGCTCCTCTGTTTCGAGGAGCGCATTGTGCGGGTTTGACGCGACGTCAAAGTCAAGCGACCTTTTCATACATGACGGCGCCGCGAAACTGGCAGGGATTGCTCATAAGTGATTCGGGGAATGACCGAGGCGACGCCCTGAACTGAATCGATGCGATTCTAGGGCCTGCCTCGGCCGCGGTCGGCGTGACATCATGCGCGGGGCAGCGCAGCCGGATTCATGGACAGGTCTCTGGCGCCACTATACGGTAGTATCATATTGAATCGCACGCCAAGGGTGATTCGCCTTTCGGCGTTTTTTGATAGACGGATGTTTCGACGTAACCGACGCGCGGTTTTGAAAGGGGGCGGGGCCATGCGTGGCAAAAGGATTGCAAAGATCGTGATCGCACTGGCGATCGTCGCCGTCGTCTACGGCGTCGTGAAGGACGATGCCGCCAAGCTCTGGCAAGATCTGCATGTGAAGATCGTGGAGCGCCCCGCACCGAAGAAGACGGTCTGGCTCGACCAGGGCATATCAAAGGAGAAGCTGAGCTGGTTCTATCACGCCGACCAGGGAACGCGCACTTTCGGCTTCCCGTTTGAGTGGTTCATGGCGCTGGAGCAGCCGACGATTTCGTGGATGCCGTTCGCCAAGGTCGGCCTGTTCAGCGACACCGCCTATCTCGACCGCTATGGCTTCATCCCGGACACCGTCATTCCCGGCAAGGAGGCGCTTCCTATCGGGATCGCGAAGGGCACGCCGATGCTCGACCCGACCGGCGCGGTCTGGCGCAACCCGCGGACCAAGAAGGAGATGATCAGCGTCGGCCTGACCTGCGCGGCCTGCCACACCGGCAGCTTCACCTATAACGACACCGCGGTCGTCATCGACGGCGGACCGGCGCTCACCAATCTCTTCGTGATGAAGCAGGGCATGGGCATCTCGCTGCTGATGACGCGCCTCGTACCCGGCCGGTTCGACCGTTTCGCCGACCGCATCCTCGGACCAGACTCGAGCATCGACGACCGCGCGACGCTGAAGAACCAGCTCGATCAGGTCCTGGCCCAGTACAAGCAGGTGAAGAACCTGGAAGAACGGGTCGCCTCCCAGAGCATTCTGGAGGGTTACGGACGGCTCGACGCGCTCAACCGGATCGGCAACCAGGTGTTTTCGATCGACCTGAAGAAGCCGGAAAACTACGCCGGCTCCTCCGCGCCGGTGCATTACCCGCGGATCTGGAACACGCCATGGTTCGACTGGGTGCAGTACAATGGCTCGATCATGCAGCCGATGGTGCGCAACGCCGGCGAATCGCTCGGCGTGTCGGCCGAACTCAATCTGACCGATCCGTCGAAGGGCCTCTATAAATCCAGCGTCGACGTCGACAAGCTGTTCGCGATGGAGCAGATGATCAAGGGCGACACGCTGCCGAATGCCAAGACCGGCTTTCCGGGCCTGCGGTCGCCGAAATGGCCGGCCGACATTCTGCCGCCGGTCGACCAGAAGCTGGCCGACAAGGGCGCCGAACTCTACAAGACCCATTGCCAGGAATGTCATCGCCCGCCGGTGACGAGCGAGGCGTTTTACGATTTCAACAACAAGAAATGGTGGCGCAAGAACGAGGCCGGCGAGCCGATCCTCGTGGTCGAGAACATTCCGATCTCGCATATCGGGACCGATCCCGCGCAGGCGGCGGACATGATCGCCCGAACCGTCGCGGTGCCCGAAAATCTCGGAATCAAGAGCAGCAGCTTCGCGTTCGCGCTGGGCGAACTGGTCGAGAAGACCGTCAACACCATCTTCGACCAGCGGAAGCCGCCCGCGACTCCGGCGGAGCGCAAGCGCTTCGACGGCTACATGCCGAACGAACTCCGCGGCGAGCTTGCCTACAAGGTGCGTCCGCTCAACGGCATATGGGCGACGCCGCCCTATCTGCACAACGCTTCGGTGCCGACCATCGAAGATCTTCTCGGTGATCCCGATAATCGGCCGCGGACATTCTATCTCGGCAGCCGCGAATACGACCCCGTGAAGCTCGGCTACAAGACCGACCCGATCGCCAACGGCTTCGTATTCGACACCTCGATTCGCGGCAATTCGAACAGGGGGCACGAATTCAGGAAGGATTTCAGCAAGGACAAGGAAATCACGGGCGTGATCGGACCGGCCCTGTCGGCAGACGATCGAAAGGCGCTGATCGAATACCTCAAGACGCTTTGAGGCGATCCGCTATCCGGCATGCCGCGCCTTACCTGCTGACCACCAGCCGCAAACGCGGCTTGATCGTGGCTTCCAGCTCGGACTTGAGCTGGTGCACGCGCGGATCGTCGGAGCGGGCTGCGCACACTGAATATTGATGGACAGAGCACGCCAGCGCGCGCCGCTCTTCGGGCGTCCGCGTCACCTGCGGGCTGGACAATCTCAGCACCATTCCGCCGAGCTGCACCAGCATGTCGTCGAGGGTCCGGTTCACACTCGCAATCCGATCCATGGCACCACTCCCTTGATAAGGAAGTAACGAACAAGTCCGTCGGCCCGTTCCGCGCGCGCCCCCTTACGGCTAACGGGAAGTAAACGGCACACGATTCTATCGACGCAGGCCGTGTGTCTGCTTGCCGGACTCACTACCAATTGAACGAAATCAGCTCGCCTCTTTCGTTCAAACGCTGCGATTGCGGCATCCGCTCCCGTTACCTATGCTGACGCATTATTCCGCAACGGAGGCGCGTTTCCCATGATTCCACCGCTCGACCCCGTCATCGCCCAGATCATCCCGCTGCTGCCGCTGCGCGATCCGACGTCGATGACGCCGCAGAGTGCGCGCGAGGCGCTCAGTGCGCTGGCGGCCTCGCGCGCGGCGGTCCCGCCGCCGCCGGTGACGAGCGCGGAGGACATCAAGGTGAAGGGCGCGGCCGGATTCCTCGGCGCGCGGCTCTACCGCAACGGCAGCGGGAAGTCGCCGACGGTCGTGTTCTTCCACGGCGGCGGCTGGGTCGCCGGCGATCTCGACACCCACGACCGGCAGGCGCGCTGGCTCGCGATCGAGACCGGCGCGGTCGTCATCTCCGTCGACTATCGCCGCCCGCCCGAGGTCAAGTTTCCCGGCGCGTTCGAGGATGCCGTCGCGGCGACCAAGGACGTGATCGACCGCATCGCCGAATTCGGCGGCGAAGCAAGCCGCGTCGGCGTGGCCGGCGACAGCGCCGGCGGCAACCTCGCGGCCGTCACCGCGATCGCCTGTCGCGACGCCGGCATCAGGCTGGCGGCGCAGCTGTTGGTCTATCCCGTCACCGACGTCGCCGGAAACTTCGCCGATACAAAAGAGAACGCGCGCTTCCCCTCGCGCAGCGAGAACGCGGAAGGCTATTTCCTCACCCGCGCCACCATGGAATGGTTTTGCGGCCACTACCTCGTCGACCCGAAAGACGGCGCCGACTGGCGCGTGTCGCCGCTGCGGGCCAACAGCCTCGCCGGCCTTGCGCCCGCGGTCGTCACGACCGCCTGGTTCGATCCGCTCCGCGACGAGGGCAAGGCCTACGCCGACGCCCTAAAGGCCGCCGGGGTGCCGACCAGCTATCATGACGGCCTCGGCCTGATTCACGGCTATTTCGGCCTCGGCGAGGCGTCGGAGACGGCCAAAAGCGAAGCACAACGCGCCCGGGCGGATTTCAAGGCGCTGCTCACGGCCGGCGCCTGAAGCGGGATGGGTTGGCGCCGAAGGGCGCCAACACAAAACATCGAAAACAACCCCATGCAAAGTAGCTAAGTCTTTGCCAACAGACCTCTTTTAACCGGCGGTGGGCGCTTGAGACGACCTGTTGCCACGACCGAACCGCCGGCGGCTCATCCCCTCTCGATCGTCACCTGCTCGGCCAGGCGCGCGACGTCGGCCGGCCGGCACAGCTCCGTTCCGGGATGCAGCAGGGCTGCGGCGCCGGCGGCGACGGCCAGGCGGAAGGCATCGGCACGCGAGGCATCCGACGCAAGCCGCCAGATCAGCGCCGCCAGAAAGCTGTCGCCGGCGCCGACCGCGCTGCGCGGCGTGATCAGGATCGGCTGCGCGCGCAGCACCTCATCGCGCGTCACCAGCGCCGCGCCGAGGTGGGCCATCGTCAACGCGACGACGGTCGCCTTCCCCGTTCCGACCAGATCCCTTGCGGCCACTTCCCATTCGTAAGCGTCCGACGGCTCGCTTCCGGTCAACTCGCGCATCTCGCGCAGATTCGGCTTGATGAGATCGACGCCTTCGGCCGCCGCCGCGGCCAGCGCCGGTCCCGACGTATCCAGCACGAACTTCGCGCCGCGCTGTTTGGCGATCCGCGCCACCTGCGCGTAGAAGTCGTCGGGCACGCCCTCGGGCAGGCTCCCGCTCGCGACCAGATAGCGGGGAAAGGGTTCAAGCGCCGCAACCAGCGTCAGGCATTCCCGCCACTCGGATTCGGCAAGCCGCGGACCGGGAAGAATGAAGCGGTATTGCCGGCCTGCACCGATCTCATCGACGAAGAAATTCTCCCGCGTCTCGCCCGCGATCGCCCAGGTCTGGCTGACGACGCCCTCCTGGTCGAGCAATTGCCGCAGCAGCTTTCCGATCGCGCCGCCGACCGGGTAGATCGCACGGGCATCACCGCCGAGCCGCCGGATCACCCGCGCGACATTGACGCCGCCGCCACCGGGATCGCGGCGCTGGGTCTTGCCGCGCAGCTTGGCCACCGGCACGATCCGCTCGACCGAAGTCGAGAGATCGATCGCCGGGCTCGGAGTGATCGTGATGATATCGGTCATGGGCTGATTGGACCCGCGGAGACCCGCGTTGTGAACCCGAACGAGCTGGAGATCCCGCGAAGACTCGAGCTTCCGACCTGCGGTTTGGAAAAGCGTCTCCCGAAGGTCAGTCATCCCTGTTGCAGATATCATGCGGGTCGGCAAGGCGGGACCAGCGCGGGTGAATCAATAACGGGAGCGTCTTTCACGCGTGCTTAAAACTGCCAATTCGCGGGAACCCATGCGTAACCGCTGTCGGTCTTGAGCATCCGGCCAAGGCCGGGAAAGGGGTAATGGAAACCCAGAACCAGCAGCTTGTCGGCCGCTGCCCGATCGAATATGCGCCGGCGCGATTGCAAGGCGGCATCCTTGTCGCGATCCGGGCCCGGCCGCCAGGGACGATCGACGTTGACGACCGGGTGATAGGCCAGGTCCGCCGTGAGCAGGAGCTGGTCTGATCCCGAATGCACGAGGAACGACGCCATGCCCGGCGTGTGCCCGGATGCAGGCAGCGTCGTCAAACCCGCAACGATCTCCGATCCAGGCCGATACAGCACGATATCGCCCGCGATCGGCTCGACACTTCGCTTGATGGCTTCGCCAAACCGGCGCCGGAATTCCGCATTCACCGGCATGTAGGAAAGATCGGGATCATTGCGGATGAAGAAGTCCCAATCGGCTTCCGGCGCATACACGGTCGCGCGCGGGAAAGCCTTCCCGCCTGTGGCGCTACGCAGGTTGCCGACATGGTCCGGGTGGGTATGGGAAACAACCACCACGTCGATATCGTCCGGCCGCAGGCCGATCGCCGAGAGATTGTCGAACAGTCGACCGCCGTTGGGGCCCATCGTCTGCCCGGCGCCGGCTTCGATCAACACGCGACGCCCGCCGGTCTCGATCAGCAGCGTGTTGAGATTGAGCGTCATCGTGTCCGTGGGCAGGAATGCGCGCATCAACGCCTCGCGCAGCTCCATTTCGGGCGCATCACTGGCATAGACTTTCGGCGGCCCGGCCAGGAGCCCGTCGCTCAGTACCGTGGCCTGAATCTCGCCGATGCGGAACCGATAGTGGCCAGCGTTTCTCCCCGTAGCGGCTGGCGCCTGCGCCTTGGCCGCACCGCCCACGCCCGTTACGGCGGCGGCCAACATCACCGTGCGCCGATTGATCAACAGTTTGTTCAAAGGGGAATCCACTTCTCATCTCCGTGCCGCCGCAAGAGGATCTTGAGGCGTCGCACCCAGGGTTTGAATCCTAGGCGACCGCCGGAATTGCAGAAAGTGACGTCATCCGATACACGTTATCCGCTAAGCGAATAACCTCGTCGGCTGATCGCGCCGACGGCCAGGAACGTCAGGCCGAATGTCCGCAGACGACGACTTGTTTCGAGTCGACCTCAACCTGCTCGTCGTCTTGAGAACGCTCCTGGAAACGCGGAGTGTCACCAGGACCGCGGAGCAAAGTGGAATGAGTCAGCCCGCCGTCAGCCGGGCGCTCGCGAAACTGCGCCAGACCTTCGATGACGCCCTGCTGGTCAAATCGGGGGCGGTCATGAGGCCGACGATCAGGGGCAGCGCGCTCCTTGAACCGGTCCAAAAGGCGCTGGCTGGCGTCACCGACCTGCTTGCCGACAGGCATCCCTTTGATCCCGCCAGCACCGAGCGCGTTTTCCGCATCGCGACGACGGACTACGGGGCGACGGTTATCCTGCCACGGCTGGCGGGCCTGATGTTCGCCATCGCGCCCAAGGCCAGCGTGGAGATCGTTCCCGTTGATGGACAGACCTTCAAAAATCTGGGCGAAACCAATGTCGACCTGGCGCTCTATAGCGACAACCCGGTGCCGCCCAGCCTCCGAACACGCGACCTTTTTCGAGAGACCTTCGCCTGCCTGGTGCGCGCCGGTCACCCGCTTCTCGATCGCGCAAAAAACGGCCGGTTGCGTCTCGATGATTATGTTGCCGCTTCACACATCCTGGTGACGGTGGTCGGAGGTCGAACGGGCCCGGTCGATACGGCGCTTGCGACACTCGGCCATAGCCGACATGTCGCGGTGCGGATTCCCTACTTCGCCACCGCCGCACTGGTGGCGGCGGGCTCGAACCTCGTTCTGACCATTCCGCGCCGCGCCGCGGAAAACTTTTCTGACGACAGCCGCCTTCGCCTGGTGGGACCGCCACTGGAGCTTCCGAACTTCGGATACCGGATGCTGTGGCACGAAAGAGTTCATTCAGAGCCGGATCACATCTGGCTGCGAAGGCTCATCCTCAGCGCCGCCCGCTCGGAAGGCGATGCGACCGAATTGGCTGGTTCATCGCCCTCGTCCGAGTAAGGCTGGAGTGCAATTCGCAATCTGACCTGCCATCTCGGCGCCCGGGGCCGGCGCAATGATGAACCCGACCGAAGCTGGCGATCCCGGCATGACTCGAACATGCGACCTACGGTTTAGGAAACCGTCGCTCTATCCGGCTGAGCTACGGGACCGGATTGTGCGGCTTTATACGGCATGTGGCAGCCTATTTCCAGTAGCTCGCACGATCGAGCAGGGCATCAACCCACCCTCTGCTGCTTGCCGCGACTGAACGTCCTGAAGCGGAGCCCTCTCCACTCCCGGAAGCGGCTCGGCCCGTACGTGCGCGCCCCATTGCACCTTCTGGTGAGGGGTTGCTGTGTCCTTGACCTGCTAAGGCTGCGGATTCCTGCAAAGGTCACGTGATCATAGGCGCCGCCTTGCTTGTCGACGAAATCGCTCATGACCGGCCGCTATATCCAGAACGCTGAAGCAACGATCGACGATCCGATGAAGACGAATATGCCGATGATCCACCACGCGTCACCGATTCCCGTCATCCGCTGCCGCTTGTGGTTCGGGCGAATCTCGTGAGATGCCGCCAGTCGAACCTGGGCCGCCGTGTTGGGAGATCCCCCCGCTTCATCGTCAGTTCCAAGCGGCGCCGCCGCAGGATCGGTCGCGTCGACCTTGCCGTGGCCCTGATCGATGGCCATGCGGAGCTGCTCGGTGGTTTCGATGGGATTGCTGGTATCAACCTCTGCGCCGGGAAGCGGGGACGAACTGGAGGCCTGCTGGCTTGACTGTCTCATGCGCATTCAACGGGCGCGCGACGATAAGGTTGCCAGTACCCGGAATCAGATCGGTATTGCGGCCATCCTTCGAGACGGCCGCTTCGCCGCCTCGTCAGGATGAGGTCTGGCGTGTCGCCACACAACGACCTCATGCTGAGAAGCGAGCGACGCGAGCGCCTCGAAGCATGGGCGCAAGCCACTCACATATCCAGATAGGCGTTGCCAGCTGCGCGCCCTGGGCGACGGCAGCCGACACTATTTGCGATCGACCAACTGCTCTTTCAGATCGTCGATAAAGTGCTGGGCGCCCTCTTGCGTGAGCAACTCGCCGGATTTGTCGGGCACGTCCGCCTTCTGGCAGAGCGTCTTGAGTTCGTCGCGCTGGGCTTCCGTCATCATCGGTTCTTCGGGCATGGCTATGCTACCTTCGCTTTCTCGCGCATGTCGTCGATCATCTTCGACGCCGCCGCCTTCGTGAGGTTGTCGTCATACGCCTCGGGCGTTCCCGCCTGCTCGCACAGCGTCTTCAGATAAGACGCCTGGGCGCCGGTCATCGGGTCATCGCCCGAGACCCACTCGTCGGGATCTTTCTTGGTATTGTCGGTCGGTTCCGTCTTCGGATGGCTCATGGTGACGCTCCTTCTCGAAGCGGCAACGCACGCGTTCTTCGAACGTTCCTCAGATGCGGTCGATGCTCGAACGCAAAAGAAAAAGGAGCCGTCCACCGACAGCCCCTTTTGCCATGTCGGCCTCTGCGTCGCGCCGCTACGCCTTGATATTATTCTCCCGCACCACCTGGCCCCAGATGCTGACCTGCTTGGCGAAGAACGTCGAAAAATCCTTGGCGTCGGCGAGCAGCAGCGTCATCTGCTGCGTCTCCTTCAGGCTGGCCGCGACCGACGGCTCGCTCAAAATCTCCTTCACCGATTTCGCCATGCCGGCGATGACGTCGGCCGGCGTGTCCTTGGGCGCGAAGATGCCCCACCAGGCCAGCGTCTCGAAATCGGGATAGCCGGCCTCGATCGCGGTCTGCGTGTCCTTGAGCGCGGCCAACCGCTCGCGGCCCATCTGCAGGATCGGGCGCAGCCGGTCGGTGCCGAGCTGCGCGGTGATCAGCGCCGCCGATCCGATGATCAGGTCGACATGGCCGCCGAGCACGTCGTTCATCGCCGGGCCGCCGCCGCGATACGGCACATGCGTGATCTCGACGCCGGCCTTCTTGCCGAGCACGGTCATCGCCAGATGGCCGAGCGTGCCGATGCCGACCGAGGCGTATTTCACCGCGCCGGGCTTTTCCTTGCAGGCCGCGATGACGTCGGCAATCGTCTTGTACGGCCGTTCGCCGTTCGCCGCGACCACATAAGGCGCGGTGCCGACCAGGAACACCGGCACCAGATCCTTGTCGACATCGAGGCCCGGCTTTTCCAGGATCGCGGGGATCACCGCATGCGAATCGAAGGTGACCAGGAAGGTCGCGCCATCGGGCGCGCTCTTGGCGACCTGCACGGCGCCGAGCGAGCCGGCCGCGCCGGACTTGTTTTCCACCAGCACGGTGCGGCCGAGCCTGGTCTGCAGATGAGACTGCAGCAGCCGCGCCAGCGCGTCGGTGGAACCGCCCGGCGGGAACGGCACCACCAGCGTCATGTTCTTGGCCTGCTGCGCCAGCGCCGGCGTCACCGCGAACGCGGCGGACGCCGCCAGCAAGGTACGTCTGGAAATCTTCACCGAGTTTCTCCTCCTGAATATGACTGCGACTTTGTTTTTATTTTTCGCAGACTTGACCAGATCCCGATACCAGCGCGCGATGAATTTTCTCTGAATCGTCATCCCGCTCGTTTGGTACTAAAGCATGATCCCTGCGCAAACGCGTTCCGCGTTTGCCGCGAGGGACAACCGATACCCGCTTTTCCCGATCATGCTTTAGCCAAAGCCGGACCCGGCCTTTTTGTATTCGGGCCGCGGCGGGCTGAAGATGTCAAGCACGCGCGCCCCGTCCGGTCCAGCCCGCATCGTGTGCGGCACGTTGCCCGGCGTGCGCCAGAAGTCGCCCTTCTTGACCGCGATCTCCTCGCCGCCCTGAACGCGGATCGCCGAGCCGTCGAGCAGCACGCCCCATTGTTCCTCGGGGTGGTGGTGCAGCGTGCCCTGCGCATGCGGCGCCAGCGTCACCACCGACAGCATCGCCTGCTCGCCGGAGAAGATGCGGGTCGTGACCCCGGACGTCAGTTCGCGAAACAGCCCGTCGGCCTCGTTGTCGAGATTGTGAAATTCATCCTTCTGACTCATCGTTCCTCCTTCAGGCGCCTTCGCGCGTCGATCAAGGCTCATCCGTCAGGACTTGCCGTAGCTGCCCTGGTAGCGGCCTTCGCGGATCGAGATGATGGTCTGCTCCTCGCGCGCGATCTGGGCGCGCACGGCGTCCAGCAGGCTCGCCGCCGTCGCAGCGGGAAACGACACCACGCCGTCCTCGTCGCCGACCACGATGTCGCCGGGCGAGATCACCGAGCCGCCGATCGATACCGGCACGTTGATTTCGCCGGGACCGCTCTTGTAGGGACCGCGGTGGATCGCGCTGCGGGCAAAGCAGGGAAAGTCGGACTCCGCAAAGGCCGCGACGTCGCGGATGGCGCCGTCGATCACATAGCCGGCGGCGCCGCGATATTCGGCGATGGTCTTCATGATCTCGCCGACCAGCGCCCGCGTCTCGTCGCCGCCGCCGTCGACCACGATCACGTCGCCGGGCCCGACCAATTCGAGCGCTTTATGAATCGCCAGATTGTCGCCCGGCCGGGTACGCACGGTGAAGGCGACCCCCACCAGCTTGCTGCCGCGATGGAACGGCCGCAGGCCGACCGCGCCCGGCAGCCGCGCCAGGTTGTCAGAGATCACCGAGGTGGGCAGGCCCCGGAATGCCTCGATCAGGTCGGGCGCGGGCTTCGGCACGCTGGTCATGGCCGTGGTGATGTTCATTAGGACGGTTCTCCCTGCGGCAGCGGCATGCCCGGCACACCGCTCGATTTGCCGCCACATGATGGCTTCGGTCGGCGCAGAACCATTAGCATTCCGCTTGAGCAGGTATAATGGATTTGGAAGGGTCGAGGCGAGCGGGTGCCGGGTTCTGACGGTGAAGTTCGGTGCAATGGCGGTCGCTCTGAAATCTTCACCCCGGCCACACTCGTTAATGCGCCCTTAACCACGTCGGTCCGAGGCTGGCGTCGAAGATTCGCCCCCGCCGGTTACCGCACCATGCAGTTCCAGAGCCTCTTGCCCTCCCCGGCCCTTTCGATCGTCGAGTTTTCCGACATCGATGCTTTCCGGCCGGTCGAGTTCGCTGCCGATGCGCGCAGCGTGCCGCTGGATCTGACGAATTTCCATACCGCGCGTGCCGTGGTGCAGCTGCCGTTCTGCCAGATCACCTTGCTGACCTCGTTTCCACGGATCGTCGACGTCAGCTACCGCGCGGCGCACGGCCTCGTGATCTTCCAGCTCGAGGACAATTACGAGGTGTCCGTCAACGGCATGTCCGCCGAACGCCCGGCCTTCATCGGCATGCGCGGCAATGTGGATCTGCAGTTCGTCGAGCCCCGCAGCTCGCTGCACGCCATCATCACGCTGGGTGCCGGCCTGCAGGACCGGGAATGGTTCGATACGCCGGACGCGCTCTGCCCGTTCCTGCCGGACGCCGGCACGCTGGCGACCGTCAGGTCCGTGACCGCGGAGATCTTGCAGACAGCTTCCGCCAGACCCGATCTGTTGCAGGAGACCGGCCCGGCGCTGGCCCTTCAGGAACGACTATTGCTCGCCATCGACGACATGTTCCACCGCAGCCGGACGCCGAAGGCGGCGGGCCGGGCTGCCAGCCGGAGCTATTGCCGGGTCGTTCGCATGATCGACGACTATGTCGCCTTCCATGCGGCTTCCGCGATCTACAGCGCCGAACTGGCCGAACAATGCGGCGTGTCGGTCAGAACGCTGGGAACCGCGGTGGCGGCCGTTCGGGGCATGAGCCTGCATCGCTATCTGCGTCTCAAGCAGCTCTGGTCGGCGCGCGCCCAACTCGTCAAAGGATCGGACACCATCACCGTATCGTCGTGCGCGCGCGCGAACGGCTTCCATCACATGGGCGAATTCGCGCGACTCTATCGCGCCAGATTCGGCGAAACGGCCTCGCGTACCTTGGCACGCGCACGCGCCTTCTGACTGAATCTTGCCACAATGCGGCGCGCTTATCCGCCTGCGCTGCGTTGGCAGGTCAAGAATCACTGTAAGATGCCGTGCGCGGCGAATCTTACCGTTGAATTTATTCGATAAATTTCAACGACATGACGCTGTGTTCCATCGGTCACATGGTCAGGGTAAGGTAACGAAGACAGCGGGAAATTCGTGCAATTTCGGGGTGACAGCGCTGCCAAAATGATGACAATCGACTCAATCAAGGTTCCCAAGAGCAAGATCCGGAAAAGCGGAAACCGGTTTTCCGAGAAGATCATGCTCGAACAAAGAGATTGGATCATGGTTCGATTTGATCAAATCGCATCGTGATCCGGAGTAGTTGGACTGGAGAGTGTCTTCCGTGATCGCCTCACGTGCTTCTTCGTTTGCCATCGCCACCGTCGGAAGCCTGATCGTTCTGGCTCCGGTGCGCTGCGATGCGCAGTGGTGGCGCAGTACGCCCGTTGATTTCGAGTCCTGCGCCGATGTGGCGGAGAAGGCGAAGACCAAGGAAGAAAAGACGGCCGCGCTGGCCGAGTGCAACGCGAAATACGCCGGCCGACGCAAGCCCGGCGGCGGTTACACCTATTACGATTTCATGCAGGACCGCACCTTCGACATCGCCGGGCCTAACCCGACGCCGGAAGAGCAGAAGAAGATCGACGAGCAGTATACCGCCTATCTCGAACGCGAGCGGCGCAATCACGCTGCCGCCGCGCTGGCCGCCAAGCAGCATCAGCCGGAGCCGCCGCCCGCCCAGGAATGGCAGCAGGTCTCGCTGCGCAGCGAACCGCCCCCGCCTCCCGTCGAAATCGAAAAGGTGCCGGTCCCGGTGGCAAGCCCGGTCAAGCAGGCGGCGCGCCTCAGGGCGATTCAATGCGCCAGGGACCAGTTCTCTTGCGAATGGCCGCGGCTTTCCGAGAAGGTCAACGAGCTGAAGCGGTTGTTCAACCCGCAGCAGCAGCAACAACAAGCGCAGGCCAAGCAGAAAAAGAGCTAGGTGTCGCGGTCGCCCCTGCCAAACGCAGGGACGACGCCAAGGCCTCAGCGCGTCCGCGGTTTCCTGACACGGCGTGGTTTTGCGGTCGGCGCATCGGCGGCGCGCGCCGCGGCCCGCTGCTCCTGCAGCCGGGCGTCATAACCCGGCGACGGCGTTGCCGTCGGCGGCACCGCGCAGGCCGGCGTCGGCGAAGCCGAGCCGGCGAGCACGGCCGCCAGCAATGCCAGAGTTGTCCGTTTCATTCGCTTCTCCCTCGAACGCCTGTCCTGTCCGGCGTCACTCTAGGCCGGGCCCCACGCACAGCGCCAATCAACTCAGCGCGCGAACCTGCGCCGGCGTCAGCCCGGGCGAACCCTTGGCGTCGCGCTCCGCCTGACGGATCAGCGCCACGATCCGGCGCGACAGCGGCGCTTGCAGCCCGCGCCGCCCGGCGATCTCGGTGATGACGCCCTGCAGATAATCGATCTCGGTACGGCGGCCGTGCTTGAGATCTTCCCACATCGACGAGCGCGCCTCGGGATCGATCTTCATGGTGCGGCCCAGCAGCGGCTCGAAGATGAAATCGGGCAGGCGCAGCAGCGTCGGCATCCATGACGGCGGAATCGGCGTCGACGACACCGGGTCGATGCCCTCGGCGCGCATGGCCGCCAGGGCTTCCGCGAGTTGATCGGCGAACAACTGTCGCCATGGCCGCGAACCGAGCTGCCGGCGCAGCGGCTGGCCGGACAACGCATTGAGCGCGTTGTTGAGATTGAGCAGCAGCTTGCCCCATTGCACGCCCTCGATGTTGCCGGTCGGCCGCACCGTCAGCCCCGGCACCGACAGTCTTTCGGCGGTATCCGCATCGTCCCGTTCGATCACGATGTCGCCGGAGGTCGCGCGATGAAAACGCCCCGCGCCGAGCGCCATCACGTTGAACGGCACCATGCCGCCGAGCACGCGTCGCCCCGGCAAGCGATCGCGGAGGACAGCGGCATTGCCGACGCCGTTCTGCAGGCTGACGATGACGGCGGCCGCCGGCGCGTGCCGGGCAATGAGGTCGGCCATTGCAGCGGTATCCGCGCTCTTGACCGTGACCAGCACGATGCCGGCATCCGCGAACACGGAAGGATTTTCCGATAGGGCAAAGCGACCGCGCGCGATTACCTGATCAAACCCTTCAAAACTCGTCGGCCGCAGGCCATGCGCTTCGATCTCGGCGATCACGCGCGAACGCGCCAACAGCGCAACGGGGCGTCCGCCGGCCGCCAGCATGCCGCCGACGAAGCAGCCGATGCTGCCCGCCCCTGCAATACCGATCGTTGGTCCCGCAACCATTTGGCACCTGCTGCCTCGCACCTTCCTTCAACTAGCAGAGCGCGTGGACCGCGCCTATCACCGGGCATCGGCCGCGCGCTCCTTGTAACCGTCATGGAGCACCGCTATCTTTTCGCGCGGGGGCTGCGCGGAGGAGACGATTATGGGCCTACTCGACGTACTCAACGGCATGCAGAACGGACCGCGTGGCCCGAGCCGCCCCGGCGAACAATCCGGCAGCGGCGGAATGTCGCCGTTGACCATGGCAATTCTGGCCCTGCTGGCCTGGAAGGGCATCAAGCATTTTACCGGCAACCAGCCGGGCGCCGCGCCGACCCAGGCACCTCCAAGATTGCCAGGCAATCTGAACGCCGGCTTGGGCGGCGGTGGCGGCCTGAGCGACATGCTCAAGGGCGGCCTCGGCGGACTGCTGGCCGGCGGCGCTGCAGGCAGCATCTTGAGCGGCGGCCTTGGCGACCTCCTCAATCAATTCCAGCAGAAAGGCCTTGGCGACCAGGCCGACTCCTGGGTCAGCAACGGTCCCAACAAGCAGGTCGCGCCCGGCGATCTCGCCAGTGCGCTCGGCGCCGATCAGATCGAGGCGCTCACCTCACAAAGCGGCCTGTCGCGCGATGAATTGCTGCAGGGCCTCAGCCAGTACCTGCCCGACGTCGTCAATCATTTGACGCCGGACGGACGGTTGCCGGACGAGAACGAAATGTCGAAATGGGTCTGACGGGGCGGGCACGTGGCGCCGATTGCGCCGCGCGGACATCGACACATTGCAATGGGGATCTAACATGAGCGGTATTCTCTGGATCATCGTGGTCGGCTTCGTCGCCGGCATCATCGCGCGCATGCTCTCGCCTGGACCGAACAATCCGGCCGGTTTCATCCTGACCACCGTGCTCGGCATCGCCGGCGCGTTTCTGGCGACGTGGATCGGTCAGGCGATCGGTCATTACAGCCCCGACCAGGGCGCCGGCTTCATCACCGCCACCATCGGCGCGCTGGTGGTGCTGTTCATCTGGAACCGGCTGGTGGCCAGTCGCGTGATCTCGGATCCGGGTAACAGGTAAAATTCGTAGGGTGGGCAAAGGCGCGAAGCGACGTGCCCACCATCTCATGCCGAATGCGCGGTGAAATGGTGGGCACGCTTCCGCCTTCGCTCTTCGAGCTACGGCGGACAAGTCGGTTTGCCCGCCCTACGGCGTCACAGCACCAGATGCATGCCCGCATCCATGCGGACGAACTCGCCGGTCATGTTGCTCGATGCCGGCGAAGCCAGAAAACACACCAGCTGCGCGATGTCGTCGGCCGTCGAGGCGATCTTCAGCGGCACCTTTGCCACCACGCTGTCGCGCACCGCTTTCGCGCCGGCCTCACCGCGGCCCTTGGTGAACCAGGGCGTATCGATATAGCCGGGGCACACCGTATTGACGCGGATCAGGGGCGCCAGCGCGCGCGCCAGCGACTGCGTCATGGTGTTGAGCGCGCCCTTGCTCGCGGCGTAGGCGACCGAGGAGCCGCCGCCGGAAATACCGGCCACCGATGAGACGTTGACCACCGCCGACGGTTTGCCGGAAGCCTTTGCGCCAGCCTCGAGCTGCGCACGCGCCGCGCGGATCATCTGGAACGGGCCGATGGTGTTGACCGCGTAGATGCGCTGGAAATCCTCCGCCGACAGCCCGTCGAGGTCGTGATGCGGCACATGCTTGGTGGTGCCGGCATTGTTGACCAGCACGTCGAGCCGGCCCCAGCCTGCTGCAGCAGCCGCGATCTTCTTGCAGTCCTCATCGCGCGAGACGTCGCCCTGCACCACGACGACTTCGGCGCCGGCGCTGCGGCAGAGGTCGGCGGTGGCCTCGGCTTCCGCCTTGCTGTTGGAATAATTGACGACGATGCGCGCGCCGCCCTTGGCCAGGATCGCAGCGGTCGCAGCCCCGAGGCCCGAGGCAGAACCGGTGACTATCGCGCACAAACCATCCTTCGACATCCGCATTTCCCTCTATATGTATTCGGCTGGTTTTCGAACCGCCTGTCGGTCGTGGCCTTACCATACCGCGCCGTAAAGTACGCGCAAATCCGCGACCGTTCCACTATGCGGAATTTATTCTTGGCAAGCCTCCTTCATGCCGCCGCCTCATGCCGCCCTGCAGACAGCGCTTGTCAGGGCTATGGCTTTTGCCGATCATAAAGCGCAAGAAAAGACCGCACCCGACGCCTTGCCGAATGCGCGAGGCCGGGCGGTGCCAAACAATTTCGGGGAACGCTGTGGCGGAGAGTGACAACATCGTTGCCGAGACCGCGGAGAAAATCTTCGCCGATCTCGCCGACGCGCAAACCATCAATCGCGACACGAAGGGTGAGTGGAAAGCGCCGCTCTGGCAGGCGCTGACCGAAGCCGGCCTGCCGCTGTCCTGGGTCAGCGAAGATTGCGGCGGATCGGGCGCCTCGCTCGCCGAAGGTTTCAGCGTGCTGAGCGCGGCCGGCCGCTTCGCGATCGCGGTGCCGCTGGCCGAAACCATGCTGGCCGGCTGGCTGCTGTCGCAGGGCAAAATCGCCTCGCCCGACGGCGAGATGACGGTGGTGCCTGCGAGCCCGAAGGACAAGATCACGCTCAATGCCGACGGCAGCCTCTCCGGCAAGGCGCGTAGCGTGCCGTTCGCCAAGGCGGCGAAACATTTCGCCGTGCTTGCAAGCGACGCCAAAGGCAGCGTCTCGATCGCGCTGGTCGATGCCGCAAAGTGCCGGATCGAGGCCGGACTCGGCCTCGGCGGCGACGATTCGGACACGGTGACGCTGGACAAGGTGCAGCCCGCTGAACTCAAGCCGGCGCCGAAAGGTTTTGACCAGACCCGGCTGATGCTGATGGGCGGCGTGGCGCGCAGCTTGCAGATTGCCGGCGCGCTGGAATCGCTGTTGGAAATCTCCGTGCGCTATTCCAACGAACGCGTCGCCTTCGAGAAGAAGATTTCGAAGTTCCAGGCAGTGCAGCACAACCTGGCACGGCTCGCCGGCGAATCGGCGGCCGCCCTGGCGGCGGCCACCTCGGCCGCGGACGCCGTGGCAAACACGAAAGAATTCAACGACGAGGTGTTTCTCGAAGCCGCGGCAGCCAAGATCCGCTGCGCGGAGGCGGCGGAGAAAGGCGGCGGCATCGCCCATCAGGTGCATGGCGCGATCGGCTTCACCAGCGAGCACATCCTGCACCGCTATTCGCTGCGGGCGCTGGCCTGGCGCGACGATTTCGGATCCGAAAGCTACTGGGCGGTCGAACTCGGCAAGCTGGTCTGCGACCGCGGCGCCGATGAACTATGGCCGCTCGTCGCCTCGCGCTGACCTCAACACTGATCAAGTCGAGACCACATCCATGACCGCAGCCCTTCGTTTCGATCCGATCCGCCTGCCGGAAAAATGCGAGCAATTGCGCAAGGAAGTGCGCGCCTTCCTCGCCGAGGAAATCGCCGCCGGCACTTTCGACCCGCACAAGCCGAACCGCGAAGACACCGACGTGCCGGAATTCTCCCGCAAGGTCGGCGCGAAGGGTTGGCTCGGCATGACCTGGCCGAAGCAATATGGCGGCCACGAGCGCTCGTTCCTTGAGCGGTATGTGGTGACCGAGGAAATGCGCGTGGCGAACGCGCCGACGCGGCGCTTCTTCGTCGCCGACCGCCAGAGCGGCCCGGTGCTTTTGAAATATGCGCCCGAGCACATCAAGATGGACATCCTGCCGCGCATCTGCCGCGGCGAGGTGTGTTTCGCGATCGGCATGAGCGAGCCGAATTCCGGCTCCGACCTCTTCGCCGCAAAAACCCGCGCGACCAAGACCGACGGCGGCTATCTGATCAACGGCACCAAGATCTGGACCTCCTCGGCCCATATCGCCGACTACATGATCGCGATCTTCCGGACCTCACCGTCGACCAAGGAAAACCGTCGCCACGGCCTGACGCAGTTCCTGGTCAAGATGAAGCAGCCGGGCATCCAGGTGAACCCGATCAGCCAGATCACCGGACAAAAAGAATTCAACGAGGTGGTGTTCACCGATTTCTTCGTGCCCGACGATCACGTGCTCGGCGAGATCGACGGCGCGTGGAAGCAGGCGACCTCCGAACTCGCCTATGAGCGAAGCGGCCCCGAACGCTTTCTCGAAACCTATTACGTGCTGACCGAACTGGTCCGCGCGGTGGGAAACAACCCGGATACCCGCAGCGCCGAAGGCATCGGCCGGCTGGTGGCGCAGGTGCACACCATGCGGCGCATGTCGGTGTCGGTGGCCGGCATGCTGCAGGCCGGCAAGGAGCCGGTGGTGGAGGCCTCGATCGTCAAGGACATCGGCACGGTGTGGGAGCAGCAATTGCCGCATCGCGTCCGCGATCTCGCCGCCTTTGTCGAGGAAACCGCCACCAACCGCGAGACGCTGGAAAAGCAGCTCGACTTCGCCATCAAGACGGCGCCCAAGCTGACGATCCAGGGCGGCACCACCGAGGTGCTGCGCGGCATCATCGCCCGCGGGCTCGGTCTGCGCTAATTCAACGAGGAAACCCAATGACCAAATACACTGATATCGGCGTCGAGAAGCACGGCCATGTCGGCCTGATCGAAATCCGCAAGCCCCCGCTGAATTTTTTCGACGTCGCGCTGATCAACCAGATCGCGGACGCGCTGGAAGAGTTCGACAACGACGTCGAGATCCGCGCCTCGGTGCTGGCTGCCCAGGGCAAGGCGTTCTGCGCCGGCGCCGATTTTTCCGACCCGAAGCGGAAGGAACAGGAAGAGGAATCGCAGAAAGACCCGGCGGCGAACCTGCCGATCAACCATCTCTACGTTCAGGCCGTACGCATCTTCCGCAACAAGAAGCCGGTCGTCGCGGCCGTTCACGGCGCTGCCATCGGCGGCGGACTGGGCCTGGCGGTTTCGGCGGACTTCCGCATCACCTGCCCGGAAGCGCGCTTCGCCGCCAACTTCACAAAGCTCGGCTTCCATCCCGGCTTCGGCCTGACCGCGACGCTTCCCGAACTGGTCGGCAAGAACAATGCGGAACTGATCTTCTACACCAGCCGCCGCGTCACCGGCGAGGAAGCCACGCGCATGGGCCTTGCCAACCTCTGCGTGCCGCAGGACCAGGTGCGGGCCGAAGCGATGAAGCTCGCCGCCGAAATCGCCGAGTGCTCGCCGCTCGGCCTGATCTCGACCCGCGCCACCATGCGCGCCGGCCTTGCCGACCGCGTGCTCGCCGCGACCAACCACGAACTGGTCGAACAGAACAAGCTGCGCGCGACGGAGGATTTCAAGGAAGGCGTCAAGGCGACCGCCGAGCGCCGCGTCGCGAATTTCAAGGGACGGTAAGCTCGCGCTCGTCATTCCGGGATGCGCCGCAAGGCGCAGGCCCGGAATCCATCTTTCAGCGAGCGTGCGGCTCGTTGGATTCCGGGCTTGCGCTTCGCGCGCCCCGGAATGACGGTCATCACGCCACCAGCTTGAATGTCACGCCGCAGAGATCAAAACTGTCGCCTGATACCTTGCAGCCCTTGGCCTTCGCCGCATCGCGCACCCTGGCGATATCGGCCACCTTGAACGTCAGCCCGCTCATCAGGTCGCTCGCGCCCTTGACGAAGCGGAAGATGGCGTTGGGCAATTTCAGTTCCGTGTCACCACTGACCGCAACGCCCAGGATTTTCCCCCAATGCCCGGCGAGGCCCTGCGGGTCCGGGCTTTCCATCTCGACTTCCGTCAACGCCAGCGTCACGTCTTTGCGGATCGCCTTCTGCCAGTCCGGCCCTGCCGGCGGATAGGGCCCCAGCACGTCGTCGCTGCCGGTCGTGTGGTTGAATTCGATGAACGCGGCACGGCAATCGCGCGGGTGCAGTTGCACGCCGTGATAGGGCGCGTGCGTGATCACGTTGGCGGTGCGCACGCCGATATCGTTGGCGTGCTTGCCGCGCGCGTCGGGATCGTCGCAGCAGAAGATCGCCATGTAGCCGCCACGGCCGCCGGTCTTGTCGATAAAACGTCCGGCCGCGGTCCCCGGCTGGAACGGCGCCACCACTTCCAGCAAAATCGTATCGACCGGCAGCAGCGCGTTCTCAAGGCCGTATTTCGCGACGTTACCGTCGCGGTAACAAACGGTGAGGCCCATGATTTCGGATATGTCCGAAATCGCAGGTGCGAGATTCGGCGCCACCAGGCAGATCTGCCGCAGCCTGAGATAGCCAGCCATCTCAGTGGCCCCCGAACACCGGCTTGCGCTTCTCGACGAAGGCCTTGGCCGCTTCCTTGTGGTCGGCAGTTTCGCCCGAGCGCGAATGATGGATGGCTTCCGCGTCGAAGCAGGCTTCCAGCGTCATCGTTTCCGCGTTGTTGATGTTGCGCTTGATGTAGCCCAGCGTCACCGAAGGTCCCTGCGCCAGCGTCATCGCGAGATCGCGCGCCTCGGCCTCGATGTCGGCGTCCGGCACCACCTTGGTCACCATGCCGAGATTGTAGGCTTCGGTCGCGCTCAGTACCGGCGAGGTCAGATAGAGCTCGCGCGCTTTCGCGCTGCCGAGCATCTGGGTGAGGAAGTAGGTGCCGCCGTAATCGCCCGACAGTCCGACTTTGGCGAACGCCGTCGTGATCTTGCAGGAGGCACTGGCGACGCGCAAATCGCAGGACAGCGCGATCGAGAGGCCGGCACCGGCCGCAGCACCGTCGAGCTGCGCCACCACCGGCTTCGGCATCTGGTGCAGCAGGCGCGATACCTCCATGCCGCGGCGCAGATTGGCCATCTTGGCCTCGAACGGCAACGGCGCCCGGCCCTCGGCCATCGACTTGACGTCGCCGCCGACGCAGAACGTGCCGCCGGCGCCCTTGATCAGCACCGCGCGCACCTCGTGGTCCTCCACCGCACGCCGCGCCGCCTCCACCAGCCCGCGCGTCATGTCCGGATTCAGCGCGTTGCGCCGGTCGGGGCGGTTCATGGTGATGGTGAGCAGGCCGGAGTCGAGATTCTGGATGACCATTTCATTTGCGCTCATGGGTGGTGCTTTCAGTTGTTGTTGTTGGTTGTCGTAAATTTCGACCGGTGCCTGAGGGTGGGTTAGCGTAGCGTAACCCACCCTAATCTGGCGGCTCGGATAGTCCGGCGGTGGGTTACGCCTTCCGCCTTCGCCCTGCGAGCTACGGCGGACACGTCGGCTAACCCACTCTCCGAACTACGAAGCCTCTATTTCTTCACCAGCGGACAGCGCGAGGCTTCCAGCGGCTGGAACGCCTCGCTGCCGGGGATCGTGGCCAGCAGCTTGTAGTAATCCCAGCGCGCCTTCGATTCAGACGGCTTCTTGACCTCGAACAGATACATGTCGTGCACCATGCGGCCGTCTTCGCGGATCTTGCCGTTCTTGGCGAACATGTCGTTGACCGGCGTCTCCTTCATGACCTTCATGACCGCCGCCGCATCCGTGGTGCCCGCGGCTTTCACCGCTTTCAGATAATGGCCGACGGAGGAATAGACGCCGGCTTGGGCTGCGGTCGGCGGCCGCTTGACGCGCTCCGCGAAACGCTTGGAGAACGCGCGCGTATCGTCGTTGAGGTCCCAATAGAAGGCCTCGGCCAACAACAGGCCCTGCGCGGTCTCCAGCCCGACGCTGTCGATGTCGGTCGTGAAGGCCAGCAACGGTGACAGTTTCTGGCCGCCGCTTCGCATCAGCCCGAATTCGGCGGCCTGCTTGATCGCGTTGATGGTGTCGCCACCGGCATTGGCAAGACCGATGACCTTGGCCTTCGAGCTTTGCGCCTGCAACAGGAACGAGGAGAAATCCGACGTGTTGAGCGGATGCTTGACGCTGCCAAGCACCTTGCCGCCGGCCTTCACCACCACATTGGTGGTGTCCTTTTCCAGGTCCTGGCCGAACGCATAATCGGCGGTGAGGAAGAACCAGGACTCGAAACCGGACTTGACGGTGGCAAGCCCGGTGACGTTGGCCTGTCCGAACGTGTCGTAGGCGTAATGCACGGTGTAGGGACCGCAGGCCTCGTTGCTCAGGCGAATCGAGGCCGGGCCGGAATACATCACGATCTTGTTGCGCGCCTTCGCGATCTCGCCCGCGGCCAGCGCGGTGGCGGACGCCGCCACGTCGTACAGCATCTCGACACCCTGGTTGTCGAGCATGTCGCGCGCGATGCTGGCGGCAAGGTCGGCCTTGTTGAGATGATCGGCCGCGACGATCTCGACCTTGCGTCCCAGCACCTCGCCGCCAAAGTCCTCCACCGCCATCTTCGCGGCGGTCTCCGAGCCCACGCCGGTGATATCTGCATAAAGCCCGGACATGTCGAGAATGCCGCCGAGCTTCAGCGGCGGCTTGCTTTGCGCCGATGCGGCGGTCGCCGACATCGCGAGTACCGCGGCGACGACGGCTGTTGTTGTTCTCTTCAAGTAGGCCTCCCTGTGCGCGCCGCATTGCCTGCGGCTTTGAATTTTCGGCGCGATCATGCCGCATGGGGTCGGCAGCGGCAAGGCGCGGGAGAAGCCGGATTCGATAGTGTTTTCCGTTGAACGGAATGATCGGCATCGCTCGCGCAGGATGGGGTAGAACTATCCCAACAGCCCCTTCCCCGGCACGTGGTTGAGCTCGAGCCTGATGCCATCAGGGTCCTCGAACAGGATCGAATAATAGCCCGGTGCCCACTGGTCCTCGCGCGGCGCGCGGATGATGTTTGCGCCGAGCGTCTGAAGAAAACGATACAGTTCGTCGACGTCGGCGCGCTCGCGGGCGCGGAAGCAGAGATGATGCAGGCCGACGCGCTTCTGTTCGAACACGGCGCCTTCGTGCTCGGCAGACGGCGCGCTGATGCCGACCGCGGTCCGGCCGCCAACGCAATAGTAAGTCGTCTCGGTGTCGATCACGGGCTTCAGCCCGAGGAACGGCAGCAATTCACGATAAAATTCGCGGGACCGCTGATAGTTGGAAGCAGTGAGGAAAACATGCGCGATGCCGTTGACTTCCATGATCTCCCCCCTATCTCCCCGTGCGGCAATTCCAGGTAGCAGCGCCGTCGATGATCGATCATACAGGACAAGCGGCGCGGAGTGCAGCGGCATGAAGCACGTGGGATGGCAACGAAGTGCGGCGCTCGCGGCATGCGTCGCGGCACTTGCACTGCTGATAATCGCCGAACGCGCAGATGCGGCCGAATGCACGCTGGAGCGGCAGGGCGAAGGGCGCGTTGCCGCGATCGTCGACGGGCGCAGCCTTCGCCTCGAAGACGGTCGGGAAATCCGCCTCGCCGGCATCGAGCGTAGCGAGGCCGACAGGGCCAGCGGCAGGACGGCCCTCGCCGCCATCGCTGATGGCCGCGAGGTGATGCTGCATGGCGATGACGACGCGCCGGATCGCTATGGCCGCCAGAGCGCCTTTGTGTTCGTGGCCGGATCGCAACACTCGGTGCAAAGTGAACTGCTGCGCCGTGGCGCGGCGTTGGCCTCCATTGATATCGCAGACAAAAATTGCGCTGCCACCTTGGCCGAAGCCGAGCGCGCGGCGCGCGACGCCAAATTGGGCATTTGGGCGCGGCCCTCGGCCATAAAAAACGCGGAAAGTTCGGGCGATATTCTGGCCGCGATCGGGCACTTTGCGGTCGTCGAAGGAAAGGTTCTTTCGGTTCGGCAGGCGGGGGCAACCACCTACCTGAACTTCGGGCGAAACTGGACACGAGACTTTGCGGCGACTATTCCAAGGCGCATCACGCCGGCGTTTGAGAACGCCAGCCTTGGGCCTAAGTCGCTCGAAAATAAACGAATTCGTGTCCGCGGGATCGTCTCGTCGCGGGGAGGACCGCGGATCGAATTGCTTCGGGTGGGGCAGGTTGAGGTGCTGGGCGGGACATAGCGCTTGATTCGGAGACTGGGCACCGGTTTTCATGTGGGTCAAACGCAACAAAGGGATGAGATCGACGGTTCGAACCGGATCGTGGATCCAGAGGCTGATTTGACGCATCGTGCAAAACCGCGCGAAGGAAACATCGGCTGCCGCCTTCTGGCAGCGTCGGCGCTGCTATGCGCCGCGCTGGCGCTTTCTGCCTGTGGAAATCTGGGAAAGCTCGAGACCGCCGCTCCTGCCGTACCGACGCCGAAGCCGAGCCGCGCCGTCGCGCAGACGCCTGCCAGCGAGCGCGAACACGAGCGCATCCTCGCCTCCTATGGTGGCGCCTATGAAGATCCGAAACTTGCCATCCTGATCGGCAAGACGGTCGACCGGCTGGTCGCGGCCTCGGATCGGCCCGAACAGGCCTACCGGGTGACCATCCTCAACTCCGGCGCCGTCAACGCCTTCGCGCTGCCGACCGGCCAGCTCTACGTGACGCGCGGCCTGATCGCGCTCGCCAGCGACACTTCCGAATTGTCTTCGGTGCTGAGCCACGAGATGGCGCATGTCATCGCAAAGCACGCCTCGATCCGGGAAGACCAGGCGCGGCAGGCGGCAGTCGTGACCCGCGTCGTCACCGACATGAGCAACGACCCCGATCTGACGGCGCTGGCGCTGGCGAAAACCAAACTGACGATGGCGAGCTTCTCGCGCGCGCAGGAGTTCGAGGCCGACGGCATCGGCGTCGGCATCGCCGCCCGCGCCCGTTTCGACCCGTATGGCGCGGCGCGCTTCCTCGCCTCGATGGAACGAAATGCCGCGATGAAGGCCGGCAAGACCTCGCTCGATCCCCGCGCGCAGGACTTTCTTTCCTCGCATCCGGCGACGCCGGAGCGGGTGCAGAATGCGCAGGCCAGCGCGCGGCAATACGGCTCGCCGCAGGGCGCCGAGCGCGACCGAGAGACCTATCTCGCCGCGATCGAAAACATCGTCTACGGCGAGGACCCCAGCGAAGGCTTCGTTCGCGGCCGTCGCTTCCTGCACCCAAAACTCGGCTTCACCTTCCTGGCTCCCGAGACATTCACGCTGGATAACACCGCGCAAGCGGTGATCGGCGTACGTGATGGCGGCACCCAGGCAATGCGCTTCGACGTGGTGCGCGTGCCGGGCGAACAGTCACTGGCCGATTATCTCAACTCGGGATGGATGGAAGGCGTCGACAAGGGGTCGACCGAAGACCTCATGATCAACGGCTTCCCGGTGGCAGCTGCGAACGCCACCGGCGACCAGTGGCAGTTCAAGGTCTACGCGCTGCGCTATGGCAGCGACGTCTACCGCTTCATCTTCGCCGCCAAGCAGCGCAACACCGAAAGCGAGCGCAACGCGCGCGAGACGGTGAACTCGTTTCGCCGCCTCACGCTGGAAGAAATCCAGGCCGCGCGCCCGCTGCGCATCAAGGTCATCACGGTGCAGCCCGGCGACACCGTGGAATCGCTCTCCCACCGCATGACCGGCGTCGATCGTCCCGCCGAACGCTTCCGCATTCTCAACGGCCTCGACCAGCACGCCCAGGTCAAGCCGCGGGACCGCGTGAAGATCGTGGTGGATTGAGGCGGCGGCTGAACAGACCGGGCGCTGATCACATGCCCTGAAACCGGGCTTGGGCGCTGTCCCAAAAAGAACACGTTGTCTTGATTGTTCTCGGCCAAGCCAAGTTTCACCGAAACGATTTTCGGACCGGGAGTTTTCTTTGTACATTCGCGTTATTGCCGCCATCGCGGTGATGGCATCGGCTTCGGCCGCGTTCGCCGATGAAATCAGCGATGCTATCGATCAGGCCCGCAAATCCTACCAGTCTGGCGACTTTGGCAACGCCAAGCAGTCGCTTGACCTCGCCTCGCAACTCGTCGCTCAGAAGAATGCCGAGAGGTTCGCCGCCCTGATGCCGGCGGCATTGTCCGGGTGGAAGGCCGACGACGTCGAAACGGCGGCCGGGGGCGGGTACGGGCTTGGGGGATCATCGGCAAGCCGAACCTATACCAACGCGAAGGATGAGCAGGTCAACCTGAAAATTACCGGCGATTCCGCCCTGATCAATCAGTACGCGGCGATCATCGCCAATCCGATGATCGCCGGGATGGCAGGCAAGATCGTGCTGATCGGCAAGGAGCGGGCTATCCAGGACAAGAACGGCGACATCAACATGATCGTCGTCAACAAGTACCTGATAACGGTGGATGGGTCCGCCCCTGCCGCGGCCAAGCTCGGCTACGCGCAGGCCATCGACCTGGCCAAGCTGGCCAAATTGTAAGCGCGAATTGCCGGAGCCTTCTCCGTTCCGATTTAGTCGGGAACGGAGCTCCGGATTCTCGTTTTGACGCGTTTTCTCGACGCGAACCGGTTTCCCGTTCGCTGGGAAACGCTCTTGCCAGATGCCTGCGCAACACCGGCGAGCGACGTCGGTACTGAATTCGCTGTCGCGTGTACGGGCCGTCGTCGATGCCGCGCTTTGGTTTGCGGCGTATGGGCGTTGACGGCCGCCGACAGTCCGAACAGATCAACGTCCGGCGCATCGCTTATCGTGGATCCGCACGCTTCTTTCCTTCACCCGCAAGGGCGAAGGAAACAATGCTTCGCCTACTCGGTGCTCACGCGCGCGCGCCAGCGCGATTCAAAACTGTCGTCGTCGAGCATCCGCGCCTGCGCATCCATTGGATTGCCGCGCTTCTCGGTGACGACGCCGACGGTCGTCGCAGTTGGCCTGGCTTGCGCAGCCTTGACGTCGGCAGGCGTGAGGTTGCCAGCCTTGACGTCGACAGTCTTCGCATCGACCGCCTTCGCTTGAGCCGCCTTCGGCTGCGCCGCTGCAGGCCAGCGCAACGACGCCTTTGCGATCACGGCCCTGCCGGCATACCAGCATTTACGTCCATCGATTAGGCGCCAGGACCAATGCCCTTGCGTCTTTCCCGGTGAAGCACTGCATTCCCTGATCGGCGCCTTGGCTTGCGCCGTCGGCACCACGGTGGGCACCAGCGACGCAATGCAAACGGCGAACACGAACGCCGGAATCTGTCCTTTCATCGAATCCCCCTTACGGTTGATCTTGATGTGAATCGGACAGTCGCCTGCAAATCCGGTTTCATGAGGTCCGAAATCGGGCCGGCCTCCATGCGAACGCCCTCAGATCGCCGCGATGACGTGGCCGCTTGAACAGCGCCGCTGACGAATCATGCCCGCACGCATGCGTCGCGACGAACAGAAGCTGCGCGCGCCGCTATCTCCAGCGATGAATAGAATAACCCGTGGCCGGCAGCGCGACGCGCGATTGGGTTCCGTCACGACATCGCCGACGAACCGTTGCGGCAACCAGATTCTCACATGCGGATGACCGGAACGGATTGCCCGCTCAAGCGTCATTTCTTCGGGAAACGCACTTGCAGCGCTGGGAGGGCGGCATGGAAAACTTTCTGCTTTTCGTCCTGTCGAGCAGCTTCTGCACGCTGGTGACGGGAATCACGCTCTTGCTGCGGCCGTTGTTCGGCACGCCCTGAACAGGCGGGAACCGGCGATCCTTCACGGAACCCTGTCGTCCGTTCCTGCTGTGAGTACACACTGCCCGCGGCATTGATGACTGCAACAAAAAGCCCGGCACTTCGGCCGGGCTTTTATCTCAATCCGTCGAACCCTTTCAGGCGGCTTCGTCCGCCACGGCGGCGTCGTCGCCATCGGCCTCGACATCGGCCTCATCGGCTTCGCCGCCCTCGGCCGTCTCTGTCTTGGCGCCCCGGCGCGGGCTCTTGGCGAGCTGGCCTTCGATTTCCTTGACCGCTTCGGTCTCGGTCGAATGCTGCACGACCGCGATTTCGCGCGACAGCCGATCGAGCGCCGCTTCATAGAGCTGGCGTTCGGAGTAGGACTGCTCGGGCTGCGATTCCGAACGATAGAGGTCACGGACCACTTCGGCGATCGCGACGATATCGCCCGAATTGATCTTCGCTTCGTATTCCTGCGCCCGGCGCGACCACATGGTGCGCTTGACGCGCGCGCGGCCCTTCAGGGTTTCAAGCGCCTTCTTGACCAGCGCCGGCTCGGACAGTTTGCGCATGCCGACATTGGCGACCTTGGCGGTCGGCACGCGGAGCGTCATCTTGTCCTTCATGAAGTTGATCACGAACAGTTCGAGCTTGGCGCCCGCGATTTCCTGCTCCTCGATCGCCAGGATCTGGCCGACGCCATGGGCCGGATAGACCACGAATTCATTGGCCTTGAAGCCCTGACGCTGGGTCACGACCTTCTTGGGCTCCTCGACGCGCGGCGCGGCCGCAACCGGCTTGGCGGGGGCCTTCGGCGCAACGACAGCGGCTTTCGGGGGCGCAGCCTTGACAGGGGCCTTCGGAGCGGGAGCCTTCACAGGAGCCTTCGGAGCAACTTTCGACGCAGTGGTCTTGGAAGCCGTCGCTTTCGCGGCAGTCTTGGCAGTCTTTTCTGGCATTGCGCTTCTTTTGTTCTTTGAGGACTTTGTGGCCGCAGCCTTCCCGGCCACCTTTACGGTCGCCTTGGCACGGCCTTTGGTTGCGCTGCGGCTGGCCGGAGCGGCTTTTTTAGTGGTCTTGGAAGCACTCTTTTTACGCGTTTTCTGTGACACAGCCTGCGCGCGGAACTGCCACGCCCCTGTTCGATGTTTTGCGGGAACCCACCGGGGCCACATGGTACGCATGGCCAGGATCGGCTTATAATGTGCCGAATATAGCACATTTTCCGCAAAAATCAATGATTTACGCCGGGTTCCGGGCCCTTCCGGGACCGTTTCCGCCACAAGTCGAAGAACAGGGTTAAATCCGGCAAGCTGTTTCGGTTCAGTTTGGAGCCGAAAACAGCCTCAACAGGCCCCTAACTTATCCACAAGCTAGTCGCCGGAACCGGGCTCCTTGGAAAAATATTTCTCAAACTTGCCCTCCACACCCTCCATTTCTTTCGCGTCGGGTGGGGATTCCTTCTTCTGGGTGATGTTGGGCCAGCTCTTGGCGTACTCGCTGTTGACCTCGAGCCACTTCTCCAGCCCCGGCTCGGTGTCGGGCTTGATGGCATCAGCGGGACATTCGGGTTCGCAGACGCCGCAGTCGATGCATTCGTCGGGATGGATGACCAGCATGTTCTCGCCCTCGTAGAAACAGTCGACGGGGCAGACCTCAACGCAGTCGGTATATTTGCATTTGATGCAGGCTTCAGTGACGACGTAAGTCATCCAGGACTCCGAATAAGGCTCCGAACGAGGCAGCGAAACGGATCAGTTTTCCGGGGGTTGCGTAGCGCATGCGATGGGCTGCCGCAAGGGAAGCAAACCCGGGATTTTACGGCTCGCCGCCCGCTCCGTGCACTTAATCACGCCTTGTCGTTCTGCAAATCGTCGTAGAGCACGCGCGCCGCCGACGCATCGCCGCGCCGCTCGCAAAATCCGGTCACCTTGAGAACGCGCACCGTGCGATCGAGCGCGATGGTGAGCACATCGCCGACCTTGACCGCATGTCCCGGCGCCTTCTCGCGCACGCCGTTGATGCGGACGTGGCCGGACTCGACGAGGGCGGCAGCAGAGGTGCGGGCCTTCACCACCCGCGCGTGCCATAGCCATTTGTCGAGACGCTGCCGCTCCAACGACCTGCCCGTGATTACTCTTTGCGATTGCCGGCGAGCTGTTCCTTCAGCGCCGCCAGTTTTGCGAACGGCGAATTGGGATCGGCGGGACGATCGCGGTCGCGCGGGCTCGCGCTGGTCGCCCACTGGCGATGCGAGGGACCGCTGTCGCGCTTGTCGCGGCCACCCTTGTCGCGTCCGCCGAAATCACGGCCGCCGCGTTCGCCCTTGTCGCGGCCACCGCCACCCTTGTTACGGTCGCCGCCCTTGTTGCGATCTCCGCCGCCCTTGTTGCGATCGAATTTGTCGCGGCGATCGCCGTCGCGGCCCTTGCCTTCAGGACGCTCGCGGGGCGGACGCGCTTCCGCGGCCGGCGCGCCCTCGACAGCCGCCGCCGGCGCAGCCGTGGCGTCGGCCGGCGCACCCTCACGGGGTTTGCGGAAATCGTTGCGGCGGCCGCGGCGATGACGCTGCTCGCGCGGCGCGCCATCGGCGCCTTCGCCGCCGGCTGCCGCCGCCGCGCCTTCGGCCGGGCGGGCGTGATGACGCTGACGGTTGCGGTCGTGGTGCGGGCGGCGCTCCTCGGAACGGCCGCCGGGCCGCCAGACTTCGACGAGCACCGGCTCAGCCGGCGCATCGGGTTTGGCGTCCGCAGCCGATGCTTCGGCGGCCGTTGCTTCGGCCGCTGCGGTCTCGGAGGATGCGGCCTCGGATGGTGCGGCCTCGCTGGCAGCAGGCTCTGCGGCAGCTTCAGGCGCGCTTGCCGTCTCGGTCTGTTCCACAGGCGCTTCGATGGCCGGGGCTTCAGCGGCAGGCTCCGCTGCCGCTTCGACGGGCGCAGGTTCAGGCGCGGCGGGTGCTTCGTTGACCGGCGTGACGTGCGGCAGCAGCGAGGACGACGGCGCGGGATCGCCGGAGATCGGCAGATCGGCGGCAACTTGTTCCGCGGGCGCTTCTGCCGCGGGCGCTTCTGCTGCCGCCGGAGTTTCTGGCGTTGTCTCCACCGTCGCTTCGGCGCTGGCCTCGACCGGCGGCGTTTCGGCGGCGACGGTTTCGACAACCACCTCAGGCGCGGGCTTCGGCGGCAGCGGCGGACGCTTGTCCATGCGGTAGCCGAGCGCGCGCAGGATCGAGGCAAAATCCTCGCCGGCCGATCCGGTCAGCGAGGTCATTGCCTGCGTGACGACAAAGCCGCGACCATCGAACGCGCCGGTCGGCTTCTCGCCGGGCGAAGTTTCGCGCCACGCCAGCGCGGGACGAATGAGATCGGCGAGCCGTTCCAGAATGTCGACGCGCACGGCGCGCTCGCCGCACTGCCGATAGCCGAGCACGCGATAGGCGTCGCGATGCAACGCCTTGTCGACCGGGAAAGACGTGCGGCCCGAGCTCGCCAGATGCTGCGCGCCCGACAGCGCCGACATGTCGACATTATCCTGCTTCTCGGCCCACAGCAGCGACGCCAGCGCGCGCGCGGCAGGCTTCAAAAGGCCGGGGAAATAGATGTGATAGGCGCCGAAGCGGACGCCGTATTTGCGCAAGCTGGCGCGCGAAGCCTGGTCGAGATCCTTCATCTCGGCGGAGATCTTCGAACGCTCCAGCACGCCGAGCGCCTCGACCAGCTGGAACGCGATGCCGCGGCCGATGCCGGTGATGTCTTCTGCCTTGGAGAGACCGAACAGCGGGCCGAGCAGCTTTTCGATATGCGTCTTCAGCCACAGGTCGAGCCGCGCCTGCACGGCCTCGCGCGGCGCTCCGGAGAGACGGTCGTCGGCGATGATGCGGATGCGCGGATGCAGCGCGTCTTCGGCCGCGACGAGCTTTGCCACCGCATCGCCGGTCCAGCGGATGGTGCCATCGGACGCCAGCACGAACTGGTCGTCGGGCGCCGCACCAAGCTTGGTGGCGCGCGCGTCGATCTCGCCGGCGAGCACCTGCTGCGCCGCCGCCTGCAATGCCTTGGCGTCCGAGCCGGCTTCAGCCGCATCGGGCGCAAATGTAAATCCGTCGAGCCGGCCGATGGTGTGGCCTTCCACAATGACTTCGCCGGTCTTGCCAATTTCCGTATTCAAAACACTGTTCTCCCGCAGGCGGCGCATCAATACACTGGTCCGCCGGTCAACGAAACGCTCCGTAAGCCGTTCATGCAGCGCATCGGATAATTTATTTTCGATCTCCCGCGTCATCCCCTGCCAGTGTTCGGGGTCGGAAAGCCAGTCCGGGCGGTTGGCGACGAAGGTCCAGGTGCGGATTTGCGCGATCCGCCCCGACAGCGTGTCGATATCGCCGGTGACGCGGTCGGCCTGGTCGACCTGGGCAGCGAACCAGGCGTCCGGTATGCGGCCCCTCTTCATCAGGAATGCATAAAGCGTGGTCACCAGCTCGGCATGGGCGGCGGGCGCCAGCCGCCGGTAGTCCGGGATCTGGCAGGCGTCCCACAGCCGCTCCACGGCATCCGCGCCGTGGGCCATGTCCCTGACCTCGCCGTCGCGCGCGGCGTGATCGAGCACGCGCTGGTCCTCGGCGATCGGCGCGCGGGTCAAAACCTCGTGTCCCGGCGGCAGCGCCAGCGCCACCTGCAGGCTGCCGAGCGAGGCGAAATCCAGCTTCGAATTCCGCCACTGCAGCATTTTGACGCTGTCGAAGGTGTGGTTCTGCAGCGCGTTGACGAGCTCGGGTTCGAACGGCGCGCAGCGGCCCGTGGTTCCGAAGGTGCCGTTGCGCGTCGCGCGGCCGGCGCGGCCGGCGATCTGCGCGAACTCCGACGGGGTCAGCCGGCGGAACTGGTAGCCGTCATATTTGCGGTCGGAGGCGAAGGCGACGTGGTCGACATCGAGGTTCAGCCCCATGCCGACGGCGTCGGTGGCGACGAGATAATCGACGTCGCCGTTCTGGAACATTTCCACCTGCGCATTGCGCGTGCGCGGGCTGAGCGAGCCCAGCACGACGGCCGCGCCGCCGTGCTGGCGGCGGATCAGCTCGGCGATGGCGTAGACTTCATCGGCGGAGAACGCGACGATGGCGGTTCGGCGCGGCTGGCGCGTGATCTTGCGATCGCCGGCGAATTCCAGCTGCGATAATCGGGGCCGTGTGATGATGGAGGCGCCCGGCAGCAGCCGCTCGATGATGGGGCGCATCGTCGCAGCTCCCAGCAGCAGCGTCTCGTCGCGGCCGCGGCGATGCAGGATGCGGTCGGTGAAGACGTGGCCGCGCTCGAGATCGGAGGCGATCTGGATTTCGTCGACGGCGAGAAAACTCACGTCGAGGTCGCGCGGCATCGCTTCCACGGTCGAGACCCAGAAGCGCGGGTTCTTCGGCTTGATCTTCTCCTCGCCGGTGATCAGCGCGACGCTGTTCACGCCCGCGCGATCGACGATCTTGTTGTAGACCTCGCGCGCGAGCAGCCGCAGCGGCAGGCCGATGACGCCGCTTGAATGCGCCAGCATCCGCTCGATCGCCAGATGCGTCTTGCCGGTGTTGGTCGGCCCGAGCACGGCGGTGACGCCGGCGCCTGGCGCGCGATCGGTCGCGAACGTAGAGGGGGAGAAGGCCATGTGGTGCGGGTGTTTCTTCTGACTGCCGTCGCTCAGATTCGGTGCCAGACCTCATCCGGGGGAGCCGCGCGAGCGGCGTCTCACAAGATGAAAGGCACTGGCCGGGCCTGCATGGCTCGAGACGGCGCTAACGCGCCGCCTCACCATGAGGGTCCATCCTCTCAGGAGCGAAGCCTTTCTGGTCGCCCGGCGTCAAATCGGCCGAATCTGTTTCATTCTGCGACGGCGATGCGGTCGCGGCTTAAGCTCTGGAACGAGTCTGGAACGAAACGCGCCCGAATCGCTGACTCCTCCCGAAACCCGGTACGTTCACCGCAACATCTCGCGCTGAAGCGCCTCGGGTGATACTAGATCAAGTTTATGCGGGCTCCACAAGCGGCGCTGAGAGGGCGGAATCGTTAACGGACGGAGTCGAATCAGAAGTGGTCGGGAGTCAACATGAATCGTGGCGGTTGTGTCGGTCATGTTGCTGCGGCGAGCGGTCTTCATCCTCCCCTGGAGGGGGAGGATCGGTTCGCATGCAATGCGAACCGAGGTGGGGTGACGCTCTCTCCACGTCCAACAGTGCCCGAGTGGAGAGATCGCCCACCCCGTCACGCATCTTGCGATGCGTGCCGACCCGCCCCCTCGAGGGGCGGGTGAAGAAAATCTCAATTCGTCTTCGCCACCCTTGGCGGCGTCGCCGAGGTCACGAACGATGTCGCTTCCAGCATGGCCTGGCCGAGCGGGGTCGGGATGGACATGCGGAAGGGGACCAGGATCCTGGTGCCGGCGATCGGCACGAAGGCGATCTCCATCCGCCGTTCGGTGGCGAGGTACTTGATCACGGGGCGGTCCGGGATGAAGCCCGCGACCGGGGTGAAATAGACCGCGCAGACCACCGCCGGGCCGTGATAGCCGCGCTCGGCCTTGACCGTTTCCATGCGCTTGTAGTCGAGCTTGAGGTCGTAGCGCATGCGGCCGTCGAAGATGCCCGCGCCGGTGCGGCAGGAATCGGGCGACAGCAGCTCGCCGTTGCCGTTCACGCGCAGCATCGAGCCGGTCATGGGATCGAGCACGCCCTTGCGGTGCGCCTCGGTGACGACCACCCGGTCCGGATCGACCGGCGGCGCGGGATCGATGGAAAAATCCTTCACGGTGCCGTTGGTCAGCACCATGCGGATGGTTTCGGACTTCTTCTGCGTGGTGGTGGTGGCGGTATAGGCGTTGGCCACCAGCGCGCCGTTCACCACCCTGCCCTGGCTGGCGCCAGAACCGTTGCCGCCGGAAAACGCCTTCAGCAGCCCGGCGGTGCCGCCCTGGGCCGCGGCGGAGAACGCGTCGTCGCCGATTTCGATGGTCCAGGCGCCCTTGCCGACCGGGATGCCGGCCAGCGTCGCCTCATACTTGGCTTCCAGCCGGCCCTGCGCGGCGGCCGCCTGCGGCGCCAGCGCCGATAACCCGGCCGCGCACAAGCCGAGCCCCAAGCTGGAGGCGAGCGAAACGGCGTGTTTGGCGGTCAGCACTGGATTGTCCCGGGATCGGCGCGGATGGCTGTTCATTTAGGCAGTCGTATCCAGCAAACAACGCGCGGGCTTTCGCGAAACCGCACCCAGACCCGTCATCGCCTTCAGCCGCGCACAAAAGGCCCGAGGGTCTGCTACCTGTTCAACCCTAGATGTCGGCGGCGATTGCGCCCTTTATATGATGGCCTAAGTGGCTGGAACCCCTTATAAACCGGCCAAATGGCCGACCCCGTTTTCAAGGCGGCCCTGCCCCGGACGTGATCCGGGATGGGCTTCCGATTCGCGTGAAGAAAGCGCGTCAAAAACAGGCTTGGAACCCCGGCACGGCGGTCCAAACCGCCCCAAAAACCTTGACCGGCTGGCCTTCTCCCCCTATACGTCCGCGGTTCCTGAAAATGGACGCGATTTTGGACCCCCGCGGCGCCCGCGAGAAGCGGCTTGGCCATGGCGGGGATGGAAGAGGATTTGAAAAATGTCCCGGCGCTGCGAACTGACGGCCAAGGGCCCGCAAGTGGGCCACAAGGTGAGCCACTCGAACATCAAGACCAAGCGGCGCTTCCTGCCCAACCTGGTCAACGTCACCTTCATCTCGGACGCGCTCGCCCGCAACGTGCGCCTGCGCGTCTCGACCAACGCGCTGAAGAGCGTCGACCACAATGGCGGCCTCGACAAGTTCCTGCTGAAGGCCAAGGCCGACCTGCTCTCGCCCCGCGCGCTGGATCTCAAGCGCGCGATCGAGAAGAAGGTCGGCAAGCCGGTGTTCGAGAAGAAGGCGGGCTGAGCGCGAGCTTAAATCGGCGGATCGGAATTAGCGGCCGGGTCGGATGACCCGGCCGCTTTCGTTTGCGGGGACTTCTGAAGCCGAATTGAGCTACCTGCGAGATTCAGCGCGGGGCAAAAATGGCGTTCGCAGTTTGCCTAACTGCAAGGCACTTGACGAAACGTGCCGCTCGATAGATGCTCAACCTATGTGCGAGAAGCACTAGTCGCCAGCAGGTAGCAATTTCACTCTGCCGGAGAGAAATGCCAATTTCTCTTCACCTTCGCAACGGCCTCTGACTACCGCTGCCTGCTGGCGCAATATTTTTTGACCGAGCAATGCAACTCCTCATCAAGCGAGAAATCGAACGCGAAGCAAAGAAACGGCTAGCTGGATACTCTCGTGCTCAATACTACGTACATAAATACCGAATTAGCTTTCAAAAGCGAACAGGGAAGAAAGCTAAAGCTTCCGCTCAGACCACGCCAAAAAAATGGTCTTTTCACAAGCATTTCGATCCACGTTATTGCCTGAACCATTCCGAGTTTTTAGCTAGCGGAATCTGGGATAGCCTTCAGCAAGGCGCTTACGAGCCCACAGCGGCTTCAAGGACGGCCATTCCGAAGCCTTCTGGTGGATTCCGATATATCGATTCTTTCAGTATCCCCGACGCAGTTGTTGCAAAAATTTTCCTAAATAATCTTAGAAGCAGAAATGCGCGAATATTTTCCGACTCAAGCTACGCATATCAAAAAAACAAAACCCCATTGGACGCAATTATTCACTTGCGCTCATTGCTAGACGCGCAAACGATCTTCATTAGCCAGTATGATTTCTCTAAATATTTCGACTCAGTCGATCATTCATATCTCAAGAACTTGATTAAGAAGTCAGGCCCCTTTCTAACGACTCACATGGAGAGAGCGGTCCTCAAATCAGTTTTGGTCCATGAATACATCGAAGGAAAGAAGGCGCCCAAGCAGCGCACTAAAGGATTTCCTCAGGGAAATAGCCTTTCACTATTTCTTGCCAACGCCGCCGCACATCCACTCGATACAGAGTTAGGACGACTAAATGGAGCATTTGCTCGATTTGCAGACGACTCGGTTGTTGTGAATTACAGTTATGAGGACGCTCTTCAATGCGCCAGTGCATTTCAGAGGTTCTCGCAAAGCAGCGGCGTGGAAATAAACCAAGAGAAATCGACCGGCATTCAAGCTTTCGCAAACGAAAAGGCAGGGCTTTCCCACATCGCACATTTTGACTTCTTGAGTTATAGCTTTCAACGCGACGGGCTGCACGTAAGCCAGCGCGCTGCAGCAGCAATCAAGAGACGGTGCGCCCGAATTATCTACAACCATTTGCTGCTTCATCCAAGGAGGACGAAGTCATTCGGTCATGCCCGCTTGGGAGCTGGATTCAGAGATTGGGATTTAGTCACATGCTTGAACGAACTTCGCGCATATATTTATGGTGGGCGATCCCAACGTGCCATCGACGACTATCTAGTCGGGGCAAGTAACATTTCTAACCTTAGCGGGGCTGTGTCCTACTTCTGCCTGGTGGAAGATAGCAAGATATTCAGAGAGCTCGACGGCTGGCTTATCGACTGCCTTTACCGAGCTTACAATGCGCGGACCGCTTTGCTCCATTCATTTCCGTCGACGTTAGCATCAAAAGTAAAGCTCAAGTTCCTCAAGGAAATAATCAAGCCCAAAATGATTGACGGCAGTTGGTACGATTTTCCAACCATTCCAATGGAAACGCGCGCGCCGAGCTTCTTTACAGCGTGGCGGGCAGCCCGAAAAAGTTGGATGAGGCATGGCTTGGGTGGAATTGACGCTGGCGGAATGGGGTATTCTTACTGATGACCAGAGAGATTGAGTATTACAGGCATCTTGCGGGAATTATGTATCAGACGAGAGGCTGCCGCTTCGGTGCTGCATCTGCATTAGAAGTAAAAGAACGCTGGAGTATATGCACAATAGCGTTCCTCTCGATCTATCTGCTTTGTTGGTCGATAATTCTTCTTGCTTACCCCGATGCATTTAGCTCCAAGCACGCCGCTTTTTACACAGCTATTTCGGCAACTGCTTCTGTTGCTCTCCTTGTAATTTCGCTGATGGATTATGCCTTTGGAAGAGCTGTAAAAGCCGAAAAGCTACAGCAAAATGCCCTTTCAATATCTATTTGCATGCGAGACCTGGAACGACAGCTCGCCTCGAGCGAACCCGACGTCGCTATATTGGAGAGAATTGCAGGAGAGTATGAGAGACACATCAGGGAAACGCAGGTCAATCACACCAGCATTGACTTCAAGCGTTGGACTTATGCGTCTCAGAAGCCAACCGGAATTTTGACAGGCCTATGGTATCCCTTGAGGCGGACGCTGTTTAGCGCCTGGTTTTATCTTTCAGCCATGTTTATGTATGTGCTGTTGCTAGCTGCAATCATTGCTCCAACGATATGGTACACGGCGCGATTTGTCATTCCGACGTCGTTTTGGCAATAGAATCCCACTTAAAACGATTCAAGGCCGTTACTTTCTCGACGATAATACTCCCACCGCTAAGATTGGCTTGACCATTCAAGAAAGCTAATTCAGCGCTTTGATCTTTTTCCTCCTTTTCGATCCACCAAGACCGTGGGCGACCCGAGCTCCCCGGATACCATCTGTACCCGCGAGACTTCAGTACGCTGCGTAGTTCATAGGGAGAAATCACGGAAATTCGATATCGGGTTTTACGTGCACAGGATAGAAGTTCCGCGAGGACCGATTTCCCTGCTCCAATCAAATTCATTCTCAGTATATTTAAAAGTGCGATGCAGTCGTCTAACGCCCGATGGCCCACATGGTACATTCCAAATTGATTAAGAATGTAGACTAGTTTGGTGCCTTCAAATCCGGAGCGTTGCCAATCAATCTCTGTCGCAGAACATGCCCATGGCTTTTCTGCGAACATCGTGGAAAGCCTTTCGCAAATTGGACGATCAAAAGCAGCATTATGCGCTATGATTAAAGAAGCAGGACTGAGGAACGTCTCAACTGCTCGTTTGTCGATAACTTGCCCTCTGACTTCATCGTTAGAAATTCCAGTCAATTTGGTGATTGGTGCCGGAATCGGCTTAGACGGCTGCTGCATCCCGCCAAATGTTTCAATAACTTCGCCGAAATTGCCTGCAGCATCATAAGAAAATGCAATCATTCCAATTTCGATTATTTCGTCTCTTTGCACATCAAGGCCAGTGGTTTCGATATCTACAATTATAGCAATCCTGTTACTGCCTGCAGCCGCTAGACCTGCGGCCGGTCCTAGCACGGCCCTTCGTAGAACTCGAAACCTACCTGTAGCTTCTAACTCGCGTATCGATTTCTCGAAGTCACAATCACTCATCTTTAAGAGCCGCTTTCGTTCGCTAATATCATTTCGGCCCCGCAATCTTTAAGCACATTGCCTCAAGCTGACGCATATTCGTCAAAGAAGATGTCCTTGCTGCGGAGAGCTCGATAAGCGCAACAACGTCATCGTTGCGCAGCACCAGCAACAAGATCTCCGAGAACATCTCCAACTTCCTGAAGCTATATCGCGGCCTGCAACACGGAGAAGAACCTAGCCCGCGGCGCGCAACGGCTAGTCGAATTGCGACGCCATTTCAGGCAACCGCCGGTTCGGTTTCGCAATGCCCGCTCCACACCGAGGCTTCATCGTCCTAGGTCGCGGAAATGGCAAAGATGACCTACTTTGGCATATTGGATCTGCCTCGTCTTGCTTGGACTGAGCTGGAGCGTAGCCTAAACCTCGATATCTGTCATATCGTGGCATTGCGGGAGATGGGTCCCGCTATGCTGAGGCCCGCTTAAGTCCGGAGCTGGCCGTCAACCGGTCGGTCCTCGTATGGCAATTCTGATCCCGAGCCTGGGCTACGCGCGCTTCGATACCCGCGGCGAGTTGCGGCTGGCAGAACGGCTGAAGGACTTCCTCGAAGAGAACGCGGTCGTCTGGCACAACCTTCCGGTCGGGCCCCACCACCGGCATCCCGACTTCATCATCGTGCATCCGGCGAACGGCCTGCTCGTGCTCGAAGTGAAGGACTGGCGCCTCGAGTCAATCGCCTCGGCCGACAAGGGCCGGGTCGAGCTGCTGACGGCGCGCGGCATGGTGCGGGAGAGCCATCCGCTGGAGCAGGCGCGCAAATATACGTTCGATGTCGTGCGCACGCTGGAACGGGATGGGCAATTGCTGTTTCCAGCCGGTCACCGCTTCATGGGTAAATCCATCGTGCCGTTCGGCTTCGGGGCCGTGTTCACGAACATCACGCGCCGGCAGTTCGAGCAGACCGACCTCACGGAGGTGTTTGCCGGGGACCTGTGCGTGTTCAAGGATGAGATGACGGAGGGCGCCGACCCGGAGGAATTCCGCGCCAGGCTGTGGCGCATGGTCTCGCCGCGCTTCGGTGAGCCGCTGTCGATGCCGCAGTTCGACCGGCTGCGGGCGCTGATGTTTCCCGAGATCCGCATCCGGCAGATTGCCCTGCCGCTGGACGCAGCGCCCGCGCCCGATCCATCCGACCGGACGCTCGCCGTCATGGACATGCAGCAGGAGCAGATGGCGCGCAGCCTCGGCGAAGGCCATCGCATCATTCGCGGCGTGGCCGGATCGGGCAAGACGCTGATCCTGGCCTTTCGCGCCGAGTATCTGGCGCGCGGGGCGACGAAGCCGGTGCTGATCCTGTGTTACGCCAATGGCATCGCGGGCCGACTCGAGGATGCCATGCAGGCCAGGGGCGTGGAGCACCGGGTCCAGGTGCTGACCTTTCATGGCTGGTGTTACCGGATGCTGCGGACCTATGGGATTCCCGCGCCGTCCGAGCGGGACTATCCGGACTACGCGCAGCGGCTGGCGGCGAGCGTTGCGGAGGTGATGAAGGCGGTCGATCAGGGGCATATCCCGATGGGGCAGTACGACGCCGTGCTGATCGACGAGGCGCACGATTTCGAGCCGCAATGGCTGGCGCTGGCGGCCAAAATGGTGAACCCGCGTACCAAGGCACTGATGGTAGTCTATGACGATATCCAGGCGATCTACCAGGGACGCGAGCGACCGGTGTGGAAACAGCTCGGCATCGAAGCGACGGGCCGGACGACCGTGCTGAAGGTCAACTACCGCAACACGGCCCAGATCGTCGCCTTTGCGCGACGCTTCGCGGCGGACGTGATCGGCGCGCCGGGCACGACGGCCGATGACGAGCATCCGGTGCTGTTGCCGGAAGATGCGGGCCGGCAGGGGATGGCGCCGGACGTGCGGCAGTGCGTGAGCATCGAGGCGGAAACGCACTGTGTGGCCGAGTGGTTGCTCGACCGGAAAAAGGCGGGATACGAGTGGCCGCAAATGGCGTGTCTCTATCCGGAGCACTGGATCGGGGAGAAGGTCGCGCAGATCCTCAGCAAGCACGGCGTGCCGGTCGATATGGTCAAGAACAACCGGAACAGGATTTCGACGAAGAAGATGGCCGTGCGGCTGCTGAGCATGCACACCGCAAAAGGGCTCGAGTTTCCCTGCGTCGCGATTGCAGGCCTGGGCTTCCTCGGCCGCCACGGCGAGGCGATCGAGGAATGCGTCCGGCTGACCTATGTCGGGGTGACCCGGGCCACGCATGAGGCGCTTTTGACGTATTCGAGCGAGTCGGCGCTGGTGCAGCGGTTGATTGCGTAGAGGGCCGAGCGCCTTGCGCAATAGTAACATATATGATACCAAATGATCCGGATTGAAGAATATGTTGAGGAAGGCAGCAGCCCCTTCCGCCGCTGGTTCGACGATCTCGATACGCAAGCGGCCGCCAGCGTGACCGTCGCGATCGAGCGGCTGGCCGATGGCAATACGTCGAACGTCAAGCCGATCGGCGGAGGCGCTGCGGAATTGAAGATCAATCGCGGCCCCGGCTATCGGATTTATTTCGGCTGGGACGGCAAGACGCTCGTCATTCTGCTTGGCGGCGGCACCAAGCGACGGCAGCAGAACGACATCGAGGCCGCGCTGCGTCGCTGGCGCGATTACAAGAAGCGCAAGCGCGAGGGATGACACAATGCCACTGACCCGAAGTTTTCGCGACACGGTGCGGGCGCGGGCCGATCGCGAGCCCGCCTTTCGCCGGGCATTGTTTCAGGAGGCGGTGCAGGCGCTGCTGCAGGGTGAAACCGACGATGGCCGCGCGGCGCTGCGAGCCTACATCAATGCCACCATCGGATTCGACCGGCTGGGCGAGGTGCTCGGGCGCTCGCCGAAGAGCCTGATGCGAATGTTTGGGCCGGACGGCAACCCGACGGCTGAAAACCTGCTCGGAGTGATCGGCGCGTTGCAGGAAGAAACCGGCGTGCACCTGAAGATTCGCGCCGTGACCGAAGCGGCCTGACGGCGCCCGGACCGTCATCAGAGAGGGCGACCACGAGGGTCGCCCCACCCTATCGATCGTAGGGGCGCCCCTCGTGGGCGCCCGCGTCATCCAAAATCCCAAATTGCGCTATACTCGCTCCGGTAGCATCGGGGGAGCATCACCATGCGCAACATCATCATCTGCTGCGACGGCACCGGCAACGAGATCTCCGAGAACATTTCCAACGTCCTGAAGCTCTATCGCTGCCTGCGCAAGACGGAGAAGACGGAGCCGCGGCAGCTGGTGTTCTACGATCCGGGGGTCGGCACGCTGACGCGGCCGGATCCGTGGCACAAGCTGCGACAGGACTTCAATGCCATCCTGGGGCTCGCCACCGGCTATGGGCTCGACGACAACGTGCTCGCGGCCTACGACTTCCTGGCGCGCAACTACCAGCACGGCGACCAGATCTATCTGTTCGGCTTTTCCCGCGGCGCCTACACCGTGCGGGTGCTGGCGGGGCTGGTGCATAAAGTGGGTTTGATCACGCCGGAGCAGATCAATCTCGCCGGCTCCGGGCTGATCGCCTACAAGCAGTTCTCCTCCGACGAGGCGCCGAAACTGCGGGCGCAGGGCAGGCTGCTCAGCGAGAGCGGCGACGCAGGCGGGCCGCTGCCACAGACCGCGTTCGACAACGCGGCGCAATTCGCGCGCATCACCTCGTCGCGCGGGCCGACGATCCGCTTCGTCGGGGTCTGGGACACGGTGGCGAGCGTGATCGTGCCGCGGGCCGATCGGTTCTATCTGCCGAGCCTGGAGGAGCTGGCGTTCACGCTTGCGAACCCGAGCGTGCAGACGTTCCGGCAGGCGATCTCGATCGACGAGCGGCGCTGCATGTTCCGCCTCAAGAAGTGGGACGACCCTCAGACCTTCAAGCCGGTGCGCTTCAACGACGTCCACGCCGCGCCGCAGGATATTCTGCAGGTGTGGTTCGCGGGCGTGCATGCCGATATCGGCGGCGGCTATCCGGAAAAGGAGAGCGGGCTTTCGAAATATCCGCTGCTATGGATGATCGACGAGGCGACCCGGTGCGGGCTCAAGGTCAACCAGGCCACCGTCAACCAGCTCGCCTGGGGCGTCCAGCGCAAGGGCAGCCCGTATTCCTATGTCGCGCCCGACGTGCGCGGCGATCTGCATACGTCGTTGTCGGGGGCGTGGTGGATTCTGGAATATCTGCCGAAGAGCGCGAAATACAAGGAATGGCCGGAGCGGCAGGTCCATTTCGGCTATTACATTCCGGACGGCGAGCCGCGGCTGATTCCCGACGGCGCCATGATCCATGAATCCGCGCTGCTGCGCATGGACGCGCTGCCGGCCTATCGGCCGGTGAATTTGCCGAAGCAGTACCAGAAGTTTCCCATGCCGGTGCCCCCGGCGCATTTCACCGCGGAGGCGGAGGAGGATTGAGGCGCGCGCCTGCCTCCTCCGCCAACGCGGAACGGAGGAAACCTACGTGGCGTAGTCCGGCTCCTTGCGGTCCAGCATGCGCTTCAGCGCATCGAAATGCCGCTGCGCCGGGGTCGGCCCCTTGTAGAGATGCTCGTCCTTGTAGTCGCGCTTGGTCTTCTCGACGACGGGTGCGGGAAGCTGTTTCAGCCTCTGCCCGGTCCACATCGCGTAGATCTGCACCTGCGCCGCGCGCTCGACATAGTACAGCATGTCATAGGCTTCGGCGACGGTGGCGCCGACGGTGGAGATGCCGTGATTGGCCATGAACAGCACGGTCTTGTCGCCGATCACCTTTGCCAGCCGCGCGCCTTCGGCGGGATCGAGCGCCGGGCCGGTATACTGGTCGTCATAGGCGATGGCGCCCGACAGGCCGACCTCGGTCTGGCCGATCTCCTTGATGCGCGGGTCTTCGAGACGGGTCAGCGCGCTGGCATGCGGCATGTGGGTGTGAAACACCGCCTTGGCCTGCGGCAGCGCCTTGTGGATCGGCGCGTGGATGCAATAGCAGGACCGCTCCACATCGCCCTCGCCGCGCTTGACCTCGCCGTCATCGATGCCGACTTCCATGAAGCAGGACGCCGTGACCTCGGACCAGTGCGTGCCGAACGGAATCTGGTAGTAGCGATCGGTATTGCCCGGCACCACGAAGGTCAGATGGTTGAAGATGCCTTCGGAAAAACCCTGGATGAAGGCGAGGCGATGCGCGGCGGCCAGATCGACCCGCGCCTGCCATTCCTCGGTGCTGTAGTTCTCGAGCGATTGCGGCGATACCCTGAACTGCATGAATTCTCTCCCGCTGTGATGCCTGTTTGACGGCTGTTATGGCGGGCAGTGTAGCGCAATCCGGAGCGGCCATGGCTGAAATTGCCGGGGGCCAGCTATCTCAATTTGTCGCGCCTTCTTCCTTCTCCCCTTGTGGGAGAAGGTGGCGCGAAGCGCCGGATGAGGGGTTCTCTCAACGAGCACGATTCGCGGATAGATACCCCTCATCCGCCTCCGCTTCGCTCCGGCACCTTCTCCCACAAGGGGAGAAGGAAGGAAGATTACGCGCTGCGCGCCAGCGCGCCGTCGATCATGTTGACGGCGTTCTGTACGCCGTAGACCGCGACGAACGAACCGAAGCGCGGGCCCTTTTCCTGGCCGAGCAGCACCTGGTAGAGCATGTTGAACCAGTCGAGCGAGACGCCGGGCCGGCCGTCCTTGCCCTTTTTCACCTGGTCCAGGAAAGGCTCGCGGCGGCCGATTTCGTAGACCACGTTCTGGATGTCCTCGGCGCTCGACCCTGCCGGCAATTGCGACAGCGCATCGCGCAGGTCCTGCAGCGCGGCGCGCTCGCCGTCGGTCGGTTCGCGGAACTGCTTCGTCGGGGCCACGAAGTCGCGATAATAATTGATCGCGTAGCCGACCAGCGCGTCCAGCTTCGGATGGGTCTGCGGCGAAACGCCCGGACGATAACGCCCGATGAAGCCCCACAGCGTCTCGGCGTTCTCCGCGTTCGACGACGACACCAGCGTCAGCAGCAGCTGGAACGTGACGGGCATGTCCGCCTTCGGCGGCTTGCCGGAATGGATGTGCCAGACCGGATTGGCGAGCTGCTGCCTGGCATCCTGCCGCGTAAACCCGTCGAGGAACTGCTGATAGTCGTCGACGTTGCGCGGGATGACGTCGAAGTACAGCCGCTTCGCCGCCTTCGGCTCGCGGTACATGAACAGCGACAGCGATTCCGGCGAGGCGTAGCGCAGCCATTCGTCGATCGTCAGGCCGTTGCCCTTCGACTTCGAAATCTTCTGGCCCTTGTCGTCGAGGAAGAGTTCGTAGTTGAAGCCTTCCGGAGGCGTGCCACCCAGCGCCGCGCAGATCTTGCCGGACAGCTTGACCGAGTCGATCAGATCCTTGCCCGCCATTTCGTAGTCGACGCCGAGCGCAAACCAGCGCATCGCCCAGTCCGGCTTCCACTGCAGCTTGCAATGGCCGCCTGTGACGGGAACGGTGACGCTCTCCCTCGTATCGGGATCGTCATACGAGATCGTGCCGGCCTTGGCGTCATGCGCGGTGACGGGCACGTAGAGCACCATGCCGGTGCGCGGACAGATGGGAAGGAATGGCGAGTAACTCGCGGCGCGCTCCTCGCGAAGCGAGGGAAGCATGATCTTCATCACCGGGTCGAGCCGCTCCAGCATGCGCAACAGCGCGGCGTCGAACTTGCCTGAGGTGTAATACTCGGTCGAGCTCGCAAATTCGTAATCGAAGCCGAAGGTGTCGAGAAACGCGCGCAGCCGCGCATTGTTGTGCGCGCCGAAACTATCATGGGTGCCGAACGGATCGGGCACGCGCGTCAGCGGGCGGCCGAGATGCTGCTCCAGCAGTTCCTTGTTCGGCACGTTGTCCGGCACCTTGCGCAGGCCGTCCATGTCGTCGGAAAACGCCAGCAGCCGCGTCTTGATCTTGTCCTCGGTGAGCACGCGGAAGGCATGGCGCACCATGGTGGTACGCGCGACCTCACCGAAGGTGCCGATATGCGGCAGGCCCGACGGGCCGTAGCCGGTCTCGAACAGCACCTCGTCCTTCGGACTTTTCTTCAGCCGCGCGACGATCGCTTTCGCCTGCTCGAACGGCCAGGCGTTGGATTGTTCGGCGAGCGCACGCAGGTCGCTCGGGCTGGAAGCAAGGTCGATGACGGACATCTTTAAAGGCTCTCTCCGGGGGCCGGGAAACTAGCGCTTCCGCGGCAAAATGCAAAATGACGGCGAAGCGGCCGTAGGGTGGGCAAAGGAGCGCAAGCGACGTGCCCACCATCTGCCGCCGATCCGCGTCTCCAATGGTGGGCACGCTTCGCTCTGCCCACCCTACGAAGCTGCGTCAGAACGGGCTGATCGAAAAATACCGCAGCCACAAATCGGTAAAGCGGCCTTTTTCCCAGATCCGGAACAGCGCCCAGTTCAGCGACGTGCGCAACAGATCGTTGCCCTTGCGGACGGCGATGCCGATGCCCTCGCCGAAATAGCGGCTCTCGACGAACGGCCCGCCGGAGAAGGCGCAGCATTCGCCTGAATCCGTGCCGTTGATCCAGAACGCCAGCGAGATCGCATCGCCGAAGATGAAATCGACCTCGCTCCGCCGCAGCGCCAGCCGCAGCGCGTCGTCATTGGGATAGGGCTTGAGCTCGGCGTCGGTGAACATCGCCTTCAGATAGGCCTCGTGCGAGGTGCCGGCGATAACGCCGACCTTCTTGCCTTCGAGATATTCGGGGCGGATCTCCGGCATCACGGCGTCGCGCCGCGACACGAAGCGCGCCGGCGCACGGTAATAGGGATCGGTGAAATCGAGCCGGGCGCGCAGCGCCGGCGTCACCGCCATCGAGGCGATGATGGCGTCGCCGCGGTTGCTGGTGATGGCGTCGACCAGCGTCTCGAACCGGCGCATCTGCACGGTGCAGGAAATCTTGATCTCGTCGCACAGCGCGCGCGCCAGATCGACGTTGAAGCCGGCCGGGTTGCCGTCGGCGCCGGTGAAGTTGAACGGCGGGTAGTCGGTCTCGGTCAGAAAGCGGATCACGGTGAGACGCGACATGTCCGGCCGGTCCGGACGCCGCCGCGGGTCCCAGAAGCCGGGCACCGCCTGCGGGGCCGCCTCGACCGCCGGGCGCGGCTGGGTTTGCGCCTGCGCTGCACTGCCGGGCCCGATCAACGCGGCCGCGACCGACAAGCCGGCCAGCCAGGCGCGGACGGTGCGGCACGGTCGTGCATTGGTTAACGGAGCGTTAGGAACTGGCATCTGCGGCAATGCTTGCGGGATTTCACGGCCTTATAGACCATCCGGCCCGCGTTGCGAGCGCCGTTTTCGCCTCTTGGCGCACGGGTTAACGCTCAGAGATACCGCTTCAAGTCCTTGGCGGCTTCCTCGGGCGTCCGTTTCAGGTTGAAGGGCGCGACGAAATGGCCGTTCCGATCCATCAGGTAGATCAGCGCGGTGTGGTCCATGGTGTAGTCGCCGTCCTTGAGCGGGACTTTTCGGGCATAGACCCGGTAGGCCGAGATCACCTTGGCCACTGCCTGGGGATCGCCGGTCAGCCCCTTCAAATGCGGATCGAAGCTGGAGAGATAGTCCTTCATCGCGGCGGCGGTGTCGCGCTCGGGATCGACGGAGACGAACCAGGCATTCACCTTGTCGGCGTCCGTGCCCATCGCCTTCAGGACTTCCGAAATCTCGAACAGCGACGTCGGGCAGACGTCCGGGCAATGGGTGAAGCCGAAGAAGATCAGCGTCGGCTTGCCCTTCAGATCCTGCTCGGTGACGGCCTGGCCGGCCTGGTCAGTAAGCTGGAACGGCCCGCCGATCGCGGCCGGCGCGGTGACGGTACGCAAGCCGCCCGTCGCCCAAAGCATGACCGCCAGCCCAACCGCGAGGCTTGCGGCAAAGGCAGCGATAATCACCAGCGGGCGGATCGTCCGGTCCATCATGGATTCCTTTTCGCCGTATCAGAAGCAGGCCGCGATGCCGGCGGCGATCATCTCGAAAAACACCGCGGCGCCGTAATGGAACCACAATGCCGCCGCGCCAAGCACGGCGAGCGCACCGATGCCGGCAGCGCTCCAGACGATGATGGACGCCACCCTGCCCTGCGGCCGGGCGGCCGTGATGTGTGGGTGGGTGGAAACCGGCTGCGCCATGCGCTCCAGATAGGACCAGTTCCGCAGGCAGGCAAGCGGAATGGCCGCGGCCGGCATCACGTCATGCGGAGGGGCGGACCGGGCAACACGTGCACAACAGGTAAATGGCCGGGTAGGCCCGGCCATCGCATGACTTTTCGACCAAACGGCTGGCTTGGTTCAGCGCGATGCCGCCGGCTTGTTGGTGGAGGCTTGCGCATCGAGGTAGCAGGGCTTGTACATGGCCTGGAGCTGCTTGCCGCGCAGGAAGATCATGCGCGGGGTCAGGCCGCCGCGCGCGGCAATCCATTTGCGGACCGCCGGCGGGTACATCGAATAGAGCATGTGGGTGGCTTCGGTGTTGGTCACCGCGCGACCGTTGGAGCCGAAATCCCAGGCGGCATGGAAGCCGAGGTTGGCGTGGGAGGTGACACAGATCCGGTCATGGGGAACCGCGCCGAGCACGATGGTGCAGGCCGAGGCGCACAGGCCGTCGATGATGACGGTTTCGCCCGAAGTCCGCAGGCCCTGGTACTTGTCGACATAGGTGCCGATCCGGCCGCCGCGGTCGTCGGCGATCCGAACCACTGCCTGGCTCGCCCCTACTCCCGCCAGCAGCAGTATCGCGGCAAGCAACCCCGTCAACAGCTTCATTTCCCAGCCCCAGTCGAGAGAATGTCGAACCCGAATCTGATCGTCTCAGTGATGCAAGACAGGAAGCAGCGTCGTTTGAGATCGTGATTTTGTCTAGGCAGCGAAGGCCGCTCCAATCAAATTCAAATCGAGTGTTGCCGGACCGCTGCACCCTCCGCGCAGGCAGGTCCCAAACTGGAACACGCAACCTCAACGATCTGTCACCGAGGTCACAGACAAGCGCTGCTTTGCCGTTGACCGCGCACGAGGACGCGGGCTTGAATCGAAAGCGGCACGGGGGAGGAAGCGATGGCTGAAGACGCGGATGTAATCGTGGTCGGCGGCGGACTGGCGGGGCTGGTCGCGGCAACCGAAATCGCAGACGCCGGCAAGCGCGTCATCGTCGTCGACCAGGAAGGCGAACAAAGTCTTGGCGGACAAGCCTTTTGGTCATTCGGCGGACTGTTCCTGGTGGACTCGCCCGAACAGCGCCGGCTCGGCATCAAGGATTGTTACGATCTTGCATTGCAGGACTGGATGGGCACCGCCGGCTTCGACCGCGACGACGACCATTGGCCGAAGCGATGGGCGGAAGCCTATGTCGCGTTCGCCGCCGGCGAGAAGCGCGACTGGCTGCGCGCGATGGGCCACCGCATCTTTCCGGTGGTCGGATGGGCCGAGCGCGGCGGCTATGACGCGATGGGTCACGGCAATTCGGTGCCGCGCTTTCACGTCACCTGGGGCACCGGCCCCGGCATCGTCGAGCCGTTCGAGCGCCGCGCACAGGAAGCGCAAAAAGCCGGCCGGCTCACGTTTAGATTTCGCCACCGCGTCGACACACTCGTGATGACGAGCGGTCGCGTTGAGGGCGTCGCCGGGGCGGTGCTCGAAGCCGACAGCGTCGCGCGGGGCAAGAGTTCGTCGCGCAAGGTGACGGGCGATTTCACGCTGCGCGCGCAGGCGGTGGTCGTCGCCTCCGGCGGCATCGGCGGCAACCACGAGATGGTCCGTCAGAACTGGCCGAAGCGGCTGGGCGAACCACCGAAATTCATGATCTCCGGCGTGCCCGAACATGTCGACGGCCGCATGATCGGCATCACCGAAGCCGCCGGCGCCCGGCTGATCAACCGCGACCGGATGTGGCATTACGTCGAGGGCATCAGGAACTGGGATCCGATCTGGCCGCGCCACGGCATCCGCATCCTGCCTGGCCCGTCCTCGATGTGGTTCGACGCCACCGGAAAGCGCCTGCCTGCGCCGCTGTTCCCGGGCTCCGATACGCTCGGCCAGCTGAACTACATCATGGGCACGGGTTACGATTATTCCTGGTTCATCCTGACCCAGAGCATCATCAAGAAGGAGTTCGCGCTCTCCGGTTCCGAACAAAACCCTGATCTGACGGGCAAGAGCTGGCGCATGACCATCAGGCGCGCCACCAACAAGGGAGCCCCGGCGCCGGTGGAAGCGTTCAAGCAGAACGGCGCGGATTTCATCGTGCGCGACAACCTTGCCGACCTCGTCAGCGCGATGAACGCGCTGTCGGGCGACAATCTGCTCAAGGCCGATCACATCAAGGCGCAGATCGAGGCGCGCGACCGCGAGATGTCGAACGCCTACGTCAAGGATGCGCAGGTGATGAACATCCATAACGCGCGGCGTTACATCGGTGACAGACTGATCCGCACCGCAAAGCCGCATCGGATTCTCGATCCCGCGCACGGGCCGCTGATCGCGGTGAAGCTCAACATCCTGACGCGCAAGACGCTGGGCGGTTTCGAAACCGACCTCGACTCGCGCGTGTTCGGCAATAGCCGCGAGATCATCCCCGGGCTTTATGCCGCAGGGGAAGCCGCCGGTTTCGGCGGCGGCGGCGTGCATGGCTACCGTTCGCTGGAAGGCACATTTCTCGGCGGCTGTCTGTTCTCGGGCAGGAATGCGGGACGCGCGGCGGCGAAGGCTGTGGGATGATACTGGCCGGGCATGACGGGCACCCTGAGAACGCAGTGGCGCGCCCGACCTCGGCACGCTAAGAAGCCGCCGCCCCTCATCAGGAGAAAAACATGACCATCCAGCGCTTCGAAACCGGACCTCGCATGAGCCAGGTCGTCGTCCACGGCAACACCGTCTATCTCGCCGGCGTCGTCGCCAGCAACGCGGCCGGCAAGAGCGTGACCGAGCAGACTCAGGACATTCTTTCGATCATCGACGGCCACCTCGCCAAGGCCGGCACCGACAAGTCGAAGCTGCTGTCGGCCACGATCTATATCACCGACATGAAGACGTTCGGCGACATGAACAAGGTCTGGGATGGCTGGGTGTCTCCCGGCAATACGCCGGCGCGCGCCACCGTCGAGGCCCAGCTGGCGTCGCCGCAGTACAATGTCGAGATCATGGTCGTGGCAGGCAAGTAAAGCACCCCATCGCAACGAACTTCGCCCCGGATGGCACGCGCCGTCCGGGGCTTTTCATTGGCCGCTTACGCGCCGATCGTTTCGGCCGCGGCATCGCTGATGTCGGCCTGAAGCCAGCGGGCGATCCGGCGCCAGGAATGGCCGAGGACGTGGCTTCCCATGAAGAGGCCGAGGTGGCCGCACGGCTCGCTGGCCTGTTCCAAAGCGGCCGGCGGCGTGCCCAATAGCCCCGCGGTGGCGAGCGCCTGGTCGCGCGGAACGACGGTGTCGCTCTCTCCCGCCAGCAGGAAGACCGGTACGCGCACTTCCGCGAGATCGACCCGCCGGCCCAACGCGACAAATTCGCCGTTGGCGATCTGGTTCTGCCGGAATACCCGCTCGGTCACTTCGAGGTAATAGCCGCCCGGCAGGTCCAGCGTCGCATGATCCCAGCGCGTAAAACGATCCAGCAGCATTTCGGCTTCTTGCGATCCATCGCCGAGGTCTCGCTGCAGCACGGCTTCCACATCCTGCCGACTGAATGGCAGATTCCAGAACTTGAGCATGTGCTCGCCGCTGACGAGCCCATCGCCCTGCCGCACCATCTGCTCGAAAGCGGCTTGCGGGATGGCGGCCACCATCCGCGACAGTTCGGACGGCGTCGAGATATCGACAGGGGTGCCGGCCAGCACGAGCCGCCGCACCTTGCCGGGAAAGCGGGCGGCATAGACCAGCGACAGCCATCCGCCCTGGCACAGGCCGACAAGGTCGACCGGCGCGCCGATCTCGTCGATCGCGACATTGAGGTCGGCAAGATAATTGTCGATCGACAGGTGGCGCATGTCCGGCGTGGCCGAGCACCAGTCGGAGACGTAGATGCGGCCCACGCCATGATTTTGCAGCGCCCCGACGAGGCTGTGCCCAGGCGCGAGATCCGCGATCAGCGCACCATGCAGCGCAAAGGGTGCGCAGACCAGCACCGGCGGCTGTATTTCGCTACCGTGAGAAAATTCCCGCAGCCGCATCGTTTGGAGTTGCAGCGCCACCACGTTCGGCGTGGTCCAGTCGAGCGGCTGCTGGTCCCGCGCGGTCGACGGCGCGGGTGTCTGATCGGCGAACCATTGCGCATAGCCTTGCAGCGCCATTCGCGTGGCTTCCAGCGGCCACAGCCAAGCCTGCTGCGCCCAGTCGGCGCCCGCAGGTTGTTCCGGCCGCTTGCTGTGTTCTGCCATATCGCGTCACCGATCCACCGCCCCACCATGGGCGGGCGGCAAGAGCCTCAGCTTTGACGTCGATCAAAACCGGCGGGGTTGCGATCATCTTGTACGCCAAATCCATCGCGGGCCCCAGCCCATCGCTGGTCGCGGCCCGCACGATGTCGGGTAACGCGGGCGCCACCGCACCGTTCCCTCCGCCTCGATCCGCCGCGCCGCCAGCCAGAACGCAACGACGTCCACTTCACAACACGATGCAGGAAGAGTACCGGTAGCTCGGAAGATGAACCAGGAACTTGTCTCCGTTCTTGACCTGAAGCGTCGCGGTGAGAAGTTCGATGAAGAGCGTATTGGCGCGATGCACCGAGCGGTGTGCGACATAGATCCACGCCGGCTGCGGAGAAGTGGCTGGCGTGCATGGCTCGAGATCGATCCGCGTCAGGCTGAATCGCTCCTTGAATCCCTGATCCCACTCGATCTCCGACGTCGTATAGTCCGGATTGAGAATGCGCAGCGGGTATTCGAGCTGAAGATTCAGCGTACCCCAGCGGTGCACCTCCCTGATATCGGGAAACTCCCTGACGAGATGAGCGTATTGCTTGGCGACGGCCGTCGTCGCGAGACCAATGCCTGAAATCTTTGTTGCTGCAATCGTGAGTGACATCCCTGCTCTCGTCTCCTGCGCGGTGCCCACATCCGGTTCGAAATTCCTGGCCCAGGGGCCAGGACATGACCTCCGAGGTAATCGATCGGCGCGCACCGATTTTCTATGTCTCGGCCAGCCGATCCGTTCGGCCAACCAAGGAGAGACACATGACCGATGTCAACACGATCGCCCGCAACTATATTGATCTGTGGAACGAACGCGCACCCGCGCGCCGCCGCGAAATGCTGGTGGCGAACTGGACCAGCGACGCCCGCTATGTCGACCCGCTGATGTCAGGCAATGGCCATGACGGCGTCGACGCGCTGATCACGGGCGTCCAGCAGCGCTTTCCGGATTTCCGCTTCCACCTGATCGGCGAAGCCAACGGATTCGGCGATCACGTCCGCTTCTCCTGGGGACTGGGTCCCGACGGCGCCGACAGCCCGATCAAGGGAACCGATTTCGCCGTGCTCAGCGACGGACGCATCCGCAGCATCACGGGATTCTTGGATCAAGTCCCGGCGGGCGCTTGAGAGCAGCGATAGGGGCGAGCGCCCTTCCGCGCGGCCGCAGGCTCGGCCGCGCGACATTCCGGTCCACGACAGTTACACGGACTCAGGCCGCCCGCACCGAACTGAGGAACTTGCCGACCTCGCGCTTGAGCCGGTCGCTTTCGCCGGACAAGGACTTTGCCGCGCCGAGCACCTGACCGGAAGCGGACCCTGTCTCGCTGGCCCCGCGCTGCACGTCGGCGATGTTGGCCGAAACCTGCTGCGTACCGTTCGCGGCCTGCTGCACGTTGCGGGAAATTTCCTGGGTCGCCGCACCCTGCTCCTCGACCGCGGCTGCGATCGTGGAGGCGATCTCCGACATCCGTCCGATGGTGTCGCCGATCTCCTTGATGGCCGCGACCGATTCCTGGGTCGCCGCCTGGATGCCCGAAATCTGCTGGCTGATCTCGCCGGTCGCTTTCGCTGTCTGCTCAGCCAGCGCCTTCACTTCGGACGCCACGACCGCGAAGCCGCGCCCCGCTTCGCCGGCGCGCGCCGCCTCGATGGTGGCATTGAGTGCCAGCAGATTGGTCTGGCCGGCGATCGTGTTGATCAATTCCACCACGTCGCCGATCCGCGTGGCCGCCTTTGCGAGTTCACCGACGCGGTCATTGGTCTTCTGCGCCTGGTCCACCGCCTCATTGGCGATCCGCGCGGAACCCTGGACCTGCCGGCTGATCTCGTTGACCGAGGAAGCCATCTCTTCGGTGGCGGATGCGACCGACTGCACATTCGTGGAAGCTTCCTCGGACGCCGCCGCAACCTTGGTGGCGAGATCCTCCGAACGCTCGGCGGTCGCCGTCAGCGTGCCGGCGGAGGCTTCCAACTCGGTCGAGGCCCGTGACACGATCTCGACGATTTCGCCGATCATTGCCTCGAAGTCGCTGGTGATCTGATCGACGCGCTGGCCGCGCTGGATCTTGGCATCCGCCTCGACGGCAGCGGCCTCGTCGGCAACCTTCTTGGCGATCAGGGCGTCCTTGAAAACCTGCAGCGAGCCTGCCATCGCACCGATTTCGTCAGCACGCTCGATGGTCGGGATCGTGACCTCATGCCGGCCGGCGGCGAGTTCGCCGATCACACCGGTCAGCGTCGCAAGCGGTGTGATCACGCGCCGCCGCAGCATCACGGTGACGCCGGCAAGCACGGCAAGCAGCGCCACCACGGCAAGACCGGCCAGCGCCAGCATGGTCAGCGCCCCATCGCGTGCGGCGCCTGCGCGGGCTTCCGCTTCCGCCAATGCGGCGTCGCGCACCGCGAAGAAGGCCTGCACTGCCGGCACGATCGTGCCGGCGAGTTGATCGGCGTTGATCGCGTAATTGCCATCGGCGCGCCCGGCCGCCATCTCTTTTTCAATCCACGGCGCGGCTTTGCCGAAATAGCCCTCGATGGCGTCGTTCATCGCCTTCGCAAGACGCGGCGGGCTGCCGATCTGATCGACGCCGGCCTCGATCCGCTCGCGATCGAGATCGACACGACCCTGGGCGCGATCGGTAATGGATATTTCAGCCGCCGTCAGCGGACGGCGTGTGCTGATCGCAAGCGACATGGTGGCGGCACGTCCACCTGCCGAGATTCGCAGATCTTGCGACGTGCGGGCGACATTCAACAGCGCCGTCAGCGACGCATCGGACATCGCGACCTGGTTTTCAAGCCGATTCAACAGCGGCTCGAGAATTCCGACGACCGCAGCGATGCCCGGCAGGAAACCCTTGACCGCCGCCGGATCGCGCCCGCTCATGGGCAGGATCAGCGCTCGATCGCTCGCCGCGGTAACATCGGCCAGCTTGGCCGCCGCCTGGTTGAGGCCCTGGACGATCACCGCGCTATCGTCGAGCACGTCGACCGCGGCCCGCGCCTTTGCGAACGCGGCAGCGGCCGCCTTTACCGCTTTTGCGGCGGTCTCTATCTGCGCAGGCGTCGCGGCCGTTTCCTGGAACAGCGGTCCGACATAAGGCGCCCGATAGCCGGCAACGTACTGGCCGACCGCCAGCACCGCGCCATAGGCTTCCACCGTCTTGATCGCCTCGCTCTTGCCGGCAAAGGTACGGTATTGCGGGACGAGAACCCCGGCGCCAAGGACGACGGCCAGTATCGTCACCGAAAGCATCGATGCCGCAAATAGACGACCGATCCGCATTTGTGATTCCGTTACATAAGGGAGCGGTCAGCGTATCCGGAACTCGGCTAAAGCAGCCTTAATGCATGCTCAAATGCGAGCCGGTAGAACTACGGGGCTGCCGCCGCTCCGGGCCGTCGGGATCGCACCAGGATCGTCACCAGCCTTACCGACACCGCGGCCTGCCAGACCGGATAGAGAAACGAAGTCCGGTCGAGGCCGAGCGCATTGTCGAGCGCCAGCAGCGTACCGGCGACTGCGCCTGTGGTCAGCATCGACCACCAGGCGGCCGCCACGCGCGGCCCCGCCGGCAGCATCGCGATCCCCAGCGCCATCACGGCGGCGCCAACGAGCCCGCCGGTCAAACCGGCCAGCAGGTAACGCATGGGTGTCGCAGCACCCGCGGTCTGCGCTTCGATGAAGATCGCCGCGTTCACCGCGCAGACAAAGGCGATCATGGTGATGACAGAGGAAAGCATCGCTGCCCAAAGCGGATTGACGCTGAAGCGCCGGACCAGAACGAAAACGAGGACGGCAAACGGCACCGCGATCAGAGAAATGCGAAACTGACCTGGCAGGCCGACGATCTGATCGATCAGCGTCGGCAGCAGCGGTGTGAGAACGCCGGAGATGACACCGCCGCCGGCGGCCATCAGCAGGTTGCGAGAGGTGTCAGCGGAGGCGATCGCCTGGGTCACGTTCAACTCCATTTGCGGCGTCTCTTGACGCAGACCTACCCGTTCTCACCGTCCGAAAAAATCTCTTCGATATCCTGCCTGCCGTCGAGCACCCGTACGATCTCGGTCCGATCATCCTTCAATCGATAGAAGACTATCTGGGGAGCAGCCGCCAGCGATCGCAGGCCTGCCCGGAGTTCGTCGCGCGCTCGGCCGGCAAGTGGAAAGTCATCGATGACTACAACAGCCTTCGCAATCTCGCGCAGAACCCCGTCTGCTGTCGCGCGTCCGGCCGCGTGAACGTAGTAGTCCCAAAGGCGGTTCATATCGTCGAGAGCTTCAGGCGACCAAATAATCGCAGGCTTATGCTCCGCCATGCCGCGAATTCTTCTCGCGAAGGAAATCTTCCATATCCAGGGCACGGCCCTTGCCTTCGTCCAGAGACTGGATGCCCTTGTCTATCTCGGTACGAAGCGCCTTGAGCTTTTCGACATGCGTGAGCAGTGTTCGACCGATCTGTTCCTGATCGGCGTCCGGGAGCCGGGAAATCTGCGCGATGGCTTGTTCGAGCGTTCTAACCATGAATGCAGACTAGCACGGCAGCAGCGGAAATTAAAGGCAGCGAGCGAGGCGAGAGCCGGGCACAAATAAAAGCCGCGCCAACCCGAAGGTTGACGCGGCAATGGCCGTTCTGTTGCCAGGTGGACCAACCCCGAACAGGTTACGCCGCGAGGCGCACTTCGTTCAATGCAACGTTATCGTTTGCATTTAGGTTTTTGACCCGATAACGGCGGTATCATGCCGAGCACAATTCAGAGTTTCTTTGCGACCATCGATCCTGGTTCGCCCCCGCCCTAGCAGCCCTGGGATTCGGCCTTCCGGCAAAATCGATCTCACCGGGATGAGACCTTTAAGCTCAAGCTGCTAAGGTGGAGGCGCCGGGTACTGCCCCCGGGTCTGCCCGCAGTCCACTCTAAGGTTCAGCGCCATCGTCTTGCGACGAAGCGACCCTACGCGTGATCGGTGAGGAAAGATAGGGCGTTGCAAACCGGGAATGAGCTGGAGCGGGCGAAGGGAATCGAACCCTCGTATGCAGCTTGGGAAGCATTTTTTGCACCCTTATCCGTCAATAGGTTACACGGATTTGGCTCTTTTTTGGCTCCGGATTTTACGGGGAGTGATTGCGCACTATGATGCCCGCGTCCTCCCAAGCTTCTGAAGGGAGGATGGTCAGAATGAGTTCTCCGAATACCTGGCTTTCCCGGTAAGGCGATCTCGTTGATACGCCTAGATCGTCATTGGTTGCGCGCAGGTGAAGGTGGTCCCCTTTTGATTTCAGATTTTGCAATGTCCGAATAAGCAGATCTGCGCCCTTGGCATCCAAGTACACTTCTATGCCTTTGAGAGTTTCATTGTAGACAATAGAGATCATCTAACGCTCCCTTACGCTGCAGGTACGAAGTCAACGTAGTATTCTTTGCCGATTTCAAACTGCGTCGCAGCGCCTTCGTTCACCGTACCGAGTTCAATGCTGCCTGATGGTGAGAGTTTGTAAAACTCTTTGTTTTCGTCTGAGCCAGACATCACCGGACTTAGTTTAATAACGGTGCCAACACCGTCTTCCCCATTCCACATCTTCTGCTTAGTCAGACTCACAACAAAAAATTTCGCTCGTACACTCATAGATCATTAGCTAGCCAATATGATTCATTGAATCACAGGGCCGAGAACCTGCAAGTGAGCTGTGAGTCTAGACCGGCTCATTTTTGGCTCCGAAATCGCGTGGATAAGGACGGAAACCACAGTCAAATCAAAGCTGTCGGTATCCACTAGGGCCTAGAACGGCAGCTCTTTTCAAATACATGCGCTGTGGAGAAACCCCTTGTTTTATGGGGTTTTGGAGCGGGCGAAGGGAATCGAACCCTCGTATGCAGCTTGGGAAGCTGCCGTTCTACCATTGAACTACGCCCGCGGAAGGCTTTGGTCTCTTGAACGCCGATTAGGCGCTGACCGCCTGTCGAGGCTCTTTTTAGCGTGGCCCTTTTAACAAATCCATATCGAATTACCCCCATGGGGTTCTGAGAATGTAGCTTGTGATAACTTCCCCCGATAGCAAGGGAGGCTGAAATGCGCACCACCCTCATAGCCGTGCTGACCATCGGAATGTTCGCCGGTCCGTCGTTCGCCCAATCCAAGGGAGCGCAAGGCACCAAGGTTGGCGCCTGCAAACCTGAGACGATGGACGCCTGCGTGAAGCGGCAGATGGGCCTTCGCGATCCGGTTTCCGGTATCACAATCCAGCGCGGCGATGCCGAGCGATTCTGCAACAGAAAGTCACAGCGGCGCTGAATTGCCGCGTCTGCGGCCGGGTGCAATCGCTCTTGAAACTATGGTTACCGCACGCGCAGGCCGTTGCGCCGCCGCGCGTGCATCCTTAAATCTGCGCCATGGCATCCATCACGCTTCTCGAACGCAAATCGATTTCGGTTTCCGACTTCCGCTGTACCGCGGGGCCGGGCGACGAGCCGTTCGCAGAATATCATCGCTGTCACTCGATTTCGTATGTGCGCAAGGGCAGTTTCGGCCTGCACTGCCGCGGAAAGTTCAGCGAGCTGGTGGCGGGGTCGGTGCTGATCGGCCATCCCGGCGACGAATACACCTGCACCCACGAGCACGTCTGCGGCGACGAATGCCTGTCGTTCTTCCTCGCACCCGAACTGGTGGAAGCGATCGGCGACAGCCAAAACCCCTGGCATGTCGGCGCCGTGCCGCCGCTGCCGGAGTTGGTGGTGCTGGGCGAACTGGCGCAATCGGCAGCAGATGGCAGCAGCGACATCGGCCTCGACGAGATCGGCCAGGTGCTGGCGAGCCGCTTCGTCGAGGTGGTTTCCGGCAGCAAACGCAAATCCGGCCCTGATGCCGCGCGCGACCGCCGCCGCGCGGTGGAGACCGCGCTGTGGATCGATGCCAACTCGCACCGCCAGATCAATCTGGAAGATGCCGCATCCCAAGCCGGGATCAGCCCGTTCCACTTCCTGCGGCTGTTCTCGCAAACGCTCGGCGTCACACCGCATCAATACCTGGTGCGTTCTCGGCTGCGCCATGCGGCGCGGCGGCTGGCCGACGACGACAGCGCGGTCACCGACATCGCCTATGACGTCGGCTTTTCGGACCTCTCCAATTTCGTGCGCACCTTCGGCCGCGCCGCCGGCGCCTCGCCGCTGAAATTCCGTCAGGCGTCGCGGGGGGACCGCAAGATTTTCCAAGAACGGCTGGCGCTGCACTAGCTAGGTTTGCTCCAGGCCGCGCGGTTCTGCGCGCTTTTCAACTGGAGAAGACCATGTACGACCACATCGGATTGCGCGTCGGCAATCTTGACGCCAGTGTGCGCTTCTATACGGCGGCACTCGCCCCGCTCGGTTTTGTGCTGTGCTCGCGCGACGATTCCGGCGCGGGTTTCGGCCCCAAGGGCGCGCCCGCGCTCTGGCTGCATCTGCACGAGGGATCGGCGGGCTCCGCGGCGCATGTAGCGTTCCGCGCCATGGATCACGCGGCGATCCAGCAATTCCATGCCGAAGGCCTGAAAGCCGGCGGCCGCGACAATGGCGGCGCCGGGCCGCGCGCCGATTACAGCCCGACTTATTACGCGGCGTTCCTGATCGATCCCGACGGCAACAATGTCGAGGCGGTTTATACGTAGGCTCGTTTCGTCGCTTCGTAGGGTGGGCAAAGCGCAGCGTGCCCACCCTTCAGCTCACGCGCGGACAGATGGTGGGCACGTAGCTGACACTCCTTTGCCCACCCTACCACCCAGCAACAACGGAACACCATGGCTTCCATCAAAAAGAAATCATCATCGACGCCTCCCCCGATGACGTCTGGGACGCGCTTCGCGATTTCGGCGCACTGCATACGCGGCTGGCGCCAGGCTTCGTGACCGACACCAGGCTCGACGGCGACGCGCGGATCGTCACGTTCGCCAACGGCATGGAGGCCCGCGAGATCCTGGTCGATTGCGACGACGCGAGGCGGCGGCTGGTCTATGCGATCGTCAGCGAGCGCATCAGGCAGCACAGCGCTTCCGCGCAGGTGTTCGCCGAGAGCGGCGGGCGCTCCCGCTTCGTGTGGATATCCGACGTGCTCCCGAACGAGATCGCGTCCTACATGGATGCGCAGATGGACCAAGGCATCAAGGCCATGCAGAAGGCCCTGGAACACAGCGCGGCATGATTTCAGCGACGCCAGCGTGATATTTCGCACAGATCGGCCACCGCCCGTTTCCTAGCCTCCTCACATGCGTCCGAACGACGCCGCACCCGCGGCGGCGAACGCATGAGGAGTCGAAACATGACGGGAGCTGATAAGATTGTCTGTCAGGCGGCGGCGCTGCTTGTGCTGTTCGCCCTGACATTGACGCCGGCCAAGGCGCAATTCGGCGGCGGAGGCGGCGGCCAGGATATGATGACGCAGATGGCGCCAATGCTTGAAATGATGAAGGCGAAGATGGGCAAGAAGCGCTTTGGCGCGCTGATGCAGACCATGGGTCCGATGATGAGCCGCATGACGGAAAACGGCGGCGGCGGATTCGGCGGGCTGATGGGCGGCGGCGGCATTCCAAGCTTCGGCGGTGGCGGCTATGTGCCCGAGGGCTACGGCGTCACCACCGGCGGCATGAACATCGGCGGCTTCGGCGGCACCGAGTTGATGAGCATGGTCCCGCAACTGGTAAGCCTCGCCAATGTCGGCGGCGGCCGTCACGGACGGCGCCACCGCAAGCGGTAGGCTCACGCGTCAGGACAGCGCCGGCTTCACGATCGGCGCCGGCAGCTTCGGCCCCCACCGCGTCAGCATCACGCTGACGCAGGAGAGCACGCCGAGCAGCACCATCGAAGCGGCCGCCAGCAGAAAGAAACTCTGCGCGGTCGCATCGTGCGTCGACAGCCACCAGCCGCCCGCGCCGATGAACAGCAGCCGCGCGGTCTGCGCCAGCACCGGGCCGATCACCTTGGCCGCGCCCTGCGATGAGAAATAGCAGGTCGTGGAAAGGCCGAGGAACGCGTACATCGGCGCCACGGTCGACAGATATTGACGGCTCGCGGCCCGCACGCTCGGATCGTCGGTGAAGAGATTTACCCAGATATCGGGGAAGATTGCGATGAAGCTGGCGAACGCGCCGACCGAGACGAAGGCGACGAGGCCCGCGATCCAGCAGATCCTGCGGGCCCGCGCGATGCGCCGCGCACCGATCGCCATGCCGACCATCGGCACCGTGGCGATACCAACCGCGAACGAGATCGAGGTCAGCATGAACTCGAGCCGCGCGCCGATGCCGTAGCCGGCGAGGATCTCGGTGCCGAAGCGCGCCAGCATGTAGGTGAAGATGCTGATGGTCAAAACCGACTGCAGCGGGGAGAAGCAGGCAATGGCGCCGACCTTCAGGATGTCGATGAACATCGCCCATTGAATTTTCAGCCCGCGGACTTTCGGAATGACGCGCGCGCGGCCCGAGAACAGATACCAGGACATCACGGAGATGCTGATCAGATAGGCGATCAGCGAGCCAGCCGCGACGCCGCGCATGCCGAATTGCGGGATCGGGCCGAGGCCGAGGCCGAGCGAGCCGCCGAGAACGATCTGGCACGCCGACGACGAGAGCATCAGCAGCGACGGCAGCTTCATGTTGCCGGTGCCGCGCAAGATGCCCGACATCGTATTCATCAGCCACGGCACGACGGCGCCGCCGAAGAATATCTGCGTGTAGGCGACGGCCTGCGTCAACACATTGCCGCGCCCGCCGAGCAGTTCCAGCAGCGCCGGGCCGAAGATCAGCATCCCCAGCATGAAGGTCAGGCCGAAGCAAAGTCCGATCAGGAGCGCATGCGACGCCAGCGTCGAGGCGCGCTCGGTATCGCCGGCACCGAGCGCACGCGCGATAGCAGAAGCCACGCCGCCGCCCATGGCCCCGCCCGACATCGTCATGGTCAGAATCACGGTGGGAAATACCAGCGCCATCGCGGCCAGCGCTTCGACGCCGAGCCGGCCGATATAGGAGGTTTCAGCGATCACCACGCAGGTGCCGGCGGTCAGCGCGATCACGTTCGGCCACGCCAGCCACAGCAGCGTACGCAGGATCGGTCCATCGAGCAGCGCGTTCTTCGCCGGCGCTTTCGGCGGCAGAAGCGATCGTTCGTCCTCGTCGACGGGAATTTCGGCAACGCCGATATCGGACATTTCAGCTCCCCGCGCGCGGACTTGGATGGCCGCGGCGCGCCCGTTCCTAGCACGGCGAGCGGCGATTCCGCCTGCGAAAGGCGCAATGGGGGCCTGCGCGATTGCAGGCGGGATGTCGCGGCCGCCTGTCTCACGCGAAGTTCATGCCGGGCTGCATGAACGATCGGGCGTGGACCGCATTGTAAGGCCAACCCCCGAGGAACCCGCCATGCGCAACAAGCTTTTTCTTCGCACTGTATGCATCGCTGCCCTGGCGCTGCCGCTGGCCGCCTGTAACGAGCCGAAGGAAACTGCGACCGTGGCGCAGAGCTTTGGTCCATCGCCCCAGTTGCCGCCGCCCGAGCATTCCTGGATCCCAACCGTCGATATCGCGTCGGTCAACCGCTGGCCCGACGGCGCCAAGCCGACCGCCGCCAACGGTATGATGGTCACGGCCTTCGCGAGCGGCCTGGAGCATCCGCGCACGGTCTATGTGCTGCCGAACGGCGACGTGCTGGTTGCCGAGAGCAATGCGCCGCCCAAGCCGGACGACGACAAGGGCATCAAGGGTTTCATTTTTAAGCAGGCGCAGAAATGGGCCGGCGCGGGCGTGCCGAGCGCCAACCGCATCACGCTGCTGCGCGATGCCAACGGCGATGGCGTTGCCGAGACGCGCAGCGTTTTCCTCAGCGGACTGAATTCACCGTTCGGCATGGTGCTGGTCGGTGAAGACTTCTATGTCGCCGATACCGATGCGATCATGAAATTCCCCTATCGCGAGGGCGATACCAACATCGAAACGGCCGGCGTCAAGGTGGCCGACCTACCGGCCGGTACACTCAATCACCATTGGACCAAGGACCTCACGGCAAGCCCGGACGGCACCAAGCTTTATGCCACCGTCGGCTCCAACAGCAATGTCGGCGAAAACGGCATCGAGGCCGAAAAGGATCGCGCCGCCGTGCTGGAAGTCGATCGTGCCAGTGGCCAATGGCGGGTGTTCGCCTCGGGCCTGCGCAACCCGAACGGTCCGTCATTTCATCCGCAGACCGGCGACCTCTGGGTCGTCGTCAACGAGCGCGACGAACTCGGCAATGATCTCGTTCCCGATTACATGACGTCGGTCAAGGACGGCGCGTTCTACGGCTGGCCGTACAGCTATTTCGGCGACCATGTCGACACCCGCGTCGAGCCGCGGCGGCCTGACTTGGTGCAGAAAGCGATGGCGCCGGATTATGCGCTCGGCGCGCATACGGCCTCGCTGGGGCTCGTCTTCAACACGGGCAACCTGTTTCCGGCCGAGATGAAGGATGGCGCCTTCATCGGCCAGCACGGCTCGTGGAATCGCAAACCCCGCGCCGGCTACAAGGTGATCTTCGTGCCCTTCAAGGACGGCAAGCCGTCGGGCGCGCCGCAGGACGTGCTGACCGGCTTCCTCAACGACAAGGGCGAAGCGCAAGGCCGCCCCGTCGGCGTCCGGCTCGACAAGCAGGGTGCGCTGCTGGTGGCCGACGACGTCGGCAACACGATCTGGCGCGTAACGCCGTCGGCAAAATCGGCGGCGCGGTAGCCGCCAAGGACGCTCAGACGACTTTGCCGAACAACGCGCCGATTCCGGCCGTCAGTCCCATGGCGAATGCGCCCCAAAACGTCACCCGAATGGTCGGCTTTAACAATCCCGCACCGCCGGCTTTCGCACCAATCGCACCGAGCAGCGCCAGGAACAGCAGCGACCCCACCGAGACGATCGGGATCAGCGCATTGGCCGGTGAAACCAGAACCAGCACGAGCGGCGCAGCCGCTCCAACGGAAAAGGTCGCAGCCGATGCCAACGCCGCCTGTACCGGGCGGGCGGTGGTGATCTCCGAAATACCCAACTCATCCCGCGCATGTGCCCCCAAGGCGTCTTTGACCATCAATTGCCTGGCCACTTCGCGCGCGAGCACCTCCTCGACGCCACGCGCGACATAGACCTGAGCGAGTTCTTCCCTCTCGAACACAGGGTCGTCCACCAACTCACGCTTTTCGCGTGCCAGATCTGCATGTTCGGTATCGGACTGTGAACTGACCGAGACATATTCGCCAGCCGCCATCGACATGGCGCCGGCCACAAGCCCGGCCACGCCGGTCAACAGAATATCGTTGCGGGATGCCGCCGCGGACGCGACGCCCAATATCAGGCTGGCGGTCGATATGATCCCGTCATTGGCGCCGAGCACGGCTGCTCTCAGCCAACCGATGCGCTCGACAAGATGGTTCTCCCGATGGAGGCGACTCATTGATCGATCTTTCCTGTCGAGTGGGGCCGCCACCTTTAACGGCGTCACGAAGTTCGTCAGCTTCCCAAAGCGTCGAGCGGCCAGTAATGATCTGAATCAATATCAGACGATTGCCGTCATGCTCGATATCTGATCAATCTGCGGCAGCGGCGACGTGCCGAACGGCGACGGTGTTCCCCGCGAACAGGAAGAACATGCCTGACCTCCCGTCCGTGCTCCTGAATCTCGCCGCAGCACTCGGCATCGGACTTCTGATCGGCGCCGAGCGGGAACGCCGCAAGGGAGGAGGTCCAGCCCGCGCACCGGCTGGGATACGCACTTTCTCCGTCGCCTCACTCGCCGGTGCAGCCAGCGTTCTGGTCGGCGGTGCAGTCATGCTGGCTGTCACGGTGACAGGTGTGGCAGCGCTGACGGTGATCGCATATTTGCGATCCCGCAGCGACGATCCCGGCCTTACGACCGAGATTGCGCTGATCCTGACTGCGTTGCTGGGCGGTCTGGCGATGCAGCAGCCAGCGCTGGCGGCAGGCATCGCCGTCGGCCTTGCCGCCCTGCTCGCGGCGCGAACGCCTCTGCATCATTTCGTGCGTTCCGTTCTCACAGTGAAAGAGGTGAACGACGCACTGATCTTCGCCGGCGCGACCTTGGTGGTGCTGCCGTTGCTGCCCAATCAGGCGATGGGTCCCTACGGTGCGCTCAATCCACGGTCGATCTGGATCGTCGTCATTCTGGTGATGGCTATCAGCGCCGCGGGATATATCCTTGTTCGAATGCTCGGCGCGCGGTTTGGGCTTCCTGTCGCAGGCCTCGCATCCGGATTTATTTCGAGTGCCGCCACGATTGGCGCCATGGGCGCCCGGGTTCAAAAGAATCCCGATGCCATCAGCGCAGCCGTCGCGGGCGCGGCTCTCTCGACAGTCGCCACGGTTATTCAGATGTGCCTGGTGCTGGCAACCACGAGCCCGGCTACTCTGCGCGCGCTGTCCGTGCCGCTGCTTTGCGCCGGCATGGCCGCCGCTGCCTATGGCGGCGGATTCACGGTATGGGCCTTGCGCGAGCGGGACGCAGCCGAACCGCAGCCAGGACCCGCCTTCAGCTTCCCGGTCGCTTTGGTATTTGCCCTGACACTTTCCGCGGTGCTCATCGCCTCCGCCGCGCTACGGGAATGGTTCGGCGAGACCGGCGTCATCGTGGCGGCTGCGGCGGCCGGCTTCGTCGACACGCATTCCGCGGCCATCGCGATCGCTTCGCTGGTTGCTTCCGGCAAGATGACAGCGGCTGATGCCGTGCTTCCCATCCTCGTCGCTTTCTCGACCAATACGATCAGCAAGATGATATTCGCCTGGAGTGGCGGAAGCTCGACTTTCGCGTTGCGTCTTACCCCGGGCTTGATCCTGGTCGCAGGCGCAGCATGGGCCGGCGCAGTGCTGGTGTAATGGCCTCTCGACCACCTACACCCGGAAATGCTTGCTCAGCTTCAGGCCCTGCGCCTGATAGTTCGAGCCGATTTTCTGGCCGTACATCGCGTCGGGCCGCGACAGCATCTTTTCGTAGACCAGCCGGCCGACGATCTGGCCGTGCTCGAGGATGAACGGCACTTCGCGTGAGCGCACTTCGAGCACGGCGCGTGAGCCCTGCCCGCCGGCGCCGGCATAGCCGAATCCGGGATCGAAGAAGCCGGCATAATGCACGCGAAATTCGCCGACCAGGGGATCGAACGGCACCATCTCGGCGGCATAGTCCGGCGGCACCTGCACGGCCTCCTTCGAGGCCAGGATGTAGAACTCGCCGGGATCGAGGATGAGGCTGCCGTCCGGCCGGGCCGGGATCGGCTCCCAGAATTCGTCGACCGCGTAGCCGCTGCGGCGGTCGATATCGACCACGCCGGTGTGGCGCTTGGCGCGGTAGCCGACAAAACCATTAGCTTTCTCGCCGGAGAGATCGACCGACAGCGCCACGCCATTGGCCAGATCCGCATCGTCGATATCGACCAGCCGCTCGGCATCATGCAGCGCGTCGAGTTCGTCGGCGTCGAGGATCGCATCGCCGGTGCGGAAGCGCACCTGAGAGAGCCGCGAGCCCTCGCGCAGCAGCACCGGAAACGTCTTCGGGCTGATCTCGGCATAGAGCGGGCCGTGATAGCCGGCGCCGATCATGTCAAAGCGGCGGGTGCCGTCGGCGATCACGCGGGTAAACACGTCGAGCCGCCCGGTGGAGCTCTTCGGATTGGCGGCGGCCACGATCTCTCGCGGCAGCGCCAGGCTTTCCAGCAGCGGGACGATGTAGACGCAATTGGTCTCCAGCACCGCGCCGTCGGAGAGATCGATTTCATGCAGCTTCAACTCGTCGATGCGCTCGGCGACGGTGGAGTCGGGACCGGGCAGGAAACTCGCGCGCACCCGGTAGGCGATATCGCCGAGCCGCAGATCGAGGCTTGCCGGCTGGATCTGGCTTTCGACAAAGGGATATTGCGGCAGGATCAGACCCGCATCCGCCATTGCCGCGATCATGCGGTCGGGCAGAATCCCGTTGGCGTCGGGCGGGAGCGTGAACGGCACGGCGCAATCCTTAATAGAACCCAAACAGCATCCAAACCTCGGAAATATGGGCTTTCAGGGGTTATCCGATGGCCGCCTTGACGGGAAGGGCGGGAGGGAATATCACCCTGACTTATCCCGTGGTGATTTGAGCCGGCCGGCTTGCAGCCACGTTAAATAAGTAGCTAAACAGGCCGGGGACACGTGTGATCCCGGCCTGTGGAAATTTTTCCAGGCCGGTTTTTTGTGACCATTTTCCAAAGATGGTCACGACGGAGGTCACATGTCTGAGACTGCTACGAACAAGCGCTACCGTCCCGAAACCAAGCTGGTGCATGCCGGCGCCCTGCGCTCGCAATATGGCGAAACGTCCGAAGCGCTGTTCTTGACGCAAGGCTTCATCTACAACTCCGCCGAGCAATGCGAGGCGCGTTTCAAGAACGAAGATCCCGGCTTTCTCTATTCGCGCTTTTCCAATCCGAACATCTCGATGTTCGAGCGCCGCATGATCGAACTCGAAGGCGCCGAGGCCGCGCGCGCGACCGCGACCGGCATGGCGGCGGTGACGACCGCGATCCTCGCGCCACTGAAGGCCGGCGACCATGTGGTAGCAGCGAAGGCGATGTTCAGCTCCTGCCGCTATGTGGTGGAGGACCTGCTGCCGCGCTACGGCATCCAGTCCACCCTCGTCGACGGTCTCGACCTCGACCAGTGGAAGCGCGCAATGCAGCCGAATACGAAGACGTGCTTCCTGGAGAGCCCGACCAACCCGACGCTCGACGTGCTGGACATCCAGTCGATCGCCGAGATCGCGCACCAGGGCGGCGCGCGGCTGATCGTCGACAACGTGTTCGCCACCCCGATCTGGCAGAGCCCGCTGACGCTCGGCGCCGACGTCGTGGTCTATTCCGCCACAAAACACATCGACGGCCAGGGCCGCTGCCTCGGCGGCATCATCCTGTCGTCGGAAGCGTTCATCGCCGAGCACATCCACAATTTCATGCGCCAGACCGGACCGTCGATGTCGCCGTTCAATGCCTGGGTGCTGCTGAAGGGGCTGGAGACGCTGGCGGTGCGCGTGCGCGCGCAGACCGAGACTGCGGCGAAGGTGGCCGACGCGCTCGCCAAGCATCCGAAGATATCGCGGCTGATCTATCCCGGACGATCGGATCATCCGCAGGCCGCACTGGTGAAGAAGCAGATGCGCGCCGGCTCGACCCTGATCGGCTTCGAGGTCAAGGGCGGCAAGCAGGCCGCCTTCCGCTGCCTCAACGCATTGCAGGTCTCGCGCATCTCCAACAATCTCGGCGACGCCAAGAGCCTCGTCACGCATCCCGCGACGACGACGCATCAGCGCCTGACGCCGGAAGCGCGCGCCGAACTCGGCATCAGCGAAGGGTTCATTCGCTTCTCCGCCGGGCTGGAGCATGTGGATGACCTGATCGAGGATTTCGAACAGGCGCTGGAGAAGGCGTAACCGGCGAACGGCGGGTGGCGAATAGCGTTTTAACCATTCGCTATTCGCTACTCCCTATTCGCCCATCTTACATCGGCCGGTACGTTCGCACGTCCGCCGGCACGTGGACGCCGAGCTTGATCTGGCCGACCGACTTGATGATGTCGTCGCCGAGCAACTGTGCGAAGCAGGCGTAGCCCCAGTCGCTCATGTGCAGGCCGTCGGAGATCACGAAGTTCTCGATCGGGATCGCCTGGCCCTCGTGCCAGTCCTTCATGACCGCGAAGCGCGGGAAAACACCGACCTTGCGCAGTTCGGCGACCTTGCCGAGCAGCGTCATCATCCTGCCCGCGCTTTCGGCGTGCTCGTTGACCCGCGGCGAATATTGCGGATCGATCAGCACGACGTCGGCGCCGACGGCCTGGATGCGCGCAATGCCTTCCTCGACGAGCCTGGCGGTTTCGCCCGGATCGAGGTTGCGCAGCACCGCGTTGGTGCCGACCTGCCAGATCACCAGATCCGGCCGCAGGTCGATCACGGCGGTCTGCAGCCGCTTCATCATCTCGGGCGCGTCCTCGCCGCCCTTGCCGGCATTGATCACGGTGATGTCGGCGGTCGGATACTTCCGGCGCAACTGCGCGGCGAGACGATTGGGATAGGTGAACTCCGGCGCGGTGGAGCCAAAGCCCTGCGTCGACGACGAGCCAAACGCGACGATCACGACCGGCTCACCCGCCACCAGGCGGCTGGCGACGTGGGGCAACGATCCCATCGACTTGCTGCCGCCCTTCGGCGGCTGGCACGGCACGCGGCTGAAGATGTCGCCGGCCGACTTGGCAACTTCCTTCACCTTGTCGATCGCCTTGCCGGTGACGCCTTTTTGGGCGGCCGGATTGACGGCAGCCGTCGCCGCCGGCGGCGCAGCGTTTTCTGCCACCGGCTTTGGTTCTGGCGTGTTCCCCGACCGGGCGTTATCGGACAGCGCCGCCTGCTGGGCGGGCTGCTGCGGAGCGGTCTGGGCAAGCACCGGCGAAACCGCAGCGGGCATCGCCAGGGCGAGGCCCACGGCGCAGAGGATCGGCAATGTCGACAAACAAAAAGGGTAGTGACGGCTCATTAAGGCAAATCCCTAATTCTGCTGCGCCGGGTCCAGGCGGGCCGCATCGAACACGAATTTCGACAGCGCGCGGCCGAGGCAGGCATGAACCCGCTTGGCCATGTCGGGGCCATGGAAGGTGCTGAACAGATCGAAGTCTCCGGCGTCGTTCCAGTGACGCATGATACCGAAGCGGTCGAACAGCGGAACACTGTACTGCTGCGCCACCACCCGCATATTATCTAGGTAGGGCGGCGCGGAAATCATCGTTTCCGTGCGCGGGCTGTATTGCAGATTGATCAAAACCACGTCGGCCCCTGCCTTTTGCAGCGCAACAACCCCGTCCCCGACCGCCCCGCGAAAATCGTCGGGATCGACGGATCGCATGGCATCGACGGTTCCGGTCTGCCAGATCACCAGAGTAGGCCTTTTTGCTTCCACCAGCTTAATGAGGATGGCGTCGGTTTCCTCGGCGGTCTTGCCCCCTTGTAGTTCTACGGACATCTCTATCGGAACCGACGGCAGCTTCTGCTTCAGCGCGGCCAGCAGCTTGGCAGGATAGGCGCTGTCGGCCGAGGAGGCGATGGTCGAGGAGCGGCTGCCCACCACCAGGATGTTCAGCGGCCGGCCGTTCTTGACGGCCTCGGCAACCCTCGGCAGCAGGCCGTCGGTGCTCAGGAGATAGGCCGGCACCTCGCAGGCCTGGGGCGGGGTTTGAGGCGCGGCTTGAGATGGGACCTGGGGTGCGGCTTGAGATGCGTCCCGAGATGCGTCTTGGGCAAGCGCCGCCGCGCCGACCGCAAGGCCGGCGAACAGGGACAGGGCTAGTACGGCTCCGGAACCGGGCCTCATACGCTGCCTCCAGCCATATCGGCATTCACCATGCGGTTGGCCTTGGCCGCATCCTTGTCGGCCGAGTGCTTGTACCACGAAATCACCCAGGCCACGCCCCACATGATGAGGATTCCGACCAGGCTGACGAGGGCATGCATAAGGGCGCCCCCGCCAACTTCGGCCAGTACGAAATGGCCTGCGAAGGCCAGGAAGACACCGAGGCAGAATATCTCAAGGGAATGCTGCCCGCACAGGATCAATGGTCGCAGCCAGCGCGATTTCAACCCAGGCCAATCCTTGGGCAGGAAGCGCACGGTGAGTGCGGCAAGCGCCAGAAAATGGGCAAATCGCAGCACGTCCAGATCGGTCTTGGTGATCGGGTACATCCATTGTTCCAGCCGCTTCGGCATCAGGAAACTGAGCTGCGGGATGTGCCAGGTCAGCGTGACGAAGAACGCAAACAGCAGATAGGCGACGCAGATCCACAGCGTCACCGGCGACGACAGGATGCGCGACATCCGCGCGGCGCCGCCGAGCGCGCACCAGGCGCCGAACACGAAGAGCAACTGCCAGGCGAACGGGTTGAAGATCCAGAAGCCGCTCGGATAGGCCGTCAGGTACCAGTCGAACTGCCAGGCCAGCGCGTATAGCAGCACCGACAGACCAAGCGTGACGTCGGGCCGCCACTTCATCAGCCACAGGATGATCGGCAGGAACAGCATCAGCACGATGTAGAGCGGCAGCACGTCCATGTTGACGGGACGGAAGCGCAGCAGCAGCGCCTGCACGATGGTCACATCGGGCTGCTTGAGAAAATCCAGGATGCCCATTTCCTCGCTGTAGAGCGGGTTCTCGAACCGGGTGGCGACGTAGGAGATCTCGGCGAGGAAGATCGTGAACAGGAACACATGCGCGACGTAGATCTGCCAGACCCGGCGCATGATCCGCGCGGTCGCCACCACGAAGCCGGCCTGCAGCATCGCCCGGCCGTAGACGAAGGCGGCGGTGTAACCGGAGATGAAGATGAAGATCTCGGTGGCGTCGGAAAATCCGTAATTGCGGATGGTGAACCAGGTGAGGATGTTCGCCGGCAGGTGATCGACGAAGATCAGCCACAGCGCCATGCCGCGAAACAGGTCGAGCCGCAATTCACGCTCGCCGGTCGCGGGCAGCGTGATCGCCGGCGCAGAAGCTGAGGCAGGCTTGCTGTCGCTGCGAGGCGTTGCGATAACGGGATCGGCAATGGACGACATCTGGCACCGCTGGTTTGGCTTTTTATGCGTGCACTGTCCGGGACGGATCATATCGGCCCGCACCCTGCATACAAGATACGCCGACAGATACGGGAACGGACCGCGCGCGGGCGCGCTCTAGAACGGAACTATGTTGAAACCGCGATCAAACGACCGGCAAACCCGGCAGACCGGTGATTGTTCCCCCGGCATTCTTGGCTATGATATACGCAGGATTTCCGGAAGTTTGCCCGCATGTACCGCGCCGTCACCCGCCAGATCGAAGTCACCGTCGAGCCGAACTTTTTGCCCGAGCGCTCGTCGGTCGACAAGGGGCAATATTTCTGGTCGTACACCATCGTCATCACCAATACCGGCGCCGAGACCGTGCAACTGCGCACCCGGCACTGGGTCATCACCGACGCGACGGGCCGCAAGCAGGAAGTCCGCGGCGAGGGCGTGGTCGGCGAGCAGCCGGTGCTGGCGCCGGGCGAGCGCTTTGAATACACCAGCGGCGTGCCGCTGCCGACCGCGTCGGGCTTCATGGCCGGCCGCTACCAGATGGTCAGCGCCAGCGGCGAACGGTTCGAGATCGACGTGCCGACATTCTCGCTCGATAGCCCCGACAACAGGCGGGTGTTGAACTGACGAGCGCCTGGCGCTCGTCATCACCGGGCTTTACCGGGATCAATTATTTCGAAAAGCCATCTCAGGAAGCTTCGTGAAATTGCACGGCGCACGCTTTCCGGCCGCCGCCCGGCTTGTCGTTTGCCGCCCTTAACCATGATGTTCATCCGACGCGATCGGGGAAGATTAGTTTCCCGGCCAAAGGAACCATTGCCCTACGAGCCTATTGGCTCGCTGACACAATCATTTTTGAAAGAAATAACATGAAAACCCTCGCGATCTATCTCGCCGCCGGCGCAAGCGCCCTTCTCGTGACGGCCGCTTCCGCTGCACCGTTTTCCCCGAATGCAGTATCCGCTCCGGAGAGCAACATTCAGAACGTCCGCATGGTCTGCAATGAAGCCGGCCGGTGCTGGCGCGAGCGTGGCCAGCGCCGCGTCATCATCCGCGAGCAGAGGGATTCCTACGGATATGCTCCCCGTCGCGAGCGCTATATCGGCCGTCGTGGCCATAGCGAGGGTGCCGGCATCGGCATCCGTGCTCCCGGCGTCAGCGTCGGAATCGGCACCGATCGCTACTAAGCCGACGACAGTCTGACCAGCATTAAAGCCGCGGAGAAATCCGCGGCTTTTCGATGTGAACTCTCATCGCGCATCGGTCGGGATCGCGCACGCACGCCGACGCGCGGTCCGTCAGCCTGGCCGGATTCAGACGTGCGGGGCGTTTGTGCCCCGCAGCCGTTCCGCATACCAGAAAGCCCCAATCATTGCGAACGAGAGAACGAACAACGCTCCGCAGACAAGGAGCGTCGGCACCGAATTGATATCCATGGCTTTCTCCGGGAATCCGAGCGCGTGCAGTTTTCGTCGCGACCGACGCAGCGCCCACTCGTCAGCCTCGCAGATCAGATCAGTCGTTCATTTTCGAAAATCTGCCGCGACCAGATCGTAAGAACCCCGGCCTCCACGGACGTAGATCTTCGCAGCCGCAGCGCATATCGCATCGCGGTTGCAATCGAACGCATTCAGGAATCCAGACTCGTCGAGACGCGCGTCCGGCTGGATACGCCGCAACGCGCCTTCGTCTATGAAGAACGTCGCTTCCAGCGCGCTGTCGTGCCCCCAGAACCGCACGGCTCGCCGAGTCTGGTCGTATGAGCGGCTATGATTTGGAAACGCGATCATGAGGGTGGGACCGATCGACTCTCGCCGGCGAAGTTGCGCTGACCGGCGACGCGCCCATCGATGCGACGTGCGGTTGGTCAGTGTCATTGAAAAGATTTGGCGTGGCGTCTGCGCTGCCGCAAAGGGGATGCCGGGCAATACGATTGCGCTGCCTTTGAAGTGGCTACTCAGTGTCGCATTACAAGGCTCGTCAGGTCCCGCGCCGAAAACAAACTACGATTCTTCTCGCTATTCGGCGGACGATCGCTATATGGTCGGTATCATCGCGCGCCCCTTGGCTGTTATCGATGACTGAGAGCTTTGCGCTCCCGCCTAAAACCAGAGGCGGTCATATGCCAAATTCCAGATTAGACCTTCGTGAGTGGTGGGTGCCCCCGGTGTTGATGCCGATCTTTCTTGTGCTGCTGGTCGCCGCTGCGACGGTTGCCCAATGGTAACCCGGCGTCACGCAGCTTCACGGCAGAAACAGAACCCATCGACGCTGGCTCAAGATCTGAACACGGGCGCGGACGCCGCCCTGGACAGGGCTCGCGGGATGCTTCCGGGGGATGAGCGCACCGAGGCGATGCAAAAGGCATTGGTCCTGCGCAATGCCTCCGACATCCAACGCCTTTTCGGCGGCAAGCGCGACACACCTGCCGCATGACGGAGGCTTGGTCCGCTGGCGGCAAGGTGGGGTATTATTGTTATGCCGTCGGGGATCGTATGGGCCACGAGATGCTTGTCCCGGATGAACACTTATATAACTCCATGGCCGCGTCCCATGGGCTCCTCGACGATGGCGCTTGACCATTCCGGCGTTCCCGCCGTCGTTCTCATTGTCGAGGATGATATGATGCTTCGCATGCGTGCGGTCGACATGGTCGAAGACGCCGGTTACACGCCGGTCGAGGCGATGGATGCCGCCGAGGCGATCGCCATCCTGGAATCCCGATCCGACGTCGCACTGATGTGCACCGACATCCAGATGCCAGGGCAAATGGACGGCGTCGGCCTTGCGCAGGCCGTGCATGCGCGTTGGCCCGCGATCAGGATCATCGTTGTATCGGGTCAGTTGAACCTGCCGCATCTCGATCTTCCTCCCCACAGCACGTTTCTTGGCAAGCCGCTCGATGCCGGGGAAGTGATCGCCGAAATGCGTGAAATGATCGGCCGCGCCTGAGGCGTCAGCACTTTGGCGCCGAATCCAGCCCAAAGCGCATGACTGCGGCAAAAACCCAGCCTCCGAAGATCAGTGCGGTACCCAACCTATGGTGATACAATCGGCGATGTCCCCAGCCGATCTCCGAACCGATCCGCGTCCCGCAAGCAGCGCAACACCATATCAGGACGATCTGGCGGCAGAAAACGTCAGCCTGCGGCTCTTGCTCGCGCAAGCCGAGATCAATGCACAGAGTCTGCTGGCCACGGCCGGCATCGACGCCAGGGAGCGCGAGGCGTCGGACAAGCTGCAGAAGCTGATCCTCGAGGAACTGCACCATCGTATCAAGAATACGCTCGCAACCGTTGGCGCCATCGTCTCGCAGAGCCTGCGCGGACTGCCCGACGCCGGGCACGCGCAGCAGGCCATCGAGGGCCGGCTGCTCGCGCTGGGGCGCGCGCATGATCTGCTTTTGCAGGCAAGATGGAGCAGCGCGAACCTTGCCACGATCGTCCGCAGCGCCACCGAGGCCTTCGATAGTCCCGATGAGCCCAAATTCTCGATCGCGGGACCCGATATCCGGATGATGTCGGGCGCCGCCATCGCCATCGCGATGACGCTCAACGAGCTTTGCACCAATACCACCAAGTTTGGCGCCCTGTCGGTCCCGCAAGGGCGCGTCGACATCCACTGGACGCTGGATCAGCAGGCGCAGCGCCTGCACCTTACATGGACGGAAAGGAATGGCGCAGCCGTCCGCCCGCCCGAAAAGCGCAGCTTCGGCACGCGGCTGATCGAGACGCTCGGCAGGCAGCTCCGGGGCGACGTGCGGCTGACCTATGAGCCGACCGGGTTCGTCTATACATTCGACGTGCCGATGGCTTCCCTGACGTCGGCGGCGGCCTGAGCCCATATCCGGGCAACGTGGGCGCCAACGGTTGCTTTCATCCGTTCGACGCTCCACATCGAACCGAGATGACAAACCAGAAAGAAACGATGATGAAAAAACCCGTCCTCACCCTTGAAGAACCTGAGCCGAGAAAGCCGACGAGAGCCGACCGCCCCCCGACCGAGGGCTTCGTGACGGTCGTCGACGGCCACTTCAAATCGGAATTCGACACGGCGGAAGCGGCCGAAGCGGCGGGACGAAAACTGAAGTCGGCCTATCCGATGCTCCAGATCGAAATCTATGACGCCGCCACCAAGGTTCGCACGCTGCTGAGCTAGGACGACAGGCGAATTGTGGATGGGGTCACCGGCCCTGGCCCATCTACGAAACGGCGCTACTCCTCGACGCCGGCTTCATGCGGCGTGAACTGGTAGACCGACGAGCAGAATTCGCAGGTCACCACCACCTTGCCGTCCTTGACCATCTCGGCGCGGTCATTTGGCGCAAAACTCTTCAGCATCGCGGAAACCGCGTCCCGCGAGCAGGAGCATTGCGCCCGCAGCGCCACTGGCGAGAACACGCGCACACCGCGCTCGTGAAACAGCCGGTACAGCAGCCGCTCGCCCGACAGATCGGGATCGATCAGTTCGACATCCTCAACGGTGCCGATCAGCGACTGGCCCTCGACCCACGCGTCGTCCTCGGCGACCTCATGCGTCACCACGCCTTCCGGCGCGTCGCCGGGATGCAGGTCGGCCTGCCGCGCGCGCTCTGGCGCCTTCGGCAAGAATTGCAGCAGCATGCCGCCGGCGCGCCAGCGATGCTTCGGGCCGCTGCCATCGCCGCCGCGCCACTCCTCGCCGACCGCGAGCCGCACCCGGGTCGGGATCTGCTCGGAGCGCAGGAAATATTCATGCGCAGCGTCCTCAAGACCGCCGCCCTCGAGCGCCACCAGGCCCTGGTAACGGCTCATGTCCGCGCCCTGGTCGATGGTCATCGCCAGATGGCCCTTGCCGAGCAACGCACCCGAATCCTGGCCGTCCTTCAGCCGCTTTGCGTCATAGCGCGCATAGGCGCGCAGGCGGTCGGGCGACTGGAAATCCACGATCAGGAACGACACCGGACCGTCGGTCTGGGTCTGCAGGATGAAGCGGCCGTCGAACTTCAACGCCGAGCCGAGCAATGTCGCCAGCACGATCGCCTCGCCGAGCAATTTTCCGACCGGGGTCGGATAATCATGCTTGGTCAGGATGTCGTCGAGCGCAGGGCCAAGCCGGGTCAGCCGGCCGCGCAGGTCGAGCTCGGCAACCTCGAACGGCAGCACCGCATCATCGACGGGAACGGACGACGGCGCGCGAACCGGCGCCTCGATCGTGATTTTTGCGTCTGATTGTGAATCCATGGCGCCTTATCTGGGGTCGAGAAGCGAAAATTGAAGGGGGCCAGAGCTCCCTCCACGGGTCGTTGCCTTGTGCGCAATTGCGCACCTGGCGCAGGGACCCATAGCCACAGGGTGCAATCGTGAAGCACCACGTCTGACACACTTCGGCAATCGTCAGATCACGCGGCACGTGGCCCTTCGCTCACGGGGACGACGTCAAGAGCTACGCCACTTCGTTAAAGCACCAGGCCAAAATACCCTTCTGCGCATGCAGGCGGTTTTCGGCTTCGTCGAACACCACTGACTGCGGGCCGTCGATCACCTCATCGGTGACTTCCTCGCCGCGATGCGCCGGCAGGCAGTGCATGAAGATCGCGTCCTTGTTGGCCAACGACATCAGCTTCTCATTGACCTGATAGGGCTTGAGCACGTTGTGGCGGTGCTCGCCGTCCTTGTCGCCCATCGAGACCCAGGTGTCGGTGACGACGCAGTCGGCACCGCGCACGGCGGCTTCGGGATCGGTGCCGAGCACGATCGGTGCCTGCGTCGCCTTGATCCAGTCCTTCATCGCCTTGTTTGGCGCGAGCTGCGGCGGGGTCGCGACATTGAGCTGAAACTTGAATCGCTCCGCCGCATGCGCCCACGACGCCAGCACATTGTTGTCGTCGCCGGTCCAGGCCACGGTCTTGCCCTCGATCGGCCCGCGATGCTCCTCGAAAGTCATCAGATCGGCCATCACCTGGCACGGATGCGAGCGCCGCGTCAGCCCGTTGATCACGGGCACGGTGGCGTGCGCTGCGAGCTCCAGCAGCGCATCGTGGTTGAGGATGCGGATCATGATCGCATCGACATAGCGCGACAGCACGCGCGCGGTGTCGGCGATGGTCTCGCCGCGGCCGAGCTGCATCTCCGCGCCCGTGAGCATGATGGATTCGCCGCCGAGCTGGCGCATGCCGACATCGAACGACACCCGTGTGCGGGTCGAGGGACGCTCGAAGATCATCGCCAGCGTCTTGCCTTCGAGCGGCCTCGTGGCCTTTTCGTGCGCCTTCAGCTTCGCTTTCATCGCGGCGCTCGCGGCAAGCATGTTGCGCAACTCGACAGGCGGCAGCTCATTGATGTCGAGGAAGTGGCGGACGGGTTTACTCATCATCCCGCCGCCTTCTTTAACTGGTTGCCCGACAGCGCGACACAGGCGCGCTCCAGCATCTGAACGGACTCCTCGAGCTCGGCCTCGGTCACGATCAGTGGCGCCAGGAAGCGCACCACATTGTCGCCGGCGCCGACGGTGAGCAATTTCTGGTCCCGCAGCGCGTTGACGAGATCGCCCGAGGGAACCACGGCCTTGACGCCGATCAAGAGCCCCTCGCCGCGCACTTCCGCGAGTATGGCGGGATAGCGGTCGACCACGGAGGCGAGCTTCTGTTTCAGCAGCAGCGACATCTTCTGCACGTGGTCGAAGAAGCCGGGCTTGAGCATGACGTCGAGCACCGCATTGGCCGAGGCGATCGCCAGCGGGTTGCCGCCGAAGGTCGATCCGTGCGAACCGGGCGTCATGCCGCTGGCCGCTTCCGCAGTCGCCAGCACCGCGCCGATCGGAAAGCCGCCGCCCAGCGCTTTCGCCAGCGACATCACATCGGGGGTGACGCCGATGCGCTTGTAGGCAAAGAGATCGCCGGTGCGGCCCATCCCGGTCTGCACTTCGTCGAACGCCAGCAGCAGGCCGTGTTCGTCGCAGAGCTGCCGCAGCGCCTTGAAGAACGACTGCGGCGCCGAACGCACGCCGCCCTCGCCCTGCACCGGCTCGATCAGGATGCCGGCGGTATGCGGACCGATCGCCTTCTTCACCGCTTCGAGATCGCCGTGCGGCACCTGGTCGAAGCCGTCCATCGGCGGGCCAAAGCCTTCGAGATATTTGGCGGAGCCGGTGGCGGCAAGCGTGCCGAGCGTGCGGCCGTGGAACGCGCCCTCGAAGGTGATGAGGCGATAGCGTTCGGGATGGCCCTTGGAGAACTGATAGCGGCGCACGAGCTTGATCACGCCTTCCATCGCTTCCGCGCCGGAATTGCAGAAGAACACCATGTCGGCGAAGCTCTGCTCGCACAGCCGCGCGGCGAGCTTCTCTCCGTCCGGGCTCTTGAACAGGTTCGACATGTGCCAGAGTTTTGTCGCCTGCTCCTGCAGCGCCGCGATCAGGTGCGGATGACAGTGGCCCAGCGCGTTGACCGCGACGCCCGAGGTGAAGTCGAGATAGCGCTCGCCACCGGTCGATGTCAGCCAGCAGCCTTCGCCGCGTTCGAAGCCGAGGTCGACCCTGGCAAAGACGGGGAGCAAATGCGAGGCGGCGCTATGGGTCATGGCAATCACTTGAGGTTCGAGCCCTGTCTTCAAGACCTGCCGTGGAGCACGTCCGTGCCTTGACATCGGTGCCTTGGCGCGAGGCGGCGACAGCCGGTCTTGCGAAACGAAACGTGCCGCCTCTTTGGGGCGGCACGTGAGAGGCATTCTATGTGGGCGCGGAGCGCTGTCAACACGCCATGGAACACGCCTTTCCTGCATCTCAGGAGGGCTAAATCCGTAGGATTGCGGTGTGGTGGAAAACACGCAGTATCGTGCCTACATGTCGGAACATGTGGACGTTGGGGCGCGGACTCTTGCGCCGGAGTCACGCCATATTGTAGCTTTTGGGCTGTCGGGTACGACATCTCGTGCGGCGGTTTTTATCCCTAAGAGTCCATTTTGTATTGCGTACACGTTCGGGCGCGCTTTCCGCGCCCGGCGAGGGCTAAGGGATTCTGACCGCAGGGTTTTTTGAGACGAATGACGTCGCCCGCGCTGCCCCATATCGGCCGGCGCGGTGCGAAGGAAAGACTACGATGACGGTATTGACCTGGTCCGACGATCGCGTCGAGCAGCTGAAGAAGCTCTGGGAAGCCGGCTTGTCGGCAAGCCAGATTGCCGCGGAACTCGGAAATGTGACCCGAAACGCTGTGATCGGCAAGGTGCACCGGCTGGGCCTCTCCGGCCGCGCCAAGTCACCCTCCTCGGCCGCGCCGCGGCAGCGCAAGGCGCGCCCGGCCCAGCAGATGGTGCGCGTGTCGCGCCCGGTTTCGCGCGGCAACACCGCGCTGGCGCACGCCTTCGAGGTCGAGATCGAACCCGATCCGATCGCCTTCGACAACGTGGTGCCGATGAGCCAGCGGCTGTCGCTGCTCGAACTCAACGAAGCCACCTGCCACTGGCCGGTCGGCGATCCCGCCAGCCCGGAATTCTTCTTCTGCGGCGGCAAGGCGCTTTCGGGACTGCCCTACTGCGCGCATCACTCGCGCGTGGCGTATCAGCCGGCGTCCGATCGGCGGCGTGCGGCACCGAAGCCGACCCGTTAAGTCGCGCGCGATACTCCAAAGCGGCCGTCCCTGCAAACGCAGGGGCCCATCACCACAGGTGTGTGGGGTTTTGGCGAGCGTGAGCTCCGGGCTCAATTCAACAATCGAGATTCGTGGTTATGGCTCCCCGCGTTCGCGGGGACGGCGATAGAATGCAGGGTGAGGCACTGGAGCCGTGCTACGACTCCACCTTCGCGAACCGATCATCCAGCGCATATCCCGCGCCGCGCACGGTGCGGATCGGATCCTGTTCGCGGCCCGGGTTGAGGAGTTTGCGCAGCCGGCCGATGTGGACGTCGACGGTGCGTTCGTCGATGTAAATGTCGCGGCCCCAGACGCTGTCGAGCAATTGCTCGCGGCTGAACACGCGGCCGGGATGCTCCAGGAAAAATTCCAGTAGCCGATACTCGGTCGGGCCGAGATCGATCGAGCGGCCCGAGCGCGCGACGCGGCGCTTCTCGCGATCGAGTTCGATATCGCCATAGGTCAAGACGGTAGCGAGCCGCTCTGGGCTTGCCCGCCGCAGCAGACCCTTCACCCGCGCCAGCAACTCCGGCACCGAAAACGGTTTAACGATGTAGTCGTCGGCGCCGGTCGCAAGGCCACGCACCCGCTCGCTCTCCTCACCGCGCGCCGTGAGCATGATGATCGGCAACTGCTTGGTCTCCGGCCGCGCCCGCAAGCGACGGCACAGTTCGATACCCGACAGGCCCGGCAGCATCCAGTCCAGCACGACGAGATCGGGAATGCGCTCCTTCAGCCGCGTATCGGCATCGTCGCCGCGGCCGACGGTTTCGACCTCATAGCCTTCGGCGTCGAGGTTGTAGCGCAACAGCGTGGTCAGCGCTTCTTCGTCCTCGACCACCATAATGCGCGCGCTCATCTTTTATTCCTCAAGTACTAGGCAACGTGGTGGCAAACGTCGTCATGTCGCCCTTCGGGCGCTTGTCGAGCATCTGCTGGCCTTCGATCATGTAGAACACGGTTTCGGCGATGTTGGTCGCGTGATCGCCGATCCGCTCGATATTCTTGGCACAGAACATCAGGTGAATGCAGAACGAGATGTTGCGCGGGTCTTCCATCATATAGGTCAGGAGTTCCCGGAACAACGAGGTACAGATGGCGTCGACTTCCTCGTCGCCCTTCCATACCGCCAGCGCCGCCGGGAGGTCGTGCGCCGCATAGGCGTCCAGCACCGATTTGACCTGCGATTGCACCAGGTCGGTCATGTGCTCCAGGCCGCGAATGAGCTTCAGCGGCTGAAAATCATTCTCCAGCGCGGCGACGCGCTTTCCCATGTTCTTGGCGAGATCGCCGATCCGCTCCAGGTCGGTGGCGACACGCATGGCGCCGACGATCTCGCGCAGATCGACCGCCATCGGCTGGCGCCGTGCGATGGTCAGCACCGCGCGCTCCTCGATCAGGTGCTGCAGACGGTCGACCTCGACATCGGCCGCGACGACGCGGTTGCCGAGCGCGACGTCGCGGCGGACCAGCGCGTCGACGGATTCGGTGATCATGCGCTCGACCTGGCCGCCCATCTCGGCGACGAGACGGGTCAATTCCTGGAGGTCGCTGTCGAACGCCTTGGCGGTGTGTTCAGAAGCCATTTTCTATCTCCTCAACCGAACCGGCCGGTGATGTAATCTTGCGTGCGTCGATCGCTCGGGGAGGTGAATATCTTGTTGGTGTCGTCGAACTCGATCAACTCGCCGAGATACATGAAGGCGGTCTTGTCGGAGACGCGCGCCGCCTGCTGCATGTTATGGGTGACGATCGCGATCGTGTAGTCCTCCGCCAGTTCGGTGATCAGTTCCTCGATCTTGGCGGTCGAAATCGGATCCAGCGCCGAGCAGGGTTCGTCGAACAGGATCACCTCCGGCCGCACCGCGACCGTACGCGCGATGCAGAGCCGCTGTTGCTGGCCGCCGGACAGCGAAAGGCCGCTGGCATTGAGTTTGTCCTTGACCTCGTTCCACAGCGCGCCGCCGCGCAGCGCCTTCTCGACCCGGCCGTCCATCTCGGACTTGGAGATCTTCTCATAGAGGCGGATGCCGAAGGCGATGTTTTCGTAGATCGTCATCGGGAACGGCGTCGGCTTCTGGAACACCATGCCGACACGGGCGCGCAGCAGATTGAGGTCGAGCTTGGGGTCGAGAATGTTGGTCTGGTCCAGCATCAACTGGCCGGTCGCTTTCTGGCCGGGATAGAGATCGTACATCCGGTTGAAGATCCGCAGCAGCGTGGACTTGCCGCAGCCGGACGGGCCGATGAAGGCCGTGACACGGTTGGTGCCGAGCGTCAGATTGATATCCTTCAGCGCGTGATGTTCGCCATAGTAAAAATTCAAGCCGCGGGCGGTCACCTTTGGCGGCGCCTCGGGCAGCGCCACCTGCGGAACGGATCCGCTCGCATTACTCACGGATACGGAGAGTTCGGTCATTTGGATGTCCTCTCGGCGCCGAGAACGCGCGCGCCAATATTCAGGGCCAATACGGTGAGCGTGATCAGCAGCGCCCCGCTCCAGGCGAGTTGCTTCCAGTAGGCATAGGGGCTCTGCACGAAGTTGTTGATGGTGACCGGCAGGTTCGCCATCGTTTTGGTCATGTCGAGACTGAAGAACTGGTTCGACAGCGCGGTGAACAGCAGCGGCGCGGTCTCGCCGGCAACGCGCGCTGTCGCCAGCAGCACGCCGGTGATCAGGCCCGCGCGCGCGGCGCGATAGGCGATCCGCCGGATCACCAGCGAGCGCGGCAGGCCGAGCGCGGAGGCTGCCTCACGCAGTGGATTGGGCACCAGTCCCAGCATGTCCTCGGTGGTGCGGACCACCACGGGGATCACGATCACGGCCAGTGCCAGACAGCCGGCGAACGCCGAGAAGCCGCCCATCGGCACCACAATCGCGCCGTAGATGAACAGGCCGATAATGATCGACGGCGCGCTCAACAGAATGTCGTTGATGAAACGGATCACCGACGTCAGCTTGTCGTGCTTGCCGTATTCGGCGAGATAGGTTCCCGCGAACAGGCCGAGCGGCGCGCCGATGCCGACCCCGATCACGGTCATCATGATCGAGCCGACGATGGCGTTGCGCAGGCCACCGTCGGTCGAACCCGGCGGCGGCGTATCCTGGGTGAAGACGGCGAGGTTGAGCCCGGCGAGACCGTTGTAGAACAGCGTGAACAGGATCAGCGCCAGCCAGGTGACACCGAACAAGGCGGCGCCCAGGCAGAGAAACTTAACAATGATGTTGTTGCGGCGGCGGGATGCGTAGATCGGGTTCATAATCTTAGCTCCCCGCCTTCTTTTCCAGCCGCATCAGCATCAGGCGCGCGGCCGCCAGGACGAAGAAGGTCAAGACGAACAGCAGCAGGCCTAGCAGGATCAGGCCGGATTGATGCAAGCCATCGCTCTCGGCGAACTCGGAAGCGATCGCGGCGGAAATCGTGGTGCCCGGCGCGAAGATCGAGGACTGGATCTTGAACGAATTGCCGATGATGAAGGTCACCGCCATGGTCTCGCCGAGCGCACGGCCGAGCGCCAGCATGATGCCGCCGATCACGCCGACCCGGGTGTAGGGAATGACGACGTTGCGGACGACTTCCCAGGTGGTGCAGCCGACGCCATAGGCCGCTTCCTTCAATACCGGGGGCACCGTCTTGAAGACGTCGACCGAGATCGCGGTAATGAAGGGCAGCACCATGATGGCGAGGATCAAGGCCGCGTTGAACAGGCTGAGATAGGACGGCGGACCCGCGAAGATGGTTCCGAGCACCGGGACGCCGTCGAACACGGAAATCATGAACGGCTGGAAATTGTTGGCCAGGAACGGGCCCAGCACGAAGAAGCCCCACATGCCGTAGATGATCGAGGGTATCCCGGCGAGCAGTTCGACGGCAAGCCCGATCGGACGACGCAGCCAGATCGGACAGATCTCGGTGAGAAACACCGCAATGCCGAGGCCGACCGGAATGGCGATCATCATCGCGATCACGGAGGTGATCAACGTGCCGTAGATCGGACCGAGCGCGCCGAGAACCGGCGGATCGGCCGACGGCGCCCAGCGCTGCGTCCACAGGAAGGCCGCGCCGTACTCGCGCATCGCCGGCCATGCGCCGACGATCAGCGATAGAATAATGCCGCCGAGGATGAGGAGAACCGAGATCGCGCAGGCGCGCGTAATCCAGTAGAAGGTGACGTCGCCGAACTTGAAGGCGCTGAGCGCCCTCGCACGATCGTAAGGTCCGGCAGCATCCATTACGTCGCGCTCAACCGCCATTTCTGCCACGCCAATCCCCTGTACTTATAGCCCAATGACCCGGACGTCGGTGCACGGCTTTTTTGGGCTCGCGCATTTTTCTTGCCTCTCCTATCCCGAGAGGGGTGCTCAACCCGGCCAAGACCGGGTTGAGCGAGCTTATTGTGAGGCACTTGCCGATCAGCTCTTGATGTCGGCCGACCAGGTCTTCTCGATCAGCTTGACCACGGGCTCCGGCATCGGAATGTAGTCGAGCTCCTCGGCCATCTTGTCGCCCTTCTCGAAAGCCCATTTGAAGAACTTGATCGCTTCCTTGGACGCCGCCTTGTCGGTGGCATCCTTGTGCATCAGAATGAAGGTCGCGCCGGTGATCGGCCACGACGCTTCGCCGGGCTGGTCGGTCAGGATGACGAAGTAGTTCTTGGCGCCCGCCCAGTCGGCATTGGCAGCCGCAGCTTGGAAGGCCCCGATGGTCGGCTGTACGGTCTTGCCGGCCTTGTTGATCATCGCGCCGTAGGTCAGCTTGTTCTGCTTGGCGTAAGCGTACTCGACATAGCCGATCGAGTTCTTGGTCTGGCTGACATTGCCTGCAACGCCTTCATTGCCCTTGGCGCCGACGCCCGTCGGCCACTCGACCGCGGTGCCGGAACCTGCCTTCGTCTTCCACTCGGCATTGGCTTTCGAGAGGTAATCGGTCCAGAGGAACGTGGTGCCGGAGCCGTCAGAACGGCGCACGACCGTGATGGCGTCGGCAGGTAGTTTCAGCTTCGGGTTGAGCTTGGCAATCGCCGGATCGTTCCAGGTCTTGACCTTGCCGAGATAGATGTCGCCGAGCAGCTCGCCGGAAAACACCAGTTCACCCGGCTTGATGCCTTCAAGGTTCACCACCGGCACCAGTGCACCCATCGCCTGCGGCCACTGAATCATGCCTTCCTTGTCAAGCTGTTCCGGCTTGAGCGGCATGTCGGAGGCGCCAAACGTCACGGTCTTGGCCACGATCTGCTTGATGCCGGCGCCGGAACCGATCGACTGATAGTTCAGGCCGTTGCCGGTCTCCTTCTTGTAGGCATCGGCCCACTTCGAATAGAGCGGGAACGGGAAGGTCGCGCCCGCGCCGGTAATGTCGGCAGCGAATGACGACGTCGAAGCGGCGACCAGGCCGGCAGCGACGATAGCTTTCATGAAATTCATGGTTGGTCTCCATCTGGTGAGCGAAGCGCTTGTTGCGCCCGATAGCGCTCACTTGCCGCTGGTCTAGGAGCGGTCGATAGAGCTTTTACGAAGGTTCGATGACAGTTGGATGACACTGCCAAGCCATTGAAATATCTTGAATTTAATGCCTAAGCCGCCCTTTGCCTGGGGAAATCCGGCGCTGAAGGCTGTCGGTTTTTTGTGCACTTTTAGAGGACGACCGGGCCGGCGTCAGCCAAGGATCGCGATCCCGATTACGCCGGATCCAAGTCCGTCGGGAACTTATGCTTTTCTGTTGAGTAAGCCGTCGAAATCTCGGCTTCCTTGGTGCTGGCGAGATTACCGTGCAAGCAAGACGCCGCGCCGTGACCTCTTATTCGAGACGCGCGGCCCCTTCAGGCGCCCAGCCATGTGGCGAGGTGTTCCGGCTTGGGCAATCCGCCGGCATGCACAACCTTGCCGTCCACGACCACGCCCGGCGTCGAGGCGATGCCGTAACCGGCGATCGCCGCGTAGTCGGTCACTTTCTCGATTGTGACGGGTACTCCCAGCCTGTCCGCTTCGGCCTGCACCATCTCGGCCGTAGCGACACAACGTTTGCAGCCCGGGCCGAGCACCTTGACGTCTTTCATGGATCCCCCTCGTTTCAGTTGAACAGCAGGTTGAACAGTAACCCGACCCCAAGGATGCCCGTCCCGACAACGCCGACGAAGACCGCTATGAGCTTCAGACTCAATACCTTGCGCAGGATGATCATCTCCGGAACCGACAACGCGATCACCGACATCATGAAGGCGAGCACGGTCCCGAGCGCCGCCCCCTTGGCAAGCAGGGCTTGAACGACCGGGATAATGCCGGCGGCGTTCGAGTACATCGGAATTCCGATCAGGACCGCGGCCGGTACCGACCACCAGGCGCCCTGTCCCATGATCGAGGCGAGCAGGTCCGACGGTACGTACCCGTGAATCAACGCCCCAATGGCGATGCCCGCGATGATCCAGGGCCAAACCTTGCCGACGATCTCGCGCACGGCTTCGATACCCGTCTTGATACGATCAACAGCGGTGACATCTTCCGGCGGCAGTTCGGCTGCGCTCGCGCGGATGTTGCGAACCCATTCTTCCAGCCAGTTTTCGAGATGCAGGCGGCCGATCACCCAGCCTGCCGTAATCGCGACGAACAGGCCGAAGCCGAGATAGGTGAGCGCCACTTTCCAGCCGACGAGCCCGAACAAAAGCCCGAGCGCCACCTCGTTCACCATCGGGGCCGAGATCAGGAACGAGAAGGTGACGCCAAGGGGAACACCGGCGCTGACGAAACCAATGAACATCGGCACCGCAGAACACGAGCAGAATGGGGTGAGTACCCCGAGACCAGCCGCCAGCACGTTGCCGGCGCCTTCCCGCTTTCCGGCAAGAAGCGCGCGCGTCTTTTCCGGCGAGAAGAAGCTGCGCACCACTCCCATGCCGAACACCACGAGTGTCAGCAGCATCAGGACTTTCGGCGTGTCGTAGACGAAGAAGCTGAGCGCCTCGCCAAGGTGGCTCTTGGGATCGATGGGCGCCAACGACACGACCCATTGCGAAAACGGAACGAGCTGACTGTACACCAGGCCCCAGAGCAACAGGGCGACGATCGTCCCGCCGACCCACTTGGCGGTCGAAGGGCCGGTGCGAGGCGCGCGTTCGGTGATGGACCCCAAGCTCATGCGGCGTGTCTTTCCGAGGCCGAAATCGTGAACACCGGCGCGAACCCACCGCCTGCCGTCCGGAAATTCGTGGTCTGGCCCTGGTAGAGGCGCGCCGCCGTCAGAAGAAGCTCGCCGTCATAGACGTAGAGCCGGACGTCGGTCTTGCGGGCCTCGCGCGTGCCGTCGAGCTTGACCATCCGTTCGCCGGGAGCCGCAAAATCCTGAGCGACGTATCCGCCCTTGATCACCTCGGCCCACACCCCCTTCGTTATCTTGTCGCCGCGATAGACGCCCTTGCTGCCGTACCCGCTGACCGGCTTGAAGAACAACGTCTTCCTTCTCTCCCAAAGGTGAGCTGCATTGTCGGACGTGACGACCGCCGTATGGGGCACCCCGGAAAGATCTTCGGCCATCGCCGACGAAAGCCCCCAGCCGCGCAGCGCCGCCCTATCGGAGAGCAGTCCGAGATTGCGCTTGTCCGCATACAGAGCGTGCACATGCGGATTGGGCGTAACCACGACGGCGTTGTCGAGATAGGCCGCGCGCAACGCCTCGTGCCCGGGGCGATCAAGGGAAAAATCCACCAGCCGGTTGTAGACGAGATCGATCGGGCGACCATCGATCGACAGTTGACCCCGCGCGTAACTGAGCTGTCCGGCATCGGCAATGACCGCCTCGATGCCGTGCTTCGCAAAGAAGCGCTGGGCCAACACGAATTCCGGGTAGAGATACTGTTCTTCGGGCCGATCATCGACGATGGCAACCCGCTTCAGCGCGGCGGCCCGGCGCTGGAGGTTAAACTCATGCTGGAACATGCGCAGCACCGCCGATTCAAAATTGACGTTGCTGGTTTTCCCCAGAGCGGCTTCGATCTCTGTACAGCAGGCCCGCTGCGCATCCGCCAGCAGTGCATTGAGGAAGGCGCCGCCCGCATTGGTATTGACCTCGATCAGCCTGGCGCCCGCCGTGCCGACATGGAAATCGAAGCCCATGAAGGCACCGCGCGGCCCGAAATCATGCCGCGCGAACTCCGGCGCCCAGGACAACGCGGCGTGCTGATAGCCCGGCAATCTGGTCGCGGCCTCGATCGCCCGCACGATGCGAAGCATCTCAATCGTCTCGGATTCCGAGATGAACACAGGCGCATTTGAAAACAGATGCGGGCGCGCCCGGATGAACGTCGCACAGAACTCCGCGTCTCCAACCGTCCGCTCCAGCGCGTCGCACAGGGCGTCGCGATCGAGCGTGACGCAGAAGCACTCCTGATTCAGAAGCTCGGAGATCGATCGGGCGTCCACCGTCGAAGCATTCATCTGTCCGTCCTCTGTCACCCGTTCCACCGCCAGCGCGATTCCCTGTCCGCCGCCAATGCAGAGCGCGACCACGCCCCGCGGGCTTCCGTCGCGTTGAACCGGGGAGCAAAGGGCATCGGATTGTGCCTTTCATTCCCTTCGGATCGCCTCCTGAAATCCTTAACGATCCTCGGCAGGCCAACCCTTGTTCTAGGTCAATGTGGGCGAAATGAACCTGGACGGCCGCTTCAAGAAACGGGTTTCGGCTGGGGAAAACATGCGGAAAAAGTCGCACCGTTTTTCGGCACGCTTTCGATCAGGAGCCGGCCCCTGTGGCGGATAAGGATATGTTTCACCAGAGATAAACCGAGCCCGGTTCCACCCTGTGCGCGGCTGTCGCCGACATCGACCCGGTAGAAGCGCTCGGTCAGCCGCGGCAGGTGCTCGGGCGCGATGCCGGGGCCGAAATCCCGGACCTTGATGCGGATTTCCGGCGCGCCTTCGCTGGAAGTGGCCCGGGTCAGGGAGACGATCACCCGCCCGCCCGACGCGCCGTATTTGAGCGCGTTCTCGATCAGGTTCTCGAACAGCCGCAGCAGTTCCTCGCGGTCACCCGCGATCGTCACGGGCTCGGCCGGCAGGTCGATCTCGATCTCGACCTGGCGTTCCCTGGCCAGCGGCTCCAGGCCGTCGGCAACCTGGCGGATGATCGGCACGATATCGACCGACACGTCGGGCCGGACATGGGCCGACAATTCGACCCGCGACAATGACAGCAGATCGTCGATCAACCGCGCCATCCGCGTTGCCTGGGTGTGCATGATGCCGAGGAAGCGTTCTCGCGCCTTGGCGTCTTCCTTGGCGGGACCCTGCAGCGTATCGATGAAGCCGGACAACGCCGCCAGCGGCGTGCGCAGCTCATGGCTGGCGTTGGCGACGAAGTCGGCGCGCATTTCCTCCACCCGACGCAGCGGCGTCTGGTCGTGGAAGGTCATCAGCATGCATTTCTCGGTGCCGCCGAACAGCGTCGGCACCGGCACCGGCGTGATGATCAATTCCATCCACCGGTCGACGGGCACCTGGTCGAGATAGGTCGCCCGGCGCGGCTCGGTGGTCGCGATCGCCTCGCGCAGCGCGGTGATGATCTCCGGCGAGCGCAGCGCGAACTGCGCCAATTCGTTCTTGCGCAAGGCCGGCGCAAGCTGGGCTGCCGCGGCATTGAGGTGCAGGACACGGCCAGCACGGTCGAGCAGCACGGCTGGATCGGGCATGCCGGCGACGACGGCGCGGACGGCCGCGGACTCCACGGGGCTGACGGCGCGGGCGTCGTCACGGGAGACCGCCACATGGTGCAGCCGCCACGGCACCAGCGCGGCGGCGGCGATGCAGATGAATACTGCCACCGCGCGCGCCAGCGAGAGATCGGCCAGCAGTACGAGCGCGCACAGCGCAAGGCCCGCGGCGAGCAGGATGATGGCCGAATGCCGCAACCGGTCCGGCCACGGAGCAAAGAAGGAGGAACTGGAATCTTCGATCGCCATGACGCAGGCTTTCCTTTGCTTGCAAAGCCCCTGCTGCGGCGTCAGGTGCCCGTGTCGCCGCGTTCGCGCACATAGACGGCGGCCTCATGCCTCGCCGGCTCGGCATCGGCACCATGCGCCGGCTTGCGCAGGCGCTTCGATCGCATTCCGATGATAATCTCTCTAAGCGTCAGCAAGATTACAGATATGACAAAGGGTCCGATATAATACAGGACGCGGAACAGCAGCATGCCGGCGAGCAGGTCTTCCCGGTCCATCTGCCACAATCCGACCAGCATCGCGGCGTCGAAAACGCCGAGCCCGCCCGGCGAATGGCTGGCGAATCCCAACAGCGTGGCGGAAACGAAAATCACCGCCACCACGATAAAGCCGAGTTGGGGCTCGTCCGGCACCAGCATATACATCGCCAGCGCGCAGAACCCGAGATCGACGATGCCGATGGCGATCTGCAACAGCGTCAGCGGACCGCCGGGCAGCGTGACCGTCCACGGTCCGCGGCCGACCCCGCGCGGCTGGACCCAAACCCAGGCCACGTAGCCGACCAGTCCGAGCAGGATACCGAACGCCGCCAGCCGGTTGAGCCAGACCGGGAGCTGATCGATCGAGGCCGCGGCTTCCGGGTGATAGGCGATACCGAGCCCGAGTACGGCGGCATTGCCGAGCCAGAAGGTGAGCCCGGCGAGAAAACAGATCTTGGCGACGTCGATCGCATTCAGCCCCCAGGCCGAATAGATCCGGTAGCGCACCGCGCCGCCGGTGAAGACGCTGGCGCCGACATTGTGGCCGATCGAATAGGAAGTGAAGGCGGCCAGCGCATTGACGCGGTAGGGAATGTGGCCATGGCCGATCGCGCGGACCGCGAACCAGTCGTAGAAGGTGAGGGTGAAATAGCCGGCCGCCACGAACAGCGCCGCCAGCGCGATCTGGCGCGGCTCGGTGCGCTTGATGGCGTCGATCACCTCGTTGGTGTCGATGCCGCGGAGCATGTGATAGAGCACGTAGCACGCAACGGCGATCACCGCGACGCTGATCAAGAGCCCGAGCTTGTGCAGGACCTGCTTCTGGCGCAGAAACGATACCGTCCTGCGTATGGCTTCCAGCATCGACACCTCGACTTGCGCTTATACGACGACGGTTATGGCGTGACCCCCGCCGGCGCTACGCTGCTCCCTGATCCCTTTGGTAGCGCGTTTTGAGCCGGAGTGGAATTCGCCTGACGACAATAAAACACGCTTCTTCAACACATTAGGCGCAGCCCATGGCGGTAGAAGTACGGTTTTGCCGCATTCCAGCGGTTGCGCTGCCGCTCCGGACCATAGTCCGAACCGGTCAACAACCCGTGACAATAACCGCGGAGATGAAGCCGGCCGGTTCATGGTGCGGTCAGGCCGGAGGCGCGCTGCGCGCGACGACCCAGTGGCGCAAGCAGGATCCGACCACGCAGCCGCAGAGATAGAGCGCGAACATGATCAGCCCGAGGTCGAGCCAGTAGCCGAAGCGGCCCGGCACCACGCGAGCCAGCGCCACGCCGACCAGCGCCGCGACCAGGACCGAAAGCGTCCAGCGCAGCTTTCCCGTGACGCCCTCGCCGTGCTGGACAACGGATATCCAGCCCATGGCGAATCCGAGGAGCACCGACGCCAGCAGCCATCCCCAGTAGAATGTGGTCAGATAGGCCATGCTCACTTCACCACGAAATCGATACGGCGGTTCTGCGCCTTGCCCTGGTCGGTATCGTTGCCCGCGATCGGCTGCGTGGCGCCATAGCCGACCGCGCTGAACCGGTTGGCCGGCAGCCCCGCATTGACCAGGTAGTCGGCGACGGCCTGGGCACGCTTCTCGGACAGCGCCTGGTTGGCCGCCTCATCGCCATCGGTGTCGGTGTGTCCCGATATCTCGATGTTGGCGGTCGGACAGCGCAACGCGGTTTCGATCAGGCGGTCGATCAGGCCGGCGGAATCCGCGACGATGTCGGCCTTGCCGGATTCGAAGCGGATCCGGGCCTTGCCGAGCAGATCGCTGAATAATTGCTGGCAAACCGTCGCATCCACCGGCGCCGCGGCCGGCCTGATCGAAATTTCAGGCTTGAACTGCCAGCCCTGCGGAAAGTCCTTGCCGAGGCCGGCGCGGATCTGGCCGGCGGCGGCTTCATAAAGCGCATCGCCCGACAGCTTGACCTCCCGGTCGGAGACCACGAGCGTGCCGGTCGACAGCCGCGACAACGCGCCGAGCGCTGGCACCACCGCGCTGGCAAACCCTGCCGGGGCGCCGACGCTCTCCTTGAGGTTGTCAACGACCTTTTCCCTGAAGAACTTGCGTCCGGCCGCGGCCACCAGCGCGGCGTGGGCGTTGCTGTCGGGCGCATTGCCGGTCAGCGTCAGCGTCACCGCGACTGGATCCTTGTAGGCCTGGAAGATGTAAGGCGGCGCCTTGACATCGTTGGCCGCCACCGAAAAGCCCTCGGGCAGGTTTTTCAGCGCTGCGGCGATGGCTTCGCGGCCACCGAGTTCGCGCGCCATGCCGGACAGGCTGACCTGGTTGTCGGACAGGGTGATCTTGCCATCCTTCAGCTTGCCGATCTGATCGAGCAGCAGCAGCGCGGCATTGTCGAAACGCGGCGGCGCTCCGCGCGACAGCCCCATCCGGTCCACCACTTCGACGCCGCCGAGGTTGGCGCGCGCCGCCTCCATCAGGCGGCCCTTGATCGCCGGCAGCGGCGAACTGCCCGAGAGCGTCACCCGCAGCACGTCGCGTTCGGCCGACCAGACGAACGGCTTTGCTTCCGGAACGAGCCTCGTTTCATCGTTGACCAGCCGTACGCCCGGGACGGCTTCCACCGCCGCGACGACCCTCTGCCGGCCATCTTCTGCGAAAGCATCCGCGGCCAGCGTCACGTCGCGGCCCGCGACCGTGATCCGCCGCTTGTCGAGGATCGCGTCCTTGAGCGCCGCGGTCGAACGCTGTGCCAGGTCGGCTTCAAGCGGGTCGGTGCTGGTCCAGGCCGCGATAGCCCAAAATATGACCAACGGAATGACGCCCAGCCACCATTTGCCGCTCCACCTGGATAGTCCGCGCATACGAGTTCCCGCCGGGGTCTGGAACGCAGAGAAAACAAACCCTTGCGGGGCTGTCAAACCCGAAATGCCGCAGGGGCCGAAGAGCTCCCAAATAGGCCCGGCTAACAGTTTCTTCAGCGGTCTTTCGCTACTTTCGCCCCGCAAATAACCGGGCAGCCCCGCATCTCGATGAAACTGCTTCGCAACACCGTCATCCGCGCCGGACTGGAAGCGCTGTACTTCTCCGGGGCGCATTACCTGCTGCGACCAATCTTCGCAGGCGTCGGCGTCATCTTCATGCTGCACCACGTTCGCCCGCGGCGCGACGGCGCGTTTCAGCCCAACCATCACCTCGAGGTCGAGCCGGAGTTCCTGCGCGCGATGCTGGCGCATCTTCGCAGCCTGGATATCGACATCGTCACCATGGACGAGGTTCATCAGCGGCTGCAGGCGCGCGATTTCTCGCGGCGCTTCGCCTGCTTCACGCTCGACGACGGCTATCGCGACAACCGCGACTTCGCGCTGCCGGTGATGCGCGAATTTGACGCGCCCATAACCGTCTACGTCACGAGCGATTTCGCCGAAGGCACCGGCCGGTTGTGGTGGGTCGCGCTCGAGCGGGTGGTCGCGACGGCGTCAGCAATCGAGGTCCCGATATCAGGCGTCAAGACCCGCCTCGACGCCGCGACGCCAGCGGCGAAGCAAGCCGCCTTCGATCGCGCCCACGACTGGCTGCGCGCGCTGCCGACCGAACACGACATGCAGCGTGAAATCTCCGCGCTATGCGCGCGACATGAGGTCGATGAGACGGCGATCGCCCGCGAGCTATGCTTGTCCTGGGAGGAATTGAAGGCGTTCGCGGCCGATCCCCTGGTGACGATCGGCGCACACACGGTCACGCATTGCAATCTGGCGCGGCTGAGCGAGGAGACCGCCTCGTTCGAACTGGCCACCAGCCGCGCGCGGATCGAAGCCGCGTTGCAGCGGCCGGTGCTTCATCTCGCCTATCCCTATGGCGACCGCGTCGCGGCGGGCCCGCGCGAATTCCGCCTGGCGCAAACCGCCGGCTTCAAGACCGCGGTCACGACGCGGCCGGGCATGGTCTTTCCGGAAAGCGCCGGGCACATGGCTGCGCTGCAGCGGGTTTCGCTCAACGGCAACTACCAGGACGCCCGCATCCTCCCGGTCCTGACTTCAGGCGCCGCCACCGCGATGTGGAACGGCTTTCGCCGCATCGACGCGGCGTAGCTCTTAATTCCCTTTTTCATTGTGGTAGAAGGAATAGCAGCCCCTTCCTTGACTCGCCGCCCTGCCCCGCCCAAAACCTCCGGCAAGACAATGGAGGAACGCATGTTCAAGGATCTGTTTTCGCTCAACGGCCGCGTCGCGCTGATCACGGGCGGCTCGCGCGGGATCGGCAAGATGATCGCGGCCGGCTTTCTCGCGCAGGGCGCGGCGAAGGTCTACATCACCGCGCGCAAGGCCGGTCCCTGCGAGGCGACCGCGAAGGAGTTGACCGCCGCCTATGACGGCGAATGCATCGCGCTGCCGATCGACATCTCGACCGTCGAAGGCTGCAACAAGCTCGCCGGCGAATTCATCAAGCTGGAGCCGAAGCTCGACATCCTCGTCAACAATGCCGGCGCGGCGTGGGGCGCCGAGTTCGATGAATTCCCGGAAAACGGCTGGGACAAGGTCATGGACCTCAACGTCAAGTCGCTGTTCTTCCTGACCAAGGCGCTGGCAAAACCGCTGCGCGCCGCGGCCTCGCACGAGCGGCCCGCCAAGGTGATCAACATCGCCTCGATCGACGGCATCTTCGTCAACCCGGGCGAGACCTATTCCTACGGTGCGAGCAAGGCGGCCGTGATCCATCTGACGCGGCGCATGGCGACAAAGCTGGTCAAGGACAATATCAACGTCACCGCGATCGCGCCGGGCGCGTTCGCGTCCGACATGAACCGCGCCGCGCGCGACCAGTCGGACGAACTCGCCAAGCGCATTCCCTCGCGGCGCATCGGAACCGTCGAGGACATGGCAGGCATTGCGATCTACCTCGCCTCGCGCGCCGGTGACTACGTCGTCGGCAACACCATCGCGGTCGATGGCGGCGTGGTGTACGCGAACGCCGGGCTGGAGATTTCGGGGTAATAGCTGCGGCGGGGCGCGGTGCGCTCCCTCGCCCCGTTCTTCACGGGGAGAGGGTTGGGGTGAGGGGGGCTCTCCGCGAGTGGTACCTTATCGATAGACCTGTACCCTCTCACCCGGATTTCACGCTTCGCGTAAAATCCGACCTCTCCCCGCAAGCGGGGCGAGGTTAAGAAACCATCACGTCTCGATCTTCACGTACTCGAAATCGCCGGGCTTGTTGTCGATGCCGACCTTCGGCGGCGAGATCCAGTTGGCGTAGGCACCCACTTCAGTGACCGGCTTCATCAGCGAGGCGATGAAGTCGCCGTCGTTGCTTGACGGCAACCACTCGTTCTTGCGGGCATTCCAAGTGGCGTCGTCGATCAGGATGCCGTCGGGTGTCGCGTGGATATTCTTGAATTCGCCGATCTGGCGGTGGAATGCGACGTCCGGCAGCGCCAGCTTGAACTGATAGCCCGCGGTCGAGATCACCTTGTTCCAGCGCAGCAGGCCCTTGACGCAATCCTGCGTGTAGTCGTCGCGCAGCCGCATGTTGAGCGCGGTCAGCGCCGGCTCGTCTACGCGCTTGATCACGCCGTCGACCAGCTTGAGCACCGGATAGGTGGCGTTCTTGAGCTGGTGGTCGTCGTCGATCTGGGTTTCCTTGTAGCGCCCCTTGATGCCGGCATTGAAGGCGTTCGCGGCGTTGGTCGAGACCTCCGAGCCGAACAGATCGAGCGACAGCGAGTAATGCAGGTTCAGCTTCTTCTGGATGGTCGGCAGGTCGATGACGCCGAGCGCGCGCACTTTGGCGACATCGGTGGGATCGGTGATGCCGGCTTCGCGCATCGCCTCGCAGGTACGCTGCACGACGCGGCTGATGCCGGTCTCGCCGACGAACATGTGATGCGCCTCTTCGGTCAGCATGAAGCGGCAGGTGCGCGACAGCGGATCGAAGCCGGACTGCGCCAGCGAATGCAGCTGCATCTTGCCGTCACGGTCCGTGAAGTAGGTGAACATGAAGAACGACAGCCAGTCCGGCGTCGCCTCGTTGAAGGCGCCGAGCATGCGTGGGCTGTCGGCGTCGCCGGAGCGGCGGCGCAACAAATCGTCCGCCTCCTCGCGGCCGTCGCGGCCGAAATACTTTTGCAGCAGGTAAACCATCGCCCAGAGATGGCGGCCTTCCTCGACATTGACCTGGAACAGGTTGCGCAGGTCGTAGAGCGAGGGCGCGGTCTTGCCGAGATGGCGCTGCTGTTCGACCGAAGCGGGCTCGGTGTCGCCCTGGATCACGATCAGGCGGCGCAGCGTGGCGCGGTGTTCGCCGGGGACTTCCTGCCAGGCCGGCTTGCCGTAATTCTCGCCAAAGGGAATCACGCGGTTCTCTTCCTGCGGCGCCAGCAGGATGCCCCAGCGATATTCCGGCATCTTCACATAGTCGAACTTGGCCCAGCCGCGCGGGTCGACCGAATAGGCGGTGCGCAAATAGACCAGCGACTGCTGAAAGCCTTCCGGCCCCATGTCGCCCCACCAGTCCATGTAACCGGGATGCCAGCCCTCGAGCGCCTTCAGCACCTGGCGGTCTTCGCTGAGATTGACGTTGTTGGGAATCTTGGTCGAGTAGTCGACGTTCATGAAGTTCATGGCGTGCTCCTTAAACCCGCGTCATATCGAACTGCGCCTTCTGGCCGGTGCCGTAGCGGCGCAGCGCGCCGTCTTCGCCGACCGCGTTGGGGCGCTGAAAGATCCAGTTCTGCCACGCCGTCAGGCGCGAGAAGATTTTCGATTCCATGGTCTCGGGACCGACGAAGCGCAGATTGGCTTCCATGCCGGTGAGTCCGTCGGGCGAGAACGACGTGCGCTCCTCCAGGAACACCCGCACCTCGTCGTCCCAGTCGATGTCGTCGAGCGCGAAGGTAACGAGACCGAGTTCTTCGGCCTCTTCCGCATCGAGCGTCGTGCCGATGGTCGCCTCCGCGCGCTCCAGATCGGACGGATCGGCCTGAAAGCGCGACTGCAGCCGCGTCAGGCCATGGCTCATCGGATAGGGACCGAAATTCATCGCGGTCAACTGGATCGCGGGCGGCGCACGGTTGTCGCCCTGGCGCGACCCGATCAGCATGTAGGAGCGATCGGCGGCGAACACGAGTTCGGCGAGCGTGCCGGCAAAACACGAGCCGGGCTCGACCAGCGTCACCAGCGTGCGCGAGGTGACGTCGATGCGCTTCAGCACCCGCTTCCAGTAGTGCCTGATCTCGTTGACCAGCCAGTGCGCCTTGTTGGCTTCGAGGAAGGCGTCGCAGGCCACCACATTGGCGGCATCGCCATGGCTCTTGAACACCAGCATCGCGAGTTCGAGCTCGTTGATGCGCAGGTGCAGGATGGCGTCGTCGAGCTCGCGCGCCACCTGCAGCGGCCAGAACGACGCACCCTGCGCGATCAGGCCGTCGATATCGGCGGGCGGCGCGGCCTCCGGCGCCTTGATCGAGATGGTCGCGATCCGCGCAGCGCGATCGATGTCGACATTGACAAGACCGTAGCGGATGCCGCTGTCGTCGATGGTGCGGTTGAGCGGCGAAAGCGTGATGCCCTTGCCATTGCCGTTGCGCTTCGAGGCGGCGGCAAACTCCCTGGCGCGATCGGCGACTTTGCCTTCCAGTTTGCTGTTCGGCACGATCTCGTCGACCAGCCGCCATGCGACGGCGCGTTTGCCCTTGATGCCTTCCTCGATGGTGCAGAAGAAATCCGCATGATCGCGGCGCACCTTCCGCTTGTCGACGACGCGCGTCAGGCCGCCGGTGCCGGGCAGCACCGCCAGCAGCGGCACTTCCGGCAGCGACACCGCGGCGGCGCCGTCGTCAGCCATGATGATGTGATCGGTCGCCAGCGCCAATTCATAGCCGCCGCCGGCCGCGGTGCCGTTGACGACGGTGATGAAGCGCTGTCCGGAATTTTCGGAAGAGTCTTCCAGGCCGTTGCGGGTCTCGTTGGTGAACTTGCAGAAATTGACCTTGTGGGCGTGTGTGGCGCCCGCCAGCATGCGGATATTGGCGCCGGCGCAGAACACCCGGTTCTTGCCCGAACGCATCACCACCGCCTTCACCTCGGGATGCTCGAAGCGCAGCCGCTGCACGACGTCGGCCAGCTCGATGTCGACGCCGAGATCGTAGGAATTCAGCTTAAGCTGATAGCCCTCGAACAGGCCGCCATTCTCGTCAACGTCCATGGTCAACGTCGCGACGTCGCCCTCGACCCCCAGCTTCCAGTGCCGGTAGCGCGACGGATCGGTCTGGAAATCGATGTATTTCGCGCCGCCCGCGAGGACGCGATCTTCGCCGGCCATGAGCCACCCTTGAGTGTTTATTGATCTTATCGATATGAACAATAATGCATGTTTTGGAATTCGTCCAGCTCACATTGCCAAAATATGCATTTTCTTTCATCTTCTGGATCGGGCGACTGGCCAGCAACCTGGCGGTCCCGCTGGCACTTCAGGCCGCCGAGGCACCGTCCGCCCGGAGCGCCGCTGCCGCGAAATCGGCGATCACCGCCAGCGTCTCGCCCGCCGCCTCGCGGTGGGGGGAATGGCCAGCGCCGGCAAGGACAGTGACATCGACCGGGCAATAGCACTCCTGCTGCGCGATCTCGACCTGACGCATGGTGCCGTACTGATCCTTTTCGCCCTGGAGGATCGCTATCGGCACGCGGATATAGGCGAGGTATTCGGAGATATCCCACTCGCGGAATTTCGGATCGAGCCACGCGCCGTTCCAGCCATAGAAGGCGTTGTCGACATCCTTGTGCCAGCGCGACAGCTTCTCTTTGAGGTTGGTGGTCTCGTAAGCAGTCTTGATCTCTGCGATCGAGGCCACCGAAACATCCTCGACGATGAAATGCGGGGCGATCAGCGCCAGGCCCTGGATACGATGATCCTCGTTCGAGCCGGCATAGATCGCCGCAATCGAGGCGCCGTCGGAATGGCCGAGCAGCATGCCGCGGCGAAAGCCGATCTTGTCGAGCAGTTTTGGCAGCACGTCGAGCGCCTCGACATGCATATAGTCGAGCGGCCGCGGCAGCTTTGCCGGCGTCGAATGGCCGTAACCGACGCGCGAATAAGCGAATACGCCGGCGCCGGTCGCAGCCTGAAGCTTTTCCGGAAAGTCCCCCCATAGCCCGGCGGAGCCAAGGCCTTCATGCAGCATGACGATGGTCGGCCCATGCTCTGGCGACGGGCCGATCATGCGGTATTCGAGATGGGCGGCGCCGATGGTGAGGAAGCCCGTGGGGGAAAGGGTGGTCATGTCGTTGTATCCACTTGCTCCGTCATGGCCGGGCTTATTGGTTTGCACCATCGCGCAGCTTGAACCGTTGCACCTTCCCCGTCGCGGTCTTCGGCAATGAATCCACCACGTCGATCCAGCGCGGATATTTCCACGGGCCGATCTTCTGCTTGACGTGCTCCTTCAACGATTCATGCAGGCCGTCGGTTTGGCTGTCGGCGCGCAGCACGACGAAGGCCTTCGGCTTCAACAGTCCTTCCGGATCGGCCTCGGGCACGACGGCGGCTTCCAGCACGGCCGGGTGCGTGATCAGCGCGCTCTCGACCTCGAACGGCGAGACCCAGATGCCGGAGACCTTGAACATGTCATCGCTGCGGCCGCAGAAGGTGTAGCGGCCCTCGGCGTCGCGCGTGTATTTGTCGCCGGTGTAGGTCCAGTGGCCCTGAAAAGTCTGGCGGCTCTTGCTGCGCTGGTTCCAGTAGCCTTCGGCAGCCGACGGCGCCTCGACCAGCAATTCGCCGACTTCGCCGTCGGGCACCTCATTGCCGGCCTCATTGACCAGCCGCACCTTGTAGCCCGGCACCGGACGGCCGGACGAGCCGTATTTGATATCGCCGGGCGCGTTGGACAGGAAGATGTGCAACAGCTCGGTCGAGCCAACGCCGTCGAGAATGTCGGCGCCGAACCGCCCCTTCCAGGCATTGCCGACCGATTCCGGCAGCGCCTCGCCGGCCGAGGTGCAGATGCGCAGCCGCGTGCCGGCGCGCGCGTTCTTTTGCGCCTCATCGTTGAGCATCGAGGAGAACAGCGTCGGGACGCCGTAGAAGATGGTCGGATTATATCTGTTCAGCAATTCGAACATCCGCGCCGGCGTCGGCCGGTCGGCGTTGAGAATGGTGCTGGCGCCGACCGACATCGGGAACGTCAGCGCGTTGCCGAGCCCATAGGCAAAGAACAATTTCGCCGCGGACAGGCAGACATCGCTTTCGCGGATGCCGAGCACCTGGGCCGCATAGGTATCCGCGGTCGCCTGCAGGCTGGAATGCAGATGCCGCACGCCCTTGGGCATGCCGGTCGATCCCGACGAATAGAGCCAGAAAGCAGGCTCCTCCGCATGCGTCGGCGCGGTGTCGAACGCGTCGCTTTCGTCCGCGAGTTCGTCGGCGAGTTTCTTGTGGCCGAGCGCATCGTTGCCGGAAACCACGACATGCTCGAGATCGGGCATGCGCCCGACGATGTCTTTCACGACCGGATAGAGCGCTTCGGACACGAACAGCACGCGCGCGCGGCAATCCGCCAACACATAGGCGTATTGATCCGACGTCAGCAGCGTGTTGAGCGGCACCGGCACGATGCCGGCGCGGATGGCGCCGAGAAACACGGCGGGAAAATCCACGGTGTCGAGCATGATCATCGCCACGCGCTCTTCGCGGCGGACGCCGAGCCGGCGCAGCATGTTGGCGACGCGGCAGCTCTGCTTCTGCAGGTCGCCATAGCTGAGTTCAGAGACGGTATCGGTGAAGGCGAGCTTGGCGCCGCGGCCTTCCCTGACATTGCGATCGAGCAGCCAGGTTACCGCATTATACGAACCGGACATGCCGCCCACGACGCTTCTCCCCGCTTTTAGAATTATAATTCATACAAAGCCACCGGCTGCGCTTGCTGTCAATCCTCATCGGCATTATGTTTCCGGAATCCATTCATCCCCGCATGCAAAGCCGAACGAGGGCAATGACCGAGGCAAGCGACCCCGAAGCCGGCTTTCTCGAGCAGCTCGGCCAGCGTGTGCGCACCATGCGGGCGCTGCGCGGCATGTCACGCAAGGTGCTGGCGAAAGTGTCGGGGATTTCCGAGCGCTATATCGCGCAGCTCGAAAGCGGCAAGGGCAATGTCTCGATCGTGCTGCTGCGGCGCGTGTCGAACGCGATGGGCGCGCATCTGGAAGACCTGATTCCCTCCGCCGAACCGGCGCCGGACTGGGCCGTGATCCGCGACCTCCTGCGCAAGGCGACGCCGCCGCAGATCGCCAAGGCCAAGGACGCGCTCTCTGGCGACAGCCTTTCGGCGCATCGGCGGATGTCGTTCTCCGGCATCGCCTTGATCGGCCTGCGCGGCGCGGGCAAATCCACGCTCGGCAAGATGCTGGCGAAGAAGATCGGCTGGCAATTCGTCGAGCTCAACAAGGAGATCGAGGCGCAGAACGGCTTGTCCGTCGCCGAGATCATCGCGCTCTACGGCCAGGAAGGCTTTCGCCGCATGGAGCAGACGGCGCTGACACAATTGCTGGCGCGGAAAGAGCTGATGGTGCTGGCGACCGGCGGCGGCATCGTCTCCGAGCCGCTCACCTTCGAGCTGATCCTGTCGTCGTTCTACACCATCTGGCTCAAGGCCGAGCCGGAGGAGCACATGGCCCGCGTCCGCGGCCAGGGCGATCTGCGCCCGATGGCCGACGACCGCTCGGCGATGGCCGAGCTGCGCAACATCCTGGTCAGCCGCGAACCGCTCTACGCCCGCGCCTCCGCCGTGGTCGACACCGCGGGGCTTTCGGTCGATGCCGCGGCGGCCCGGCTCAGCGATGCGGTGGCGCCGCTGCTGCACGACAAGCACGCGTTCGGGCTGCGCAGCGCGGCTTCCTGAACGGCAATTCTTGCTGAATCTACTGCGCGAGGCGTCTCCCGCCTTGGTTGCACCGCACACGCATTAACCACCGTGCAAAACTCATGCGAGCACACGCTGCATCACACCCTCTAATTGTGTTACCGAATCGTTAATCGATTGGAGGAACCATGCTTGAGCGTCGTCAGCATCCGAGAAATCGCGTCTATTATGGCGGCGTGATCGCATTCAACGCACGCCAATCGACACTCGATTGCATCGTGCGCAATTTCAGCCCGCACGGCGCGAAAATCGAGTTCGAGAATGCGGCGATCCTGCCGGATCGCGTCGAGTTCGACGTCGTGCGCAAGGGGCTGTCCTGTGCGGCCCGCCTCGCCTGGCGCGACCAGAACAGCGCGGGCCTGACGTTCTGCGAGGAGCGCGAAAGGGGCACCGTCGTCACGCTGGATTGGGCGCGCAAGCTGCGCGACAGCGAACGCGCCAATCGCCGGCTGAAATCGCGGCTCGATCAGCTGCTGAACGAGTATTGAGGGATGGCGGTGTCCGGTGCGAGCCCATGAGCAGCGCTGAAAGCGACGACGCCTTCCTCGCCGCCACGAAGCCGCAAAAGGCAAGGCGACGGCCGCTGCGCAGGATATTGCTGGCGCTGCTGACCCAGTATGTGATCATCGCGACCATCGTCGGCCTGTCGGTCGCGGCAACGCTGCACTTCGTGGTGACGCCGAAGGTCGTAGCCCAGTTCGAGGCGATCGAAGCCGCGTTCAAGCGATTGCCGGGGCGATAGCGCGTACGAAATACGGATGCCTCTCTATCCGAGCGTGCCGAAGGCGGGAGCATATTGAATGCTCCCTGTGAGCGCCGGCAGGTCGCTCCCTCCAATTGGGATGGCCATCAAATGCGGCCCTGCGAATGGCGACGAGAAGCCGCTCGCCTTTCCAACATTGAATCCAAAACGTCGATAGAACGCGGGATCGCCGAGAACAAAGATACCCCGCCACCCGGCGGCCTCGCTGTGCGCAATCCCTTCACGGATCAACTGGTCGGCGATGCCTGCCCGCCGATGTTCGGGCAATACCGCGACGGGGCCGAGCGCCAGCGCGGGAAATGGCGCGTTCATCCGCGAGAACATGGCATGACCGGCGATAATGCCGCCCTCCACGGCGACCAGCGAAAGCACGGCATCACCAGCCGCACGCAGATCCTCGACCAGCCGCGCTTCGTCGCGGCGGCCGAACGCAATTTCTTCGACGATACGGATCGCCGCAATGTCGGCGGGTGTTTCGAGCCGGACCATCATTTCACACCAGCATCGCCTTGACCGAGGCCGCCGCTTCGCGCAAGCGCGGCAAGAAGCGTTCGACCATCTCCTCCGACGACACGCGATCGACATGCGCGCCCATATTGATCGCGGCGACGATGACGCCGTCATAGCGGCGGACCGGCACCGAGATCGAGCGGAAACCCGGCTCGGCTTCACGGTCGACCAGCGAATAGCCTTTCGCGCGATCGGCGATGATCGCCTGTTGCAACTTCTTCCTGTCGGTGACGGTGAGCGGCGTCAATTGCACCAGATCCATCCTGTCCAGCGCCGCGGCCAGTTCGTCATCCGACAGGCGCGACAGCAGCACACGGCCGACGGACGTGCAGAACGCCGGCAAGCGGTAGCCGATATCGATACCTGAGGAAAATACCCGCGTCGGGCTGGCGCGCGCGATGAAGACGACCTCGTTGCCGTCGAGGATCGCCATCGACGAAATCTCCTGCGCCTCGCCCGACAGTTTATCGAGCGCGGGCTGTAGCACCGAAACGACGTGATTGGACGCCAGATAACTCGACGCCAGCAGCAGCACGCGCGGCGTCAGGCGAAACAGCTTGCCGTCGGTCGCAACGAAGCCGGCGTGTTCGAGCGTGAAAAGAATCCGCCGCGCGGTAGCGCGCGCCAGACCGGCGGCCTTGGCGAGATCGCTCAACGTCATCGGCTGCTGGCCGGCGCCGAACACCTCCAGCACCCGCAGGCCGCGATCGAGGCTTTCGACAAAATCCGTCGCGACGCGGTTGTTTGCGTCCTCGGTGCGCTTAAGCTTGGGCATCGCTGCCTCCAAAATCCGCTTGCCTCACAAACAGCCTACGTTAAAATCGCACAGAAGTTCAATAGGCGAACAAACTCACGGAGACCGTCGCCATGATGAGCCAGGAAGCCAACGACCTGATCACCCGCACCGGGCGCAAGGACCCGTGCGGCAAGCTGATGCGGATGTACTGGCAACCGGCGGCGCTGGTCGACGAGTTGCAGGGGCCGCGGCCGGTACGCCCGGTCAGACTGCTGGGCGAGAACCTCGTTCTGTTCCGCGACGAGCAAGGCCGCTACGGCCTGATCGACCGCCACTGCGCGCATCGCGGCGCTGACCTCGCCTTCGGCCGGCTGGAGAACGGCGGGCTGCGCTGTTCCTTCCATGGCTGGCTGTTCGACGTGTCCGGCCAGTGCCTGGAAACGCCCGCGGAGCCGAAGGATTCGAACCTGTGCCAGGGCATCCGGCAGCGCTCCTATCCCGTAGTGGAGAAGGGCGGCATCCTCTGGGCCTATCTCGGCGAAGGCGAGCCGCCGGCGTTTCCGGAGATCGACTGCTTTGTCGCGCCCGATAGCCACACGTTCGCATTCAAGGGCCACATGAACTGCAACTGGCTGCAGGCGCTGGAAGTCGGCATCGACCCGGCGCACGCCTCGTTCCTGCATCGCTTCTTCGAGGACGAGGATACGTCCACCGCTTACGGAAAACAGTTCCGCGGCGCGTCTGCCGGCAGCGACATGCCGATGACGAAGATTTTGCGCGAATACGACAACCCGATCATCAATGTCGAGCACACCGAATACGGCCTGCGGCTGATCGCGCTGCGCGAGCTGGACGAAGAGCGGACGCATGTGCGCGTCACCAATCAATTATTCCCGCATGGCTTCGTGATTCCGATGAGCACGGAGATGACGATCACGCAGTGGCACGTGCCGGTCGATGACGAGAACTGCTACTGGTACGCGATCTTCACCAGCTATACGGCGCCGGTCGACAAGAAGAAGATGCGCGACCAGCGGCTCGAACTGTACGAGCTGCCGGACTACACATCGCGCAAGAACAAGAGCAACGATTACGGATTCGATCCGCACGAACAGGCGACCGCCACCTATACCGGCATGGGCGCCGACATCAACGTGCACGACCAGTGGGCGGTGGAATCGATGGGTGCGATCCAGGACCGCACCAACGAGCACCTCGGCACCTCGGACAAGGCGATCGTGCAATACCGCCGCCTGCTGCGGCAGGAGATCGAAAAGGCTTCCGGCGGCGAGAAGCCGATGCTGTTCCTGGATGCCGCACATGCGCGCAGCATTCAGGGCCCGGCGACCATGGACGGGATCGGCCCGACGCAGGGGTGGGAAATCTTCTGGATGGAAGTCGACGTCAAACGCCGCCGCGGCGCGCCTTGGGCCGCGCCGGTGCCGAGCGAGATCGCCGGCAAGATCCGGCATCTGTCGGCGGCGGAGTGATGTTCTTCTTCCGACCGACGGTGCGGGCTTTACCTCGCCCCGCTTGCGGGGAGAGGTCGGATCGCGCTTGCGATCCGGGTGAGGGGGTACAGGTCCATCGACTGGCATCAACCGCGCAGAGAGAGCCCCTCACCCCGCCCCTCTCCCCGCAAAGAACGGGGAGAGGGAGTAACGCGCACCGCTTTCCTCACAACGGCGTGGGAGCAGCGCGTTGAGTTTCGTCGAACGTCACGGCCTGTGGTCGAAAGAACAGCAGGAAGCCGCCAGCCAGCTGCGCAAGATCGTCGAAGAGAAAAACCTCGAAGTCATTCGCCTCTCCTTCCCCGACCAGCACGGCATCCTGCGCGGCAAGACACTGGTCGCCAGCGAAGCATTGGAGTCGCTGGAAAGCGGCTGCTCCATCACCACGACCATGCTGGCCAAGGATACCTCGCACAAGACGGTGTTCCCGGTGTTTACGGCCGGCGGCGGCTTCGGCATGAAGGAAATGGAGGGTGCCGCCGACGTGCTGATGGTCGCGGATCCCTCGACGTTTCGTGTACTGCCTTGGGCGCCGACCACCGGCTGGCTGCTGTGCGACCTGCATTTCAACGACGGCCGCCCGGTGCCGTTCGCCACGCGCAACCTCTATCGCAAAGTGATCGATCAACTCGGCAGCCGCGGCTACGATTTCGTTGCGGGGCTCGAGGTCGAATTCCACCTCTTCAAGCTCGATGACGCGCACATGGCGCCCGAAGATGCCGGCCAGCCCGGGCGGCCGCCTTCGGTCAGCCTGCTGTCGCACGGCTATCAATACCTGACCGAGCAGCGCTACGATCAGATGGAGCCGGCGCTTGAAATCATCCGCCGCGACGTGCTGGCGCTCGGCCTGCCGTTGCGATCGGTCGAGGTCGAGTTTGGCCCGAGCCAGTGCGAATTCACCTTTGCGCCGACTAGGGGGCTGACGCCCGCCGACAACATGGTGCTGTTTCGGTCAGCCGTGAAGCAGATCGCGCGGCGCCACGGTTTTCACGCCACCTTCATGTGCCGGCCGAAACTGCCGAACGTGTTTGCTTCCGGCTGGCACCTGCACCAATCGATCGTCTCGCGCGCGGGCGGCGAGAACGCCTTCATGGCCAAGGATGGCGGCGAAGCGCTGAGCCCGTTTGGCCGTTTCTATCTCGCCGGACTGCTGGCGCACGCCCGCGCCTCCACCGTATTCACCACGCCGACCATCAACGGCTATAAGCGCTACCGCTCCTATTCGCTGGCGCCGGACCGCGCGATCTGGGGTCGCGACAACCGCGGCGTCATGATCCGCGTCCTCGGCGGCCCTGGTGACCCCGCCACGCGGCTGGAAAACCGCATCGGCGAGCCGGCCGCCAACCCCTATCTCTACATGGCTTCGCAGATTCTCTCCGGACTCGACGGCGTCGACCGCAAGCTCGATCCCGGGCCGTCGGCGGACACGCCTTACGAGACCAAAGCGGCGCTGCTGCCGAAGAGCCTGCGCGAGGCGGTGTTCGCGCTGAACGACGATCCCTTCTTCCGGCAGGCATTGGGCGCGGAGTTCGTGGATTATTACGTCCACATCAAGAACGCGGAGATCGAGCGATTCCAGGCCGAGGTATCGGACTGGGAGCACCGCGAATATTTCGAGATGTTTTGAGCGATTAGCCCGCGCCGCCAGCGATCGCCGACGCCTCCGCGGCGGCCCGCTGCATGCTCGACGACATTTCAGAGGTAACGGTGCTCTGCTCCTCCACCGCTGCGGCCGTGGACGTGACATATTCGCAAACGTTCTGGATTTCCGTCCTTATTTCGTTCAGCGCGCTCACGACCTCGTCGGATATCGAATTCAAGCCGCCGATCTCCGTGCCGATCTTGTCGGTGGCCTGCTTGGCCTGATTGGCGAGGTTCTTGACTTCCGCCGCGACGACGGCAAAGCCCCTGCCGGCCTCGCCCGCCCGCGCCGATTCGATCGTCGCATTCAGCGCCAGCAGATTGATCTGACCGGTGATGTCGCCGATCATCTCGACGATGCCACTCATGGCCTGCGTGGCGTCACTGAGCCGCTTGGCCTGCGAATCGGCGGAAGCGACCCGATCGGCTGCGCCTACCGCGGTCTCCTTCGACTTGACCATCGCCTCGGAAATCTCGCGTACCGAGGCGTTCAGCTCCTCTGCGCCTGCGGCGACCGATTCCATCATGCCGCGAACGCGCTCATTGCCCATTCGAACCAGCACTTGCCGGGTGATGTCGCTGGCATATTTCACGACCTTGAACGGCTTGCCGTTGAGATCGAGGATCGGATTGTAGGATGCCTGGATCCAGACCTCCTTGCCGCCCTTGCCGATCCGCTTGTATTCACCGGTCTGGAACTCGCCCCGGTTCAGCGCCGCCCAGAATTCGCGGTAAGTCGGGCTGTCCCGCTCGTCCGGCGCCACGAACATGCTGTGGTGCCGGCCCGCGATCTCGGCGAGCGAATAGCCGAGAGCCTGCTGAAAATTGCGATTGGCGGTGATGATCGAGCCATCGAGATTGAACTCGATGACGGCCTGCGATTTTCCGATCGCATCGATCTGGCCCGACAGGTCGGCATTGCGTAATTTTTGCTCGGTGACGTCGATGGCGAACTTGACGACTTTGACCGGCTTGCCCTTGTCATCGAGGATCGGATTGTACGACGCCTGGATCCAGACCTCCCTGCCGCCCTTGCCGATCCGCTTGTACTCGGCCGCCTGGTACTCGCCCCGGTTCAGCGCTGCCCAGAACTCCCGGTAGGCGGCACTGTCGCGCTCCTTTTGTTCGACGAACATGCTGTGATGCTTGCCCTGGATTTCGGCGAGCGAATAGCCGAGCGCTTTCAGGAAGTTTTCGTTGGCGTCGACGATGGTGCCGTCGAGCCTGAATTCGATCACCGCCTGCGACCGCTTGGCAGCGGCGACCTGACCGGCGAAGTCCGAGTTCTGCAGGCGAATACTGGCGTCGGCCCATTCGACAACCGTGCCGGCACTGCTGCCATCCGCCTTCTTCAGCGGCGTCGCCATCAGATCGAAGCTCCATTTCCCGATCTTGATGGTCGCCCGATGCACCGAACTGAGCGACTTCAGCATCTGCCGCTGATGGCTCGGGTTCTTGTGGAAGACATCGATATTGGTCCCGATCAGGGTATCGACGTTGAATTTCGGCAAGTCCTTCTTCAGGTCGGCCTCGGCCTCCCGCAGCAGCTTCCTCACCGCGTCGTTCATGTAAACGATGTTGAGGTCGGTATCGGCGATCATGACATTCGCGCTGATCGCTTTGGTAGCGAGCAGAGCCAACGAATCGGAATCGGGCTTACGGCGAAACATCGAGGTCCCCAGCAAAACGGCACCTCGTCACCCTGAGCATCGGCGCCTAAATCAACGTTAATTTCGTGTTCCGTACAATCACGGGATTGTCGGATGGACTCGCCCGATGCGGCGGCAACGGGCCGCGAACTTAACGCAGCCGCGCCACTCGCCTTTCGCCGCGAACCTCGACCACCAGCGGAATTTTCTCAGATACCCAAATACCGATGCTGCAGATCCGGCTCCGCGATCAGCTGCTCGCTCGTCCCGCTCCACACCGTCCGACCGCGCTCGATAATGTAGTGGCGGTCGGCGATCTTGGAGAGGTTGGCGACGTTCTTGTCGATGACGAGCACCGATTGCCCCCTGCCCTTCAGCATCGAGAGGCAGCTCCAGATTTCCTCGCGGATCAGCGGCGCGAGGCCTTCGGTGGCTTCATCGAGGATCAACAGCTTGGGATTGGTCATCAGCGCGCGGCCGATCGCCAGCATCTGCTGCTCGCCGCCCGACAGCGTCACGCCCATGTTGCCGTTGCGCTCGGCCAGCCGCGGAAACAGCGCGTGAATCTTGTCGATGGTCCAGGGGTCGGGATTGCCGAGGCGGTTGCCGGAGGCTGCGACCAGGTTTTCGTAGACGGTCAGGTTCGGAAAGATCTGGCGGCCTTCCGGCACCAGGCCGATGCCGAGTTTTGCGATTCTGTATGACGGCAGGCTGCGCACTTCCTCGCCCGCGAAACGGACCTTGCCGGCGCGGGCCGGCGTCATGCCCATGATCGAGCGGATGGTCGTGGTCTTGCCCATGCCGTTACGGCCCATCAGGGCGACCATTTCGCCGGATTGAACTTTAAGCGACAGGCCGAACAGCACCTGGCTGAGGCCGTAGCAGGTTTCGATGCCGTCGATTTCCAGCAGCGTTTCAGCCATGACCGACCACCACATGCTGGTCGCCGAGATAGGCACGCTTGACTTCCTCGTTGTTCCGGATGGCGTCGGGATCGCCGGACGCGATCACGCGGCCATAGACCAGCACGGTGATACGGTCGGCCAGCGCGAACACCGCCTCCATGTCGTGCTCGACCAGGACGATCGTGACTTCCTTCCGCAGCTCTTTCAGCAGCGCCACCATGCGCGCGGATTCGGTGACGCCGAGGCCGGCCATCGGCTCATCGAGCAGCAGCAATTGCGGTTTTGTGGCGAGCGCAACCGCGAGCTCGAGTTCGCGCTGTTCGCCATGGCTGAGCTCGGATACCGGCACATTGGCGCGCTTCGCAAGCCCCACGCGCGCCAGCGCGGCCTGCGCTGCATCGCGCAGGTGCTTTTCCTGGCGGGCCGCGCCCCAGAAGCGGAACGAGTGACCATCATGCGCCTGTGCGGCCAGCGCAACATTGTCGGCCGCGGAAAAGTCCGGCAGCAGGCAGGTGATCTGGAACGAGCGCGCCAGGCCGAGCCGACTGCGCTGGTAGGACGGCAGCCAGGTGACGTCACGGCCGCCGAAATGAATCGTGCCGGAGTTCGGCATCAACTGCCCGGTCAACTGGCTGATCAGCGTGGTCTTGCCGGCGCCGTTGGGGCCGATGATGGCGTGCAGCTCGCCCGCCCCGACATCGAGCGACAGATTGTCGGTCGCCTTGATGCCGCCAAAGCTGCGGACCAGCTTTTCAACGCGGAGCATTGGATCAGCCACGGCCAAACCTCCCCAGCAAACCCATGATGCCGCCGCGCGCGAACAGCACGATCAGCAGCAACAATGGACCCATGATCAGCGCCCAGTATTCCGTGAACTGCGACAACAGCTCTTCCAGCAGTAAGAACGCGATGGTTCCGATGACGGGACCGAACAGCGAACCCATGCCGCCGAACACCACCATCACCATCAGCTCGCCGGAGCGGGTCCAGTACATGCCGGCCGGGCTGACAAAGTCGGTATTGTTGGCCAGCAACGCGCCGGCGAGGCCGCAGATGGTGCCCGAGATGACGAAACAGACAAGGCGGTACCGGTTGGCATGATAGCCGATCGCCTGCATGCGCTGCTCGTTGGAACGGATGCCCTGCACCACCATGCCGAACCGCGAATTGATGATGCGCCAGATCAGATAGATACCGCCGAACAGGCAGCCGAGGCACAAATAGTAGAACTGCACGCGGTTCGACAGGTCGATCAGGCCGCCGAAATTGCTGCGCTTGTAGATCGTCAGCCCGTCGTCGCCGCCATAGCGCGACATGCCCGAGGCGATGTAATAAGCCATCTGCGCAAAGGCGAGCGTGATCATGATGAAATAGACGCCGCGGGTGCGGAGCGACAGCGCGCCGATCACCAGCGCGTACAGCGCCGATGCCAAAAGCGCGACCGGCCACTGGATGAAGCCGGAGCCGATGCCTTCGAACGCGAGGATTCCGACCGCATAGCCGCCGATGCCGAGATAGGCGGCATGGCCGAAACTCATCATGCCGCCATAACCCATGATGAGGTTGAGGCTCGCGGCGGCGAGCGCGAAGATGACGATGCGGGTGAACAGCGTCAGGATGAAGATGTTGCCTGACAGCGCTGAATAGACCGGCAGCAGCGTGAGGCCAAGCACGACGAGCGCCACGACGGCGTTGCTAACGTTGATGCGGGATTTCATCGCTTGGCGGCCGGAAACAGCCCCTCCGGCCGCACGACAAGCACGATCGCCATCAGCAGATAGATCAGCATCGAGGACAATGCGGGGGCGGCGGTGGAGGCGGCGGAAGAACTCAGCGCCATGCGCAAGAGATCCGGCAGGAAGGCGCGGCCGAGCGTATCGATCATGCCGACGAAGATCGCGGCCAGGAACGCGCCGCGGATCGAGCCGATACCGCCGATCACGATGATGACGAAGGCGAGAATCAGGATGTTCTCTCCCATACCGATCTGCACCGTGAGGATCGGCGCCTGCATCAGCCCGGCGAGGCCGGCGAGTGCGGCGCCGAGCCCGAATACCAGCGTGAACAAGAGCTTGATGTTGATGCCGAGCGCGCCGATCATTTCGCGGTTGGAGGCACCGGCGCGGATCAGCATGCCGACGCGGGTGCGCATGACGACGAGATAAAGCAATGCAGCGACCGCGAGCGCGACCGCGATGATCGACAACCGATAGGCCGGATAGGACACGCCGGGGACGATCTGCACCGGTACCGTCAGCCAGGCCGGCAGCGGCAGCGACAAGCCGGCCGGCCCCCAGATCAGCCGCACCGCATCGTTGAAGAACAGGATCAGCCCGAAGGTCGCCAGCACCTGGTCAAGATGGTCGCGGCCGTAGAGATGCCGGAGCGCGATGAATTCGAGCGCAATGCCCAACAACAATGTGGCGCCGAGCGCCAGCAGGATGCCGAGCACGAAACTGTTGGTCCAGGCCACGAACGTCGCGGCGAAATAGGCGCCCATCATGTAGAGCGAGCCGTGCGCCAGATTGACGAAATCCATGATGCCGAACACCAGCGTCAGCCCGGCGGCCAGCAAAAACAGCAACAGTCCGAACTGGAGGCCGTTCAGCGATTGTTCTACGAGGACGAGCATGAATCTAAAACTCTGGACCTAACAAAACAGCGGCAGCACATCTGCGCCGCCGCCATTTTTGCTGTTGGGCGGATGATCTGCCGCAAACTGCCTCCGGGTCAAGCCCGAGGGCGCGTTCGCGACATCATGCACCGGCCGTGCCAACCATCAGCACCGGCCATGCCAACCATCACTTCATCGGGCACTTGTCGGCGAAGCGGTCCTGGTCGTCCTTGACGATGGTCGCGACCGTCTTCAGCGAGAGCTGGCCGTCGGCGTCCTTGACGACGTCCTGCAGGTAGAAATTCTGGATCGGAATGTGGTTCTTGCCGTATCTGAACGCCCCGCGCACCGACTTGAAGTTGGCCTTTTCCATCTCGGCCTTCATCTCGTCCTTCTTCGCCGTGTCGCCCTTCACGGCAACCACTGCGCTGTTGATGAGTTGCGCGGCGTCATAGGACTGCGCACCGTAATAGGTCGGACGCAGGCCGGGATATTTCTTGCGGTAGTCCTCGACGAACTTCTTGTTCTCAGCGTTTGGCAGGTCGTTGACCCATTGCTGCGCGCCGGGAATCCCGATCGCGTTTTCCTTCTGCAGCGGCAGCGACAATTCGTCGACGGTGAACGCCGTATAGAGCGGCATCTGCGCCTTGAGGCCGGCCTGGGCATACTGGTTGAGGAACTGGACGCCGGCCGCGCCCGGATAGAACACGAAGATCGACTCGGCCTTGGAGTTCTTGGCCTTGGTGAGTTCGGCGGAGAAGTCGAGCTGGCTCGGCCACACCGTGTATTCCTCGCCCACGACCTGGCCCTTGAACGTGCTCTTGAGGCCCGCCAGCATGTCCTTGCCGGCCGCGTAGTTCGGGCCGATCAGGAACACCGACTTGACGCCCTTCTGGTTCATGTACTGGCCCATCGCCTGCGGCGTCTGGTCGTTCTGCCAGGAGGTCGAAAACACGTAGGGCGAGCAGAGTTCGCCGGCCAACTGCGACGGCCCGGCATTGGCCGAGATCAGGAAGGTCTTGGAATCGACGGCGGTCTTCAGCGAAGCCAGCAGCACGTTCGACCAGATATAGCCGGCGATGAAATCGACCTTGTCGGACTGGATCAGCTTTTCGGTCTTCTGCTTGCCCACGTCAGGCTTCTGGCCATCGTCCTCATAGATCACCTCGACCGGCTTGCCGCCCATCTTGCGGCCCATATGGTCGAGCGCCAGCTCGAACGAGTTGCGCATGTCGTTGCCGATCACGGCCGTCGGGCCGCTGAAGGTCGAGACAAAGCCGATCTTGATGGTGTCGCCGGCGGATGCGGGCTGCGCCAGCGCCAGAACTGCCGCGCCTGCCAGCCAGAATGCCTTTTTCATAATCACTCCCCTCCTCGTTATCGAACCAGACCCGGTCAACCGGGCGACCGCGCGTATCCCGCGCGCCTCATTATCAGGTGAGGTATTTTGTGCGCGAAATGCCCGGTCAGCGGCAAGCATGAACCAACGGTCCTGGGTTGGACCTTCGGCTCATGCCCAGCGGTCTGCACCATATTTCGTAGATGGCGGGGATGGCAAGAACTATAGTTCCGGTTGCTTGGGCAACTATTGTCGCAGTGGGGCAGGTTCAAACCGCGTATTCCGCGCCGTCGATCGCATACGCCGCATGGCGGAAATCGCGGATGGTCGCGACCCGGCTGGCAACCCAGCCCAGCAGGACGAAGTCTTTCGGTCCTGCGTCACGCCCGCTCGGATCGAACACCAGGATGGCGGGACGCCCCTCCATCACGCCCGGCACCAGATGCCAGTCGGTCACCTTGGCGTAGTTGCCGAAAGAGCTGTGAAGTTCGGCCTTGCCGCGCATCTGGGTTTTGTTGACGAGATCGAGCCGCACGTCGTCCGAAATCATGGCGCGGCGCAGGAAATCCAGCGCTGCATTGTGCGCGATGCGGAACAGCCAGCCTTCGGGATTGCCGATATGGCCGGCGGTAGAATGCGCCTCGATCGCCTTGGCGAGCGCATCCTGCAGCACGTCCTCGCCGTCGATGACCGAGCCGACCATGCGCACGCAATAGCGATGCAGCTTTGGCCGCATCGCTACCAGCAGGCGTTCGATGTCACAGCCCGCGTTCGGCTCAGGCACTCGATCCACCTCCGGCAAGCGGGTTCAATTCTCGCCCAGCATGCGATAGGTGCCGACGACGGTGGCGCCTTTGGGCACCGGAGGTTCGACGCAGCGCTCGCGAATGCCGCTCTGAAACGCGGCGAACGCCTTCAGCTTCGGCAACGGGCTGGCGCCGTCCTCAGTCGTGGTCTCGACGACATGGATAAAAGTATCGTCCTCCAGCCGCAGCGACATGTAGCGGAGGTCTTCCGGCTGCGCGGCGTTCAGCTCTGCAAACACCGCCGCGACCAGTTCGGCATTCCTGTCGGCCATGTCAGGCCTGATCCTGTATCGTATCACGGTCCGCTTCATTGCGCTCTCCTCGTTGGCACTGCAAAGGCAGCACATTTCGATCCCAAGGACGTCCGGGATCGGCCAAAGGATGCGGGATGGCGAAAAAATATTTCGTTCCGGCAAGACGGGACGGCGGGTGATACGCTTTCGCTATCGACCGATTGACAAACGCGCCTTGGACCAGGGGGCGCAAATGACTACATAGTCCATTGAGTTGAATGATCCAGAACCGGGATTGCATGCCATGTCGGCAGCGCCGAAACAGCCCCATCATGTGGTCATCGTCGGCGCCGGTTTCGGCGGGCTGGAAGCGGCCTTCGGGCTGGCCGGCGCGCCGGTCAGGATCACGCTGATCGACCGCCGCAACCATCATCTGTTCCAGCCGCTGCTCTACCAGGTCGCGACTGCGTCGCTGGCGACGTCGGAAATCGCCTGGCCGATCCGCTACCTGCTGCGCGGACGCGAGGAGGTGACGACGCTGTTCGCCAATGTCAGCGGCCTCGATGCCACGGGCAAGCGCGTGCTGCTCGATGACGGCGACGCGATCGCCTATGACACGCTGGTGCTCGCCACCGGCGCACGCCACGCCTATTTCGGCCACGACGAATGGGAGCCGTTCGCACCCGGCCTCAAGACGCTGGAAGACGCCACCACACTGCGGCGGCGCATCCTGGTCGCGTTCGAGCGCGCCGAGCGCGAGACCGATCCCGCGAAGCGCGCGGCACTGCTGACGTTCGTCATCATCGGAGCGGGGCCGACGGGCGTCGAGATGGCCGGCACCATCGCCGACCTCGCCAAGGACACGCTGCCGCCGGACTTTCGCAACATCGACACCCAGAACACCCGTGTCGTGCTGGTCGAAGCCGGTCCGCGCGTACTGGCCGGTTTTCCCGAGGACCTTTCGGCCTACGCGCAGCGCGCGCTGGAGGAAATCGGCGTCGAGGTGGTGCTGGGAAAACCCGTCACCGAGTGCTCCGCCGATGGTGTCGTCTATGGCGGGAACAAGCTCGAGGCCCGAACCATCGTCTGGGCCGCCGGCGTGCGCGCCTCACGCGCGGCGGAATGGCTGAACGCGCCCGCCGACCGCGCCTATCGTTTGAAGGTCGAGCCTGATCTCACCGTGCCCGGCCACGCCGACATCTTTGCGATTGGCGACACCGTGACCATCGCCGGCCCCGATGGCCATCCGGTGCCGGGCATCGCGCCGGCCGCCAAGCAGCAGGGACGCTACGTGGCGGCGCTGATCAAGGCGCGCCTGGAGGGCGGCACGCTGCCGCCGTTCCGCTACAAGCACGCCGGCAGTCTCGCGCAGATCGGCAAGCAGAAGGCGGTGATCGATTTCGGCTGGATGAAGCTGCGCGGCAATCTCGCCTGGTGGATCTGGGGCCTTGCCCACATCTACTTCCTGATCGGCCTGCGCAACCGCCTCAGCGTCGCCCTGAGCTGGCTGTGGATCCACGCCCGCAACCAGCGCGCCGCGCGACTGATCACGCAGGGTTCGAGCAAGGTGACGGGATAGCGGCTCGCCTCCGCGAGCCGGGGAGAAGCCGGCCGCGCGTTACTTCACCAGCGAACAACCACCATCCGCGATCGGGCGGAACGCCCGATCGGCCGGAATGGTCGAGATCAGCTTGTAGTAGTCGTACGGATATTTCGACTCGTCCGGCTTCTTCACCTCGAACAGATACATCGGGTGAATGACGCGGCCGTCCTGGCGGATGGCGACGTCGCCGAACAGCTTGTCCTTGCCTTTGAACTTCTTCATCTGCGGCACAGCGTCTTTCGCATGGTCGCTGCCGGTGGCCGCCACGGCGTTGAGATAGGCCAGCGTCGACGCATAGACGCCGGCCTGGTTGCCGCTCGGCATCTTGCCGTTCATGCCCGGCCGCGACGCGAAGCGCTTGGCGAAGGCGCGGGTGTCGTCGTCCATGTCCCAATAGAAGGCTTCGAGCAATTGCAGGCCTTGGGCTACCTTCAGCCCCATGCCATGGACGTCGTTGACGAACAGCAGGAACGCCACCATGGTCTGGCCGCTTTGCTGGATACCGAACTCGTTGGCCTGCTTGACCGCGTTGATGGTATCACCGCCGGCATTGGCCAACCCGATCACCTTGGCCTTCGAGTTCTGCGCCTGCAGCAGGAACGAAGCGAAATCCGAGGTGCCGAGCGGATGCTTGCTCGAGCCCAGAATCTTGCCGCCATTCTTCTCGATGTAGTTTGTGGCTTCAGCCTCGATCCCCTTGCCGAGCGCGTAATCCACCGTGACGAAGTACCAGTCCTTGCCACCGCGCGCCATCATCGCCGCCGCCGTCGTGTTGCCCGTCGCCCAGGCGTCGTTGACCCACTGGATCGTGTTGGGCGAACAGGCTTTTCCGGTGAGATCGGAACTGGCGGTGGACGACGCCAGGAACGTCATCCGCGAATCCCGCAGCAGCGCATTGATGGAAAGACCGACGGCCGAATTCGGCACGTCGACGATGGCATCGACGCCTTCGACATCGAGCCATTTGCGCGCGATCGCCTGCCCGACGTCGGCCTTGTTCTGGTGATCGGCGTAGACGATCTCGACCGTGATGCCCTTGCCGCCGCCGTTGAAATCCTCCGCCGCCATGCGGGCGGCTTCCACCGACCCCATGCCGTTGGTGTCCTGAAATATGCCGGAGATGTCGTTGAGCACGCCGACGCGGACGACGTTGTCGGAAATTTCCGCGCGCGCTGTGTTGGCGCCGGCGAGCGACAAGGCGCCTGACAAGGCCAGCGCGAGATGACGGCCAAAACTCTTCATACCATTTCTCCCCTCGAACTTTTTCATTATTAAGAATATAGCTCGCCGCGCCTGTCAGGCCGCCGAGATGGTCACGGGAAGGCTCTCAAGCCCGCGCAGCGTGTTGTTGTAGCGGCGCTTCACCGGTCCAGCGATCTCGATGCTCCCGACCTTGCGCGCCAGCGCCGCCAGCATGGTCTCGCCTTCGAGGCGGGCGACGAGCTGGCCGACGCACATGTGGATGCCGGAGCCATAGCCGACATGGCCGCTGGTCCGCCGCGTGATGTCATAGCTGTCAGCGTTATCCCAGCGCCGTGGATCACGGTTGGCGGCGCCGAGGAACATCAGAACCTTCTCGCCCTCGCCGACCCGATGGCCGCCGATCTCGACCTCTCGCGTCGTGGTGCGGAAGAACGTCTGGACCGGGCTTTCGAACCTTACCGCCTCCTCGAATGCGTTGCGCGCCAGCGACAAATCCTGCCGCAGTCGCGCCAATTGTTCGGGATAGCGCGCCAGGCAGTAGACCGCCGCACCGATGCCGTTGACGGTCGTATCGAGCCCGGCAGACAGCAGCGAGCGCACCAAAAGCGGCGCCTCGGCCGCAGTGATATCGCCAGCATCGACGCGCGCATGGATACAGGCGCCGAAACCGCTGGGCGCGAGGTTCTCGCGCTGACATTGTTCGGCGACATAGGCCTGATGCGGCGCGGAGCGCTCGATCGCGTCCTGCCGCAGCTGGTTCGGCGGCCCGAACGCATTGAACACGACGCCCGCATAGGGCAGCAGATGCTCGCGCCCTTCCTGCTTCAGCCCGAGCGCATCGGGAAAGATCGCCAGCGGATAGGCTTCAGCCAGATCGGCGATGGCATCAAAGCTTTGTCGCTCCAGCAATTCGTCGACCTTGGCGGCGGCGGCGGCGGCGAAACGGTCGCGGACCTGCTTCAGCGCGGTCGGCGACAGCACCTGGCTCAGCACCGCGCGGGTGCGCGTGTGCTCCGGCGGATCGGCCTCGAGAATGAGGCTGGGCGGACGCCACGGTTTCTCCTTGGCAAAATCGCTCAGGCCGACGCCGCGACTCGAACAGAACGTGGCGGGATCGTTCAGCACCGCATGCACCTCGGCATAACGCGCGACACCGTAGACCTTCCATGTGTTGAGATAGACCAGCGGCCCGGCCTCGCGCAGCCGCTCCTGGCTGGGATGCAGATCGTCAAAGTATTCGATCGAAAACGGATCGAGCGACAGATGCGGCACAGCCGCGACGTGGTCGGCACCGGCGTCCATAGAAGTCATCGAGACCTCCCGAAGTTTGCCCTTGTAAAGTCCTGCCCCAAGTCCCTATTGCTCGCGCGCAATTCCGCAGCGATGATCGAGACATGAGCCAGAATCCCGTTAGCCGGAAACCGCGTCGGCCGCCTCCGGCGGAGCCCGCCCCCGCCGACGACGGCCCGTTGCTCGATCTCGAACGCTACGTTCCGGCATTCATCACCTTCATTGCCAACAAGCTGTCGAACAGCGCGACGGTGTTTTATCAGCGCAATTTCGGCGTCAACGTCACGGAATGGCGGATCATGTCGCTGCTGGCGATCGAGCCCGGCATTCCCGCCTCGCGGATCTGCAGCGTGATCGGCTTCGACAAGGGACCGGTCAGCCGCAATCTTTCCGTGCTGCAAAAGCGCGGCCTGGTCGCGATCCGCACCGCACCTGACGACGGCCGTACCCACGCGATCTCGCTGACCCCGCGCGGGCGCGCGATCCACGACAAGGTGATCATCGCCGCGCTCGAACGCGAGCGGAGGCTGCTGTCCTGCCTGAAGAAAGACGAGCGGGAGGTTCTGATCGACCTGCTGCGGCGGCTGCACGAAAATCTCGGCGCCGTGACCGGCCAAGGCAGCACCTGATCGCGCAACGCCGACGCTCTGTCCGGCCGGGTACGCGCCGGCATTCGGCTCCAATGAGCCGCTCCTCTCAAGCATCCGTTTTCTCCCGGCACGGCGAGGCAGTTCGACTGCTCTATGGGGAGGCCGTGCGATGACACAGAAGCTTCCACAAGTTAGTTGCTTTGGCAACAAATTTGTCGGCGCGGGCTATTATCGAGTTCGATCAGCCGGTTGGTGCGTAAATCTTCTTGCTTCGGACGCAGCGCAGCACGACGTGACACGCTGCGTCCGGAGCACGAAATGCTAGCAGGCGATCCACTCGGCTGACGCATCATTATCGAGCGTTGCTACCGCCTGCGCCCGCCGCGTCAGCACCGCGCGCTGGTTGATGTAACCCTTGTCGGTGATCTCGCCGCCATCAACGGAAGCCGGCTCGGCCAGCAGCAACGCCCGCGTCGCGTGCCCGGACGAGTTACCGCTTTGCGCCTTCAGTTTCGCAAGACCCTGCGCGATCGCGCTTCGAACCGCGTCATGGCCGATCACATCTTTCACGTCTGCGCTCTCGGGCAGGCCCGCAAGCGCCCGGCACGCCGCGATGTTCGGAAACACCAGGAAGCGCACTTCGTCACCGCCATGGCCTGTGACCACGATGTCCTGCGCCAGCGGCGCCAGCGCGGCGATGCCGGCCACACGCAAGGTGCCGACGTTGACCCAGGTGCCGGAGTTGAGCTTGAAGTCTTCTGCGACGCGACCGTCGAAGAACAAGCCAAGTTCGGGACGCGCCGGATCGGCGAAGGTCACGGCATCGCCGATCAGATAAAAGCCTTCGCTGTCGAACGCCTGCGCGGTCAATTCCGGCGCCTTCCAGTAGCCGGGCGTCACGTTGGGACCGCGCACGCGCACCTCCAGCTTGTCGCCCGACGGGATCAGCTTCAATTCGGTGCCCGGAATCGGCACCCCGATATTGCCGGAGCGCTGCGCCTGAAAATGGCAATCGGTCGCCAGCGGCGAGGTTTCGGTCGAGCCCCAGGCCGACACCATCGGCAGCGCGCGGCCAACGGTCTTGACCGAGAGTTCTTCCAGCGCATCCCAGAGATTTTGCGGCAGCGCTGCGCCGGCATAAAAGGCGAATTTCACTTCGCCGAAGAATTTATGCCGCAACTCCTCCTCGCCCCGCAGCGCTGTGATCAGCATGTCAAAGCCGCGCGGCACGTTGAAATAGACCGTTGGTCTCACGCTGCGCAGGTTAGCGAGCGACGTCGCGAACAGCCCCGGCGCCGGCTTGCCCCCGTCGACATGGAGCGTGCCGCCATTGCGCAGCACCAGGTTGAAATTGTGGTTGGCGCCGAATGTGTGGCTCCACGGCAGCCAGTCGAGAATCACAAGATCGTCGCCGATGTCGTCGAGGAAGGTCCAGGTCTGCGCCTTGGCCTGCTGGCTTGACGTCAGCATGCGCTGGGTGTTGATCACGGCTTTCGGCGTACCAGTCGAGCCCGAGGTGAACAGGAATTTTGCGATCGTATCCGGCGTGATCGCGGCAAAGGCCTTTGCGACGTCAGCCGTCTCCGGGGTGGTCGCGATGCTGCGAAACGAAACGGCCTCGGCATCGCCAGCACCGCCGCTGACGATCGCCGCCGAATGCAGCGGCTGGATCGCCGCCAGCGCCGCCGCGAAAGGTTTTGTGCCGGAAACATAGATCGCGCCCGGCTGCAACAGCGCGACCATGCTCTTGAGCTTGTCGAAGTCCTTCGACATCAGCGAATAGGCCGGCGAGATCGCGGCCGACGGCACGCCGACATGCTGGGCCGCAAGCGCAAACAGCGCGTGTTCGACGCTGTTGTCGGACAGGATCACCAGCGGGCGCGCCGCGCTCAGGCCTTGCGCGAGAATCCACGCGGCAGCCGAACGCACCTGCTTCAGGGCGGCCTTGTACGTCACCGTCGACCACGGCGCATCGGCACTAACGCGGTCGGCGAGGAAGATGCGGTCGGGCGCCTGTCGCGCCCATTGCTCCAGCCAGTCGCCGATGCAACGCGCACTCTCGCGCAGCGGCGTCGTTGATTTCAGGACGATGCTGCCGTCGGCCCGGCGGTCAGCCATGATCGCAGGCGTCGCGAACAGCGTTTCGGATCGGTCGCGGCCCGGGGCAGCGGCTGGCGTCATCGGTTTCCTCCGCTGCCTCTTGTCATCTTTGTCGGGCAGACAGTTTGCTCTACGCGAGATCGGCTCAACCCGGCAACGCGCGCCGGCCAAAACGACCTGCCTAATTAATATGCAATCCAGATCCGACAGGACCGGCTAGCTTGGCTAGGCGCCTTGGCAACAGTGAAGCTAAGCGCTTGAAATCGTATAGGGACTGTTTCGCTTCCCTTCCCGCGACTGATGTACACAATGGCACATCGCTTGCTACGTTCCAGGTACCATCCTGCTCGCTGGAGTTTTGCTCGCCATGGGGTCTGACGCGCCCGAAACCGTTGCCGCCATCGTCGCCGCGCACCGCGCCGGCACCATGACCCCGGCGCAAACCATCGCCCGCTCCTATCAGCGCATTCGCGACCACAGCGATCCCGCCGTGTTCATCAGCCTGCGCGACGAGAAGGCGGCAATGGCGGAGGCCGAAGCGCTGACGCCGAAGGATGCGGCGGCGCTTCCGTTGTATGGTGTGCCGGTCGCGGTGAAGGACAATATCGATGCGCAGGGAATGCCGACCACGGCGGCCTGCCCGGCATTCTCCTATTCGCCCACGCAGGATTCGACCGCCGTCGCAAAACTACGCGCGGCCGGCGCCATCATCATCGGCAAGACCAATCTCGACCAGTTCGCGACCGGCCTGGTCGGTGTGCGCTCGCCCTACGGCATTCCCGTCAATCCGGTCCGCGCCGATCTCGTTCCGGGCGGATCGAGTTCGGGATCGGCAGTCGCGGTTTCGGCAGGTCTGGTGCCGCTCGCGCTCGGCACCGACACGGCGGGCTCGGGTCGCGTGCCGGCGATGCTCAACAACATCGTCGGGCTGAAGCCGAGCCTCGGATTGATCTCCAACGCCGGGCTGGTGCCGGCGTGCCGAACGCTGGATTGCATCTCCGTGTTCTCGCTCACCGTGGACGACGCGATGACCGCGCTGGCGGCGCTGGCGGGCCCCGACGGCGCCGATCCATATTCGCGCGACCGGCCGCTGGGTGCCATGTCGGCGCCCCCCGAACAACTCCGGCTCGGCGTGCCACGCGACGGCCAATTGATCTTCTTCGGCGACCGCGCCGCGGAGAAAGCCTATGGCGAGGCACTCGAGCGCTGGACATCGCTCGGCGCCACCTTGGTGGAATTCGATCTGGAGCCGTTTTACGAGACCGCGCGGCTGCTCTATGAGGGGCCATGGGTCGCCGAGCGCTACCTCGTCATCCGCGACCTGCTCGCCTCGTCGCCGGATTCGATCCATCCCGTGACGCGCGAGATCACCGCACCCGGCGCACGGCTGACGGCGGCCGACACCTTTGCTTCGCTCTATCGGCTGCAGGCGCTGCGGCGTACAGCCGAGCGCGTTTTCACTCATTTCGATGCCATGGTGCTACCGACCGCGCCAACCGCCTACTCCACGGCGCAGGTTCTCGCCAATCCGATCGAGCTCAACTCCAGGCTCGGCACCTACACCAATTTTGTGAACCTGCTCGATCTCTGCGGTCTGGCGCTGCCGGCCGCGATGCGCGCCGACGGCATTCCGTTCGGCATCACGCTGCTGGCGCCGGCGGGCCGGGACGCGGCGCTCGCCAGCATCGGCCGCGTGTTTCATGCCGATACCAAATTGAAGATGGGAGCCAAAGGGCTCGCGCAGCCCGCGCTCGCGCCGTTGCCGGCAACGGTGGGCGGCGATGAAATCACCCTCGCCGTGGTCGGCGCGCATCTTTCCGGCATGGCGCTCAACGGCGAACTGCAGGCGCTCGGCGCACGCCTGCTCGAAGCGACCATGACCGCGCCGGACTACAAACTTTATGCGCTCGACACGGTGCCGCCGAAGCCCGGCATGCTGCGTCTCGACACCGGCAAGGGGAATTCGATCAAGCTGGAATTGTGGGCGCTGTCGGCGGCAGCGTTCGGAAAGTTCGTCGCCGCGATCCCGCCACCGCTCGGGATCGGCACGGTGAAGCTGGCGGATGGAAGAGCGGTGAAGGGATTCGTGGTCGAGCCGGTGGCGATCGAAGGCGCGCGCGACATTTCGGCGTATGGCGGCTGGCGGGCGTTTGTGGCCGAAAAGGTTTAGGCCGTCATTCCGGGGCGCGCGAAGCGCGAGCCCGGAATCCAAGTCACCGCAAAGCCGGTATTGATTTTATAATGAGCGCCTTCCGCGTGGAGAGTTGGATTCCGGGTTCGCGCTTCGCGCGCCCCGGAATGACGGGGACAACTCCCCGACGGCCCACTCCTACACCGACACCGCGTAAATCTCGTATTCCCCGCGCACCAGTTCGATATGCGCGCGCATTGCCGCCGCAGCCCCGTTCTTGTCGCCGCGCATGATCGCGACCACGACGAGGTCGTGTTCGGCGTGCGATTTCGCCAGCCGTCCCAGATTGCGGAACTGGGCGCGGCGGAACGGCTGCACGCGCACCCGCGTCGCCAACGTCATCTCGGCGATGTAGCCGTTCTGAGATCCGGCATAGATCGCGTTGTGAAAGCGTTCGTTGACCTCGTGAAAGCGCTCGGGGTTGCCGGCGTGGCTCAGCACGCGCAACTCCTCGTGGATCGCCTCGAGCTTCTGGCGATCGGCCGGCGGCATCCGCTCGGCGGCAAACCACGCGCACAGCGCTTCGAGTTCGGCCATCGCCTCGAACATTTCCTTCAGCCGGTCGGGCGAAGGCTGCGCCACGACGGCGCCGCGATGGGCGCGAGACTCGACCAGGCCGCTCGCCACGAGCTGGCGCAGCGCTTCGCGGACCGGGGTGCGCGACACAGAGAAACGCCGCGCGATGTCGGTCTCGTCGAGCGCCGATCCCGGCGGCAGTACGCCGCGCACGATCTCGTCGGCGAGTTGAAGCCGCAATTCTTCCGCGCGCGTAACCTTGTCGCGCAGCGGTGACGGCCGGTCGACGCGGCGAACAACGGTTTGCGGTAGATCCTCCAGACTCATGCCGTTGGCTCGTCGATCATGCTGACATGGGCTGCAACAATCCTCCACCCTTCAGGAAATCGCACCCAGGTCTGCATCTGCCGCCCGACCCTGCCCGGCGCGTTGTCGCGATAGAACAGCGTCGAGGCGACGGCGGTCTCGCGGCCGTAGCTCGTGATCACGGTCTTGTCGGTCCGGCGCATCAGCCCGGCCGGCGAGCGCGCGGCGCGAAAGCCCTGAATCGCCTCATAGCCATAGAGATTCTCGCCGATGCCATAGCGCAGCGTGCGGGAATCATTGCGGAACAGTTCGCCCAGCACCGCGACGTCGTTCGACACCAGCGCCTTTTCGTAACGCGCGAATTGCGCGGTCACCTCGGCCAGCACGTCCGGCAGATCGATCTCCATCATCACACTCCTCTCGGGGCCGGTGCGGCGGCAGCGCCCATTTTTTCCAGCGCATGCGCCACGCGCAGCGCGATATCCTCCCGCCACGGTGCGGCGATGATCTGCACGCCGATCGGCATCGGCTGCAGCGGCACGGGGACTGCGACCACGGGCAGGCCGATGAACGAAATCGGCTGGGTGTGGATGCCGATATTGGCGCGCACCGGCAGTTCGACGCCGTCCAGTACGAACGTCGCCTGTCCGAGTTTTGGCGCGATGCAGGGCGTGGCCGGCGCGATGATCACGTCGACCGACTTGAACAGCTCCAGCACTTTGGCGCGATACCAGCGGCGGAATTTCTGCGCGCGGTCGACCAAAGGCGCCGGGACCATGGCGCCGGCGATCAAGCGATCACGCACCGCCGGATCGAAATCGTTCGCCCGGGTGCGGAGGCGATCGAGATGCAGCGAAGCGCCCTCCGTGGTGGAGATGACATAAGCCGCGGCGCGAGCGCGAGCAGCCTCGGGGATTTCGATCGTTTGCGTGGCATCGAGCGCCTTCGCGATGCGCGAAACGGCTTCGACCGCTTCGGGGAAGACGTTCTTCTGAAAATATCCGCCGGCGATCGCAATCCGCAAACCTGCAAGGCCCTGCGCCAGCAGCGGCGTGACCGGTTCGACCGGGCGCGAGGTGCAGGCCGCATCGTCGGCATCCGGTCCCTGCATCGCATCGTAGGCCAGCGCAAGATCGCCGACATTGCGCGCGAACGGGCCGAGGTGATCGAAACTGGCGACGAAAGGAAACGAGCGCGCGCGCGACAGCCGGCCGTAGGTGGGCTTCAAACCAAAGATGCCGCAGAACGACGACGGCACCCGGATCGACCCGTTGGTGTCGGACCCCAGTGCGATCGGCACCAGCGCGCCGCCGACCGCGCTGCCCGATCCGCCGGAGGAGCCGCCGGTCATCCGGGTCGGATCATGCGGATTGCGCGACGGGCCGTCATGCACGTTCTCGCCCGTAAAGTCGTAGGCGTATTCGCCCATGTTGAGCGCGCCGACCAGCACGGCGCCGGCCGCTTCCATCCGCTCGATCAACGTGGCGTCGCGCGACGATGGCGCGAGGTCGCGGTTGATCTTCGAGCCGGCGCGGGTGGAGAGGCCCTTGACGTCGAACAGGTTCTTGACCGCGAACGGCACGCCGGCCAGCGGCCCGACTTTCTCGCCGGCCGCGATCTTCGCGTCGACCGCCTTGGCCGTGGTGCGGGCGCGATCAGCGGTGACGTCGGTGAAGGAATTCAGCACGCCGTCATGGGCAGCGATCCGCGCCAGCGCGGCTTCGGTCGCATCGAGCGCGGAGAATTGGCGGTCGGTTATCGCCTGCGCGATTTGCTGGGCCGACATCCCATCAGTGTTTACGGTCATGACGATCAGGCCGAATAGATGGTGGCGGGCTCGGTTTCATCCGGCAGCGGGAATTCATCGACCAGCCTTGCCAGCCTCAGCGACACTTCGAGGTTTGCCCGCACGGCGGGGCGCCAGGCTTCCTCGACCGGCAGCGCCAGCGCCAGCGCAACAGCGTCGATGTAACTATCAAGGGGTTCGGCAGCCATTTCACTCCCACTCAAGCTCTAGTGAACCGGCAACGGCGGATGCGGGATCGCCGTCAACAATTCCTTGGTATAGGCGTCTTGGGGATCGCCGAGCACCTGTTCGGATGAACCCTGTTCGACGATGCGCCCCGACCGCATCACGATGACACGATCGCACAACAAACGTACCACATTCAGATCGTGCGACACGAACAAATAGCTCATGCCCATCGACGCCTTGAGGTCCTGCAGCAGATTGAGCACGACCGCCTGCACCGAGACGTCGAGCGCTGCGGTCGGCTCGTCGAGGATCACCAGTTTTGGATGCAGCGCGATGGCGCGCGCGATGCCGACGCGGGCCTTCTGGCCGCCGGATAGCTGGTGCGGGAAACGATCGAGCAAATTGACGGGGAGGCCGACAAGGCCGGCGAGTTCCTCGCAGCGCGCGCGCAGCGCGTCACGTCCCCTGATGTCGCCGAGTTGCATGATCGGATCGGCGATGGCGCGCGCGGCGGTGAAGCGCGGGTTGAGGCTGTCGGTCGGATCCTGGAACACCATCTGGATGCTTTTGCGCAGCGGCAGCCGGGCAAAGGCATTCGGCAGGATGGCGCCGATCTCGTCGCCGTCGAACACGATGCGGCCGGAAGTCTGGTCCAGGAGCCGCATCACCATCATCGAGGTCGTCGACTTGCCGCAGCCGGACTCGCCGACCAGGCCGACGCTCTCGCCGTGGCCGACGGTGAAGCTGATGCCGTCGACCGCGCGGAAGATTTCGGCTTCCACCGGCGGCTTGCGGGAGAACAGTTTTGACAGCACGGCCGTGGCGCCCTGACGGGGATATTCCTTGACCAGCTTTTCGACGGTGAGGAGGGGTTTTGCACTATCGTCACCCCCGGGCTTGACCCGGGGGTCCATCGCTGGAGAAGAATCTGGCGAAGAGGGATGGATGGCCGGGTCAGGCTCGGCCATGACGGAAGTGCCCTCCTCTTCCGGCAGCAAGTCCCGCAACGACACACCGAGCCGCGGCGTCGCGCGCATCAGCTTCTTGGTATAGGCGTGTTCGGGCCTGGCGAAGATATCCGCCGACTTCGCCGTCTCGACGACGCGGCCTTTCTCCATCACCACCACGCGGTCGCAATAGGCGGCGGCCAGTCCCAGGTCGTGCGTGATCAGGATGGTCGACATGTTCCGGCGTTTGGTCAGTTCGACGACCAGGTCCATCACCGCCTTCTGCGTGGTGACGTCGAGGCCGGTGGTCGGCTCATCGGCGATCAGGAGCTGCGGATTGCAGGCGAGCGCCAGCGCGATGACCACGCGCTGGCACATGCCGCCGGACAGTTCGAACGGATAGGCGTGATATCGCTCACGCGGGCGGGCAATCTTGACCTGCTCCAGCGCTTCGATGGCTTTCTCGCCGCGGTCATTGGAGGACGTCTGCACGTGCTGGCGCAGCACGTCCTCGATCTGGTCGCCCACCTTGCGGATCGGATTGAGCGCCGCGCGCGGGTTCTGAAAAATCATCGAGATTTCGCGGCCGCGCAGGTCGCGCATCTGGTTCTCGCTGGCGGCCTTGACGTCGATGCCGGAGAACATCACCGAACCGTCGGCGATCCGCCCCGCCCGGTCGAGGATGCGCATCACCGCATAGGACGTCACCGACTTGCCGGAGCCGGACTCGCCGACGATGCCGAGCGTCTCGCCCTTGGCAACGGAGATGTTGACGTGCTGCACGGCCTTGACGATGCCGCGTCGGGTGGAGAACTCGACGGTGAGGTCGTGGACGTCGAGCAGGGGCTGCGCGGTCATGACCGCCTCCCTAACAAAAACATCGAAAACAACCCCATGCACAGTAGGGATGTCACTGATTTTGTTGCGGTTTCAAATTCACCGGAACGGGCCACACCAAAAGCCGCCATCACGTCCTCCGCTGCGGGTCGACGATGTCGCGCAGGCCGTCGCCGAGCAGGTTGAAGCAGAACACCGCGATCATCAGCGCCAGCCCCGGAAACAGCGCGATCCACCATTCGCCCGACACCATGAAGCCCGCCCCCTCGGCAACCATGATGCCCCACTCCGCCGTCGGCGGCCGCACGCCGAGCCCGATAAAGGACAATCCTGCGGCGTTGAGGATCGCGTAGCCCATGGTCAGCGACATCTGCACGATCATGATCGGCATGATGTTGGGCAGGATGTGCACCAGCAGGATCCGCATCTCGCCATTGCCCGAGAGACGCGCGGCCTGCACGAAGCCGGCGTTGCGTCGGACATTGGCTTCCGCGCGGGCCACGCGCGCATAAAGCGGAAAATTCACGATCGCGGTCGCGATGATGATGTTCTGCACGGTGTTGCCGAGCGCGGCGACGATGCCCATCGCCAGCACGAACAGCGGAAACGCCATGATAGTGTCGGCGACGCGCCCGACGATGCGGTCGGTCCAGCCGCCAAAGTAGCCGGCGGCGATGCCGGCGAGCCCGCCCATCAGGAATACAAGCGCGACAGAGGCGACAGCGATGAACGTATCGAGACGCGTCGCGACCACGACGCGGCTGAAGATGTCGCGGCCCAGCTGATCGGTGCCGAACCAGTGCGCCGCCGACGGCGGCTTCAAGGCCGAGGCGGTATCGCTGGCGAGCGGATCGTAGGGCACGATGTAAGGGCCGAAGATCGCGGCAAACAGGATCACGACCAGCAGGCCAAAGGCGAAAGCGGTGACGCGGTTCTCGCCAAGCACATAGCGGGTGTGTTCGAAGATCGCGGCCAGTCCCGAGGTCCGCGCGGGTCCGGCAGGTTCAACGGCAGGCAACACAGCACTCATGTTTCAACCTCACCCTTCCAGCCGCACGCGCGGATCGATGACACCGTAGAGAATGTCGATGACCAGATTGAGCAGCACGTACATGACCGCCATGGTCAGCACAAAACCCTGCACCGGCGCGAAATCCGAGGAGATCAGCGCCTCGACGGCGTAGGAGCCGATGCCGGGCCAGGCGAACACTTTTTCGACCAGCACGTTGGCGCCGAGCAGGAACGAGAACACCATGCTGAGCGTGGTGATGACCGGCAGCATGGCGTTGCGGAAAGCATAGGTGACGATCACGGTGGAAGGCGAAAGCCCTGAGGCGCGGGCGGTTCGGACGAACTCGGACGCCAGCACCGCCAGCATCGAGGCCCGGGTCATGCGCGCGATCGGCGCCAGCGAGAAGATCGCCAGCGTCGCCGCCGGCAGGATCAGCTGGCTGAGCGCCGAACGAAAGGCCTCGAAATCGCGCGCGATCAGCGTGTCGATCAGATAGAAGCCCGTGATCGTCGGCGGCGCGCTGTAGAACACATCGAGCCGGCCGAGCGGCGCCGGCGACCAGCCGAGCCTGAAATAGAACACGTAGACCAGCACCAGCCCGGTAAAGAACACCGGCAATGAAACACCCGCGGTCGTCGTGATACGGCAGAGATGATCGATCCATGACCCCGGCCGCGTGGCGGCCAACACGCCCAGCGGGATGGCGATGATAACCGACACAAAGAGGCCCAGCAGCGTCAGCTCGGCCGATGCCGGCAGGCGGTTGCGGATCTCGGCGGCGACCGGCTGGCCCGTGGTCAGCGAATTGCCGAAATCGCCATGCACGAGGTCGCTGGTGTAGCGGAAGAACTGCTCGATCAGCGGCTTGTCGAGCCCGAGTTTCTTGCGGATCTGCTCGACCGCCTCCTTGGTCGCGGCAGGCCCTGCGAAGTACGCAGCCGGATCGCCCGGCAGCGCGCGCGTCAGCAGAAAGGTGACGATCACGACTCCGATCAGCGACGGGATCGCAAACAGCAGCCGTTTGCCGATCATGGTCAGCATGGCGGATTACGCCTTCACCAGCGCGCGATAGTCGAGCCGGCGGTGGAACCAGTACTGATAGCCCGAGATGTTCTTCTGCATCGCGACGTTGACGAAGGGCTGGTACAGCGGGATGCGCGGGATGTCGGTGAAGGCGAGATCGACAAAACCTTTGACGCTTTTGTCGTAAGTCGCGGTGTCGCCGGTCGAGGCGGCCGTACGCGCGCCGTCGATCAGTTTGTCCATCTCGGGCGACTTGTAGCTCATGGTGTTGAAGACGGAATTGTTGCCGTGATAGCACCAGTAGAAGAAGTATTCGGGGTAATCGAGCCAGCCCGAGAACACATTGGTGTAGAGCGGCATTTCCTTCTTGTTCAGCTCGGTGCGCCAGTTGGCGCCGGGCACCTTGTTGATCGTGGTCTTGATGCCGATCTGGGCGAGCGACTCCTGCACCAGCACGCAGAGCGGCTCGTTGACGCCGGCGAAATTCAGGTCGAATGAAATCGTGGTCTCGAAGCCTTGGGCGTAGCCGGCTTCGGCCAGCAGCGCCTTGGCCTTGGCCATGTCGGTGGAATATTTGGTCGGCTGCGGCCACGCGACCTCGGTGGCCTTGTCAGCCGCGGCGCCGAACATCGGATTGGCGAGGCCGAACAGCACCGCGTCCATGATCTTCTGATACGGCAACGCGTAGGCGACCGCCTGACGCACCTTGGGATTATCGAATGGCGGCTTGGTGACGTTCATGCCGATATACTGGATGCCGTTGGAGAACGGCAGCGACACCACGTTGAGCTTGCCGTTGGCCTTCATCTCCTGGAAATCCTTGAACGGCAGTTCGTAGGAGATATCGGCGTCGCCACGCTCCAGCAGCGCGCGACGGTTGCCGGCTTGCGGCACCATGCGCCAGATCACGCGCTTGATCTTCGGCAAGGGGCCGCCGACCCACTCGTCGTTGCGCTCCATGATCACTTCGGTGCCGGCGGTCCATTTTGTCAACTTGTAGGCACCGGAGCCCGCGGTCTGCTGCTTGGTGTATTCGAGACCCCAGGGATCCTTCTCGCTGGCGTTCTTCTTCACCAGTTCGGAGTTGACGATGCAGGGCACGATGACCGCGAGATCGGGAATCGTCAGGCGGTCCTTCTTGGCAAAGTCCACCCGCACGGTGTTGTCGTCAACGACGACGAACTGCTCGGTCTTGGTCAGCGAGCCCGCACTCATCTGGAAGGTCGGGAAACCACCCACGGAGACCGCGCGGTCGAGCGACCATTTGACGTCCTTGGCCGTGACCGGCGCGCCGTCGTGGAATTTGGCGTTCTTCTTCAGCTTGAAGGTCACCGACATGTCGTCGATCTTCATGTCGTCGGCGAGTTCGCCCTTGAACTTGTCGCGGTCGTAATACGGCACGCCGCCGGGACCGCTCTTCATCTCGTGCGTGATCAGGCGGTCGTAGCAATTCCACGACACCTCATAGCCGGGCACGTTGGTGCCGACGCCATGGATGTCTAAGTTGTTCGGACCGCCCTCCGAAACGATCAGCAGGGTCTCGGACCGTGACTGCGCCTGGGCCGCAGACCAGATCGCCGGCGCGGGCACCATCGCGCCCGCCGCAGCTCCAGTGACGGATTTGAGGAAATCGCGACGCTTCATGGGGATGCTCCAAATGCCTTCAGGGAAAATGGCTTTGGAACGGGGATCGCAAGGTTTGTGCCAAACCTTAAGGAGGCGTTTATTTCGCCTTATCCTGTTGAGTTATCTTGATATTTTTAGACCGCTAGGACAGTGCGCCGCGCGCAACACCCCAGCGAATTGCATACAAAGACGCATATTTGCTTATTAATTAATCAAAAATTCTTTGCGCTCCATTGTTGGGCGACGATCAAAATCGGCCACAGGAGGTCCTTCAACTCGTGGAGGGCGGCCTTTTCCAACCCAGCAAAAAACTACGGTGGCGATCCTGCCCAAAGCATTGGCGGACAAAAAGAAGCGGCTTGAGTGCGCATTTCTCCGAAATCAAACGGAACCGCGCGCCCGCGAATTTTTCTGAACTTGCGCGGAAACAAGTGTTTTTCGTTTTCTTACAAAAAGTGGACGAAACCACGCGTCGAGGGCGGTCCGTCAAACGTCATGACGCTTGCCTTTGAGGCTTGATGTGAGACCGTTTATGGCGCGTCACATTCCTGAAAGGAGAGCCAGATGGCGGATATTGCATCAGACTTGAACCATCTTCAGAGCCTGCTGAGTCAGATCTCAATAATGGCTTCGTTGCCCCAGACTAAAGGCGACGATCTTGGCGCGAAGATTGCGGATTGTTTTGCGCCGCTCGTCCGCATTCACGAGGCGGTCAGGAAATCACCGCACAGCGGGCGCCGTTTCTAGATTGGCGTTATCGGCGGCTTCGTAGCCGATAGATCTCCACTCTCTCCCCCGTCATTGCGAGCGCAGCGAAGCAATTCAGGTCTCAGCACGGGGATAGATGGATTGCTTCGCTGCGCTCGCAATGACGAGGAGAGACCTTCACCAAGGCTTCAGCGGACAAGCCGCTGTGCAGAAATTGTAGCCCGCATGAGCGCTTGCGACATGCGGGATGCCGCGGGCGCCGGTCCCGCATATCGCAAGTGCTCATGCGGGCTACAGAGGCGACGAAGCAATCCACGCCTCAGCGCGGGGATAGATGGATTGCTTCGCTGCGCTCGCAATGACGGCGGAGAGAGCGCGCTATCTATCCGGATTCGCCCGCTCGAACTGCCTGAGCAGGCGGTTGCCGCGCTCGACGGCGGCGTCCAGCGCGGCCTGCGCGGACTGCTTGCCGCTGAACACGTGCTCGAGTTCTTCGTCGATCACGCCGCGGATCAGCACAAAGGAGCCGAGCCGGATTCCCTTCGAATTCTCGGTCGGCGGCTTCAGGGTCAGCTGCTCGATCCCGATCGCGGCCCCCGGATTGCGATCGTAGAAACCCTGTGCGCGGGTGAGGTCGAAGGCGGCGCGGGTGATCGGCAGATAGCCCGTGTTCTGGTGCCAGGCGGCCTGCACTTCCGGCTTCGAAAGATAGGCGAAGAACTTTGCAACGCCCGCATATTCGGCGCGCGGCCGGTCGCGCAGCACCCATAGCGTGGCGCCGCCGATGATGGAATTTTGCGGGGCGCCGGTGATTTCGCTCCGGTACGGGATCATGCCGTAGCCGACTTCAAATTTCGAGTTGGCCTTGATGTCGGCGCGCGTGCCTGACGAGCCGACGAAGATGGCGCATTCGCCCTTCTGGAAGCGCGGCTCGGCGGTTTGCCCCTTGCCGCTGTAGTCGAACACTTTGGTCGCCTGCCATTCCGCGAGTTGCGCGACGTGGCGCACCACGTCCGGATTGTTGAAGGACAGTTCGGTATCGAGCCCGCCAAAGCCATTGGCCCGGGTGGCCAGCGGCAGATTGTGGAAAGCGGAAAAATTCTCGACATGAACCCAGGACGGCCACGAGGTGGTGAAACCGCAGGGCGAGCCGGCCGCGCGCAGGCGTTTTGCAGCCGCGCCGATGTCGGCCCAGGTCTTCGGCGGCGCTTCCGGATCGAGACCGGCGGCGCGGAACAGATCCTTGTTGTAATAGAGGATCGGCGTCGAGACGTTGAACGGGAATGACAGCATGTTGCCGGCGACATCGGCATAATAGCCGGTCACGGCCGGCAGATAGGCCTCCGGCGAGAACGGCTCCGACTGGTCGCGCATCAGTTCGAACACCGGATAGATCGCGCCCTTGGCCGCCATCATGGTGGCGGTGGCGATCTCGTTGACCTGGACGATGGCGGGCTGGCTGCGCGATCGGAAGGCGAAGATCGCCGCCGTCACCGTTTCGGTGTAGTTGCCCTTGTAGGTCGGTGCGATCCGGTAATCGGATTGCGATGCATTGAAATCGGCCGCCAGCTTTTCAAGCTGCTTGCCGAGTTCGCCCGACATCGCATGCCACCACATGATCTCGGTGGCGGCTCGCGCCGGAGAGGCAAGGAACGCCACGGCAAGCGCCGCAAATCGCAAGAACAAAAAAACCAATTTCACTGGCGACAATCCCGATCTACCGCCGGACAATATGATTTGCCTGGCTCAGCCTCATAAAATGCCGCAGCCAAGGTTTCAATCCGCCCCGCCGCACTGCAACGCACAATTGCAGATTGCAGCGAAATTAAAGCGATTACTAAGACAGGCTGGCCCGCGAACCCAGTCATCGATAGCCAAGCATCGGTAAATTCTGCTAAAAACGCTTTGAACCTTTTTGCCCCGCCTTAGACTCCATCTCTAAGGGGATTTGTCGCTCGTGTATCGCCGCGCCGACCTTTGGCGGACCTTCGTGCCTGTTGTTGTGCTGTTGCTTGCGGCGGTCTCAACGGGCGCTTTCGCGCGCGAATTTCGTGGTCACGATCCCCGATGCGCAAGGCATCCGGGCGGCCTGCGCGGAGTGGAGCGAACGTGACCGGCGCACCGCACCCGCACAATGGAACCGAACGGCGGACGGGCTTCGCGGCGCGCGGCCGTTTTCGCGTCGTGCAATGGCTGCGCGCGGTGCCGATCCGCTGGCGCATCCTGTCGATCGCGGCCCTGAATTCCGCCGTCGTCGTGGTGCTCGCGGTGCTGATCTGGAACGGCGCCAAGGTGCTGGGTTCGGCCTGGGACGACGTCCGGCAGGTGCGGGAGTCCGACAAGATCCTAGCGCTGCTGGAAAGCGAAACCAGCCGGCTGCAGAACCTGATCCATCGCTACATCAACCAGCCGAGCCCCGATTTGTTCGCCGAGATCCTGCTGCTGCGGGAAGCCGTGCTCGGCACCCTGACCACGCGGGCCGCCAGCGATCCGATGCTGTCGGGCTCGGTCGAGCGGCTCGAGCACGTCACCGATCGTTTCCTGAACGGGTTCGGCGAATTGCGCGCCGTGCAGGCCACCATCACCAGGACCTACGAGCAGCAGGTGCTGGGCCCGGCGCGGGAAATGGCCGGGCTGTACTCGATCATCGAGGGCGCCACCGGACACCGCGACGCGCAGATCTGGCCCTCGCTCGGCAAATCCCGCGAGGCGTTCACGGCCATGCTGGTCGCCACCAACGCCTATTATCTGTCGCGCAGCGACGCCTCCGCCGAGGACGCCCGCAAGAATACCGAGACGATCGAGAACACCATTCCCGCGATGAGCGGCCTTGCCGACAATGACCTGCAGCGCATGGCGCTGCAGCGGCTCGCGGCGCGGACGGTGGCGCTGCGCGAGGGAATGGCCAAGCTGACGGAGCAGCTCGCGATCCGGACCGAATTGCTGCGCAACACCATCGATGCCAGCCAGGCCGAGGCGATCGGCGTCATCGACGAATTGTCGGTCAAGATGCGCCAGCGCGAACAGAAGGCGCAGGAGACGTTCGACAGGACGCTGTCGGCGATCTCGCGCCGGGTGCTGTCGATCGCGGTGATGTTCCTCGGCATCATCCTGTCCGCCGGCGTGCTGATCGCGCTGTCGATCCGCCTGCCGCTGCAGCAGATCCTCCGCTCGATGCACGCGATCACGTCGGGCAATCTGGATCGCAGGGTTCAAGGCACCACCGCCAGAGACGAGGTCGGCGCCATGGCGCGCGCCGTGGACGTGTTTCGCGAGAACGCCATCGCCAAGCGCAAGACGGAAGCCGAATTGCGCGCCGCCAAGGAGAAGGCCGAGGCCGCGCTCATCGAACTCAACACCGCGCAGCAGAACCTGATCGACGCCGAGCGGCTGGCAGCCCTCGGCGGCCTGGTGGCCGGCGTCGCCCATGAGGTGAACAACCCGATCGGCATCAGCCTGACGGTGGCGTCGAGCTTTGCGCGCCGGGCCGAAACCTTCGAGCAGGAATTGCGCACCGGGCCGCTGCGCCGCTCCAAGCTCGACGCGTTCGTCAACAGCTCGCGCGACGCGGCCGGCCAGCTGGTGGCGAACCTGCACCGCGCCGGCGAACTGATCCAGTCGTTCAAGCAGGTGGCGGTGGACCGCTCGCACGCCGAGCGCCGGCAGTTCAATCTCAGCGAGGCCACCGACCAGATCATCGCGAGCCTGCGGCCCGCGCTGAAGAAGGCCGCGATCACGCTGTCGGTGGAGGTGCCCGAAGGGCTCGTGATCGACGGCTATCCCGGCTCCTACGGCCAGATATTGACCAACCTGTTCCTGAACGCCGCCAACCACGCCTTTGCCGACGGCCGGTCCGGGGCGATCACGATCTCGGCGCGGGCGCGCGGCAGCGACGACGTCGAGATCATCTTTGCCGACAACGGGGCCGGCATGACCCCGGACGTGCAGCGCCAGGCGTTCGACCCGTTCTTTACGACGCGCCGCAACGAGGGCGGCACCGGGCTGGGCTTGCATATCGTCTATAATCTTGTCACTCAACAGCTCGGCGGTCGGATGATGCTGGAGTCGAGGCTGGGACAAGGCACCACCTTCCGCATTATCATGCCCAAGGTCGCCAAGGGTGGGTCGACAGGTGGATCGACCGACGAACCGACGATGACAGACCAGGCAGCAGCCGACGGAACTTCGCAATGGCCGAACAGGACGATGTCCTCCACCTGATCGACGATACCGGGACCGTTCCGGAGGACTCGTCCGCGCGCAAATGGAAGATCGCCGTCATCGACGACGATGCCGCGGTGCACGAGGGCACCCGCTTCGCGCTGAGCGACTACAATCTGCACGGCGCCACGCTGGAAATCCTCTCGGCCTATTCCGCGGCCGAAGGCCGCACCTTGATGCGCGACAATCCGGATGTCGCGGCCGTGCTGCTCGACGTCATCATGGAAACCGACGTCGCCGGCCTCGAGCTGGTCGAGTACATCCGCAACGAGCTCAAGAACGAAACCGTCCGCATCATTTTGCGCACCGGCCAGCCGGGCCAGGCGCCCGAGCGCCGCGTCATCGTCCAGTACGACATCAACGACTACAAGGCCAAGACCGAGCTGACCGCCGACAAGCTGTTCACCTCGCTGACGGCGGCGCTGCGCAGCTACCAGCAGCTCGAGCGCATGGTGCAGACCCGCCGCGGGCTCGAGATCATCATCGACGCCGCCTCGACGCTGTACGACTTCAAGTCGATGCAGCGGCTGGCCGAGGGCGTGCTGACCCAGCTCGCCTCCCTGCTCAATGTGGACTGCGCCGGGATTTTGGTGTTGCGCGACGACGGCGCGCCCGGCAGCGAGTTTTCGGTGCTGGCGGGCTCGGGCTGCTACAGCCGCTTCATCGGCTCGACCAGCTCCAAGTCGCTCGATCCGGATTTGCGCGAGATGGTGGAAGCCGCCTTCCTGCGCCGCAAGAACGAATTCGCCGACCACCGCAGCGTGCTTTATTTGCGCACCGGAAGCGGCCGCGAGGTGGTGGTGCTGCTGCAGGCCGAGCGGCAGCTTTCCGATACCGACCGCGCGCTGGTCGAGATCTTCTCCAGCCGGCTGTCGATCGCGTTCGACAACGTCATCCTGTACCGGCAACTGCACGAGGCCAATACCCAGCTCGAGGACCGCGTCGCGCAGCGCACCCGCGCGCTGATGCAGGCCAATCGCCGCCTGTCGGCGCAGTGGCTGCGGCTGCAGCGCGCCAACGGCTTCAAGAACGAGATCCTCGGCACCGTCGCGCACGATCTGAAGAACCCGCTCGGCGTGATCCTCGGCCGCACCGAAATGCTGACCGAACTGATCGGCGCCGGCTCGCCCAAGGAGAACGTCACCGCCCAGGTCGAGCATATCCGCGACGCCACCAAGCGACTGACCTCGATGGTCGATCACCTGATTTCGGACGCGATGGCGGACGCCTTCGACATCACCATCCGCCGCGAGCCGGTCGATGTCGCCGCCCTCGTGGCTGAAGTCGCCGACTCGAACCTGCCGTCGGCCATCAACAAGCAGCAGGCCATCACGGTGTCGGCGCCGCCGAATATCGTCACCATGTGCGATACCGACCGGATCCGCGAAGCGATCGACAACCTCGTCAGCAACGCCATCAAATACTCGCCGATCGGCGGCAAGATAACCGTAACCGTCACCCATGAGGGCAACGACACGGTGATCCGCATTTCCGACCAGGGCGCCGGGCTGTCGCCGGAGGATCTCGGCCGGCTGTTCGGCCGGTTTCAGCGGCTCTCGGCCAAGCCGACCGCCGGGGAGAGTTCGACGGGGCTCGGGCTGTCGATCGTCAAACGTATCATCGACATGCATGGCGGCCATGTGACCGCAGAGAGCGGCGGTCCCGGACAGGGCTCGACGTTTACCGTTAAACTGCCGGCGACAGAGACGACATGACCCAGAACCCGCATATCTTCATCGTCGACGACGAGGCGCCGGCCCGCGAGATGGTCGGCGATTACCTCAAGATGCACGGTTTCGGCGTCACGCTGTGCGACGGCGGCAAGAGCCTGCGCAAGGAGATCGAGAGCAACGTGCCCGACCTCGTCGTGCTCGACCTCAACATGCCCGAGGAAGACGGGCTTTCGATCATTCGCGACCTCAAGAGCAAGATCAACGTCCCCGTCATCATGCTGACGGCGACCGCGAGCCCGATCGATCGCGTCGTCGGCCTCGAACTCGGCGCCGACGACTACATCGCAAAACCCTGCGAGCTGCGCGAGCTGATGGCGCGCATCCGCTCGGTGCTGCGCCGGAGCACCCCTGCCAGGGCGGCGGCCGCGCCGGAACCCGCGGCGGCCAAGGCCGAGAAGGAGCAGCTGGTACGGTTCGGCACCAAATGGCTCGACCTCGAAGCTCAGGCGCTGCGCGACGACGAAGGCAACGAGCATCCGCTGACGGCCTCCGAATTCGGGCTGCTGAAGGTGTTCGCGGCGAATCCGAAGCGGGTGCTGTCGCGCGAGCGGCTGCTGGAATTGGCCAATGCGCGCGACGCCGAGGCCTTCGACCGCGCGGTCGACCTGCGCATCATGCGCATCCGACGCAAGATCGAGATCGACCCGACCAAGCCCGCAGTGATCCGCACCATCCGGGGCGGCGGGTATCTGTTCTCGCCGGCGGGCGAGAAGGGATAGCGGCCCCGGTCGTCCCCGCGAACGCAGCAACGATCGAGCGGAACTATTCCGCTTCTGAAATCTTCCAATTTTCCGCCCATTGAAATTACTGGCCTTTTCCGGCCGAATGTTTCGTCGCGGGCGCCGCGATGAAACAATTCTCTGCGGCACGAAACCATTTTCCCTCTTTCGTGCAGACGTCCCGAAACCGAGCCTAACTAACAATCTTCCCAACGAACGCCGCTGGGCGTCGGAATTGGGAGCCTGTCATGTCGAACGTCGTCGCCATCAATGCCGCAGCCAACAAATCGATCGCCGCCGCCCGCGCGACGTCAGACGAAATGCTGTTGCAGAGTATTGCCAAGGGCGACCGCACGTCGATGCATGTGCTTTATTCGCGCCACAATGTCCGCGTGTACCGTTTCGTGCTGCGCATGGTGCGCGACTCCACGATGGCGGAAGACCTCGTCAGCCAGGTGTTCCTCGACGTGTGGCGGACCGCCAGCCAGTTCGAAGGCCGTTCGCAGGTCTCCACCTGGCTGCTGTCGATCGCCCGCTTCAAGGCGCTGACCGCCCTGCGCCAGCGCAAGCATGAGGACATCGAGCAGGAAGACGTGCTCGAAATCGTCGATGAGGCCGATACCCCGGAGGCGTCGCTCGACCGCAACAACACCAAGGCCATCCTGCGCGCCTGCGTCGCAAAACTGTCACCTGCCCATCGCGAGATCATCAATCTGGTCTACTACCATGAGAAGTCGGTGGAAGAGGCTGGCGCCATCATCGGCATTCCCCAGAGCACGGTGAAGACGCGGATGTTCTACGCCCGCAAACAATTGGCCGAATTGCTTAAGGGTGCCGGCGTGGACAGTATCGCGGCTTAAATTCGTTTATTATCAAAGGGTTACATCGGAATAGCGACGAGAAAACGGGTCGGTTTCGGCGGACGAAGATTACCAGCGACGAAACAAATGAAACAATTCGCGACATTACCCGGAAAAACTCGCCCGCTATAACTCTTCTCGACAACGCAAGACAGCGAGACCCCCGCTGACTTTCCAGCCTACCGAGACCTCCCCAGGTTTCAGACCCCAAGCGACCTCCAACGACCCGGCAGGGATGCCCCCCGCCGGGTCGCTCTGCTTTGAGACCAGGTTTCATGCGCGGGACGGCACGAGCTCGCACGACGCAATCGTGATTTGCGTGCATGCGGTGGTCGCTTGACGCGGTGCGGCCGGACGTGATGTCTGCCGCCGGCGATGGATGCGGCGGCACACGAGAATGAGGTCAGGTTACGCAGGGGCACGACGCTCAACGAGCGGCTGGTTCTCGCCGGCATCGCCGTCGTGGTGTGCCTGATCGCCCTGCCCGGCCTCGCCCATCTGGCAAACGACCAATGGCTCGGCATCGCCGCGCTGTTCGCGCTGTTGTTCGGCTGCCTGCTGCTGGCCGCCGCGCTGTTCGACCGCAATGTGGTGTGGATCGTGACGCCGGGCGAGATCCTGATCGGCGAGCAGCGTCCGTTCGGCAAGTTGCACCGGCGATCGATCCGGGATGATGAGCTTTCGGAGATGCGGCTGCGCCGAAGCCTCGGCAAATCGGTCGAGTTCACCCTCATCTTCGAGACCGATTCGGGAGATACGCTGACCTCGCCGCCGCTGCCTGACATCACCCAGGTGAAGCGAACCACCGTGCAGATCGCGCGGCTGCTGCAACTGCCCGCGCCCGAACTGGCCGAGAACCCGCTCGACGCCGCGAACGCGGCGATAAGGCTGGGCAAGCCGGTCAGTGCCAGACGCTTATGGGCGTTCCGGGCGCTCACCGGGGTGCTGGTTTGCTCGGTGGTTCTGCCACCCGCGTTCGCGCTGTGGAGCGGCAAATTGTCCGGGCTCGGCGTAGCGATCTGGTCATTCGGCGCGATCGTGGCCTTCCTGCTGACCAGGTATCTCTACCGGGCGAGCGGATGCTGGGTCGTGCGCGATGGTGCGATCCGGATGGAGCGGCTGTCGTTGACGGGCGCGATCGACATCATCGTGGCCGACGGCAACGAAATCGCGCACATTGATGTTGAAAGCGGCGGCCGGCGAGGTTCCCATTACGCGCTTGCGGCCCGCCTGCACTCCGGCAGAAAGGTGCGCAGCCCGGTGCTGGTCGGCAAGGAACAAACCCGCGCCGTGCAGGCCGAGATCACGAGGCGGTTACGGCTCGCCCGACCGGCTGCGAGATAGCGCCGCACGCCTGTTCCGCGTAGCGCGCAGATACATTCCGCATCCGGCGTGATAATGTGAAGATCTGGTTCGGACGCAATTCGAAAGCGATTGCGCCCGGTGAAAGTGCGACGGGTGGTGCCGATGTTCGAAGGCTGGGATGCTGTAGTACTCGCCCGGGCGCAGTTTGCTTTCACGATGTCGTTCCACATCATTTTCCCGGCGTTCTCGATCGGGCTGGCGAGCTATCTCGCCGTGCTCGAGGCGCTGTGGCTGTGGACCGGGCGCGAGGTCTTCATCAACCTGTTCAACTACTGGCTCAAGATCTTTGCCGTCGCGTTCGGCATGGGCGTGGTATCGGGCATCGTGATGTCCTACCAGTTCGGTACCAACTGGTCGGCATTCTCGGACAAGGTCGGCCCGGTGATCGGCCCGCTGATGGCCTACGAGGTGTTGACCGCGTTCTTCCTCGAGGCGGGTTTCCTCGGCGTCATGCTGTTCGGCCTGCAGCGCGTCGGGCCGAAACTGCATTTCCTGGCGACGCTGATGGTCGCGATCGGCACGCTGATTTCGGCGTTCTGGATCCTGTCGGCCAATTCCTGGATGCAGACGCCGACCGGCCACGCAATCAACGCCGACGGGCAGTTCATAGCCGTTGACTGGCTGAAGGTGATCTTCAATCCATCCTTCCCCTACCGCCTCGTGCACATGGTGCTGGCGGCCTACCTGACCACCGCGCTCGTGGTCGGCGCGGTCGGCGCGTACCACCTGCTGCGCGACCGCCACCTCGCCGGTCCACGCGTGATGTTCTCGATGGCGATGTGGATGGCCACCGTGGTGGCGCCGCTCCAGATCCTGGCCGGCGACCAGCACGGGCTCAACACGCTGGAACACCAGCCGGTGAAGATCATGGCGATGGAAGGCCACTTCACCAGCCACAAGGACGGCGCGCCGCTGATTCTGTTCGGCTGGCCCAACCAGAGCGCCGGCCGGATGGATTATGCGATCGAGGTGCCGAAGCTGGGCTCCATGATCCTCAAACATTCGCCCGACGCGCCGATGGCCGGGCTCGACACCGTTCCGCGCGAAAACTGGCCGCCGGTGGCGATCACGTTCTGGTCGTTCCGCATCATGGTCGGGATGGGATTGCTGATGCTGGCGCTCGGCGCATTCAGCCTGCTGATGCGCATCCAGGGCAAGCTGTACGATTCCCGCCTACTGTACCTGTTCGCGGTCGCGATGGCGCCCTCCGGTTTCATCGCCGTCCTCGCTGGCTGGATCACCACCGAGACCGGGCGCCAGCCGTTCACGGTGTATGGATTGTTGCGCACGGTTGATTCCGCCTCGCCGCTGGCGGCGCCTGCGGTGGCTTCCTCACTGATCGCCTTCATCATCGTCTATTTCCTGGTGTTCACGGCCGGCGTGATCTACCTGCTGCGGCTGATGGCGGCGCCGCCGCATCCGGGCGAAGAGGGCCCGCGCAGCGACATTCCCGCCCGTGCCGCCGGCATCACGCCCGCCGCCGGTGCGGTCGCCGAGGGAGCCGCGCGATGATCGGTATCGATCTTCCGGTCATCTGGGCCTTCATCATCGCCTTTGCCGTGTTCGTCTACGTGGTGATGGACGGTTTTGATCTCGGCCTCGGCATCCTGTTTCCGCTGTTTCCGGAAAAGCGCGACCGCGACGTCATCATGAATTCGGTCGCGCCGGTGTGGGACGGCAACGAAACCTGGCTAGTGCTCGGCGGCGGCGGCCTGATGGCGGCGTTCCCGCTGGCCTATGCGATCCTGATGCCGGCGCTCTACACGCCCATGATCGTGATGCTGCTGGGCCTCGTGTTCCGCGGCGTCGCCTTTGAATTCCGCTGGCGCACCACGAAAGAGCGGAACAAGTGGGACATCGCCTTTGCCGGCGGATCGCTGCTGGCGACATTGGCGCAGGGCATTGCGCTCGGCGCCATTCTGCAGGGCATCCATGTCTCGGGCCGCGCCTATGCCGGCGGCTGGTGGGACTGGCTAACGCCGTTCAGCATTCTCACCGGCGTGGCGCTGGTGATCGGCTACGCGCTATTGGGCGCGACGTGGCTTGTCATGAAGACGGAAGGCGAATTGCGTGATCGCGCCTATCGCCTGAGCTGGACGCTTCTGATGGCGATGCTCGGCGCCATCGGCGCGGTCAGCGCCGCGACGCCGTTCCTCAGCCTGCAGTATACGCAGCGCTGGTTCACCTTTCCGAACATCGTGCTGACCGCGCCGGTGCCGGTCGCGGTCGCTGCCGTCACGGCGCTTCTGTTGCGCAGCCTCGCCAACAAATACGACTACCAGCCGTTCTTCCTGACGCTGGCGCTGTTCGCGCTGTCCTATGCGGGGCTCGGCATCAGCATGTATCCCTATATCGTGCCGCAGAGCGTCACGATCTGGCAGGCGGCCGCGCCGGAGAACAGCCAGGTCTTCATGCTGTTCGGCGTCGCCGTCCTGATCCCGCTGATCCTAGGCTATACCGCCTGGGCCTATTGGGTGTTTCGCGGCAAAGTCGATCCCGAGAGCGGATATCACTGATGCCGGCGGAGCCGAAACTTCGCCCGCTGCCGCAGCGGCTGTTGTGGTTCGCCGCGCTCTGGCTCGGCGGCCTCGGCACTGTGACGTTGATCTCATTTGTGCTGCGGCTATGGATCGCGCCGAAATAAGGCGGCCGGGACATCCCATGAATTGGGCAGAAGACAGATATTGAAGATATTTCAGTTACCTATTGGCCTCATTCGCCCTAAACTTGCCATCAAGCCGGCCCTGAGATTTGATGGTTCCAGAGCGCGATCAGCAAGGTGGGAGCCGGTTTTGCGTCCGATCGCGCTCTGACTTAAAAAGCGGCGCATGATCTTGTCGCCAAACCGCTCACACTTTGGCGGATCATGCGCATTTGCCAGGAGAATTTTCGATGACGAAATTTCGGTACCTGATCTGGATGATGATCGCAGCAAGTGGTCTGGCCCTTTCGGCCCCGCAGGGCCAGGCACAGACACGGCAGCCCGACGTCGGCGACCAGCCGGGGCTGATCGCGGACGACTCCGTCGAACTCGAGCCGCAGTTCAGGAAGACCGCGGTGTTCTATCGCACCAACGAAGCGCCGGGCACCATCATCGTGGTGACGGCCGAGCGCCATCTTTATCTGATCCAGGGCAATGGCCGCGCATTGCGCTACGGCATTGGCGTCGGCCGTGAAGGATTCACCTGGCAGGGGCTGGTGAACATCACGCGCAAGGCGGAGTGGCCGGACTGGACCCCGCCGCCGGAGATGATCCAGCGCCAGCCCTATCTGCCGCGCTTCATGGCGGGCGGCCCCGGCAACCCGCTCGGCGCGCGTGCGATGTATCTCGGCACCACGGTCTACCGCATCCACGGCACCAATCGGCCCGACACCATCGGCACCGCCGTTTCTTCCGGCTGCTTCCGCCTGGTCAACGCCGACGTCGCCGACCTCTACGAGCGCGTGCCCGTTGGCACCAAGGTGATTATCCGGCAGAAACCGGAACTCTGATTGCGACCCGGCCGCTCCAAGCCGATCCATTCCCTGAACGTGTGAGTTTAAAAATGTTGCGGACATTCCGAGGCGGCCTCCTGATAGGGCTGGCGGTCGCAGCCGCCGTTGCGGCTGCTGCCATCACCTATGAGCGCTACGACACCAAGACGCTGAAGCGCACCATCCGCCGCGGCGATGTGCTGTGCGGCGTCAACAAGGGCCTGCCCGGCTTCTCAATTCCCGACGAAAAGGGCGACTGGACCGGTTTCGACGTCGATTTCTGCCGCGCGGTGGCCTCGGCGATCTTCGACGATCCCAAGAAGGCGAAGTTCGTCCCCCTCGACGCCAACGAGCGCTTCAAGGAGCTGCAGAACCGCACCGTCGACATCCTGGCCCGCAACACCACCTGGAGCATGTCGCGCGAGAGCAATTACGCGCTCTACTTCCCGGCGGTCGCCTATTATGACGGCCAAGGTTTCATGCTGCCGCGGTCGCGCAACATCGATTCCGCGCTCGACCTCAACAACAGCAAGGTTTGCGTGCAGGAGGGGACGACCAACCTGCTCAATGTCGCCGACCACTTCCGCGCCAACAACATGAAATACACGGAAGTAAAGCTCCCCAAGCTGGAGGATGTGCTCAAGGCCTATGAAGGCGGCAAGTGCGACACGTTCTCCGCTGACGTCTCCCAGCTCTACGCGCTGCGGCTGAACCTGATCCAGCCGAGCGACCATGTCATCCTTCCCGACGTCATTTCCAAGGAGCCGCTGGCACCCGTGGTGCGCCAGCGCGACGACGACTGGATGATGATCGTGAAGTGGACGCTGTATGCGATGATCAACGCCGAGGAGCTCGGCATCACCTCCAAGAACATCGACGAGGCGCTGAAGTCGAAGAAGCCCGACGTGATGCGGCTGGTCGGCACCGAGGGCGCCTACGGCGAGGATCTCGGCCTGCCCAAGGACTGGGCCGCCCGGATCATCCGCCATGTCGGCAATTACGGCGAGGTCTACGACCGCAATGTCGGCGAGGGCTCGAAACTGAAGATTCCGCGCGGGCTGAATTCGCTGTGGAGCAACGGCGGGATCCAGTACGCGCCGCCGATCAGGTAGTTTTTTTACCCGCCCCTTGAGGGGGCGGGTCGGCTCACTTGGCGCGCAGCGCCATGGGAGACGGGGCGGGGTGACAGACTATCCACGCATGCTCTGTTGGACGTGGAGAGTGGATAGCTCATCTCGGGCACTGTTGAACGTGGAGAGACCTTCACCCCACCTCGGTTCGCATTGCATGCGAACCGATCCTCCCCCTCCAGGGGAGGATAAGAATCACCCGCATCAACCGCCGTCATTCCGGGATGCGCTCGCTTGGGCGCAGACCCGGAATCCATCGGGCAGCAAGCACAGCGGAGAGTTGGATTCTCAGATGTGCAATTGCACATCATAGTTCGCGCTGCGCGCGCCCCGGAATGACCGTAGAGAATCACGCTCCGGTGTCATCGCCCGCGCAGGCGGACGATCCAGTATTCCAGAGACGTCTGTGAATCGACGAGAAGCCGCGGCGTACTGGATCACCCGCCTGCGCGGGTGATGACGGCGATGGGTGGGACGACGTTTTGCGCGCGCCGAAATGACGGCGCAACGACTTCAATAGCTCTTCATCCGCGCCAGTTGATCGGCGTGGTAATTGCTGTCGCCGAACAATTCCTGGCACACCCGGGCGCGCTTCATGAAGAAGCCGATGTCGAATTGGTCGGTCATGCCCATGCCGCCGTGCATCTGCACGCCTTCCTGCACTGCCCGCGTGGCCGTGGTCCCCGCGCGAGCTTTGGCGACCGCGACGGCGGCGCCGGCGGAATCGAAGTCGCCGTCGAGCGTCTGCAGCGCCTTCAACACCGCCGCGCGGGTGATCTCGATGTCGATGTAGAGCTCGGCGGCGCGGTGCTGCAGCGCCTGGAATTCGCCGATCAGTTTGCCGAACTGCTTGCGTTCCTTGAGGTAGGTGACGGTGCGGCCGAACACCTCTTCGCTCAGGCCGACCATTTCGGAAGCGACCGCGCCGCGGCCGATGTTGAGCACGCCGTCCAGCAGCGCGCCGCCCTGATCGACTTCGCCGAGCACGTGATCGGCGTCGACCTCGACATCGGAAAATTCGATTCGCGCGGCGTTGTGGGCATCGACCATCACGGTGCGTTCGATTGCGACGCCCTTGGCCTTGGGATCGACCAGGAACAGCGTCAACCCGTGGCGCTCGCCGGCGGCGCCGCCGCTACGGGCGGCGACGATCAGCAAATCGGCGGTGTGGCCGTCCACCACCAGCGCCTTGGCGCCGCTGAGCTTGAAACCGTTGCCGGAGCGAACCGCCTGCAAATTGATCTGCAGCGGCCGATGTTTGGTACCTTCATCGACCGCGAACGCGGCCAGCAGCGAGCCATCTGCGATCTTCGGCAGATGCGCCGACTTCTGTGCCTCACTGCCGCCGCGCGACAATGCGGAGGCCGCCAGTACCGCGGTCGACAGGAAAGGCGACGGCATCAGCGTGCGGCCGATTTCCTCCATCACCACGCCGGCCTCGACATAGCCTAACCCGCTGCCGCCGAAATTTTCCGGCACCAGCAGGCCGGTAAATCCCATGTCGGCGAAGGCTTTCCAGAGATCGCGCGAAAAGCCGGTGGCATCCTTACTGTCGCGCAAGGTCCGCAGATGCGCCACCGGCGCCTTGTCGCTGATGAGGCCGCGCGCGCTGTCGCGCAGCATGGATTGTTCTTCGGTGAGGACGAGGGGCATTGATGAGTTCCGGTTCAGAAGAGACTAAATTTGTTTCGTCGTCCCTGCCTTGCGCTCAGATGCGCAATTGCGCATCGGGGGACCCATACGCCGCGGCCTATCGAGGTAGGGATGGAGCTAGCGACACAATCAAACCTCAGGCAGCGGTGGTTATGGGTACCGGCGCAAGGCCGGGACGACGTGAGAGTTGGGCTACGCCCCCGGCAGGTCGAGGATGCGCTTGGCGACGATGCCGAGCATCACCTCTGACGTGCCGCCTTCGATCGAATTGGCCTTGGTGCGGAGCCAGGCGCGCGGGCGGGCGCCGCCCCTGGAGCGCTCGCTTTCCCATTCCAGCGCATCGATGCCGCCGGCCGACATCAGGATTTCGTGGCGGCGCTTGTTGAGTTCGGTGCCGTAATATTTCATCGCCGAGGAAAACGCCGGATGCGACTGCCCGGCTTTCGCCAGATCGACCGCGCGTTCGGCGGCCGCGGACAGCGCCGCCTCGTCGATCTCGAAAGTCGAAATCTGGCTGCGCAGCATCGCATCATCGAGCCGGCCCTGCGGATCCGCGCCGATGGAATCGGCGGCGACCTGGCCAAGCGGCCGGCCGACGCCGCGCTCGCCCATGCCCGAGATCATCGCGCGCTCATGCTGCAGCAGATACTTTGCGACATCCCAGCCGCGGTTGACGGTGCCGACCACATGCGATTTCGGCACGCGGACATTGTCGAAGAAGGTTTCGCAGAACGGCGAATAGCCCGAGATCAGCAAAATGGGTTTGGTCGACACGCCCGTTGAGGCCATGTCGAACAGGATGAAGCTGATGCCGTCGTGCTTCTTGGCCGCCGGATCGGTGCGGACCAGACAGAAAATCCAGTCGGCGTAGTTGGCATAGGAGGTCCAGATCTTCTGGCCGTTGATGACGTAATCGTCGCCGTCGCTCTCGGCGCGGGTCTGCAGCGAGGCGAGGTCGGAACCGGCATTCGGTTCGGAATAGCCCTGGCACCAGCGGATCAGGCCCGCGGCGATCTTCGGCAGGTGTTCCTTCTTCTGCGCATCGTTGCCGTACTTCAAGAGAGCCGGCCCGAGCATCCAGATGCCGAAACTCGACAGCGGCGGGCGCGCTCCCATCGCGGCCATCTCCTCGCGCAGCACCTTGTGCTCGGCGCGATCGAGACCGCCACCGCCATATTCCTTCGGCCAGTCCGGCACGGTCCAGCCCTTGTCGCGCATCCGCTCGAACCAGAGGCGCTGCGGCTCGGACGAGAACTTTGCGTTACGCCCGCCCCAATAGGTGTCGTTCTCCGAGGTCGTCGGACGCCGCATCTCCGGCGGGCAATTGGCCTCCAGCCAGGCGCGGGTTTCACGACGGAATGCTTCAAGATCGGACATGATGGCGTTTCCACGTTGTATATTTGCCATCGACCTTAGCGGTCAGATGGCGGAATTCAACCTGTGTCTGGCATCGGCCCATGCCGCCGGTACGGTGGTCATGGCGCGCAATCGGGTGTATGCGCAAAGCGTAACGATTGAAAAACAAGAGGAAACGCGCATGCGGCTGAAACTGCTTTCGCCTGGCGAAATGAGCCCCGAGCAAAAAGAAACCTATGACGAGGCGATATCCGGCAAGCGCGGCGCCCCGCCGGCGCCGATGATGGCCTGGCTCAACAGCCCGGACATGGCGCGGCATGCCACGCGGCTCGGCGAACAGCTGCGGTTCAATACGATGTTTCCGGCAAAACTGTCCGAGATCGCGATCCTCGTTACAGCGCGGCACTGGACCTCGCACTACGAATGGTTCGCGCACAAGCGCCTGGCGCTGAAGGGCGGTATGGACCCCAAGATCATCGAAGACATCCGGGATCGCCGCACGCCTGTCTTCGACGATCCGAAGGGCCAGATGATCTACGACCTCGCCAAGTCGCTGCACGAGGGCAAGGGCGTCTCGAAGGCGCTGTACGACGAGGCGGTGAAGGTGCTGACCGAGCGCGGAATCGTGGAAGTGATCGGGCTGTGCGGGTACTACACGATGGTGTCGATGACGCTGAATACGTTCGAGTTCGGACTGCCGGAGGGGGAAGTGTCGGATTTGGCGTGATCTGTAGACTCCCTCGCCCCGCTCTTGCGGGGAGAGGGTTGGGGTGAGGGGCTGCCTCCGCGAGTTGTGAACTCTCGATAGACCTGTACCCCCTCACCCGAATTTTACGCTTCGCGTAAAATCCGACCTCTCCCCGCAAGCGGGGCGAGGTTAAGAAAGCAGCCAGCGCGGAGAGAACCACATGCCCCAGAACCCACCCGTCATATCCGGCACCCGGATCGGCCACGTCCATCTCAAGGTCGCCGATCTTGATCGCGCGCTCGGCTTCTATTGCGGCGTGCTCGGCTTTGAGATTATGCAGCGGATCGGCGATGCTGCCGCGTTCATTTCGGCCGGCGGCTATCATCACCACATTGGCCTGAACACCTGGGAGAGCAAAGGCGGCCATCCGCCGCCGCCCGGCACCACCGGGCTGTTTCATACCGCCATTGTATATCCGACCCGCGCGGCGCTGGCGGATGCGCTGTATCGCGTGATGCAAGCCCACATCGAGCTCGACGGCGCCAGCGACCACGGCGTCAGCGAGGCGCTTTACTTGCGTGATCCCGACCAGAACGGCGTCGAGCTCTACCGCGACCGACCCGAGGCCGAGTGGCCGCGCGCGGGGGATGGATCGCTGGCGATGTTCACAAAAAGGCTGGATCTGGCGGATCTGATGCGGGCGCGGGAGGCGTAAACTCTTCACCCGCTCCTCGACGACCGTCATTCCGGGGCGCCGCAACGCGGCGAACCCGGAATGACGGCTCAGGCTTTTTGGCCGTGAAGGCGCGCGCCAGCGGCGAGCCGACGCGCCCCCTCAAGGGGCTGGCGAAGAGACCGAACGCCCCCGCACCATGATCAGCACCGCGGCCGTCAATTCCAACGCGATGCAGCCGTAGAACGGCAGCGTGTAGCTGCCCGACAGATCCCGCAGCAGGCCGATCACGCCGGGGCCGAAGGCGTAGGTGATCTGGTTGATCGCCGTGATCAGGCTGACCAGCACGCCGAACGAACGCGGGTCAAACTCGCGCTGCACGATCAGCGCCGGCAGCGTGATCAGATTTCCGACCGAGAAGCCGAACAGCGCGCAGGCGGCGATCAGCGCGTAATCGCGATGCACATTGATGACGACCAGCAGCGCGACCGCCTGGCTGACGAAGGAAAGCGCGGACGCCAGCCGCTGGTTCATCCGGTCGATGACAAATGAAACCAACACGCGGCCGACCACTGCCATCGCGGTCAACACCGCCACGGCAATCGCCGCCTGCTGCCGCCCGATCACCGAATCGAGAAACGAGATCAGGTGGACGATGAAGCCGACCTGCGCGAACAGCACCAGCGCGAACGCCGCGGACACCGAGAGGAAGCCGATATCCCGAAATGCGCGCGCGCGAACCTGCGTCGGCGACGGTGCGTCCGCGGCCGCAGCGGAGCCAGCGCCGGCGCCGGCATGAACCGGCGGCCGGCCGACGAAGATCAGGATCACGGGAATCATCACCACGACCATCACGGCGGCCGCAGCGGTCATCCCGCCGGAAAAGCCAAAATGGCCGATCGCAGCCACCAGCAGCGGCACGCCGATGATGCCGCCAAAGCTCGCGCCGTTCAGCGCCAGGCTGATCGCCATGCCGCGCTTCCTGTCGAACCACAGGCTCAAGGTGTTGGTGATCATGCCGAGGCTGGTGCCGGCCCAGCCGAAGGCGAGCACCGCGTTGGCGAGATAAAGCTGCCAGGGCTCGCGCACCTGGCCGATGGCGACGGCGGCAACCGCCATGGTGCAGATGCCCGCGACCATGCAATTTCGAGGACCGAAGCCCCTGATCGCCTCGGAGACAAAGGCGACCAGCGCCGCGCCGGATAGATAGAAGAACGTCGTGCTTGAGGAAATCAGCGAGGCCGGCCAGCCGTGCGACCTCTGCAACTCGGCGACATAGACGCTCTGGCCATAGAAGCCGAACGCCCAGCCGAACGTCGCCAGCAGGAAACAGACGGCGACGATGCGCCAGCCGTCGTAGCTGATCGAGGTTTCGTCAGTGAGCGAGTAGTTGCGGGCGTCCACAATCGTTCTTCTTGTGTTGTCTCTCTCCGTCATGGCCGGGCTTGACGACAACTACTAGCAGAACCACAAGGGCCATCAATTCGATGGACAGCGAACTGTCAGCAGATGTCAGCTGGCCGGCTTCGACGGATCGTAGAAGAACCGCTCGCGAAACACCTTGTCGCCGCGCCATTCCTGCAGCGCGACTTCGTCGAACCGGCTGGTCTTGCCGGACTTGTAGACAAAGTCGAACACCCAATGGATCGCGACGCGATCGCCCTCGACGATCGAGGTGACGCAGGTCGACGTCACGCGCTCGACCCGTTCCAGCACCGCGCGCTCATGCGCCACCAGCAGATCGCGCCCGACCCGCGGCGGCGCGGCGTTCTCCTGCATGCTGGCGTCCTCGGTGTAGAAGCGCTCGATCGCGCCGGCATGGTCGCCGGAGACGACGGCGGCAATGAACTCATCGAGGCGGGCGCGCGTCGGCATGGGACCTCCAGCGGATGATGTGACCGATCAATACCAGAACTAGACGCCCGGATCGGGAATTCAATCGACCGCGTGCCATTTCGCCCGCCGTTTTGCGAACGACGCAAACGACAGCACAGCAAGGCCGAGCAGCACCGGCGGGAACACCACCATGTTGACCATCGACCAGCCGTAATGCGCCAGCAACTGGCCTGACGAGAACGAGCCCGCCGCCATCATCCCGAACACCAGAAAGTCGTTGAACGCCTGCACCTTGTTGCGTTCCTGCGGCCGGTGCGTCTCCAGCACCAGCGCGGAGGCGCCGATGAAGGCGAAATTCCAGCCGATCCCGAGCACGACCAGCGTCGCCCAGAAGTGCATCACAGTGATGCCGGCAAGGCCGATGCCCGCCGCGGCCGCTTCCAGGAGCAGGCCGAGCGCGACGATCCTGGGCGCGCCGAAGCGCGCGATCAGCGAGCCCGTGAAGAAGCTCGGCCCATACATCGCCACGATGTGCCACTGAATGCCGAAATTGGAATCGCTGACGGTGAGCCCGCACATCTTCATCGCGAGCGGCGCCGAGGTCATCACCAGGTTCATCATGGGGTACGCAACCACGCCGCATAGCGCCGCCGCGATGAAGCGCGGCTGCCGCGCGATTTCGAACAGCGGCCGGCCGCCATGCATGTCCGACGGCGCGGGCTTCGGCGCATCGACGCCCCACAGCACCGCCATCGCCACCAGCGCGACGACGGCCTGCACCAAAAAGCTGAACGCGAACAAATAAGGCGGCCAGATATCCATGGTCCACTGCACGAGCTGCGGACCGAGCACGCCGGCGAAGACGCCGCCCGCCATCACCCATGACACGGCCTTTGGCCGGAACGCGGCGCTGGCGCCGTCGGCGGCGGCAAAGCGATAGGACTGCGCCACCGCGCCATAGAGGCCGCCGAGAAACGTCGCGCAGCAAAACAGCCCGAACGACGCATAGAGAACGGCGATTGCGGCGAGCAGGCCGGTCAGCATGCCGCAAAACGTGCCGATGATGAAGGCTGCGCGGCGGCCGTAGGCACGCGAGATCGCGCCGGTCGGCAGCGTGCCGGCGGCGAGCCCCAGCACGTACATCGACAGCGGCACGGTGGCGAGCGAGATATCGGGCGCCAGCGTTGCGCCGACGATCGAACCGGTGGCGAAGATGACGGCCGAGTTGGCCCCCGTCAGCGCCTGCGCCGCGGCCAGCCGCAGCACATTGCCGCGCGCCCGCGCGTCATTGGTTACCTCCAGGGTGGCTGTCGTATCCAGCATCGGCCTTTTTGCCCAGCAGGCCCCGGCGGGAGCCTCTTCGATTCATGGCCGGCACTATGAAGATGTGACGAAACCCGATCAACCGGCGCAAACGGGCGTGCGCCATGCGCACATATCACGTTCGGCAGAGCTTCCGGACTATCTACGACCGCCCGAACACCAGAATCATGTTGTTGGCGGGCATCGGCACGGCTTCGGTCAATGTCAGACCTGCGCCGATCGCAAGCTTCTCGATGTCGGCGATGTCGCGCACGCCCCATTCGGCGTCCTGCTGGCGCAGGCTGGTGTCGAACACCGCGTTGCTCATGGCGGTGTGCCTGCCCTCGCGCTTGAACGGGCCATAGAGGAACAAGCGCCCGTCAGCGCGCAGATAGCGGCCGGCGCCGGCGAACAGGCCTTCGGCGACGCGCCAGGGCGCGATGTGGATCACGTTGGCACAGAACACCGCGAGCAATTCGGCCGGACCGCTGCCGTCCTGCATCGCCGGACACCAGGCGGGATCGGTGAGATCGATCCGCAACGGCGGACGAATGTTCGCGAGCGCTGAATGGGCGCGCCACGCCTCGATGCTCTTCAAATGGTTCGCGTTGAGATCGCTCGGCCACCACATGATACCGGGGGTATGTCTTGCAAAATGCACGACGTGCTGGCCGGTGCCGCTGCCGGCCTCCACCGCGTCGCCGGACTTGCCGTCGAGGAATTTCCGCAGTGCCGCCCAGATCGGTTCATGGTTGCGGTGGAACGCCGCCGCGTCGAGCCGCCCGTCGGGCTCGACCGGCCGGCCATCCTTGCCGAATTCCACCACATAATCGGCCATTGCTGCCTCGCCTGAAAATCGCTGTAGATCTGAAACGCCGGCGGCGTCACTTCAGGTCGCCACAATAGATCTCTTTCAGCACCTGCAGCAGACGCAATGCGCGCGGGTCGGCAACGCGATAATGCAGCGTCTGCGACGCCCGCCGGAAATCGACCAGTCCATCGGCGCGCAGTTTCGCGAGGTGCTGCGACAAGGCGGACTGGCTCAGCTTGGCGACGCCGACCAGTTCCCCGACTGTCATCTCGCCGCGCACGGCCAGGAAGCACAGGATCAACAGCCGCGTTTCGTTGGCGAGCAATTTCAGCAGCTGGGCGGCATCACCCGCCTGCTTCGCCAGTCTTCTCAGCGCCGCCGCATCGGCGGCGGGGGCGAGTGGCATCTCTTTGGCTGCCGCTGCTCTCATAACGTCCAATCCGGGATGGTTTTCCGTGCCTGCGAACCCCACGCAGCACACTAGCGCCAAGATACTTCTTTAGCATTGGCTAAATTAGAGGATAACGGTTGGAAAAGGCAACAAACGGTGCGGCCGTGCGGACGCAAGCACAGGAAAACCTGCGGCATAGTCTATACTTTGAGGACAATTGCGTCCGCGTTGCGCTACGCCGCGGAACCTTCGGCGAGACGGGAGGCCGCTTCCGGGACGGCGTCGGATCGCTCAAGGATAGCGTTAACCGCGCCAGCCCGACGTCCACGCCGCACACGTTGTCAGCGGATGACGTTTATGCTTTGACCGCCTATACTCAGAACCTGAACGATCTCGTTGCCTTGCCTTCGCGACAAGCCGTTTGCGCCGAGATCATGCGAACAATCAAGAGTCCGTACGACGCGCGGAGACCCGCATGACCATCCGCCGCCGCGATTTCCTGAAGCTTGCGGGCGCCGCCACCCTGTCCGGCAGCCTGCCGCAGCTACAAGCGCATGCCGCCGATGGCAATGCGGGCGTTTACGATCTGGAACGCTTCGGCAATGCGCGCATCCTGCACATCACCGATACCCATGCGCAACTTCGGCCGGTGTTCTTCCGCGAGCCGAGCGTCAATCTGGGCATCGGCCCGATGCGGGGCAACCCGCCGCATATCGTCGGCCGCGCCTTCCTCGACCGCTTCGGCATCCGGCCCGACAGCGCCGACGCCTATGCGTTTACCTCCATCGAGTTCGAGAAGGCCGCCGCGAGATTCGGCAAGCTCGGCGGCTTTGCGCATCTGAAGACACTGGCCGACCGGATGCGCAGCGAGGCCGGCTCAGGGCGCGCGTTGCTGCTCGACGGCGGCGATCTCTGGCAGGGCACCGGCCTTGCCAACACGCTGCGGGGCGCCGACATGGTGGACGCGGCGAACCTGCTCGGCATCGAGGCGATGACCGGCCATTGGGAATTCACGTTCGGCGAAAAGGCACTGCGTGCCAACCTCGAACGCTTCAAGGGCGAGTTTCTGGCCCAGAACGTCTTCCTTACCGAGGAAGCCGCCTTCAACGACGCCAAGGCGTTCGATCCGGCGGCGGGGCGCGTGTTCAAGCCGTCCGTCATCAAGGAAATCGGCGGATATCGCATCGCCGTGATCGGGCAGGCGTTCCCCTATGTGCCGATCGCGCACCCGAAGCGTTTTACGCCGGACTGGAAATTCGGTATTCGCGAGGAGGAGCTGCAAAAGCTCGTCGACAGCCACCGCAGCGCCGACAAGGTCGATGCCGTGATCCTGCTTTCGCACAACGGCATGGACGTCGACCTCAAGCTCGCCAGCCGCGTCACCGGCATCGACGTCATCCTTGGCGGCCATACCCATGACGCGGTGCCGCAGCCGATTGCCGTGACCAATCCGGGCGGTGTCACGCTGGTGACGAATGCCGGCTCGAACGGCAAGTTCCTGGCGGTGCTCGACCTCGAACTCGGCAGAGGCAAGGTCAAGGACGTGCGCTACCGGTTGCTGCCGGTGTTTGCAGAATTGCTGAAACCCGATCCGGCCATGCAAGCGCTGATCGACAAGCTGCGCGAGCCCCAGGTCGCGGCACTGAGCGAAAAGGTCGGCGTCGCCGACCGCCTGCTCTATCGACGCGGCAATTTCAGCGGCCCGATGGACCAGTTGATCTGCGACGCGCTGCTCGGCGAACTCGACGCCGAGATCGCGCTGTCGCCGGGTTTTCGCTGGGGCACCACTGCGCTGGCGGGACAGCCGCTGACGATCGAGGACGTGATGGCGCAGACCGCGGTCAGCTATCCCGAGACCTATTTGCAAAGCATGACCGGTGGCCAGATCAAGGACGTGCTGGAAGACGTCTGCGACAACCTCTTCAACACCGATCCCTATTACCAGCAGGGCGGCGACATGGTCCGCGTCGGCGGCCTCGCCTACACCTGCGACCCGAACGAAACCATAGGCAAGCGGATTTCCGGGCTCAAGCTCGACAACGGCCACGCGTTGCAGGCCGGCAAGCACTACAAGGTGGCCGGATGGGCCTCCGTCAACGAGCAGAGCGGCGCGCCGGTCTGGGACGTGGTCGTCAAACATCTGCGATCGGGCAAGCCGCCGAACCGGGCGGCGCCGGGCGTCACGCTGAAAGGCGTCGACGACAATCCGGGCATTTTGGGACAGGGATGAACGGCTTTTCGAAAACACTTTGCACGGCGGTCGCAACGCTGCTGATCTCAGCGCCACTCATCGTAACCGCAGGGCCTGCCGCCCGCGCCCAGCAGGCGCCGCTGCAGGACAAGCCGTTCGCCGAGCACAAGATCGTGCTGCAGCTCTCCGACGACGACCCGCGCAAGCAGGGCCTCGTGCTCAGCGTGGCCAGCAATTTGATGAAGCATTACGATCCCGACAAGGTCGCGATCGAGATCGTGGCGTTCGGCCCCGGCATCGCGCTGCTGCGCCCGGAAAACCCCAACCGCAAGATGGTCGAGAGCCTGGTGGCGCAGGGCGCGCGGTTTGACATCTGCCTCAACACCGTCGACACGATCGAACGCGAGAGCGGCAAGCGGCCGGCGTTCATCTCGGCGGCCACGCCGGTGCAGGTCGGCGTGGCACAGATCCTGTTTTTGACCGAGAACGGATATACGCTGGTCCGCCCGTGACGCCCGCCCGCCGTGCTCGGCCCTGAAGAGTAAAATTCCCTCGACATTGTTACTTTTTGTAGATGGAAGCTGTTTGAGGAAGTCATCAATTTAGAATAATATCCTGCATGAGACTCAAATCGAGCCGGCAGGAGCCATGATCTTTCGCCAGCTATTCGACAGCGTTTCCGGCACCTACAGCTATCTGCTGGCGAGCCGCGCCGGCGGCGAGGCGTTGATCCTCGACCCTGTGCTGGAGAAGGCCGACCGCTACTGCCAGCTGCTGCGCGAACTCGACCTGCGGCTGGTAAAGGCGGTCGACACCCATCTGCACGCCGACCACGTCACGGGACTGGGCGAACTGCGCGACCGCACCCAATGCATCACCATCATGGGCGAGCAGAGCAAGGCCGACGTGGTGTCGATGCGCGTCTCTGACGGGGACCGGGTGACGATCGAGGGCCTCAGCCTCGACGTCATGTACACGCCGGGCCACACCGACGATTCCTATTGCTATCTGATGGGCGACCGCGTCTTCACCGGCGACACGCTGCTGATCCGCGGCACCGGCCGCACCGATTTCCAGAACGGCTCCTCGCGCGCGCAATATGAGTCGATTTTCAACCGGCTGCTCAAGTTGCCGGAGGAGACGCTGGTGTTTCCCGCACACGACTACAAAGGCGACACGGTTTCCACCATCGGTGAGGAGAAGCGCTACAATCCGCGGCTGCAGGTGCGCAGTGTCGATGAATACATCGAACTGATGGCGAACCTGAAGCTGCCAAATCCGAAGATGATGGACGTCGCCGTCCCGGCCAACATGCATGTCGGGCTGCATCAGGAAGACCTTGCCAGGCAGGGACTGGCGCTCACCGCCCGGGACGCCATCAATTGCCTCGGCCGGCCCGACGTCCTGCTGGTCGATCTGCGCGAGGCCGGCGAGCGCGCCAAGCACGGCACGATCTCAGGCGCGATGCAAGCGCCCTACCCGGGCATCGCCGACAGCCTGAAGGCCGGTGGCATGTTGCGCGAAGTCGCCGCCGCCACCGGCCGCCGCGTGGTGTTCTTCTGCGCGTTCGGCGAACGCTCGGCGATGGCCGTTGCGGCGGCGAAGAATGCAGGGCTGGCGAATACGGCGCATATCGAAGGCGGCATCGATGCGTGGAAGAAGGTGGGTGGGCCGGTGGTGCACGGGTAGTATCGATGGTCGTCCCCGCGAACGCGGGGACCCATACCGCGTGATCTATCGATGATGCACGGTGGATGACGCTCTATTTGTGCAACACCCGCTGTCGCTTGCCGAAGCAAAGTCGTCTCTCCGTGTGCCGCTTTCGCCGGCCGTGGCGTATGGGTCCCTGCATACGCAGGGACGACGAGATCGTTTTATCGCGACATCACCGCCCCACCCGCTTCACTTCCGCGGTCAGCGCATCCAGCGCATCGGCGAGCAACACGCCGCCGCATTCGGTCATGCGCTCCGGAATCACGATGCGCTTTTGCGGCGGGTAGAAGCGCTCCAGCGCCGGATGCAACAGAAACGCCTGGCCGTCATCTCGTGCGGTATCGCCGGCCTGCGACACCACGATGAAGTCGGGCCGCAGCTTCACGATCGCTTCCAGCGAGGCGAATCCGCCGAAGGCAAAACCGAGATCGCCGGCGGCGCTGCGCAAGCCGGTTTCGCCGAGCAGCGAGCCGACAAAGCTGTCGCTGCCTGCGACCCAGCCGCGCCGGGACAGCGGCAGCACGCGAAAATGCCGCTCTGAAACCGCGGCCCGGGCCCGCGCCAGCGCCGCATCGAGCCGTGCGATTTCCGCCGCTGCGCGATCGGGATGCCCGGTGATGTCACCGGCCTCACGGATTTGCTGTCGCGCTTCGTCAAGCGTGCGCGGCACCGCGAGCTCGACGAGGCGAAGTCCCTTGGCCTTCAAAAATTCCCGCGTCGAGCGCTTGTCGAACGCGCTGGTGACAACGAGGTCCGGCTTTATCAGCAGCACGTCCTCGGCGCCGCCCGACAGCACCGGATAGCGGCTGAGGTCGCCGGCCTTCGATTGCCAGCCGTCACGCGAGAACCGGCTCAATCCAAGGATCTGTTCGGGGGCGGCCAGCGTCAGCACCAACTGATCGGTGCAGACATTCATGGAAACCAGACGCGGCAGGTTGGCGGCCGATACGGCGCTGCCCGACGAGGCAAACGCGAGCATCGCGAGCCAGAATACCAGCCGCCGTCGCATCAGATATCCGCCCACGGCACGATCACGGCCTCACGCTGGAATTCCGCGCGATAGGCCGAAATGCGAAACACCTCCGCCATCACCTGTTCGGACAGCGCTTCCGCCGGCGCACCCTGCGACACCAGGCGGCCCTCGCGCAGCACCAGCACGTGGTCGGCAAACCGCGCGGCCAGTCCCAGGTCATGCGTCACCACGATGACGAGCACGCCCTTGTCGGCGGTGGCGCGCAGGTTCTTCATGACGTCGATCTGGTGCCGCGGATCGAGCGAGGCGGTCGGCTCGTCGGCCAGGATGACCGGCGCCTCCACCGCCAGCGCGCGCGCCAACGCGACGCGACTGCGCTCGCCGCCGGACAGTTCGGTGACGCGGCGCTCGCTGAATTCCATGACGTCGACCGCCTGCATCGCGCGCAGCACCGCCTCCGCATCTTGCGGCGACAGCCGCGCCGGATCGGTGGCGCCATGCGGATAGCGGCCGAGCGCCACGATATCGCGCGCCGGCAGCGGCCAGTGCACGACATGCCCCTGCGGCAGATAGCCGAAGCGTTTGGCGCGCTCGCGCAGCGGCAGCGACGACAGCGCCTCGCCGCCGATCTCGATGTCGCCCTCGGACGGGATCAATCCCGCCAGCGCCCGCAGCAGCGTGGTCTTGCCGGCGCCGTTGGGTCCGACCAGCGCCACCAGATGTCCCGGCGCCAGCGCCAGCGAAACCTCATTCAGCACGACACGGCCGGCGAGCCGTACACCGAGTCCCCTTGCGGTCAGCAGCGCTACCTCGCTCATGCGACGCCTCCGCCGAGCGCGCGGCGTTCGCGCATGATCAGATAGAGGAAGAACGGCACGCCGATGATCGAGGTCAGCACGCCGACCTTGATGTCCGAGGTCGAGGGGATGATGCGTACTGCGATATCGGCGGCCAGCAGCAGCGCGGAGCCGGCGAGCGCGCTCGGCACCAGCAGCCGCCCCGGATCGTGCCCGACCAAAGGCCGCATCAGGTGCGGCGCGACCAGCCCGATGAAGCCGATGGTGCCGGTGACCGCGACCGCGCCGCCGACACCGAGGGCGACACCCGAGATGACGAACAGCCGCAACCGGCCGACATCGACGCCGAGGCTTTGCGCGGTTTCCTCGCCGAGGCTCAGCGCGCGAAAGGCATGGCGCTGGCTCAGCAGCATGATGCCGCCGGCCATGATGAAGGGAAACGCCAGCATCACGTGTTGAAAGCTGCGGTCCTCCAGCGAGCCGAGCAGCCAGAACGCGATCTCCAGCACCAGGAACGGATTAGCTGCGAGGTTCATCACCAGCGCGGTGGCCGCGCCGGCAAAGCTCGAAATCGCGAGCCCCGACAGGATCAGGATCAGCAGCCCGGCATTGCGTCCGGCGATCGACAGCAGCATGAACACGGAGCCGAACGCGGCGACGATCGCGGCCACCGGCAGCGCGTAAGAGCGCACGTCGGCAAGCCCCGATGCGATTACCAGCACGGCCCCGAAGGCCGCCGATTGCGGCGCGCCGAACAACTCGGGCGCCGCCAGCGGATTGCGCAGCAGGCCCTGCAGCGCCGCGCCCGACAACCCCAGAATGGCGCCGATCGCCAGCGCCAGCAGCATGCGCGGCAGGCGGATTTCGCGCACGATCACCTGAGAGACGTCGCTGCCGGCGCCGAACAGCGCTTCCGCCACCGCCAGCGGCGACAGCCGCACCGGGCCGATGCCGAGCGAGACCAGCGCCAGCAGCCCGACCAGGGCAGCCAGCGCCGCGGTCGCGCCGATCCTCCGTCGCGCGGCATCGTCATGGGTCAGGGTTGCGGCCTCAGCGCTCATCGATCGTCCTAAAGCAGGTTTACCCGCGCTGGTACAGGAACTTGGGGAGCAGCCTCATGCGGCAAAAATAGCGCACTCGTCCAGCGAGGGTTGCGGCATCACGCCAGACTGGATTGACGAGCAGTTTGACAAAATTCTACCCTTGTTTCCGACGGTTCCCGTTTTGGGGATCAAAAGGGAATGCGGTGCGGGGATGTTCCCCAATTCCGCGGCTGCCCCCGCAACTGTAAGCGGCGAATCCTTCGTCATAGGCCACTGGGAATCTCGGTCCTGGGAAGGCGACGATGGGGTAACGACCCGCGAGCCAGGAGACCTGCCGTCAGCCGTGGTCACACGCGAAGATGTCGGTCGGGGAGTACAGACATTGGCTTCACCGGGTCGCGCAAGCGCGATGGTGAGACTTGGTTCGCTGTGACGTGCCACTGACGTCATACCGAGGCCCAAGCCATGTCTACAACCACCCCCGCGAAGCGGCGCCGCGCGCTCCTGCTCGCCACCAGCATCCTTGCGCTGAGCGGCTCGACCGCTTCCGCGCAAACGCCGTCGACCACCCTGCCCCCCGTCGAGATCAGCGCGCCCACCGACCCGAACAAGACCCGCGCCCGGCCGCTGGACAATGACGGCAGCGGCACGACGACGCGTCCGACCCCGGCCGCACGGCCGTTGCGTGGCGCCGGCACAGGAACGTCCGACGGCGCAAGCCAGGGCACGGCCGACGCCGGCGGCACAGGCAGCGGCGTGCGGCAGTTCAACGGCATTGTCGGTGCTTCGTCGACGGTCATTACGGCCGAGCAGATCGCGCATTCGCCGACGCAGACCTTGACGGAGATCATCGCGCAGGTGCCTGGCGTTCAGTTGCAGTCGTTCTTTGGCGGCGTCAACGGCGCCAAGACGTCGATCGATATCCGCGGCTTCGGCGCATTCGCCACCGCCAATACGCTGATCCTCGTCAATGGACGCCGGCTCAATGACATCGACATGGCTGGCGTCGATCTCTCGACCATCCCGGTTCAGTCGATCGAGCGGATCGAAATCACCCGCGGCAACAGCGGCGCAGTGCTCTATGGCGACAACGCCGTCGGCGGCGTCGTCAACATCGTCCTGAAGAGCGGCGTTGGCGGCCCGCCCGTTGCCGGGCGCGTCGAGGCCGGCGTCGGCTCCTTCAACCAGCGCCTGGCCAATATCTCCGTGGCTACCAATTCGGGGCCGTGGTCGACATCGTTCTACGGCAATGCCATCAAGTCGGACGGCTATCGGGAAAACAACGCGCTCGACCAGCGCAACGGGGTCGGTAATCTCAACTACACCACGCCTGATCTCAAGGCGTTCCTGACCGTGACCGGCGACGACCAGAAGATCGGCTTGCCCGGCGGGCGGATCGTCAGCCCCTCGCAGGGCATCAACGACCTGGTCACCAACCGCCGTGGGGCCGATACGCCGTTCGATTACGCCAACCAGCAAGGCGCCAGCGCCACCGCCGGCTTCACCAAGACGCTGTGGACCGGCGCAGAACTCATCGTCGATGGAGGCGTGCGCAAGAAGGATACGCAGAGCGCGTTCTTCGGCACGGGAACCGCGGCCTCGCCGCTTCCGAGCTTCTCGTCGACTTATAATGACGCGACATTGCAGACCTGGTCGATCACCCCGCGATTGAGCGTAAAGAACTCGATTCTTGGGATGCCTTCGCAGATCCTCACCGGCATCGATTACTATGATGCGACGTTCAATCAGGAGCGCGGCGCATTCCGGGGCCTTGCTGCGACCCACACCTACGATCTGTCGCAACAGACCGTGGCCGGCTATTGGCAACAAACCCTGGGGCTGTTGCCGACGACTGATTTCTCCTACGGCGCCAGAGTGCAGAACACCAGCCTCAGTGCCCGGGATCGGTACGACCCCACTGCGCCTGGTTGTGCCGCATTCTTCGCTTGCGACATCCAGGCTTCCCCGCTGAATAGCAACGAAACCCAATACGCGCTGCACGCCGGCCTCGAGCATCGCTTCAATGAGGTGTTCTCGGTATTCGGCCGCGCCGCACGCGCGTTCCGAACCCCGACCGTCGACGAGCGCGTCGCCTCCGGCCCGGCGTTCGGGCCGCCGCCTTTCTTCCCGCCGATTGCCGGCGATTTCGGGCTGAAGACACAGACCTCGCACGACATCGAAGGCGGCCTCCGCGTCAAGACCGGCGGGTTCCAGATGCAGACCAGCATCTACAACATGGATCTCGAAAACGAGATCCAGTTCAATCCGGTATTGTTTTTCAACACCAACCTCAACACGACCCGCCGCTACGGCTCGGAGACCAGTGCTTCGCTACGCGTGACCGACGCGGTTTTGCTGCGGGGCGGCATGGCCTACACAAGGGCCGTGTTTCGTGAGGGAGATTTTGCCGGCAAGGACGTGCCGCTGGTGTCGCGCTACACCGCCAACGGCGGCGTGACCTGGAACATCTGGCAGAATTATCTCGTGTTAGACGCCACGGTGCGCGCCTGGAGCGAGCGCGCCATGGATAACGACCAGGCCAACACCCAGCGCCGTATCCCCGCGAGCGCAACCGTCGATCTGAAACTGAGCGGTGCTTACGATCGCTTCTTCTGGTCAGCCGCCGTCATCAATTTGTTCGACGCGCCGTACTACGACTACGCCATCGCCAGCACGTTCACGCCCGGCCGTTTTGCGGCCTATCCGTTGCCGGGACGTACCTACATGCTGAGGGCCGGCGCGACGTTCTGATCCAGGTCGCCGGCCGCGGGAAGAGAACCGCCATTCGATCCTGCTCGATCTCGGCTTCGGCGCGCCACGCGGAGTTTGGCGTTGGCCGGCGACCGTTACGGCCGCTTCGACCAGGCTCGCTCCTGACGAGACCGACGAAGCGGCCCTTCACCATGAAAGCTGATTCGACAAGAAACCGGGCCGTTTTCGACCGAAAATAACATTCTCTGTTGCCCGATCCGTGGTAAACCCGCCGTCGGGACCGCTCGACGATATCTGTCGTGATTTCAGAGGTATGACATGGACGATCAACCGAAGAGCGCCGCCGAAATGAAGGAAATCCGGCTCAATCGCAAACGCACCCAGGAGGTCGAGGGCGTCAAGGCGATGGCCGAGATCGCCGCGGCCGACGTCGCGATCCGAAAGAGAACCGAGAAATTGCGCGCCCTGCGCCTCGCCAAGGAAGCGGCCGACCGCGAAAATCCGCCGCCGCCGGTGGTGAAAAAGGCGAGGGCCAAGGCTGCGAAAAAAGGCTGACCTGAAATGACGAAAGAGGACAGAGACCGCGCCCAGGCCCGCGCCGACAAGGCCGCAAGGGCCGCCGAGGACGCAAAATCCGGCAAAGCGGAGCGTGACGCCTCCGCCAAGGCCGTGCTCGACAACATGGCGAAGCTGAAGGCGTTGCGGCTGGCGCGCGAGGCCATCGAACCGCAACGTGCGCCCGCCGCGAAAGCTGCAAGGAAACCTTCCTCCGCCGCGAAGCGCGCGAACGAGAAGCCGGTGGCATTGTCCGACTGGCTGGCGAGCCAGCAGAACGGCGGACGGCGGACCTGAGACAAGGCTTGTAAAGAGTGTCCGTCATCCCCTGGCAAAGCGCGAAGTGCTTCTTCGCGCTCGCTGCCGGGACGATGAGGAAAAACCAAGATACCGGCAGCGTTATCCCGGTCCCGGCCAATCGATCATCGAGCGCGTCTTGTTCTCGGCGTCGTAGACCTGAACCTGCAGCATCTGAAACTTGTTCTTCAGCGCCATGCCGGCCTCTTCGGCGGCCTCGACCGTGTCATGATGCGATTTGAAATGACCGTCCACGACCAGTGAGTAACCGGTGGTCGGCGCCTTGTCGGCGCGGATGGCTTTGCGCGGCTGCGGTTCTTCTGCCGCAGGGCGGGGCTTCTTCATGCTGGCTCCGTGTGAAAGCCCTTTTGGACAGAACGCCGCAAAAAGGGCGGGAAAGTCTTTGTGGCCGGCGCTAACATGCCGGCCCAACGCGATCGGATTGAGGTCATGCCGATACTCCGAATCGGCATGCAGGGCAACGCCGATTCATCCGACAGAAGAAGGCATCAGATGGGCGGAATGGGCAGGAAGAACGAACCTCCGAAGAAGGGCGTCGACAAGCCGAAGAAGCCGGATCACGTGCCGGCGGAGGACGATGAATACGAGGACGGCGACATCGCGACGCCGAAGCGGGACCGCGATGGCAATGACGACGAGCCGTTGTGACGGATGGCGTGTGGCGCCTGCCAATCCTGCGGCCGAACTACACCGGCCGCTCGCCCTTCACGGTCACGCGCGTACCTGACCGTGTGTGCGGCCAGTAATCCCACATCGCGCGGTGCTGGGCGCAGCGGTTGTCCCAGAAGGCGACGGCGTTTTCGGTCCAGCGAAAGCGGCACTGGAACAGCGGGTTCTCCGCGTGCTGGTAGAGATAGGCCAGCATGGCGTCGCTCTCGTCGCGCGGGATGCCTGATATGAAGCGCGTGAAGCCGCGGTTGACGTAGAGCGCCTTCTTGCCCGTGACGGGATGCGTGCGCACGACGGGATGTTCGGCGCGCGGATATTCCACCCGGTCGGCGACGCCGTAATTGGCGTAGAGCCCGCGATAGGTCTGCTCACCGTCGTGCAGCGCCGTGAGCCCGTCGAGATAGGTCTTCATCCGGTCCGACAGCGCTTCATAGGCCGCATACATGTTGGCGAACAGCGTGTCGCCGCCGCGCGGCGGGCACTGCCTGATGTAGAGGATCGATCCCATCGGCGGCTCGACGTCGCAGGACACGTCCGAGTGCCAGCCCTCGCCATTGGCGCGCGGCGAATCCTTGTCGGCATGGATCTTCATCAGCGCCGGATCGCCCTCGTTCGGCGCGGCCGGGTGCACGTGCAACTCGCCGAACTTGCGGCCGAAGGCGAGATGCTGCTGTGGGGTGATGTGCTGATCGCGAAAGAAGATCACGAGATTTTCGGCGAGCGCGCGATGGATCTCGTCCATCTGGCGGTTGGAGCGTCCGTCCTCCGAGACGAGCTTGCCGATATCGACGCCGGAGATCTCCGCGCCGATGATCGGCGTCAGCTTTTCGACACCGATGGTTTCGTACGGGTCCGAATCGCCTGCGACGTGGCGATAACGCGGGCCTTGTTTGCCGGACAGCGAAGACATCGGCTTTCTCCCAATCGTTCTTGATTGGGAGACATCGTAGACCAGACGATCCGGAGCGCAATACGGGCCGCAGCCGAAACGTCAGCGGTTGACGTTGCTGGCCTTCTGGCGGTTCGCCAGTCAGGGAACTCGCGATACAGCACATCGTTGCGGTTAACCGGCGGCCTGACGCAGCGCCAGTTGGTGATGATGGGGAAGCGGAAGTCGGCCTACTCCGCCGCGGAGGTCTCAGGCGTCTTGGCGCCTTTGCCATAACGCTGGTCGATATAATCGATCACCAGCGCCTTGAAGTCGGCTGCGATCGAAGGCCCGCGCAACGTGCGGAATTTCTTGCCGTCGACGAACACCGGCGCGGCCGGCGCTTCGCCGGTGCCAGGCAGGGAGATGCCGATATTGGCGTGCTTGGATTCGCCGGGGCCGTTGACGATGCAGCCCATGACCGCGACGTTGAGCGTCTCGACGCCGGGATACTGCGTCTTCCAGCCCGGCATTTCCTCGCGGATGAAATCCTGGATCGAGCGCGCCAGTTCCTGGAACGTCGTAGAGGTGGTGCGGCCGCAGCCGGGGCACGCCGCGACCAGCGGCACGAAGGTGCGGAAGCCCATGGTCTGCAAAAGTTCCTGCGCGACCTGAACTTCCAGCGTGCGGTCGCCGCCGGGCTCGGGCGTCAGCGAAATACGGATGGTATCGCCGATGCCGTCCTGCAGCAGGATGCCGAGCGCCGCGGACGACGCCACGATTCCCTTCGAGCCCATGCCGGCCTCGGTGAGGCCGAGATGGATCGCGTAGTCCGAACGCGAAGCGAGCGTCTGATAGACGGCGATCAGGTCCTGCACGGCGGAAACCTTTGCCGACAGGATCATCTTGTTCTTGGGCATGCCGAGTTCTTGCGCCCGCGCCGCGGACAGCAGCGCCGACTGCACCATGGCTTCGCGCGTCACCGCGCGGGCGTCGCGCGGAGTCGGTGAGGCCGTGTTCTCGTCCATCAGCTTGGTCAGCAGTTCCTGATCGAGCGAGCCCCAGTTGGCGCCGATGCGGACCGCCTTGTTGTTCTTGTTCGCGATCTCGATGATGTCGGCGAACTGCGTGTCGCGCTTGTTCTTGAAGCCGACATTGCCGGGATTGATGCGGTACTTGTCGAGCGCCTCGGCGCAGGCCGGGTATTCAGCGAGCAGCTTGTGGCCGATGTAATGGAAGTCGCCGATCAAGGGCGTGGTGATGCCGCGCTTGCGCAGGCCGTCGCGAATGTGCGGAACGGCGGCCGCCGCCTCCTCGCGGTCGACGGTGATGCGCACCATCTCCGAGCCGGCGCGCGACAGCGCCGCGACCTGCGTGATCGTGCCTTCGATATCGGCGGTGTCGGTGTTGGTCATCGACTGGACGACGATCGGCGCCCCCCCGCCAACGGCAACGTTGCCGACCATCACCTGGGTGGTTTGATGCCGGGCCCTGGGGCCGGCGATGTCGTCCTGCGGGATCATTTCGGGCTTGTTCATGGGGTCTCGAATATCAGGTTTTGGTGACATTCACCAAGGGGGCAGCGAAAGCGCAGTGCGCCCCGTCACAGATGGATTTTTATGGCCTATATTCAATAGCTTAAGCCGACCATCGCGACCAGCGGCAAGACGGCGGACCTCGTCTTTTCGTTAACCGCTATATTGGACAGGAATCGCCGAATTGAAAGGGCGGGCATGCTTCCCGGACGCCTTTTCATCGACCCGCCAGAGCCCTAGCATGCCCCGAAAATAACGGGAGGCGACCATGCCGGGGCGTAACGAGCTGATTTCCACCGCGGAACTCGCCGAGATCCTGGGTCAACCCGATCTACGCCTGTTCGATTGCACCACCTATCTCGAACCCGCCCCCGAAGGTTCCAGCCAGCCTTATCTTGCCGTGCCCGGGCGCCACACGTTCGAAGCCGGGCATATTCCCGGCGCAGACTTTCTCGATCTGCAGGGCGAGTTCTCCGACCCCGATACGGCGCTGCGCTTCATGATGCCGGATGCCGCGTTTCTCGAACGCGCGTTCGGCCGCCACGGCGTCGCCAATGCAAGCCGTGTCGTGCTCTACAGCATTGGCACGCCGATGTGGGCGACGCGGTTCTGGTGGATGCTCGCCTCGCTCGGTTTCGACAACGCCGCCGTGCTCGATGGCGGTCTCGACAAATGGAAGCTGGAGGGCCGCCCGCTCGACACCGGACCGGCCAAGGGATACCCGCCGGCGACATTCACCGCCAAACCCAGAGACGGATTTTTCGTCGACAAACACCAGACGCTCGCGGCGACGTCGGAGCGCGGCAGCGTCGTCGTCAACGCGCTCGGTCCGCAATTCCACAAGGGCCTCGAGCCCAGCCGCTACGGCCGGCCCGGCCGCGTGCCCGGCAGCTGCAACGTCTCGGCGGCGACACTGCTCGATCCCACGACCAAGGCGTTCATCCCGCTCAGTGAAGCAGAAGCCAAATTCAAGGCGCAGGGGATCACCAAGGACAAGCGCGTGATCGCGTATTGCGGCGGCGGCATCTCGGCAACCGTCGACCTGTTCCTGCTGCACCGGCTCGGCTACGACAAGCTGACGCTTTACGACGGCTCGATGGGCGAGTGGGCCAAGGATACCGAGCTGCCGATCGAGACGGGATAGGCTCTCATTTTCTCCACCCGCCCCTTGAGGGGGCGGGGTGAGCAAACTCACACCGGGTCCGGCATGACCTTCGGGTCCGGCTTGTTCACGAGATAGAGCCCCGCGATCACCAATAGCGCTGCGACGCCGAAGGCGACCGTCAGCGTGTCGTGCATGATGAAATAGGCGGCGACGACGCCGAACAGCGGCGTGATGAAAGTGAAGGACGACAATTTGCTCGGCGAATACCGTTTGATCAGCGCGAACCAGATCACGAAGGTGCAGCCCACGACCCAGATCGCCTGGTACGCCAATAGCGCGATCGACAGCGCACTGGGCATGTGGGTGATCTTTTCGCCGAAAAGCCACGACGCGCAACCCAGGATCGGAATCGATATCGCGACCTGGTAGCCGAGTGCCTTTTCCGGCGCCGCATTGCGCAATTTGGTGCCCTTGGCGATCAGCGTGGTGGCGCCCCATAGCGCGCCGCCGGCGACGATCAGCAGGTCGCCCAGCAACACCTTCGCATCCACGTTCGGCTGCGGCACGCCGATCGCGAGCGCGACACCCGTAAAACTCAATCCGAGACCGCTCCACTGCAGCAGGCTCAGGCGCTCACCGAGAAACTGATAGGAGCCGAGCGCGACGAAAAACGGCGCGCTGTAAAGAAAAACCGCTGCGCGCGACGCGGACGTAAACACCAGCCCGGTGAAGATCAGCACGAACTCGATACCGAAAAGCGTGCCGGCGACGAGGCCCGGCACCAGCGAACCGTCGGGTTCGAAGAATTTCACCCCGCGCAGCCAGCCGGCGAACAGCATGACCGGCAGCGCGCCGGCAGAACGGATCAGCGCCTGCAGCATCGGCGGCACATCGGGCAGCGCGAGCTTTACCGCGATCTGGTTAAAGCCCCAGCTCAGGCACAGCATCAGTACCAGGGCAATGGCGCCCGCGGAGAGCCCACGCCCGGAATGTTCTGCTTGCTGGGAAGACATCTATCCTCGTGGCCGGCCTGCCGCCGTGTTGTTATTTCTGACAGTGCGCGCAGGTGCCGGCGATCTCGACCACCGAAAGTTTTGGAGCAAATCCGAAGGCGCGCGCCGCCGCATTGAGGCTCTGCGCCACCGGCGCGGCAGGGATTTCTCCGACCGAGCCGCAATGGTCGCAGATCAGAAACGCGACCATCGAGGTTTCGTCATGGTCGTGCGCGCAAGCGAGGAAGGCGTTGCGGCTCTCGATCCGGTGGACGAGGCCGTTTTCCATCAAAAAATCCAGCGCGCGGTAGACCGTGATCGGCGCCGGCCGCGGCATCGATTTGGCGAGTTCGTCGATCACCTCATAGGCGCCGAGCGGGCGGTGGCTCGACAGCAGCGCCTGCAGCACCTGGCGCCGGATCGGGGTGAATTTCTGGGTTCGCCGGGCGCAGACTTCTTCCGCATGCGCCATTGCGTCCGCGGCGCAGCGGCCGTGATCGTGGTCGGGCGCAGGAAATGTCGGCCTGGTCGGGGTCATCTGACGCGCTTGTAGCAGTTTAGCCGTTCGGGGGCCAATCCCAAAGCCCGGCCGCCTCCCGGTTCCCCAGCCATGTGCTGGAAGCGGATCAGGCCATTGTTAACGCGCCATGCCATAGTCATAAGCAAGCTTATTATATGGCAAGCTTATGGAGGCGAGGCCGGTGCGCGGTTCTGTGGATATCAACTTCCTGTTTACCCTCGGCGAGGTGCAGCGGATGGTGCGCGCCTATGCCGACCGCCAGGCGGCGCGCTACGGCATCACCCGCGCGCAATGGGCGGTGCTGGCCAAGGTCGAACGCACCGAGGGCCTGAAGCAGTCGGAACTCGCCGAACAGATGGAGATGCAGCCGATCACGCTGACGCGGCTGATCGACAGGCTCTGCGACAATGGCTGGATCGAACGCCGCGGTGACGAGAAAGACCGCCGCGTCAACCGCCTCTATCTGCGCAAGGCCGCGCGCCCCCTGCTCGGCAAGCTCGCCGGGCTGCGCTCCGAATTGACCGCGACCGCGCTCGACGGCATCAACCCCGCCGACGCCCACCGTCTTCTCGAACAACTCGACCTGATCAAGGAGAACGTTCGCAACGCGATCCAGAATCCGGCGAACGAACCACCGCGAAAGGAACAGCGTTATGGCTGATCCCGTGCTCAAATTCCCGCCCGAACAGAAGGTGACGCCGTCGCAGCCGAAAGCCGCAGAACCGCGGCACCGGCTGGTGGCCGGCCTTCGGCGCTACCGCCGCTTTCTTTTGCTGGTGGCGCTGCCGCTGCTCGCGCTGGTGGCCGGCGTGACGTTCTATCTCAATGGCGGCCGCTACGTGACCACCGACGACGCCTATGTCGGTGCGCAAAAGATCCTGATCACGCCCGACATCTCCGGCAAGATCGAGAAAGTCGTGGTGAAGGAGGGCCAGCAGGTCAACCCCGGCGACGTTCTGTTCGAGATCGATCCGGTGCCGTTCCGCCTCGCCGTCGCGCAGGCGAAGGCCAACCTCGCGCAAGCCAACGTCACCTATGACAATCTGGTTGCCGACCTCAAGATCTACGGCCAGATGGCCGAGCTTTCGCAGCAGGGCATGGATCTCAAAAAGCGCGATGTCGATCGCAAGTCGTCGCTGGTGAAGAACAACTTCGGCTCACAGCTCGACCTCGACAACGCGTCCACCGCGCTCGTCACCGCGAGCGCGCAGTACCAGTTGCTGCAGCAGAAGATCGCCACTGCCAGGGCGCAGCTGCTGGGCAACCCCGAGCTGCCGATCGCCGAATTCCCACCCTTTGCCCAGGCCAAGGCGGCGCTCGACCAGGCCCAGCGCAACCTCGACCACACGGTGATGCGCGCGCCGATGGCCGGCATCGCGACACAAGTCGAGCAGATTCAGCTCGGCCGCTTCGTGACCGCCGGCATGGCGGTGTTCAGCATCATCGACACTTCCAATCCGTGGGTCGATGCCAATCCGAAGGAGTCGGATTTTACCCATGTCGCGGTGGGCCAGACCGTCACGATTGAGGTCGATGCGTTTCCCAATCATGTGTTCAAGGGCACGATCGGTTCGCTCTCGCCCGGCACCGGCGCGCAGTTTGCGATCCTGCCGCCCCAGAACGCGTCGGGCAATTTCGTGAAAGTGGTGCAACGCGTGCCGGTGCGGATCTATTTCGACAAGAACGACAAGTTCGTCCGCAAGCTGAAGGCCGGCATGAGCGTCTACGCCACGATCGACACCAACCATCGCCGCTCGCTGGCCGCCCTGCTCGGCCTGACGCCGGCGGTGGCGAACCACGATCCTGAGTAGACCGCATGGCCACGCCGGACGCACCAACGGCTGCCGTTCCGGGCCTTCGCCGGAATATGGTGACGATTTGCGCCATGACCGCGACGATCATGCAGGCGCTCGATACGACCATTGCCAACGTCGCGCTGCCCTATATGCAGGGCACGCTGTCGGCCTCGCAGGACCAGATCAACTGGGTGCTGACCTCCTATATCGTCGCCGCCGCGATCATGACCGCACCGGTGGGCTGGATCGCCAACCGCTTCGGCCGCAAACGCATCTTCATCATCTGCTCGGCCGGCTTCACCATTGCGTCGGTGATGTGCGGGCTGGCGCAGGACATCACCCAGATGGTGCTGTTTCGACTGCTGCAGGGCGTGTTCGGCGCAGCGCTGGTGCCGCTGTCGCAGGCCGTGATGCTCGATTCCTACACGCTGCAGGAACGCGCGAAGGCGATGGCGATCTGGGGCATGGGCGTGATGATGGGGCCGATCATGGGCCCGTCGCTCGGCGCCTGGCTGACCGAGACCTATTCCTGGCACTGGGTGTTCTTCGTCAACCTGCCGTTCGGCGTCATCACCGTGCTCGGCCTCATGATCTTCATGGACGAAACGAAGAAGGACGCCGCGCTGCGCTTCGACTGGTTCGGCTTCACCGCGCTGGCGGTCGCGATCGGCGCGCTGCAGCTCGCGCTCGATCGCGGCGAGCAGCTCGACTGGCTGGAATCCAACGAGATCATCGCCGAGTTCATCGTCTCCGCCATCGGCTTCTACTACTTCCTGGCACATTCGCTGACCGCGCAGCGTCCATTCATTCAGTTTGCGCTGTTCAAGGACAGGAATTTCGTCGGCGGCTGCGTGTTCATGGCCGTGATGGGGCTGGTGCTGTTCTCGACCATGGCGCTGTCGTCGCCGTTCCTGCAGAACGTAATCGGCTATCCGATCATCACGGCCGGCCTGCTGCTGGCGACCCGCGGCTGCGGCACGTTCGTGGCGATGATGCTGGTCGGCCGCCTGATGCGTTATATCGAGGCTCGCACGCTGATCATCTCGGGCCTCAGCATCACCACCATGTCGCTGTTCTACATGACCGGCTGGACCGACCAGACCGGCGTCACCGAAATCGTGGTCATCAGCGTGGTGCAGGGTTTTGGCTTCGGCCTGGTGTTCGTGCCGCTCTCCACCGTTGCGTTCCTGACGCTGCCCAATCATCTGCGCACCGACGGCACCTCGATGCTGACGCTGATGCGCAACGTCGCCAGCTCGATCGGGATTTCGCTCGTCATCGCGCAGCTGACGCAGGGCACGCGCCACACCTACGCGATCTTGTCGGAGAATATCAATCCGTTCAATCATGCCCTGCAGATGCCGAACGTGCGCGGCATGATCGATCTTGCGACCGACCAGGGCCGCGCCGTGGCTGATATGCTGGTCAAGGTGCAGGCGCAGATCATCGCATTCTCGCACGACTACCAGATGGTGATGATCTTCACCGCCTGCGCGATCCCGCTTGCCATCATGATCGGCTCGACCAAGGCCGCCCTGCGCGCACAGTCGGCGGCGCCCGATCATGCGGTGATCGAGTAGCCGTCACCTGGCGGCGTATCGGCTTGCCATCGCAGCGTCGAACGCTGTGCCGATGGCGTCAACCGGCGGCTTCAAGCCGGTGAACAGCTCGAAGGCATCCGCGGCCTGGTAGATCGCAAGCTCGCGACCGGTCATGACCGTGGCGCCTCGTTCCCTTGCTGCCGTCAGCAGCGGCGTCCATAGCGGCGTATAGACCGCGTCGGCGACCCAGAGGTCGCGATGCAGCAGCGCTTCCGGCACGGCCATGCCGCGATCGGGCAGCATGCCGACCGGCGTTGCGTTGACCACGCCGGCCGCGCCCTGCAACGCGCCGGCGACATCGTCGGATACCCGCGTTTGCAGACGGCCGCGCAATTGCAGCGCCAGCGCTTCGGCCTTGGCGCGATCGGCATCGAAAATGCCGAGTTCGGCGACGCCGAGACTAGCCAGCGCGAATGCGATCGCCTTGCCGACGCCGCCGGCTCCGATCAGCGCGACGGCGCCGCGAGACGTGACGACGCCCATCTCGTAGATCGCGCGCTCAAAACCCGAGGTGTCGGTGTTGTGGCCGATCAGCCGTCCGTCGCGCACGACGACGGTGTTGACCGCGCCGATATCGCGCGCCCGCGCCGACATCTCGTCGAGCAACGGGATCACGGCCTCCTTGTAGGGAAAGGTGACGTTGACGCCGGCGAAGCCGAGGCGCCTGACGCCGTCGAGCAGCGCGCGCAGGGTTGCCGGATCGGCGCCGGCGACCTCGATCAGCTGATAGTGGCAGCGCACACCGAGCGCCTCGGCCGCCCTCTCGTGCATCGCCGGCGCGGCGGATGCTGCGATCGGCGCGCCGATCAGCCCGGTCAGGAATTTGGCAGGCGTGGTGATCAAGGCACGGCTTTCGGACTTCACCCGCCCTTTGAGGGGGCGGGTCGACTCACATGGAGCGCAGCGCCATGTGAGTCGGGGTGGGGACAGTCCCTCCACTCGGGCGCGGTCGGACGTGGAGAGACCGTCACCCCACCTCGCCGCGCGTTGCGCGTCGATCCTCCCCCTCCAGGAAAGGATAAGAAAAACGCCGGTCAGACGTCGAAGAACACCGTCTCTTTGTCGCCCTGCAGATGGATGTCGAAACGGTAGACCGCCTTATCGCCCGGCTGCCGCGTTGCGATCAGCGTGGCGCGTCGGTCGGCGGGCACCAGTGCCAGCACCGGATCGGCGGCGTTGGCCGCATCGCCGTCGAAATAAATCCGCGAATAGAGATGCAGCAGCATGCCACGGGCGTAGATCGCGATCACGATATGCGGCGCCTGCGGCTTGCCGTCGGGATCGGGCACGCTGCCCGGCTTGATGGTGTCGAAGGCGTACCCGCCCTTCGCGTCGGTGCCGACGCGGCCGAATCCCTTGAACGACGAGTTCGGGATGGCGCGCTTGTCCTGCGGATCGGAGAAGCGGCCCTGCGCGTCCGCCTGCCAGACCTCCAGCATGCAATCGACGACGGGCGCGCCGTCGCCGTCGAACACCGTACCCTCGACGCGGATGCGCTCGCCCGATGCATCCGGGGTGGCGAGGTTGTTGCCGAAGGCATCGTTCCAGTCATATTTGTCGCCCGGCGTCAGGCCGTAGGCGAAATAGGGACCGACGGTTTGCGACGGGGTGACCCCGTCCGGTTTGGTCTGTGACACTTACTTGGTCTCCATCGGCGTGGCATTGCGCCCGCGCAGCACAATGTCGAAGCGGTAGCACAGCGCCCAATCCGGCTTGGTGTTCTCCAGATCGAATGACGAGATCATCCGGTTGCGCGCCTTCTCATCGGTCACCGAATTGAAGATCGGATCGAACGGAAACAGCGGATCGCCGGGGAAATACATCTGCGTGACGAGACGCGATACGAAGGAATAGCCGAACACCGAGAAGTGGATGTGGGCCGGCCGCCAGGCGTTGTGATGATTGCCCCAGGGATACGCGCCCGGCTTGATGGTGACGAAGCGGTAGTAGCCTTTCTCATCCGTCTGCGCGCGGCCGGCACCCGTAAAGTTCGGATCGAGCGGCGCGGGATGCTGATCGACGACATGGACATAGCGGCCGCAGGAATTGGCCTGCCAAAGTTCGACCAGCGCATTCGGCACGCCGCGGCCGTCTTCATCGAGCACGTGGCCATGCACGATGATGCGCTCGCCGATCGGCTCAGCTTTGCCATGAACGGTGAGGTCGTGGTCGTGCTCGCGCACCGTTTCGTGGCCGTAGACCGGCCCGGTCAGCTCCGACAGCGTGTGCCGCATCGGGATCAACGGCTTGGTCGGCGAGCGCTTGACAGTGCTCTTGTAGGCGGGAGACAGCCGCGGGGGATGCGCCGCGAGGCTCTGCACTGGATAGACCAATGTCATGACTTATCCTCCCCTCGTCGCGCTCCGTTCAGGCGGCGCTGCCGATCATTATAGTATATAACTAATTTGGGAAAGGGCCGTTTTGCGGCACTCTCCTCCGTCATTCCGGGGCGCGCATAGCGCGAACCCGGAATCCATTTCTCAACTCGTTCTGTGGACAGTTGGATTCCGGGCTCGATGCTACGCATCGCCCCGGAATGACACTGCCAGCGTCAGTTGATCTTCTCGATGGCGACCGCAACGCCCTGGCCGACGCCGACGCACATGGTTGCCAAGGCAAGCTTCCCACCCCGCTTCTCCATGCCGTGCACCGCCGTCAGCGCCAGCCGCGCGCCGCTCATGCCGAGCGGATGGCCCAGCGCAATCGCGCCGCCATGCGGGTTGACGAAGTCGGCGTCGTCCTTGACGCCCAGTTGCCGCAGACAGGCTATGCCCTGCGAGGCAAAGGCTTCATTGAGCTCGATCAAATCGAAATCGGAGATCTTGATGCCGAGCCGCTCCATCAGCTTCCTGGTCGCCGGCACCGGGCCAATGCCCATGATACGCGGCGGCACCGCCGCCGACGCCAGCCCGAGGATGCGCGCCCGCGGGGTCAGCCCGTGCTTCTTCACAGCGGCCTCGGACGCCAGAATCATCGCCGCTGCACCGTCATTGACGCCCGACGCATTGCCTGCGGTGACCGTGCCGGGATTGCGCACGATCGGCTTCAATTTGGTCAGGCCTTCCAGCGTGGTCTCCGGGCGCGGATGCTCATCCTTGTCGACCGTGATCGGACCGGCCTTGCCGCCCGGCACCGAGACGGGCGTGATTTCCTCGGCGAAATAACCCGAAGCGATCGCAGCGCCCGCGCGCTGCTGCGAGCGGATCGCCATCGCGTCCTGGTCGGCCCGCGAGACCTGGAATTCCTCGGCGACGTTCTCGCCGGTCTCCGGCATCGCGTCGACGCCATACTGCGCCTTCATCAGGGGGTTGATGAAGCGCCAGCCGATGGTGGTGTCGTAGATCTCGGCCGAGCGCGCGAACGCCTCGGGCGCCTTGCCCATCACGAACGGCGCGCGGGTCATCGACTCGACGCCGCCGGCAATCGCGAAATCGATCTCGCCGGAGCGGATCGCGCGGCCCGCAGCGCCGACCGCATCGAGGCCGGAGGCGCAGAGGCGATTGAGGGTCTGCCCGGGAACCGTTTCCGGCATGCCCGCCAGCAGCAGCGCCATCCGCGCCACGTTGCGGTTGTCCTCGCCGGCCTGGTTGGCGCAGCCGAAAAACACCTCATCGACGGCGGCCCAGTCGAGGCCGGGATGCTTCGCCATCAGCGCCTTGATCGGAACGGCGGCCAGATCGTCGGCGCGCACCTTGGCGAGCGAGCCGCCGAAACGGCCGATCGGGGTCCGGACGGCATCGCAAATGAACACATCACGCATCAAATCTCTCCCTGAATGCCGCGCGTTAGGCGTTGTTCCGCTGGGTTGATGGCGAGTTTTAGGAGCGCGCCCGCCGCAGGTCAATTGAGGCATCGCTCCCGGACGGAGCTTTCGCGGGAGGTCCGCCATGCCTTCAACGCTGATGTGATCAACAGCCGGCGGCGGGACGTGGAAAACTCTGACAATGCGGGCAAGTGAATAGGACCCGGCGACGAAATTTTGTAGTTTGCGGCGCAATGACGATCCAGCAATCCATCCCCGCCCCCGCACTGCCCGAAGCCACGCCGGCCGCTGACGCCCATTCGCGCGTCACGCCGATGATGGAACAGTACCTCGAGATCAAGGCCGCCCATCCGGGGTTACTGCTGTTCTACCGGATGGGCGATTTCTACGAGCTGTTCTTCGAGGATGCCGAGATCGCCTCCCGCACGCTCGGCATCGTGCTGACCAAGCGCGGCAAGCATCAGGGCATGGATATCCCGATGTGCGGCGTGCCGGTGGAGCGTTCCGAGGACTATCTGCACCGCCTGATCAATGCCGGCCATCGCGTGGCCGTATGCGAGCAGACCGAGAATCCGGCCGCCGCCCGCGCCCGCGGCAACAAGGGCCCGGTGGCCCGCGGCGTGGTGCGGCTGGTGACGCCGGGAACGTTGACTGAAGACACGCTGCTGGACGCGCGCACCAACAACTACCTGCTGGCGATTGCGCGCGCCCGCGGATCGAGCGGCGGCGACCGGGTGGGACTTGCCTGGATCGACATTTCGACGTCCGAGTTCATGGTCACGGAATGCGCGACCGCGGAACTGGCGGCGACGCTGGCGCGCATCAATCCCAATGAGGTGATCGTTACCGACACGCTGTATGGCGATGCCGAGCTGGGACCTTTGCTGCGCGAACTGCCCTCGGTGACGCCGCTGACCCGCGACGTCTTCGACGGCGCCACCGCGGAGCGGCGGCTGTGCGATTATTTCGCGGTCGCGACCATGGACGGCCTGGCCGCAATGTCGCGGCTGGAGGCGACCGCGTCGGCCGCCGCCGTCACCTATATCGATCGCACCCAGGTCGGTAAGCGCCCGCCGCTGTCGCCGCCCGCGCGCGAGGCCGCCGGCACCACGATGGCGATCGATCCCGCCACCCGCGCCAATCTCGAACTGACCCGCACGCTATCAGGCGAGCGGCGCGGATCGCTGCTCGATGCGATCGATTGCACGGTTACCGCGGCCGGCTCGCGGCTATTGGCGCAGCGCCTCGCCGCGCCGCTCACCGACAGCGCGGGCATCGCGCGACGGCTGGATGCGATTGCGACGTTCGTCGCCGACAGCGCAGCGCGCGACGATGTCCGGACCACACTCAAGGCCGCGCCCGACATGTCGCGCGCACTGGCGCGGCTGTCGGTCGGACGCGGCGGACCGCGCGACCTGGCCGGCCTGCGCGACGGCATCCTCGCGGCAGATCAGGCGCTGGCCCGACTCGCGCAGCTCGAAACGCCGCCGCCGGAAATCGCGGCCGTGATGGAGGCGCTGCGCCGGCCCTCGCGCGAGCTCGCCCGCGAGTTCGAACGCGCGCTGGCCGAGCAACTGCCGCTGATCAAACGCGACGGCGGCTTCATCAGTGAAGGTTATGAGCCTGCGTTGGACGAAAGCCGGAACCTGCGCGATGCCTCGCGCCTCGTCGTCGCCGCGATGCAGGCGCGCTATGCCGAGGATACCGGCATCAAGGCGCTGAAGATCCGGCACAACAACGTGCTGGGCTATTTCGTCGAGGTGACCGCCCAGCACGGCGACAAATTGATGGCGCCGCCGCTGAATGCGACCTTCATCCATCGCCAGACGCTGGCGGGGCAGGTTCGCTTCACCACCGCCGAACTCGGCGAGATCGAAGCCAAGATCGCCAACGCCGGCGACCGCGCGCTCAATCTGGAGCTGGAAATCTTCGAGCGGCTCTGCGCGATGGCGCTTGCCGCCAGCGACGATCTGCGCAGCGCGGCGCATGCCTTCGCGATGCTCGACGTCGCCACATCGCTGGCGAAACTCGCCGTCGACGATAATTACGTCCGGCCCGAGGTCGATGGCTCGCTGGGCTTCGCCGTCGAAGGCGGCCGGCATCCAGTGGTCGAACAAGCGCTGAAGCGCGACGGCCAGCCGTTCATTGCGAATGCCTGCGATCTCTCCCCCGGCCCCGCGCAGAAATCCGGACAGATCTGGCTGATCACCGGCCCGAACATGGCGGGTAAATCGACCTTCCTGCGCCAGAATGCGCTTATCGCGCTGCTGGCGCAGATCGGCTCCTACGTGCCCGCCTCGAAGGCGCGGATCGGCGTCATCGACCGCCTGTTCAGCCGCGTCGGCGCGGCGGACGATCTCGCGCGCGGACGATCGACCTTCATGGTCGAGATGGTCGAGACCGCCGTCATCCTCAATCAAGCCAGCGAGCGTTCGCTGGTCATCCTCGACGAGATCGGCCGCGGCACCGCCACCTTCGACGGGCTGTCGATCGCCTGGGCCGCGATCGAGCATTTGCATGAAGCCAACCGCTGCCGCGCCCTGTTCGCCACTCACTATCACGAACTGACCGCGCTTTCCGCCAAACTGCCGCGAATGTTCAACGCCACGGTGCGGGTCAAGGAGTGGCAGGGCGACGTCGTGTTCCTGCACGAGGTGCTCCCCGGCTCGGCCGACCGCTCCTACGGCATCCAGGTTGCGAAACTCGCAGGGCTTCCGCCGGCGGTGATCGCCCGCGCCAAGTCGGTGCTGGCGAAACTCGAGGCCCAGGACCGCGGCCAGACGGCGCGGGCGCTCGCCGATGACCTGCCGCTGTTCGCCGTTCCCTCCCGCGCCGCCGCCGAGGCCGCGCCACCGAGCGAGGCGGAGAAGTTGATGGAAGCGGTGAAGGCGCTGCACCCCGACGAGATGTCGCCGCGCGAGGCGCTGGAGGCGCTGTATGCGCTGAAGGCGAAGCTGCCGAAGGGGTGACGGCCGTAGCCCGCCCTCACCCGGCAAAGGGCTGTATCAATTTCAGCGTCGCCGCGAAGCGGATGCTGCGCTTTCCGACGAGCGCGGTCGCCTCGATCTCGGCACCATCGGCGCTGCAGCGGCCCGAAAAACCGATGCCGACCTCGTGGCCGCCGAACAGCGGATGCTCGTCCTTGGCCGGGGTATGTTCCTGGTTGACGAACTCGCCCTTCCAGCGGCCGTTCGAAGAGCTGTAGGCGCCGAGATAATAGAAGAACGCGTCGCCGCCGAGGATGCGGCCGTCCTTCAGCAGCATCACGCCGGTCTGCCCGCCGGCGAGGCCGTCCAGCATCCGGATGTCGATCGAGTAAAGCCCACTGACGATGCCGCCCTCGCCGACCGGACCCGGAGGCGGGATATCGTCGTTGCCGAGCGGCGTCATGACGGCACAGAACACCGAGCCAGCGTCTTCGAGGACGTTGCCTGCGAAGTGCCATACATCGCCCTGCGGCCTGCCGCGTATGTTGATGGTGACCGCGTCGGCGCTGACCAGGTTTCTCCGATGCGGCGATGGGCTGTGTCGCCGGGTTCGCAGCCTGGCAACGATCTCGCCGTCGATATCGTCGTAGGTTCCGAAATGCGCGAAGGCCGTATTGCCGCCGAGCATGGTTCCGGCACGGGCATACAGCACGCTGCGGCCGGTGCCGCCGCTGATGTCGTATTCGACCTTGTATAATCCCTCCACCGCGCGCCCCGGCTGTGTTGCGTGGCCAGTTTAGCGGGTCTCGCTCTCGGTCACCATCAAACTTGCGAGCCGGCATGTGCGGCCTTCCTGCGCCCGAGCCACCACAGGCCCAGGTTCCATACCACACACGTCGCCAGCGCCAGGCTGAGCCCGATCGCCGACCCGAATTGCAGCGCCGCGCCATGCAGAACGGCAATCGCGATGCCGAGGCCGATCAGGCCCCAGGCGCTGTTGGCGAGCACGGCGGCAGTCGGCGGACCGCCGATGCGGGGATGCAGGATCAGCATCATGGAAGTGAACACGATCGGGAACAGCGCGATCATGCCGCTGACCTTGGGCCCCACCCAGGCCGACGTCGTCACCACCGTCGCCACCAGTGTCGCGACCAGCGATGCGCGCAGCGGGATGTCGTACCAGCGCCGCCGGATCGGCGGCATTTTGGCGTGGCGGTAGCGTGCCAGCAGCGGCACGCAGATGACGTAGGCGATGACGTTCACGATGAGGCCGCCCGCCAGCGACCATGGCACCGCGCGGATGACCGCCGCGAGGCCGAACCATACGACGACCGCCGAGAGGCAGCTGACCAGCGCGCCATGACGCTGCGCCAGCACGACGTAAGTCAGTCCGAGGAAAATCGTTGCGGCGTTGATCGGCAGGCTCGCCAGCGCGCCCTCGGCGATGAAGGCGGCATCGTGATCGAGCGCGAGGAACACATAGGACGGCCCTGCCGAGATCGGCAGCGTCGCGATCAGCGCGCCGATCACAGGGCCAGATCGTTCAGTGACGATGGAGGCCGTCACCACGAACGCGGCTGTGATCGCCATGCGTAAGGCCAGAACGAGGACGAAGGCGAGTTCGGGGGACATCTATCCGTCGTCCCTGCGAACGCAGGGACCCATACGCCGCGGCTTCTCGATTTTGGGAGGCGTGGGCTGACACTTCCCGCACCCATGGACTTCGGTGGCTATGGATCCCTGCGTTCGCAGGGACGACACCGAATTGGGGCTTACACCCGCTTCATCGTCACCGAAACCTTCGGGCCGTTCTTGATGGTCTGGTAGACCACGCAATAGCGTTCGGTGAGTTTGAGCAGCAGGTCGAGCTTTTCCTGCGACGCGTCGGTATCAACTTCGAAGCGCAGGCGAATTTCCTCGAATCCGACCGGGGCCTCCTTGGCGACGCCGAGCGTGCCGCGAAAATCGAGATCGCCTTCGGCAATGACACTGCCGGTCTTGAGCGGCACCTCGACGGCGGTGGCGACCGACTTCAGCGTGACGCCCGCGCAGGCGACCAGAGCTTCCAGCAGCATGTCGCCGGAGCACAGTTCAAGGCCGGAGCCGCCGGTAGCCGGATGAAGCCCGGCGATCGCCAGCGCGCGGCCGGTCTCGACCTTGCAGGTGAGGCCGTCAGTATTGTCGATAGAGCCCTTCGCTTTGAGGGTAATGACCGCAGCCGAAGGATCGGTCTTATAGCGTTCCTTGATCGGGGCCTGCATCGCGCGAAGTTCGGCGGCATCCATCTTCGTCTCCCGGCTGTTATTTTTGCCAGCCGGATGTAGTTGGAAATTGTCCCGCTGTCACCACCACATCGCTTCGCCGGCCACGGTTTTTGGGTCGGCATCGGGCACGTTGCGGTCGAGCGAGCGATCGAGCGAGGTCAGCACGTGACGCTTAAAATTATCAAATAATGGCGAACTTCTGTCGCGGGGCCGGGTCAGGTTGATCCGGATCGACTCGAACAGCCGCCCCGGACGCGGCCGCATCACCAGCACGCGGTCCGCAAGTGCCACGGCCTCGTCGACGTCATGCGTCACCAGAACAAGGGTCGGCCGCGTGTCGTTCCAGAGATCGAGCAGATGGTCCTGCAGATCGCGTCGCGTGAAGGCGTCGAGCGCGGAGAAAGGCTCGTCAAGCAGCAGCACTTCCGGCTGCGGCACCAGCGCGCGTGCGATCGCCACCCGCTGCGCCTGCCCACCGGAGAGTTCGCGCGGCCAGGCCTTTGCCTTGTCGGCGAGCCCGACCCGGGCCAGCGCGCGCGAAACTTTCTCGCGCCGCGCTTCCGCCGGCAGGTCCGACAGACCAAAACCGATGTTGTCGGCGACGCTGAGCCAGGGCAGCAACCGCGGCTCCTGGAAGATGATGCCGATCTTGGCGTGCGGCGCGGTGATCGTCGTGTTGTCCAGCGTCACCGTGCCCGTCGAGGCGCGGTCGAGGCCGGCGATGGCGCGCAGCAGCGTCGATTTTCCGCAGCCCGAGCCGCCGATGATGGCGACGATCTCGCCGGGCTTGATCTCGGCGGAAAACCGTTCCAGCGCGTGGACGCCGTTCGGATAGGTCTTGCCGACTTGCTCCAGCGCCAGCATCAGGCGGCTCCGCTTTGGCGGCCGAACGCGTCCTGCCAGCGCAGCAGCGGCGCGGTGGCGAGTTCGATCAGCCAGTCGGTGGTCTTGCCGAGCACCGCGAAGATCACGATCGCAGCGACGATCTGAGCCGGTTTTCCGAGCTGCTGGCCGTCGATCAGGAGATAGCCGAGGCCTTCGGAGGCGCCCATGAATTCGGCGGCGACGACGAACATCCAGCCGAGGCCGAGGCCGACGCGCAGCGCGACGACATAGGCCGGCAGGACGGCCGGCAACAGGATGCGGCGGATCATCGCCGGACCGGACAGGCGGAAGATGCGGCCGACCTCGACGATCTTGCGATCGACCGAAAGGATCGCGCCCATCACGCCGAGATAGACCGGAAAGAACACCCCGACCGCGATCAGCGCGACCTTCGACGTCTCGAAAATGCCGAGCCACAGGATGAACAGCGGCACCCAGGCGATCGAGGGGATCGCACGCAGCGCCTGCACCGTCGGATCGAGCAATTGGCGCGCCAGGCCCCAATAGCCGGAGATCGCGCCAAGTATGGTTCCGGCGGCAACGCCGAGGCCGAAGCCGGCGGCCACCCGCGTCACCGTCGCCGTGATATGACGCGACAGCTCGCCGCTCTTCGCCAGCTCCATAACGGTTGCGAAGATTTTGGTCGGCGGCGGCACCAGCCGGCCGTTGGAATAGCCGAGCCCGACCCAGATTTCCCAGACGATGGCGAGCCCGACCGGCAGCAACAGCCCGAGCGCCGGCCGCGCATAGCGGCGCAGCCGCGACGGCGATGACGACGCGGCGATCGCATCGGGGCGTTCCAGCGCGGGGATTTCGACACTCATGGTCATAGCAAGAACGCTTCTCGCACGGGATTGCAAGGTCGCGGATATGCCGCGTCCCTATCCATTCGTCGTCCCCGCGAAGGCGGGGACCCATAGCCACCGGCTTGGTGTTGAATAAAGGTGATAGCCATCGAGAACCACAATGACGGCCGTGGCGTATGGGCCCGGCCTTCGCCGGGACGAGGGCAATGCGCTTCCCTCAATTCGTCGGCAGCGGGACCTGGTCGTCGATCAGCGCATCCAGGGTCGCCTTGACGTCGACCTTGGCGTCGACCACGCCGGCCTGCTGCAACGCGAGACCGGCGGCGAGGATGGAGGCGCGCTGCGGGGCACCGATGCGGCTGTGGGTCAGTTCGGTACGCTCCTTGAGCTGCTTGTCAACGACGGCCTCGGGCAGTTTGGTCACGCCGATGAAGGTCTTCTTCAGGTCGTCGTAATTGGCCAGCGAATACTTGCGCGCCTCCTCGTATACCGCGAGCACGCGGCGGACGGCGTCGGGATGATCCTTCAAAAACTGCTCGCGCACATTGAGGATACCCCAGGTATTGGCGTCGGCCTTGCGGAAGAACAGCTTTGCCCCCTCCTCGACTTCGGCCTGGGCCATCATCGGATCGAGCCCGGCCCAAGCATCGACGTCGCCCCGGATCAGCGCGGTCTTGCCGTCGGCGTGCTGCAGCAGCACCGGCGTGATGTCTTTTTCGGTCAAACCAGCATCGAGCAGCGCGCGCACCAGGAAGATGTGCGGATCGGTGCCGCGGGTCACCGCGACGCGCTTGCCCTTGAGGTCCACGACGTTTGCGACCTTGGAATCCTTTGCAGTCACCAGCGCGGTCCATTCTGGGCGCGAATAGACATAGATCGACTTGATCGGATTGCCGTTGATCCTGGCGACCAGCGCCGCCGAGCCGGCGGTCGAACCGAAATCGATCGAGCCGGCGTTGAGGAATTCGAGCGCCTTGTTGGAGCCGGCGGATTGCACCCAGACGACGTTGATGCTGTCCTTGGCGAATTCCTTCTCCAGGAGACCCTTCTGCTTGAGCACCATGGAGACCGGGTTGTAGGTCGCCCAGTCGATTCGAATCTCCTTGAGTGCGTCGGCGGCAAAGGCCGCGCCGGGCAGCAAGGTTGAGACCGCAATGATGGCGGCCAACGCGCGCCGTGAAATTCTGGACATGGAGCCGCTCCCGATCAAATGAAAATCATCATTGTTTTTCAACATGTTAGTCTGTCAGGCAACGAGAAAATACATGCCCGCAATGCGCCTCCCTGAGGACGAATTTCCCTTATCGATCCGGAAACGAGCATAGATGCCCTGCCGGCCCACAATCATCAGTGACAGCCCCCGCGCGGTCCGATATCGGGATGGATGATGGACAACCTCGTGACTGACGACCGCCCCGGGGCGGATGAACGTTTCGAGACCGCGCGGATCACCGCAGCGGTCGATGCGCTGGCGGAAAAAAATTCCGGCCGCGAGGACGTGTTTCGCTCCGCTCTGGCGCAACTGCTGAAGGCCGAGATGATCGCGGCGCGCGCCACCGCGCAGGCCATTCTGCTGAAGGACCGCAATGGCCGCCGCTGCGCGGAACGGCTCTGCTTCATGCAGGACGAGATCATCCGCATCCTCTATTCGGCGGCAACGCGGCATCTCTATCGCTCGCACGTGCCCTCCGGCGCCGAGCGCATGGCAGTCGTCGCCACCGGCGGCTATGGCCGCGGCCTGATGGCGCCGGAGTCCGACATCGATCTGCTGTTCATCCTGCCCTACAAGCAGACCGCCTGGGGCGAACAGGTCGCCGAAGCCATTCTCTATTGCCTGTGGGACATGGGCCTGAAGGTCGGCCACGCCACGCGCTCGGTCGACGAATGCATCCGCCAGGCGCGCGGCGACATGACGATCCGCACCGCGATCCTGGAGACGCGGTTTTTGACCGGCGACCAGCCGCTGTACGATGAACTGGTAGAGCGGTTCGACAAGGAGGTGGTGCAGGGCACGGCCTCTGAGTTCGTCACCGCCAAGCTCGCCGAACGCGAGGAACGCCATCGCCGGGGCGGACAATCGCGCTATCTGGTCGAGCCCAACGTCAAGGACGGCAAGGGCGGCCTGCGCGACCTGCATACGCTGTTCTGGATCGCCAAGTATGTGTATCGCGTGCGCGAGACCAGCGAACTGGTCGATCGCGGCGTGTTCGACGCGCAGGAATACCGGATCTTCCGCCGCTGCGCCGACTTCCTGTGGTCGGTGCGCTGCAACCTGCATTTCGTCTCGGGGCGCGCCGAGGAGCGGCTGTCGTTCGACATGCAGCGCGAGATCGCAGTAAGGCTTGGCTATACGACGCATCCCGGCATGCAGGATGTCGAGCGCTTCATGAAGCACTACTTCCTGATCGCCAAGGACGTCGGCGACCTGACCGCGATCCTGTGCGCCAAGCTGGAGGACGAACAGGCCAAGCCGGCACCGGTGCTGAGCCGGATGGTGGCGCGGCTGCGGCCGGGCGTGCAGCGGCGGCGGGTGCCCGAAAGCGATGACTTCATCATCGACAACAACCGCATCAATCTCGCCGCACCCGACGTCTTCAAGCACGATCCGGTCAATTTGATCCGGATCTTCCGGCTGGCGCAGAAGAACAACCTCGCTTTCCACCCCGACGCGATGCGCACGGTGACGCGCTCGCTCAAGCTGGTGAATTCCCAGCTACGCGAGAACCCGGAAGCCAACCGGCTGTTCATGGAGATCCTGACCTCCGACAATGCCGAGATCGTGCTGCGGCGCATGAACGAGACCGGCGTGCTCGGCCACTTCATCCGCGCCTTCGGCAAGATCGTGTCGATGATGCAGTTCAACATGTACCACCATTACACGGTGGACGAGCATCTGATCCGCTGCATCGGCCATCTGCAGGAGATCGAGCGCGGCGGCAACGACGAATTCATCGTAGCCTCCGACCTGTTCCGCAAGATCCAGCCCGAACATCGCGCGGTGATCTACATCACGACGCTTCTGCACGACGTCGCCAAGGGCCGGCCCGAGGACCACTCGATCGGCGGCGCCCGGGTAGCGCGTCGGCTGTGTCCGCGGCTCGGCTTCAACGCCGCCGACACCGAACTCGTGGCGTGGCTGATCGAAGAACACCTGACGATGTCAACGGTGGCGCAGTCGCGCGACCTCTCCGACCGCAAGACGATCGAGAACTTTGCCGCCGTCGTGCAATCGGTCGAGCAGATGAAGCTGTTGACCATCCTGACCACCGCCGACATCCGCGGCGTCGGCCCCGGCGTCTGGAACGGCTGGAAGGCGCAGTTGCTGCGCACGCTATATTACGAAACCGAGCCGGTGCTGACCGGCGGCTTCTCGGAAGTGAACCGCGCGCGACGCATCGCGGTGGCGCAATCCGAATTCCGCGCTGCGTTCAACGAGTGGCCGGAAGCCGAGCTCAACGCCTATATCGGGCGGCACTACCCGGCCTACTGGCTCAAGGTCGACCTGCAGCGAAAAATCCGTCAGGCCCGTTTCATCCGCGCCAGCGAGCAGGCCGCCGAAAAGCTTGCAATCAATGTCGGCTTCGACGAGGCGCGCGCCGTCACCGAGCTGACGATTTTGGCGACCGACCATCCGTGGCTGCTGTCGATCATCGCGGGGGCCTGCGCCTCGGCCGGCGCCAACATCGTCGATGCGCAGATCTACACCACGACCGACGGCCGCGCGCTCGACACCATCGCGATCTCGAGGGAATACGACCGCGACGAGGACGAGGGACGTCGCGCCACCCGCATCGGCGAGATGATCGAACAGGTACTGGAAGGCAAGCTGCGGCTGCCCGAAGTGGTGGCGCGCAAGGCGGGCAACCGCGGCAAGGTTCGCGCTTTCGTGGTCGAACCGGAGGTTACCATCAACAACCAATGGTCGGAACGCTACACCGTGATCGAGGTCTCCGGCCTCGACCGCCCCGGCCTGCTGTATCAGCTGACGACCGCGATTTCAAAGCTCAACCTCAACATTGCCTCCGCCCATGTCGCGACCTTCGGCGAACGCGCCCGCGACGTGTTCTACGTCACCGACCTGCTCGGCGCCCAGATCAACGCGCCGACCCGGCAGGCCGCGATCAAGAGCGCGCTGCTTCACCTGCTGTCGACCGACGACAACGTCGCGCAGCCGGCGGCGTAGGTCTCTGTCATTCCGGGCTCACGCCAAGAGGCGCGCCCCGGAATGACGGAAACGTCTGTCAGATCTCCACGCCCTCGTGCCTTAACAGCCAGCGCTTGCGCTCGAGCCCGCCGCCATACTTCACCAGCGAACCGCTGCTGCCGATCAGACGGTGGCACGGCAGCACCACGCTGATCGGGTTCGAGCCGTTGGCGTGGCCGACGGCACGGACGGCGCGCGGCATTTCCAGCCGGGCGGCGAGCCCGCCGTAGCTCAGCGTGGTGCCGGCAGGGATTCCTGGCAGCGCATGCCAGACCTTTTGCTGGAACGGCGTGCCGCCGACGCGCCATTCGATTCCCGCAAGGCGGTCGATGTCGCCCTTGAAATAGCCGGTCAATGCGGCGCGTAACTCGCGCGGCGCCCGCGCGTCCTTCAGCGCCATAGCGCCATATTGCAGGCGCAGCAACCGCCGCATGCGCGGCTCATAGTCCTCCCAATCCAGCGCGCGCAGCAGGCCGTCGGCATCGGTGACCAATAGCGCCGTCCCGATCGGCGTCGGCAGGCGGTCGAGGTCAAAACTTTCCGGCATCGTGATTCCCTGGAAAATATCGGCACGCGCTGCGCATTTTTCACGCCCGCCGTGCTAGCGTCCACCCGGATTCCGCTGCCCGTGCAGGCAGCGCCCGCCGCGCTCGCCTTGGTCCTGCTCTGGCTGGCCTGACGGCTCACCTTTCCGTCACCACCTTGCCTTGCCAAATCCGTTCCGCCACACTTGCCGGCAACGATGACGGTCGGCCCTCCGAACCGATGGGCCGGCACGATCACCGGTCAACACAGCGGAGGCAGCGACATGAGAAGCGGCGTTTTTCATCTGCTTGCGGGTACGGCGGTTGCAGTTGCACTAGCGGCGACACCTGCCAGCGCACAGAAAAAATACGACACCGGCGCCAGCGATACCGAGATCAAGATCGGCCAGACCGTGCCGTTCTCGGGCCCGGCGTCGGCCTATGCCGGCATCGGCAAGACCCAGGCCGCCTATTTCAAGATGATCAATGAACAGGGCGGCATCAATGGCCGCAAGCTCAATCTGATCCAGTATGACGACGCCTATTCGCCGCCAAAGGCGGTCGAGCAGGTACGCAAGCTGGTCGAGAGCGACGAGGTGCTGTTCACCTTCCAGATCATCGGCACGCCCTCGAACGCCGCCGTACAGAAATATCTCAACGCCAAGAAGGTGCCGCAGCTGCTGGCCGCGACCGGCGCCTCGAAATTCACCGACCCTAAGAATTTTCCGTGGACCATGGGCTTCAATCCCAACTACCAGTCCGAGGGACGGATCTACGCCAAATACATTCTGCAAAATCATCCCAACGCCAAGATCGGCATTCTCTACCAGAACGACGATCTCGGCCGCGACTACCTCACCGGCCTGAAAGAGGGGCTGGGCGCCAAGGCCGCCTCGATGATCGTCGCCGAGACTTCCTATGAGCTGACCGATCCGACCATCGACTCGCAGATCGTCAAGCTGAAGGCCGCCGGCGCCGACCTGCTCTATAACGCCTCGACGCCGAAATTCGCCGCGCAGGCGATCAAGAAGGTCGCCGACCTCGGCTGGAAGCCGGTTCACATCCTCGACATCAATGCGAGCCCGGTGTCGGCGACGCTGAAGCCCGCGGGCCTCGACATTTCCAAGGACATCATCTCGACCAACTACGGCAAGGATCCCGGCGATCCGCAATGGAAGGACGACCCCGGCATCAAGGCCTACTTCGCCTTCATGGACAAATATTATCCGGAAGGCGACAAGCTCAACACCGTCAACACCTACGGCTATTCGACCGCGGAACTGCTGGTCACGATCCTGCGGCAATGCGGCGACGACCTGACCCGTGAAAACATCATGAAGCAGGCCGCCAATTTGAAGAACGTCACCGGCAGCCTGTCACTCCCGGGCATGGTCACCAACACCTCGCCGACCGATTACCGCATCAACAAGCAGATGCAGATGATGAAATTCAACGGCGAGCGCTGGGAGCTGTTCGGGCCGATCATCGAGGACACCGGACCGAGCGGTTAGAAATAGCTCCGGGCATCTTCAAAGGGCGATGGTTGGCGCTTTGCGACGCCAGCCATTGCATTTTTTATGCAGTCTACTGGTCGCCTCCAGCCTTAATCGCGGCTTAACGCGCGTCCGCGTCCTGCGCGATCTGCGGTAGCAGATGTCTAACAATGTCCGCGCGATGAGATCGCACCACCCGTACTTGTATTCTACCGTATGATATCCTTTATCGGGATGCGTCACCGATGGAAGCGAAGCGGCATGAACAATTCACGAGCGGCGTTACGCATCGCACGCTGGCAATTGCTGTTCACTCGGGCGATTACGGCCACGATGTTTTCATTGGGCGCTGCGGAGGCCAAGTCGAGTTACTGCGTCCGCCCCGTTCCTGTCGTGGCTGCCTCCGACGCCGCTGATCTAGCTCGCAAGCTCGATTCGCAGGAGCCCCTCCCCAAGACGCCCAATATTTTCTCGCTGGCCAACGGAGCGCGGTATCCGCTCGCGTATCATCCGCACACGGTCGGTAGGCTCGACGGTGGGAAGTATAATCACGACCTCTATTGGTCGTTTTCGGAAAATTACGAACTGGTGGGGCCTCGCAACATGCTTGGTGCGAGCCCTCCTGCCGCCGTGGGGCGATCCGGGAGATCGCTTCTACTGGGAGGATCCTACCAGCTTGTCGATTCCCACAGGCTACAGTCGCGACATTCGCTGCTTGAGCAGGACGAAAAGGGGGCTATCGCGGAGGTTGACCCCAGCCTGCAGACGCGGCTCGGCGACCCGTTCTTCGTTACCTGGAGCACTGTTCTCGACGGCTTTGTGCTCTCGGCAACCAAGTGGCGCCTGCAGCACGCCTCGGAACAGGGCAGGCGCCCAACCGTATTCGCTCCGCCGGACATGGTCGGTAATTCCACCACCTATCTTCTCCAAGGCGGTGCGCTTGTGGAACTGCCGGCCGAAGATATGCGGCTGAGCGTCGTAACCGACCTGCCAGGTTTGGGCGTGACGGCCTTGCTGGATGGGCGCTCGCTTACAATCCTCACACCGCAGCATGCAGCGACCAAGGTCGCGGATTTGGATCGTGGCCGCTTTGGCGGCTTCAATGCGATCCACGAAACGCGCGACAAGGGGTGGCTCTATGTCGTCGGTGACGACTATGAAAATGCGGTGCATGTCGAGCAGGCAGACGGCCGATGGCGGGCCACGGCCATCGTGCAGATCGTTGAAGACAGCCCACCCAGCGACGTGTGGGACAGGGTCATTCGATGGCTGTTCGGCATTCATAGCCGCGAACAGCCGCGCGACAAGGTGTCCACGATCCGTCGCGCCAGTAGCTGCGGGCGATATAGCACCGCCGCGAGGCGCATGTTCTTTTGCGGCCAAAACGCGTTCACGTACGAGGTGACAGAGGAACTGCGCGCAGGAAAGATCGCTCCCCTGCCCGGCGGCTTGAAGACATTCCTTGGCGATGCCGACAGCCTTGGACTCGCCCTGTTTATCGACGCCGGTCATCGTCTATCCGGCTATGACGGCGAGCAAGTGCATACCATTGCCAAGGCCGACTTCAAGACTGCGATGGTCTACGACGTAGCCAAACTCGGGCGATCGTTCCTCGTGTCGTCAAGCACCCTTTTTGAGGTCCGCGCGGACGATGGCAAATACAGGCTCGTGAAGCTGGCAGATATCGACGAGCGCGGCCCCGTTCCGGTTTATGCGGCGCCGGACGGCGCCGACGTTCTGGTTTTCGGAAGAACCGGCGTTTATCAGGTCGGGGATGGCGCCTTGGTGCAGATCTGGTCGGGCGCGGATCGAGGCACGATAGAACCCTATGGCAACACACCGCCGACCGACGTCGCGGGATGGGGCGGCCTGTTGTTTACCACGCACAAAGGGCACGAGATAGGCTTCCATCTTTTGCAGCCCTGTCCGGACCCCACCGCTGACACACAGAAGAGATAACGCCACACGGAGAGCGGTGGCATCGGGTTATGTTATCCGTGCGGCACGAATACCGGCGCCGCTTATCCCTGCCTTGCGACCGCGCTTGCACCCTACTTTCGTCGACCGAATCCGCTCACCAATTCAGCATTGCTCATCTTGCGTTGCAGCAAGCGATCCGCCACTATCATGGCAGCGACGATAGCCGTGCGGCCGGACCGGCCTGCGGCACGATCAGCGCCAATCATAAACACATGAGGGAACACAGTATAATGAGGAAGGGTATTTTCCATCTGGCCACCGGCGCGGCGCTCGCGTTGGCGCTCTCGGTCTCGACGGCTTCCGCGCAGAAGAAATACGACACCGGCGCGACCGATACCGAGATCAAGATCGGCCAGACCAATCCATTCTCCGGGCCGGCCTCCGCCTATGCCACGATCGGCAAGACCCAGGCCGCCTATATCAAGATGATCAACGACCAGGGCGGCGTGAACGGCCGCAAGATCAATCTGATCCAGTATGACGACGCCTATTCGCCGCCGAAAGCGGTCGAGCAGGTCCGCAAGCTGGTCGAGAGCGACGAGGTGCTGCTCACGTTCCAGCTGCTCGGCACGCCCTCGAACGCCGCCGTCCAGAAATATCTCAATGCCAAGAAAGTGCCGCAGCTGTTCGCCGCCACCGGCGCCTCGAAGTTCACCGACCCGAAGAATTTTCCGTGGACGATGGGCTTCAACCCCAACTACTTCGTCGAAGGGCGCATCTACGGCCAGTACATCATCAAGGAACATCCGAACGCCAAGATCGGCGTGCTCTACCAGAATGACGACCTCGGCAAGGATTACCTGAACGGCATCAAGGCCGGACTCGGCGATAAAGCCGCGAAGATGATCGTGGCGGAAGCGTCCTACGAAGTCGCCGATCCGACCATCGATTCGCAGATCCTCAAGATCAGGGATGCCGGCGCGGACCTGTTTTTCTCGGCGACCACGCCCAAGCAGGCGGCGCAGGCGATCAAGAAGATCTATGAGCTGAACTGGAAGCCGGTGCACATCCTCGACATCAACGCCACCTCGGTCGGCGCCGTGATGAAGCCGGCGGGGCTCGAGGCCTCCAAGGGCGTGATCAGCGTCAACTACGGCAAGGATCCGCTCGATCCGACCTGGAAGGACGATCCGGGCATGAAGAAGTATTTCGAGTTCATGGCAAAATACTATCCGGACGGCGACAAGGATTCGAGCTTCAACTCCTACGGCTACTCGACCACGCAGTTGCTGATCCACGTACTCAAGGCGTGCGGCGACAATCTGACCCGCGAGAACGTCATGAAGGTGGCGACCAGCCTCAAGAATGTCGAGCTCGATCTGAACCTCCCGGGCATTGTCGCCAACACCACGCCGGACGATTATCGCGTCAACAAGCAGTTGCAGATGATGAAGTTCAACGGCGAGCGTTGGGAACTGTTCGGCCCGATCCTCGAGGACAAGGGCCCGGCGGGCTAGGCCCGGCGACCCAATCGAAACGATCGGCGGAAGAAGCGGTCGGCGGTCTCTTCGGAGGCCGCCGATTTTTCGTAGGATGGGTAGAGCGCAGCGAAACGCATCAATTCGTTGCGCGGAGAGATGATGGGTATCGCTTCGCTCCACCCATCCTACGACACCGTCTTACTCCGGTATCTCCCCGAACGTCTTTCCGATCGGCAATACCGCATGCCGGATCAGGCGCGAATCCTCCACCGCGGCCTGGCGGTGTTTCACGGCTTCCCGGTAGACCGGATCGCGGATCATCTCGGCGAACGCGGCGACACTTGGGTATTCGGCGATGAAGCAATGGTCCCAGCGTTCCTCCGGCGGCCCGATCAGCATCAGCTCGAACCGGCCCTGCCAGACGATGCGGCCGCCGAGCCGTTCGAACACCGGGCCGCTGTCGCGCCCATAGGCGGCGTAGGCCTCCGCACCGGTCGCCTTCCGGCCGTCGGGATAGGCGGCCTCGGCGCGTAGCCGCACCAGATTGAGCATGTGGATCGGCCCCGGCCGGTCATTGGCGCGGAATTGCGCAAACACCTCCTTGGTCGGATCGATGTGGCCCATGGCGAAAATTCCTCCTGGTGCATGCCATACTTTACCAATCCTAACACGCGCCGCCCCACCTCCTAATCCCGCGTTAACCTTTTCGTAACCGACCCTTAAACAGCCCCCCGTAATTTGCGGCGGGGCTGGTGCGAGCGGCGTTTGTGATGGCGTGGGGACGGAAAAAGAGCGGCGGACGCCAGGAGCCGCGGTTCGGGCTTCCGGCAGCACTCGCCGAACTGCGCCTCTCTCCGGAGGATCGTATCCCGGCCGCCTCGGACGACGACGAGAGGCCGAAGAAGCCAGTGGCCAAGCGCAAGCCCGAAGAGGACGACGACGAGCCGCCGCGGCGCGAGCGCAAGCCGCCCGCGCCCAAGAACAGCGCCAAGAGCGGCGCCAAGCGGCGCGCAAAATCGCGCGGCCGGTTCCGCTTCGGCCGGCTGATCTACTGGGGCGCAGTGCTCGGCCTGTGGGCGGCGATCGCGGTCGTCGGCGTCGTGATCTGGGTCGGCGCGCATCTGCCGGCGATCCAGTCACTGGAAATCCCAAAACGGCCGCCGACCATCCAGATCGTGGGCCTTGATGGCAGCCTGCTGGCATCACGCGGCGAAGCGCCCGGCTCCAATGTCGCGCTGAAGGATCTGCCGCCCTATCTGCCGAACGCTTTCATCGCCATCGAAGACCGCCGCTTCCATGCGCATTACGGCATCGACCCCGTCGGCATCGCGCGCGCCGTGGTCGCCAACATCTCGCATCGCGGCGTCTCGCAAGGCGGCTCGACGCTGACGCAGCAGCTCGCAAAAAACCTGTTCCTGACCCAGGAACGCACCATGGCGCGCAAGCTGCAGGAATTAGAGCTCGCGCTGTGGCTGGAGCGCAAGCATTCCAAGAACGAAATCCTCGAGCTCTACCTCAACCGCGTCTATTTCGGCTCCGGCGCCTATGGCGTCGAGGCCGCGGCGCAGCGTTATTTCGGCAAACCCGCCAAGAACGTCACGATCGCGGAGGCCGCGATGCTGGCAGGCCTCGTCAAATCACCGTCGCGGCTGGCGCCGAACCGCAATCCGGAAGGCGCGGAAGCGCGGGCGCAAATCGTGCTCGCGGCGATGGTGGAGGCCAAGTTCATCAGCGATGCGCAGGCAAAAGCCTCGATCGGCCACGCCGCCTACAAGGTGAAGCCGGCCGGCGCCGGCACGCTCAATTACGTCGCCGACTGGATCGGCGAGGTGCTCGACGACCTGGTCGGCCAGATCGACCAGAGCATCGTGGTCGAAACCACGATCGATCCGAAACTGCAAAGCGTGGCGGAAGCCGCCATCATCGACGAACTGGCGGCCAAGAGCGTGAAATTCAACGTCTCACAGGGCGCGCTGGTGGCGATGACGCCGGAGGGCGCGGTGCGCGCCATGGTCGGCGGGCGGAACTATGCTGACAGCCAGTATAACCGCGCGGTGACGGCCAAGCGACAGCCCGGCTCGGCGTTCAAGCCGTTCATCTACCTCACCGCGATCGAAGGCGGCCTGACGCCGGAAACCATCCGCCAGGACGCGCCGCTCGACCTGAAGGGCTGGCGGCCGGAGAACTACACCCATGAATATTTCGGCGCGGTGACGCTGACGCAGGCGCTGGCGATGTCGCTCAACACGGTCGCCGTGCGGCTTGGCCTCGAGGTCGGGCCGAAGAACGTGGTGCGGACCGCGCACCGGCTCGGCATCTCGTCGAAACTCGAGGCCAATCCCTCGATCGCGCTCGGCACCTCGGAAGTCTCGGTCATCGAACTGGTCGGCGCCTACGCGCCGTTCGCCAATGGCGGCCTCGGCGTCTCCCCGCACGTCGTGACCAGGATCCGCACGAATGAAGGCAAGCTGCTCTACGCCCGGCAACCGGACCAGCTCAGTCCGGTGATCGGTCCGCAGCACGTCGCGATGATGAACAGAATGATGCAGGAGACCCTGCTCTCCGGCACCGCGCGCAAGGCGGAGATTCCAGGCTGGATGGCCGCCGGCAAGACCGGCACCAGCCAGGATTTCCGTGACGCCTGGTTCATCGGCTACACCGCGAACCTCGTCACCGGCGTCTGGCTCGGCAATGACGACAATTCGCCGACCAAGAAGGCGACCGGCGGCGGCCTGCCGGTGGAAGTGTGGACCCGCTTCATGCGCACGGCGCACCAGGGCGTTGCTGTGGCGACCCTGCCGAATTCACAGCGCGGCGGCTTCATGTCGAACCTGTTCCAGACGGCGTCGCAAGCCAGCCCGCCGCCTCCGCCATCCGCGCCGGCGTCGCCAGGTGCGTATCGACCGCCATCGACGCGCACTTCCGCGCCGCCGCCCAATCCAAATGCGCGTCCCGAGCCGGACGCCGGACTGGATGGCTGGCTGGTGGATCGGTTGTTCGGAAGGTAGCCCAGGCCTAACCCGGCCCTCGCGCTCAGGCCGTGTCGGCAATCCGCCGGCGATCAGGCGTCAGCATGGCCTGGATATCAGCAGCCGGCAGCGGTTTGCTGAACAGATAGCCCTGCATTTCCGTGCATTCGAGCCCGCGCAACGCGTCGAGCTGCGCTTCGGTTTCGACGCCCTCGGCAGTCGTCGTCATGTGGCGCGCGGCGGCGATGTTGACAATCGCCCGCACGATACAGGCCGACCCGTCCGGCTCGGCGACTTCCTTGATAAAGCAACGGTCGATCTTGATCTTGTCGAACGGGAAGCGCTGCAGATAACTCAGCGACGAGTAGCCCGTGCCGAAATCGTCCAGCGCGATGCGGACGCCAAGTCCCCGCAGGTAATAGAGCATGGCAAGCGCTGCGTCGTCATCGCGAATGAGAACCGCTTCGGTGATCTCCAGTTCCAGCCGCCGGGCCGGCAGGCCCGAATTCGCCAACGCCGCCGCGACCTTGAGCGAAAACGCCGGGTTGCGGAACTGGACCGGCGAGACGTTGACGGCCACCCTGACGTCGTCAGGCCAGGAAGCCGCTTCCGAACAGGCCTTGTTCAACACCCAATCGCCGAGTTCGTTGATCATTCCGGTATCCTCGGCCACCGGGATGAATTCGACCGGCGAGATCATGCCGCGCAGCGGGTGACGCCAGCGCAGCAGGGCCTCGCAACCTGTCACCCTGGTATCGCCGATGTTGACCAGCGGCTGATAGACGATCTCAAACCCGCCGTCGGCGATCGCCTGCCGGAGATCCAGCTCCAGCATGCGCAGGGCGTGCATGCGGGCACCCATGCCCGGTTCGAAGAAGCGATAGGTCCGGCGCCCGTCGGCCTTGGCCTCATACATGGCCAAATCGGCGTTCTTGAGCAAATGATCGAGATCGGTGCCTTCCTGCGGCGCCCGTGCGATCCCGATGCTGGCGTCGGTCGTCAAGAGATGCCCGAAGCACTCATAGGGCTCCCGGATCGCCTGGTAGATTCGGGTGATCAGGTCCATGGTGTCGGCTGGCCGTTCGATCGCGGCCTGGATGATCGCGAATTCGTCGCCGCCCAGCCGGGCGACGACATCGCCGGCCGCGACACAGGAGCCCAGTCGACCGGCCACGGCCTTGAGGAGTTCATCCCCCACGGGGTGTCCGAGCGAATCGTTGATGCGCTTGAATTCATCGATATCGATATACAGCACGGCCAGTTGCCGGCCGGGCGAGAGGTTCTTCAGCTCATGGTCAAGGCGTTCGCGGAATAGCACGCGGTTCGGCAGATCGGTCAGCGCATCGTAATGCGCCATGTGCGCAATGCGGTTCTCGACCCGCTTGCGTTCGGTGATATCCTCCACCGTGGCAACCCAGCCGCCGCCCTCGATCCCCTTGCCGACGATCTGGATCGACCGCCCATCCGACATGGTCGATACGATCGGTGAATGGTTTCCGGCGGCGATGTTGCGGAGGAAGGTCGTGCGGTATTCCTCGACGTCGGTGTCGAGCGAGCCGGTTTCCCTGCGATGCGCGATCGCCTCGCGGAAGGTACAACCGGGTTTGACGATCAGCGGCGACATGCCCAGCATTTTCGTGAATTGCCGGTTGCAGATCACGACGCGTTCCGAAGCATCGTAGAGGATCAGCCCCTGCGCCATGTTGTTCACGGCGACGTCGAGACGTTGCTTCTCGAGCGCCTCCAGTTCCTGCGCCTGCCGCAGTTTTTGATTGAGCTCCTCGATGTCGCGACGCTGCAGTTCGAGCGACGAGGCCGTATGGTTCAGGACAGTCATCAGGCTGCCGAATTCGCCGCCGGGATAGGGCGGCGCGACACGCGCCGTGAGATCGCCGGCGCCCAGGCGCTGTGCCATCTTCGCGATACGTCCGATCTGCGAGCGGATGCCGAATTCGGCGAACAGGCCCACGCCGACAAACAGCACGATCGACAGAATCGCGAGCGCGCCCATGTCTTCGGCAAGACGCCGCTCTGCGGCTGCGACAAGCTCGGACTTCGAACGGCCCAGCAGCACATGCAACCCGACGCCCCCGACGGCAATCGTATGGGCCGTTGCCCAGACTTCGGCGTCCCCACCATGACGCGCCAGCTCTCTGGTGGTGGCGGCGCTTTCCAGCGCAAGCCGGTGCCGGGCAGAATTTGCGATAGAAGCGCCGGCCTGTTCCTCGGCCCGATGCGGCGCCGGCGACCGAACGAAAATGGTGCCCTTGTCATCAACCAGCAGAAACTCGACACCCGGCGGCAAGTTCTGGAGCTGATCCTTCATCAGCCGGTTGAGGTCGAGCGAAGCCAGCAGGACAAACCGCAATTGCCGCGATTCGTCGTAGGCGGGATAGGCAATCTGGAGCACGGCCGCCCCGGTCAGCCGGCCGAATGCCGGCTCGATCGCCACCGTATCGGGGTTTTTCAGCGCACGCTGAAAGTAGCCGCGATCGCGCAAGTCGAGGACCCGCCCGGTGTTAAGGGAGTCGCAGAACAGGCTGCCATCGGGCTTGATGGTCAGGATGCCGGTAAAATCGGGGTTCTTCTCGAGAACTTCGGTGAGAAATTTCGAGCAGGCAGCCTTGTCGCGGCTGTCGAGGTCACGCGCCCGGGACAGACCGAAATGGAGCTGGGTCGTCCCTTGGACCTTGGCGTCGATGCTCGTCGCAATGCCGCGCGCGGTCGTCGCCAGGCCGCTGACCGCAGCCGAGATCTCTTTGCTTCGATCCTGGTAATATCGTTCGCCGACAAGAATGGCCGGCACGAGCAGGGTTCCAAGGATCAGTAGCAGCAGCCGGACGCGGATACTCATGGCGGGCACACCCGTGGTTTGGGTGACCCCGAACCCGTCAATTACGCAAAATCGCCTCGACGCGATCGATACGTCGAGACCATCATCTGGCCGCCGTCATGCATGAAACGGTGGCCATCTCAATGACACAGGCTACCCGTCGATTGATCTCCGGCCCGTTAATTTGCAGGCCCGTAACTCTACGGAGAAGGCGCGCGACAACGACGCTGAACGCATCGGTTCGGCGCGAGCGTTCTTTTATGGCCGGATGAGTTGCCACGGCGCGGGATAGACCGGGCCGAAGTCCTAGTCTTCGACCCCGTAGCGATGCAGATCGTTGCCGTGGGTATCGAGCCAACGCTTGGCGCGCTCGACATGGCTGCAGATGCGGGCGCAGACCCGCCAGAACCGCGGCGAGTGGTTCATCTCGACAAGATGCGCCACTTCATGGGCGGCGAGATAGTCCAGCACAAAGGGCGGCGCGAGGATCAGCCGCCAGGAATAGGACAGCGATCCGGCCGAGGTGCACGATCCCCAGCGGCTCGACTGGTCGCGGATCGACACCCGCCGCACCCGCACGCCGAGTTCGGCCGCATAGGCCAGCGAGGCCTTGTGCAGGTCCTTGCGCGCTTCGCGCTTGAGAAAGTCGTGGACACGTCGGTCCATGTGCTCGACGTCGCCGGCCACGCACAGTATTTTGTCGCCGCTGTCGCGGGTTTCAGTCCACACCGTGCCGCGCTCGCCGGCGCGATGCACGATTTTGTGTGGCACGCCGCGCAACGGGATGACCGTTCCAGCCTGGAATGGTGCAGCCTTCGGCAAGCGGCCGAGACGCGCGGCGATCCAGCCGCCATGAAGCCGCGCAAAGTCCCTGGCTTCCACGAGCGTGCCGCGCGGCGGCATGGTCAGGATGGCTTCGCGGTCGGTGGGATGGATGCGCAACGTGTATCGCCGCGCGCGGCGATGCCGGCGCAGCCTGATCGCAAACACTTGCGAGCCGTGCTTGACCAAAATGGTCGCGGGTTCGGCGGGCCGCCGATAAAGGAGGGCGCGAGTAGCCATGTCTTGGAGTCCGGGGAGTAGGAGTTCGCCCGGATTCTGCCATATCCGACGCCAAGGGAATCTCATTGAAATTGCTCGGCGGAAAAACAAATCATTTGCCCAATATACAGGGGCTTAACGCCAAATGACCCCTACCGGCAGGGGCTGGAACCTTAATTTTCTGATGGAACCGGGGGCCAAAAACGCCCTCAAGGAGTGAGTCTGAACTCACCCCTTGATTCGGCCCAAAACGGGAATGTTTGAATCTATTCAGCGGCTTATCGGGACCCCCGATTCCCGGGCCCCGTCGGCATTATTCGGCCGCCGAAACCAGTTTCGGCTTGGTACTGGCCGCCGTCATCATGAAATCGGAGATCCGCGGAACAATCTCCGAGCGGAATCGCGATCCGTTGAACACGCCGTAATGTCCGACGCCCTTCTGGACGTAATGCACGCGACGATGTTCCGGAATCGCAGGACAAAGCGCGTGTGTCGCTTCGGTTTGGCCAATTCCCGAGATGTCGTCGTTCTCGCCTTCCACCGTCATCAGCGCCACGCGGCGGATTTGCGACGGATCGACCGGCTTGCCGCGATGAGTCATCTCGCCTTTCGGCAGAAGGTGCTTCACGAACACGACATCAACGGTCTGCAGGTAATACTCCGCCGTCAGATCCATCACCGCGAGGTATTCATCGTAGAACTCGCGGTGCTTGTCGACCATGTCGCCGTCGCCCTTCACCAGATTGTTGAACAGGGCCTTGTGCGCATCGGTGTGGCGATCGAGATTCATGGTGATGAAGCCCGAAAGCTGCAGGAATCCCGGATAGACGTCGCGCATCACGCCGGGATGCGGGAACGGCACCTTGGTGATGACATGGTTGCGGAACCATTCGATGCCGCGCTCCGCCGCCAGATTGTTCACCGAGGTCGGATTGCGGCGGGTATCGATCGGGCCGCCCATCAGCGTCATCGACAGCGGCACGAAGGGATCGCGCGCGGCTTCCATCACGGACACCGCCGCTACCACCGGCACCGAAGGCTGGCACACCGCGATCACATGCATGTTGCCGCCGAGCGTCTGCAGCATCTCGATGACGTAATCGACATAGTCGTCGAGATCGAAGCGGCCCTCGGTGAGCGGGACCATGCGCGCGTCGGTCCAGTCGGTGATGTAGACTTCATGCGTTGGCAGGAACGCCTCGACCGTGCCGCGCAGCAGCGTCGCGTAATGGCCGGACATCGGCGCCACGATCAGCACCCGCGGCTGCGGGTTGCGCAGCGGCCGGGTCAGCTTGCGATCGAAATGCAGCAGTCGGCAGAACGGCTTTTCCCAGATCGAGCGGACTTCGACCGGCGTGCGAACGCCGTTGACCTCGGTGGTATCGAGACCCCATTCCGGCTTGCCGTAGCGGCGGGTGGTACGTTCGAACAGCTCGCAGCCAGCGGCGATCGATTTGCCGAACTGGGTATGCGACCAGGGATTCAACGGATTCTGAAACAATATCTTGGTCGCGTCGGTCACCGCGCGTGCCGGGTTGAGCGACGCGTGGCCCATTTCGTACATCCAGTACATCGGCGTCGTGAGCGCCGGACTGCCTTCGGCTACCAGGGGCGGTGCGCCGCCAAACTCACCAATGGGCATGTTTTTCTGACCTCTGTTTGCGTCGCAGCATAGTGCAGAATGCGTAATAATGCGTCAATGGATCGATTGGTGACGCAGGCCGGCCAAACGGTCCAAAAACCCGGAAAAGCACGGGAATTCGCGACTTATTCACCACCACCGAGCAAAGACCCGTGGTGCTTGGCGCTGCGTAAAAGAGCAAGGAAGCTGGCAAAGGAGGCAGCGAACAGCACCGCATTGATGCCGAGCGACCAGAGCATCAGGTCGGCCCTGAACACATGGTCGATCAGCAGCGACCGCATCCCTTCGAACACGTAGGTCGGCGGCAGCATCCAGGCGATGGCTTGCAACCAGCCGGGCAGCACCGAGACCGGATAATAGACGCAGGCCAGCGGCATCAGGCCGAACATCAGCGTCCATACGATGCTCTCGGCGCCGAGGCCGTTACGCAGCACCAGGCCGGAAACGAAAATCCCGACCGACCAGCTGGTGAAGATCAGGTTGCAGAAGAACGCAATCAGCGGCAGCCCGATCGCGAAGAAATTGAAATCGAAGAAGAACAGCGCCAGCAGCGTCATCGGGATCACGCCGATCGCGAGCCGGATCAGGCTCATGATCATCAGCGAGATCAGGAATTCGATCGGCTTTAGCGGGCTCATCATCAGGTTGCCGAGGTTGCGCGCCCACATTTCCTCGAGAAACGAGATCGAAAAGCCGAGCTGGCCACGGAACAGGATGTCCCACAGGATGACCGCGCCGATCAGCGTGCCACCGGCGCGCGCGAAGAAACTGTCGTTCTGCGCGATGTAGTTCTGCAGGAAACCCCAGGTGATGATCTGCAGCGCCGGCCAGTAGATCAGCTCCAATAGCCGCGGCCACGACGACATCAGGAGATACCAGTAGCGCAGCACCATGGCGTGGATGCGGTGCGCGGAAATCCCGCGATGATTGGCGTTCCTGAGCGCGATGGGGGTCATGGCGCGGCCTCCCGCACCCGCCCGCGCGCGACGTCGAGGAACACCTCTTCCAGCGTCGCCCGGTTATAGCGCACCAGGATCTGGTCGGGGCTGTCGTCGTCCTCGATCCGGCCGCGCTTCATGATGATGACGCGGTCGCACAGCCGCTCCACTTCCAGCATGTTGTGCGACGCCAGCAGGATGGTGGCGTCATGGGCCTTGCGGTAATCCTGCAAATGCTGCCGTACCCAGTCCGCCGTATCCGGATCGAGTGAGGCCGTCGGCTCGTCGAGCAGCAGCAACTCCGGCTGGTTGATCAGGGCCTTCGCCAGCGCGACACGGGTTTTCTGCCCGGCCGAGAGTTTGCCATTTGCGCGGTCGAGGAAATCCTTGAGGTCGAGATCGGCGGCAAGCTGGTCGATGCGCTCGCGCAAATTCTCCACCGCATAGAGCTTGCCGAAGATCGTCAGGTTCTGCCGCACCGTGAGCCGCATCGGCATGTCGACATAGGGGCTCTCGAAATTCATCCGGTCGAGCACCTCGGCGCTCTGCTCGGGCATCGGATGGCCCAGCACCTGGACGCGGCCGGATGTCGGCAGCACCAGTCCCATGATCATCGCAATGGTCGTGGTCTTGCCGGCGCCGTTGCCGCCGAGCAGCCCGGTGATGCTGCCGCGCGCGATCCGGAACGAGACGTCGTCCACCGCACGGTTGGTCTTGTAGAGTTTTATCAGGTGCGCGACGTCGATCGCGGCGGAGCTTTCCGGCCCGGCCCCGGCCGGCTGCGCTGGCGTGGCGTCGCTGTTGACCATTTCGGGACGTTCATTGGGCCATCGGGGCTGATAGTGCAAGGCTTTGTCCCCTGGGCAGCAGACGGGCTTTCATCCTTCGAGACGGCGCGTTCGCGCCTCCTCAGGGTGAGGTCAGAGAACCTCATGGTGAGGAGCCGCGAAGCGGCGTCTCGAACCATGCAGGCCCCCTTACCAACCGAATGACCCCGCCAATTTGTGATCGCGCCCCCACGCAGCTAAACTCGCGCCATGTCCGACTTCGCCGACTCCGATTTCCGCCTGCCGCAGCGCTATGTCCGCCTCGACACCATTCTCCGGCTGCGCTGGCTGGCGGCGCTCGGTCAGCTCACCGCGATCTTCATCGTGGCGCAGGGGCTGGAATTCGACTTTTCCGTCGTTGGCTGCGTCGCCGTCGTCGGCGTCTCGGCGCTGCTCAATCTCGCACTGCAGATCGCCTTCAACCCGATGCAGCGGCTGGAACCGTTCCATGCCGCGGGACTGCTGGCGCTCAACATCGTCGAGTTGGCGGCGCTGCTGTTCCTGACCGGGGGATTGCAGAACCCGTTCTCGTTCCTGTTCCTCGCCCCGGTCCTGATCTCGGCGACGGTGCTTCCGCTCCGCCTGACGATCGGGCTCGGCCTGCTCGCCGTCGCCTGCGCCTCGGCGCTGGTGTTCTTTCATCTGCCGCTGCCCTGGGACAGCGAAGACCCGCTGGTGCTGCCGCCGATCTACCTGCTCGGGGTCTGGTTCTCGATCGTGCTCGCGATCGGCGTCACCAGCCTCTATGCGTCGCAGGCCGCCGAGGAAGCGCGAAAGCTCTCCGATGCGCTGGCAGCAACCGAACTGGTACTGACGCGCGAGCAGCATCTGACCCAGATCGACGGGCTGGCAGCTGCCGCCGCGCATGAACTCGGCACGCCGCTGGCGACCATCTTCCTGATTTCGCGCGAACTGGAAAAGACCATCGATGCCGACAACCCGATGGCATCCGACATGAAAACGTTGCGCGAGCAGGCGCAGCGCTGCCGCGACATCCTGGCCAAGATAACCCAATTGTCCTCTTCCGGCGCGCCGTTCGACCGCATGAAGCTGTCGACGCTGATCGAGGAAGCGGTGGCGCCGCACCGCGATTTCGGCGTCGCCATCAAGGTGCGGCTAGCTGTCGCAGCCACGCGCGAACCGGTCGTCGCGCGTAACCCGGCCGTCCTCTACGGCGTCGGAAACATCCTGGAAAACGCCGTCGATTTCGCCCGGACCACGGTGGAAGTGAACGCCTGGTGGAACGCGGATACGGTCGAGATCGTCATTTCCGACGACGGGCCAGGCATCGCGCCCGACATGCTGAAGCGGATCGGGGAACCCTATTTATCAAGGCGCCGCAGCGCCGATGAGGCTCATCGCGAACGCACCGGGCTGGGCCTTGGCGTGTTCATTGCCCGCACGCTGCTGGAGCGCACCGGTGCCCGGGTATCGTTCTCGAACCGGACCTTTCCCGATCACGGCGCCGTGGTGCAGATCGTCTGGCCACGCGCCCGCTTCGAGGCCGAGGAAAAGCCGGGCCAGCCGGCGGATTGAGGTAAGGCAGGACAGGACACCGCAGGGCCTTGGCAGTGCAATATGGCCACGCCATATGCTCTACTGCCTATAAATCGCAACCCCATGGGGACCCTGTCTTGAACGCCATCGCCGAACTGACCGATCTTGCCGACCGCTCGCTGCTGATCGTGGAAGACGACAAGCCGTTTCTGGAGCGGCTGTCGCGCGCAATGGAAACCCGAGGTTTCGCCGTCACGTCATGCGACACAGTGGCTGACGGACTGGCGCAGATCAACAAGGCCGCGCCGGCCTTCGCCGTGGTCGACCTGCGGCTCGGCGACGGCAATGGCCTCGACGTGGTCTCGGCGCTGAAGCGCAAGCGGCCGGAAGCTCGCGCCATCGTGCTGACCGGCTACGGCAACATTGCCACCGCCGTGACCGCGGTGAAGATGGGCGCGGTGGATTATCTCTCCAAGCCCGCCGACGCCGACGACGTGGTCGCGGCTTTGCTTGCCAGTGGCACCGACAAATCCGAACTGCCGTCGAACCCGATGTCGGCGGATCGCGTGCGCTGGGAACACATCCAGCGCATCTACGAAATGTGCAACCGCAACGTCTCGGAAACCGCGCGCCGGCTCAACATGCACCGGCGGACGCTGCAGCGGATTCTGGCGAAACGCGCACCTCGGTAGTCGTTTTGCTTCACCCGCCCCTTGAGGGGGCGGGTCGGCTCGTATTGAGCGAAGCGAAATGCGAGACGGGGTGGGGTGATTTCTCCACTCGGGCACTGTTCGATGCGGAGAGACCATCGCCCCACAGCCAACAGAGCATGCGTGGAGAGCCTGTCACCCCGCCCCGCCGCGCGTTTGCACGCGCGTCGACCCGCCCCCTCGAGGGGCGGGTGAAGAACCTGCACTCGTAGCAGCTTTTAAAACTCCCCATGCCCCTGCGGATCGACCAGGCGGTTGATCCGTTGCGCCGCCGCCATCGCAAACCGCACCGTCATGGATTTGCGCGTCGCGGCCGGCAAGCGATGCTCCGGCGCTTCGCAGTGCAGATGCGCGCCGTAGGCGTCGGCAATGATCAATCCGGCGTCTTCGGGAAAAATCTCGCAGGGCAGATCCTGCGTGAAGGCGAAGAACAGCCGGTCGCAATGCATCCGGTAGTCCGGCCATTTCTGGTCGGCGCGCAAATCCTCCAGTGACGATTTGATCTCGACGATCCAGATTTCGCCCTTGTCGTTCAGCGCCACCAGGTCGGCGCGCCGCCCCGAAGGCAGCGGCAATTCGCTGATGCAGGAGAAGCCGAGCGAGCGCAGCAGCCGCGCCGTGCCGCGCGCGATCGCCAGCGCCGTCTCCGACTGGCGGCGGTCCAGTGGCGGCACGATGCTGATCTGGCGGACGGATGATTCCATGTCGTGAACCCTATCCGATTTCATTGCGACCACGAAGCAGCGATGCCAAGTCCGGCATGAAGCCGGCCATAAATTTGTTCGTAGCCAGCCTTTTTTGTGACCTCGATGCACCGCGAAGCCAAGGGACATCCTGCTTCCGAGGGACAAGACGCTGGAGGAGATCCAACGATGCCGCGCATCGCACCATCCGCCTTTGCCTTTGCCTTGGCCCTCACCGCCCTGTCGCTGTCATCCAGCCTGTCATCGGCCATCGCAAAGCCTGCCGTCGAAGTGGCTTTCGTGCTCGACACCACCGGTTCGATGGGCGCCCTGATCGACGGCGCCAAGCGCAAGATCTGGTCGATCGCGACCGCGATCGTCGATTCCAATCCCGACGCCGACATCCGCATGGGCCTGATCGCCTATCGCGACATCGGCGACGAATACGTCACCCAGAAGGTCGACCTCACCACCGACATCCAGGATCTCTACGCCCGCCTGCTCGAACTGAAAGCGCGCGGCGGCGGCGACTGGCCGGAAAGCGTCAACGAAGCGCTCGATGTCGCCGTCAACAAGCTGCAATGGACATCCGGCGGCGATGCCAGGCGGATTGTGTTCCTGGTCGGCGACGCGCCGCCGCACATGGATTACGCGCAGGACACCAAATATCCGGTCACGCTCAAAGTGGCCAAGCAGAGAGACATCATCGTCAACGCGGTGCTGGCCGGCGACGCCCGCGACACCGAACGGGTATGGCGCGATATCGCGCAGAACGGCAACGGCCGCTTCATCCCGATCCCGCAGGACGGCGGCCAGGTCGTCGTCATCGAGACGCCCTATGACGAGGAGATCATCATCCTGCAGCGCGAAATCAACGGCACGGTGATCCCCTACGGATCGAAACAGCTGCAGAAGCGCACCGAGGGCAAGACCAAGCAATTGTCCGAGGTGGCCGCCGCCGCGCCCGCGCAGGCTTCCGAGATGGCGAGCTATATCAACAAGCGCTCCAAGGCGACGTCGGAGGCCGTCACCGGCGAAGGCGATCTCGTCGCCGACGTGTTTGCCGGCCGCAGCAAGCTCTCCACCATCAAGGAGGAAGAGCTGCCCGACAATCTGCGTGCCCTGAAGCCCGAGCAGCGCAGCGAGGAAGTCGACAAGCAGATGAACCAGCGCAAGGCGCTCAACGAAAAGCTCTCGGCGCTGGTGGCCAAGCGCGACAAATACGTCGCCGACCAGCGCACCAAGGCGCCGCCGAAGGCGTCGTCGTTCGACCGCGTCGTCGAAGATACTCTGAGGGCGCAGATCAAGCGGTAAGCCAGCTGCATTCCATCAACGCGTGGTCCCGGCCTTGGGCCGGGACCACAAGAGTTGGTGGCCGGGACAACGTAGCTTAAACGTGCCGACCCACGGCGAGTTGATAGATCGTGATGATCACCTCGAACAGGATCAGCAGCACAATAATCACTTCGAGCCGTAGCGAACGTCGCGTATCGATGATGTCGGTCAGCACCTGCGCGCTCTCGGCGATCACGGCGAGCTTGCGGTTCAGCGATTCCGCGCGCTCCTTGAGTTCGTACTCGTCCTCCAGGCGGGCATACAGCCGCTCCAGATGGGCCTTGTCCCAGAGCACGTCGGGTTTCTCTTCCACTTCCACCGGACCCGACACCCGGTGCCGCACCAGCAGCGCGTTGCCGATATTTTTCAGGATCGAGCGGCGGCTGCCGCGCATCCGACCGCTGCGCGAAAGTTCGCGCGCGAAAGGTTCGGTGGTATCGAAGACGCTGGCCACCTCGCGTTCATGCCGCGCCAGCACGACGCTCTTCGCCAGTGCCTCGCCGATCAGGATCAGCCGCTCGGGCGAAAGGCTTTGCAGGCAGATCGGTCCGCCGGGCGGGATCTGGTCCTCCCGTTCCGGAGCCAGCTCGATGATGGCGATTTCCTCGTCACGTCGCTCAGACTTCCCCGTCATGCGATGTTCGAGCCCGCGAAGGAATTCCTCCTCTTCCAGCGCATTCAGCCCGATCAGGACCACCACGCCGTAGCGGAAGAGTATGGCGACGCCATTCGCATTGACGCGAAACGCGAGCGGTGTCGTGGAAAGGACATCGCCACGTTCGAGACCCGACGTATTGAGGCGCTCGCTGACGAACAAGGCGCGGGCCGTGATGCGAATTCCGCCGGGCGGCGATTTGGAGGAATGGTCTTTGGAGAGCTGGTCCATGAACGGTACATCCCGGCCGAAATCGCGATCTGACCGGTGCGATTTCCGGCGCTCGCCACTAGATACAAGTCCGCGGAACTCTATCACGGCCGGAGTCCGGCCACATATCGTTCCCGCCCGTGTTGACCCCTTCTCAAGGTGGAATATTGTGCCTGCCATGGATGACAAAACCGAGACCCAGGCTGGAAACCAGGCCAAAGCCGGCGCGATGATCGTGCCAGTGACGCTGTTCGAGCAGAATTGCACCATCATCTGGCACGAGCCTTCCAAGAAGGCCGTGGTGATCGACCCCGGCGGGGACGTTCCGAAGATTCTGGAGGCGATCAAGCAGACCGGCGTCACGGTGGAGAAAATCTGGCTTACCCACGGCCACATCGACCATGTCGGCGGCGCCGCCGAGCTGCGCGATGCGCTGCAGGTCAAGATCGAGGGTCCGCATATCGCCGACAAATACCTGCTCGATAACGTCGTGAGCAGCGGCGAGCGCTTCGGCATGACCGGTGTGCGCAACTTCGGACCGGACCGCTGGCTCGACGAGGGCGATCAGGTCTCGATCGGCGATCTCACCTTCGACATCCTGCACTGCCCCGGCCACTCGCCGGGCAGCGTGGTGTTCTTCAACAAGGAATTGCGCTTTGCCCATGTCGGCGACGTCTTGTTCAACGGCTCAGTCGGGCGCACGGATTTGCCCGGCGGCAGCCACGCCACGCTGATCAGCTCCATCAAGGACAAGCTGCTGCCGCTCGGCGACGATGTCGGCTTCATCTGCGGCCATGGCGCCGGCTCCAGCATCGGCCAGGAGCGGATGACCAATCCGTTCATCACCGGCGAGATGTGAGCTGAAAGCTGCCGCCCGACGGGAAAGACGTCAGGTTACTTCATCAATCCTGCCGCGGTGAGCGCGCGGGTGATGACGCCGCCGACGTCGATGCCGCGACGCCTCGGTTCGTGCGGCACCGGCTTGGTCTGGCGAACGGGCTTGTGCGTTTTCGACCAGAGCGTAGCGGCCAGAACGGACGACTGCAGCGACTCGGTCGCAGCGGATGGGACGATCTTGGAGGCCACCGCTGCTTCGACCGTCTCGTCCGTCTGAATGACGCGGGCGGTGAGGCCGAAAAAACTGGCGATGTGATAGGACGACGAGATTCCCGCTTCGATCAGGAATGCGCCTTCCGCACCGTAGGGCTCGTCATTGCCGGCGAGGCCCAGCGGCGTGCCATGAGCCATATCGGTAATGGTGTAGGACTCGACGACGGTCTCGCCGTCGGCATTCCACCACACCTCGCGCGGATGGCCGTCGACATCGGCGACCGACATCGGCGCGGACGGCAGGCCATGGACATCAAGCCATTGCTTGACGATCTCGTTGGCGTTGCCGGGATTCACGGTGCGATCGGCGCTGCCGTGCCACACCGACACTTTCGGCCACGGCCCCTTGTGCTTGGAGGCCTTGCGCACGAGATCGCCCAGTTTGTCGGCGGGACGCGATGTCGACTGCATCATGCCGCCGAGCGCCTCGCGAACATTGCTGGCGATGCCATAGGGAAGGCCGGCGATGATCGCGCCGCCTGCGAACACTTCCGGATAGACGGCCAACATCACCGACGTCATCGCGCCGCCGGCAGAAAGGCCGGTGATATGGATGCGGCCGGGATCGATCTTGTGATCGGCCACCATGCGCGCGACCATCTGCCGGATCGAGGCGGCCTCGCCGCGGCCGCGCGCGACATCGCCCGGATTGAACCAGTTGAAGCAGGTGTTGGCGTTGTTGGCGGACTGCTGTTCGGGCATCAGCAACGCAAAGCCGTAGCGCCGCGCAAGCGTCGACCAGCCGGCGCCGAAATCGTATGCCGCCGCGGTCTGGCCGCAGCCATGCAGCACGACGACCAGCGCAGGCGCGCGCGGCAGCGGCTCCGGCACATAGGCGAACATCTTGAGCGCACCAGGGTTGGTGCCAAACTCGCTGATCTCAACCAGCGGACTGCGCCCCGCGGGCGGGGCGCTTCTGCCGTAAATTCCCATTCCCAAACCATTGAACCCATTCAGCTTTGGGAAATGGCGGAAGAATTCGACGTTCTTCGCGAGCGACAAAGATGGCTCCTGGGGCGGTTGATTGATCTGGCTAACGGTACTCCGACCAGATAGTTGCTGCACTGCAAAATAAAAAGGCCGTGCACTGTCATTCCCCACAATCAAATTTCGGCAATTGACGTTAATTTGTCATCCGACGCCGCGCATCCATGTCAGGAATGCGGCGCAGCCATGATCGACAGGTTAAACATCGCTCGACGGATCCAGCGATCCGGTCAGCGAGGCGCGCTGCGACAGCTCGATCCAGTTGCCATCGGGGTCGCGCACCATCGAAATCCTCGCCGTGCTACCCAACGTGACGGGCGCGCGCGCCTCACGGCCGCCATGGGCCAGCACGTAAGCGTGCTCGCGATCGACTTCAAAGACCTGGAAGGTAATGTAGCGCCATCCCTTGCCCTCGAACGCGGCATCATCGGGCGCATCCGCCGCCTGTTCGACGATGAGCACCGTATCGCCTGCGAGAAAGGTTGCCGCGCCATCGATGGCCTTTCCTTCCGGCAAGCCAAGCGCCGTGCTGTAGAAGCGGCGATGCGCCTCGACGTCACGCACGCTCAGGCGGATGCCAATGCGTTCGACTCCGAACGTCCCCTTCGGCACCAGCGTGACGCGATTGCCTTCCGGATCGGTCATCGGCTTCGGCGCGGCGACATCGTCGCGCGCAATCAGCAGCTCGCGATAGCCGGAGGGCGGATTATCCGGCAGCGTCTCATAGACCTGGTTGATCTTCAGGATCGAGCCGCAGAGATCGTGGCGGTGCTGCTTGTAGCCGCGGCGGATCGGCTGGGTGTAATCGAACGGCAGGCCAATCTCGTTCTGCCAGAACGCCAGCGCGGCCGGCGCGTCGTTCGTGGCGAAGCCGATATCGATGCGGGGTTTTGCGAGCTTCATCGCGGCCTTCCGTAGCGGGAGGGTAATTTCGGGCTGACGGTAAGACAGCGGCTTCCGCGCGACAACCATGCGCTGGCGGCGGGGTTCTCAGCATTGCCTTGCCCTGCCCCACCCCGTACCTTGGCGGCGAGCAATCCCAAAAGAACAATATTTTTCGGAGAGAAACCCATGGCACGCCTGAAATTCGGAGCCTTTCTCGCCCCGCATCACCCGATCGGCGAGAATCCGCTGCTCCAGTTCCGCCGCGACCTCGACTTCGTCGAGCAGATCGACACGCTCGGCTATGACGAGTTCTGGTGCGGCGAGCATCACTCGTCGGGCTGGGAAATGATCGCCTCGCCGGAAATGTTTCTGGCCGCCGCCGGCGAACGCACCAAGCGCATCAAGCTCGGCACCGGCGTGGTCTCGCTGCCCTATCACCATCCCTACAACGTCGCGCAGCGCATGGTTCAGCTCGACTGGATGACCGGCGGCCGCGCCCTCTTCGGCTCCGGACCGGGCGCACTGGCGTCGGATGCGCATACGCTCGGTATCGATCCGATGACGCAGCGCGACCGCCAGGACGAGGCGATCGCGATCATCCGCCGCCTGTTCAAGGGCGAGCGGGTCACAGCGAAGAGCGACTGGTTCACCATGCAGGACGCCGCGCTGCAGCTGTTGCCGCTGCAGGAGGACATGCCGTTCGTGGTGGCCTCGCAGATCTCGCCGTCGGGCATGACGCTGGCCGGCAAATACGGCATCGGCATCATCTCGCTCGGCTCGATGTCGACGCAGGGCCTGATGGCGCTGCCGACTCAATGGAGCTTCGCCGAGGATGCCGCCAAGAAGGCCGGTACGACGGTCAGCCGCTCCGACTGGCGCGTGCTGCTCTCCTGGCATATTGCCGAAACCCGCGAACAGGCGCAGCGCGAGGCCGGCCAGGGCCTGATGCGCTGGCACAATGAATATACGGTCCGCACGCTGCAGCGGCCGGGGGTGGAGCCGTTCACGTCGCCCGAGGACGCGGTGGAGAAAACCGCGGGCGGCGAGAACGCCGCCTCGACCATCGGCACGCCCGATGACCTGGTTAAAACCATCAAAAACCTGATCCATGTCTCCGGCGGCGTCGGCGCCATCATCGGCTTCGTGCATGACTGGGCCAACCCGGAGAACACCCGCCGGAGCTGGGACATGGTGGCGCGCTACGTGATTCCGGAAATCAACGGCTACGTCGCAAAACTGCGCGAATCGCAAAAATTCCTGATCGAGAACCGCGCGGTGTTCGAGCGCGCGGGCCAGGCCGTGATGGCCAAGATCATGGAAAACGAAAAGGCCGCCGCGGCGCTGCCGCTCACCGGTCCCGGCCGGGTCGCGATCCCGACCGTCAACGCGCCTGACCTGCAGAAGGAAGCAGCCAAACGTAAGGCGTAATCGTAAAACGTCGCGCTGTCATTCCGGGGCGGTCCGAAGAACCGAACCCGGAATGACGATCCGGCAGTGAAACCATCTGCTTCCCCGAGACATTTCGGCACGGTTTCCGCGCCGCGCCCAGATCGCCGGCAAGCCGAATCGACGGCCGCGAGACATCGCGTCACACGCCCGCGCCATGGGCTGTCATGACACAAGGCCTTATACATGAATGTCTTCGGCCGCGTCGCGCCATTCGGTCCGCGACAAAGCCGCCAAGTCGTGGGATAAAATCCGCGATTGCGCGATACAACCGGAGCAAGTGCCATGTCGATGCAGAGCGTCGCCTCTCCCGTCTACAGCTTCACCCCACCACGGCGCAATTCGCTGACCCATATTCCGGGTGACGAGGGCTGGCCCTTCATCGGCAAGACGCTGGAAGTGCTGGCCGACCCCAAGGGGCAGGTCGAGCGGCAATCGAAGAAATACGGTCTGGTCTATCGCAGCCATCTGTTCGGCGAGACCAGTCTCGTACTGCTCGGGCCCGAGGCCAATGAGTTGGTGTTGTTCGATCAGGCCAAGCAGTTCTCGTCGACGCTCGGCTGGGGCCGGATCCTCGGGCTGCTGTTCCCGCGCGGGCTGATGCTGCTCGATTTCGAGGAGCATCGCGTGCACCGCCGCGCGCTGTCGGTGGCGTTCAAGTCCGGGCCGATGAAATCCTATCTGGGCGAACTCGATACCGGCATCGCGGCGCGGGTGGCGCAATGGAAGGCAAAGCCTGGGCCGATGCTGTTCTACCCCGCGATGAAGCAGCTCACGCTCGACCTTGCGGCGACGTCGTTCCTCGGCGCCGGCATCGGGCCGGAAGTGGATGAAATCACCGATGCCTTCGTCGATATGGTAGCCGCCTCCGTCGCCGTGATCCGGAAACCCCTCCCCGGCACGCCGATGGCACGCGGCGTCAAGGGCCGCAAGCGCATCGTCGCCTATTTCTCCGAGCAGATACCGCTCCGCCGGGCCAGGGGCGGCGGCGACGACCTGTTCTCGCAGCTTTGCCATGCGACCCACGAGGACGGCGCCCTGCTCTCGACGCAGGACATCGTCGATCACATGAGTTTCCTGATGATGGCCGCCCACGACACGCTGACCTCGTCGCTGACGTCGTTCGTAGGCGAACTGGCCGCGCATCCGGAATGGCAGCAAAAGCTGCGCGGCGAAGTCGCCTCGCTCGATCTCGCCGCCGACGCACCGATGAACTTCGATCATCTTGAAGCCATGAAGCTCACCGAAATGGCCTTCAAGGAAGCGCTGCGGCTCAAGCCGCCGGTGCCCTCGATGCCGCGCCGCTCCATCAAGGATTTTACCTTCAAGGGCTACGCAATTCCGGCCGGCAGCATGGTCGGCATCAATCCGCTGTTCACGCATCACATGCCCGACATCTGGCCCGAGCCGGAAAAGTTCGATCCGCTGCGCTTCACCGACGAGGCCCAACGCCACCGCCACCGCTTCGCCTGGGTGCCCTATGGCGGCGGCGCGCATATGTGCCTCGGCCTGCACTTTGCCTATATGCAAGCAAAGTGCTTTGCGCGGCATTTCCTGCAGAACCTCGAAGTGTCGCTGGAGCCCGGCTACAAGCCGGACTGGCAGATCTGGCCGATTCCGAAACCGCGAGATGGGCTGCGGGTGGTGTTGAAGGCGGTGTGACGTACGAGTTTCGTAGATTCGGGAAAGCGTGGCCTGCCCACCCCGGGAGCGTCGTTTATTGTCTTACCCGCCCCTCGAGGGGGCGGGTCGGCTCACATCGTGCGCAGCGCTATGTGCGCCGGGGCGGGGTGACAGTCTCTCAACTCGGGCGCTGTTAGAGAGACCGTCACCTCACCTTGGTTCGCATAATGCGAACCGATCCACGAGCGAGCTTCGCTCGTCTCGGACCCCTCCAGCGGGGGATGAAGGTCAGCGAGCTCTCCTTTCGCTGGTTCGCCGCGATCGGTTTCATCGATGTTCCCGCCACGCGGACAACAAGCAAGCGCGCCGGTTCCAGCGTGATCGCCTGCACGCGGTCGCTTTGCTGCCATCAAGAACCCGGAAATCTCCCGTTTTCGATATGCTTGGTCATATTTTGGATTCGCTGATCACGTGAAGTGACAATCCCGATGAAGAAATTGACCGAAGAGTTCCGTCGCGGTTGGCAAGGCATTTCCCAGCCTTCGCCGCTTTTCAGTGCGGGCTTCGCAGCCGGCTGTCTCGTTTTGTCGACGATCGCGCGCTGGGGAGTTGCCCAGATCCGTCCCGACGTGTTCTTCACCCCTTACTTCCCGGCGGTGTTCTTTGCCGCCGCCGTCGGCGGCGCCCGGATGGGGATCGCGACCGCGATCGCCGGAGGGCTGCTCGGCGTCACCATCAATTTCAGCAACGCCACCGTCGACACCGCGCGGCTTGCGCTGCTTGCGATATTCTGGGCGGTGTGCGGCTTCGCGGTCTGGGGCGTCGAGAATTACCGGACCATCGTCGCCCAACAGCGTGAGAATGCGAAGCGGCTGATCGAGGAGGAGGAATACCGCAAACTGCTGATCGCGGAATTGCAGCATCGGCTCAAGAACAAGACATCGACGATCCACGCGGTGCTGCACCAGATCCTGCAGGATCAGCCGCACATCTGGGACAGCATCGATCGCCGGCTCCGCGCGCTGTCGGCGACCGACGACCTGATCGCGCGGCTGGACGGCAACGGCTGCGACATCAAGGACATGCTTCATTCCGAGCTCGGACCATACGGCCATGTCCGGTTCAACTTGAACGGCGATCCGCTGTTCCTGCCGGCGAAGCTCGCCGTGAGCCTGGCTTTGATCTTTCACGAACTTGCGACCAACGCCGGCAAATACGGCGCGTTCTCCTCGGCGCGCGGGCTGTTGCAAGTATCGTGGACGGTGTCCGAAGACAGACTCAACGTCACCTGGGATGAAACGGAAGGGCCGGCCGTCGAAAACGTCGGCCCGTCCGGGTTCGGCACCAAGCTGTTGCAATCGGCGCTTCGCGCCTTCGACGGCGGGACGGATATCCGTTATCTCAAGACCGGCGTGCATTGCACGATGCAATGCCGGCTTCCGGCGAGCTAACGTGTCCTTTTGGTAAAGCTTCGTCGCTTTTTCCAACATGTCGGCGGCAAAACATCTGAACCGTCATTCACCTCGAGGGCCACCTTCTTCGCCGACATTGACATTCTGTTAATGACGATCAAGCCCGATATCCCTGAAAACGGCGACTTCTAGCGTTGTCCCGGTTTTTCGTGGTTCCACTTAACCAATGCTACAATCGACTTTGCCAAGCTCCACGGCATGCATAGTTCGAAAAAGCACGACTTTCAGGCGGCTGCGCCCCAGATTTGCAACGAAAGCAATCTTGAATCTGAATTGAGCATCCTGCGCGATGTCTTCAGGCTGCTTCCGGCCGGCGTTACGGTTCAGGACGAGCACGGCGAGTTCGTGTTGATGAACGATGCCGCAACGGCCCTGCTGGGGACCGCCGTTGCGGTCCCGTCGGCCTCGCAACCCGGTGATCGCCGCGATGCCTACCTCGAACTGCTGCGCAGCGGCCGACCCGCCGTGCTGGAGGAAGCGATTACCCGCGGCTCGTCCAAGCAGGTGTTTCTCACCTCGCACCGGCCGGTCCAGGTCGCCGGACGCAATTTGCTGATTTCGAGCTCGACCGACATCACCGAACAGAAGTCGTTCGAAGACCATCTGTTTCGCTCCGCCTATTACGACGAACTCACCGGCCTGCCGACGCGGCGCGTGATCGAACATCGCGTCAACAGCCTGCTGAAGTACGACAACGGCCAAGGTCGCTTCGCGCTGGCGTTTCTCGACATCGACAATTTCAAGCACATCAACGACTATTACGGACACCCGGTCGGCGACAAGCTGCTGGTGGAGATGTCCAAGCGGCTTGGCCTCGACCTGCGCGACTCCGACATCCTGTCGCGGATCAGCGGTGACGAATTCGTGCTGCTGCTCAACCCGATCCAGAACGACGCCGAGGTCGAGGAATATATCGATTTCATCCTGCAGCGGCTGAAGGCGCCGTTCTTCATCGACGGATCCGAGATATTCGCCTCGACCTCGATCGGCGTCAGCCTGTATCCCGAGCATGGCCGCAGCTACGAGGTGCTGCGCCAGAACGCCGACATCGCGATGTACCGCGTCAAGAACGCCAGCAAGGGCGCCGCGGCGTTCTTCAATGCCAGCATGGAGCGCGAGGCGCTGGCGCGGATGAAGATCGAGCAGTCGCTGCGGCAGGCGATCCTGGAGAAGCGCTTCTGCTGCGCCTTCCAGCCCAAGGTCGACATCCGCACCCAGGAGGTGAAGGGTGTGGAAGCGCTGGTGCGCCTGCGCGACGACGAGGGCGTGATCCAGGCCCCGAGCACCTTCATCAACCTGGCCACCGAACTCGGTCTGATCGACGAGCTGACCCATCTGGTGCTCGCGGAGATCGTCAAGTCGATCGACCTGATCGACGAGACGTTCGGTCCCGAAACCACGATCAGCATCAACGTCGCGGCCACGCAGGCCGGCAATCCAAAATTCATGCGGCCATTTGCCGAGGCGCTTGAAGCCACCGGATTTCCAAAGCGCTTCATGATCGAAGTGACGGAAGACGCCTTCGTCACCAAGACGCATTTCCAGGACGAGATCCTGCCGATCTTCCGCAAACTCGGCGTCAAGATCTCGATCGACGATTTCGGCATCGGCTATTCATCGCTGTCGGCGCTGGCCGACATAACTGCCGACGAGATCAAGATCGACCGCTCCTTCATCACCGACATTCACAAGCGGCCGCGCAGCCAGGGCATCCTGCGGGCGATCGAGTCCCTGAGCGAGGCGCTCGGCATGACGGTGATCGCCGAAGGCCTCGAAAGCTTCGAGGAACTGGCCTACCTGCAGGCCGCGACCAAGATCCGTTACGCCCAGGGCTACTACTTCTCCAAGCCGATCTTCCTGGAAGACCTCAAGCTGGCGACGGCCCCGCGCGCCAGCGAAGCGCGCGCCAGCCTGGCGAGCAGGCTGGCAGAGGAAAGCCGCCCGGCCTATTCGCGCGTCAGCGGCTATCGTCGTTGAGACCAACGGGCACGATTCGGCCGCGCCGTCGTGCAGGGGGTAATGGCGAGCCAGCCATCAGGCCGTAGCTTATGACGTTCGCGATGCCGCGCTCGCAACCCGAACTCTGACGAAAAGCGCGGGGCTACCCGTTCAGCGCAAGGCGGTTGCCGGTCGTGCGGTTGGCGGCGGTGACAGCCTTACCTGACGCCGCTCCAGCGCCCCGGCGCCGAGGATCGCCTGGATCGCCGAACTTTCCCCCGCCTCCAATGCCGTGATCGCTTCTTTGGCCCAGCCGTAGGACGCTTCGAAGATTTCGGTGTGACGGTCGAAATCCGTCACGTCGACGCCGTCCGGCGACGGCGGCCGCATCACCATGTCGAACGGCCCGACCGGCAGCGTATCGTAGCGCTGGTGCGCCACGAGACTCCGCCACAACACGTTCACGGCGCTTGGCGCCGCCGGCAGCAGCTTCTTGCGGAACGGCGTCAGCATCGCGGCGATCAGTTCGAACCGTCCCGGCAACGCGGCATAATCGACATCGAACATCTCGGCCGCCGGCTCGCCGAAATGCACGACCAGATTGGGACCGCTCTTGAGCTGATGCATCGAGGTCAGCGGCACATTGTCGATCAGGCAGCCGTCGACCAGCATCGCCCCCTCCGGCGTGTAGAACGGCGGCAGCAGGCCAGGGATCGCGCTCGATGCGCGCACCGCCTGCCACAGCAGTCCGGTGCGGATCAGTTCGAGATTGTGGGTCGAAAGATTGGTCGCGACCGCTGCAAACGGCCGCCAGCAATCCTCGATCCGGCATTCGGCGCCGTACTGATGGGCAAGCGCGCGATCGAACGATTTGTGATCCAGCAGCGAATAGCGCGGCCAGGTTGGCCGCCGGAAGCTTCGGGCCTTGACGAAGATTTCGTGTGTGCCCTGCTCGAGATGCTCGGCCTCGAGGTTCTTGGCAAACCCGGCCGCCATGGCGGAGCCGACGCTGGTGCCGACGAAGATATCGAACTGCACGCCGCGTTCGCGAAACGCCTTGTAGATTCCGACATGCGCGGTGCCAAAACTCCCGCCGCCGGCGGCGACGAAGCCGATTGCCCGGCCGCACAGGAAGCGGACCAGGCTGTCGATATCGATCTGGTCTTCGAGGGCGACGTGGTGATGCATGAAGGCCGGCAGCCGCGCCAGCCAGGCCGCGGTGCCGGAGACTTCGCCGCTGCGACGGTCGTGAATGCGGACGAGGCGCCGGGCCGAAACGGAATGAACTTCGCAGGCAAAGGACTCGATCTCCGTCAGCGCGGCGGCGGGCGCCTCGCCGAGGCACGCGAACACCACCATGTCGGCCTGCCGTATCGCCTTGCGCGTCCATGGCGAGGCGTCGCGGCCGCCGAGATACACCACCAGCGGCGCGGTATGTTCGAGCTTGTTGAGCCATTCGGTGACGTCGTGCGCATCGAGCGCGCGGCCGGGAAACATCGCCTGCAGGCGGTCGGCATCGACAATCTCGGCCTCGATTGCAGCCAGCCCTTCACGCATCCGGCGATCGAACGCGGCCGGCAGCGGCGCCACGCCGCCATCGATCAGCGCCACGGTGCGCGCCTTCGGTGACGCGGGGAACGGCGCGATGCGCGCGGTTTCCTTGGCGAAGCGCCGCGCCAGCGCAGCCAGCAGCGCCTCGACGATGGCGGGGGCTTCCTCGACGAGCTTCTGATACGCCGGACGCGTCAATGCCAGCACGCTGGTATCGCGAATCGCGACGACGTCAGCCGTGCGCGGACCATTGGCGAAGAAGCCGATCTCGCCGACCAGCTCGCCGGCGCGGAGCTCGGCGATCGGCTCACTGTAGCCGGTCTTGCGCACCGCGAGCGCGCCGTGCAGCACCAGGAACACCGCATCCGACGGCCCGCCTTGCGCGACCAGCATTTGCCCGCGCACCAGATCCCGGCGGACCATGGCGTTGAGCACCCTCAGCCGCTGCTCGGCGCTGAGCGTTCGAAACAGCGCGAACTCCTCCAAGGCGGAGCTCCACGCAAGTCCCGAACTCGATCCACTCATTTGGTGCACCCGGTTGAAACCGCGTGACTTTAGCGTCCAGCCCTGTCAGCCGCGAGCGATATCACGGCCACTGCCGAGCGCACCGCAGCAATACCGCGCGGGCGCAGTGCAACATGAGCGGCGAATCGGGCCCGGCCTTAGGCCGCCCACCGGTTGCGATTCTTCTCGGCGAGAATTGGCCGGATCAGCCGGCCAAAGCGCTCGGCCTCCTCGTCATGCAGATAGCCGGACAGGCAGAACGAATGGCAGCCGGCATCGATGAACTGCTGCAGCGTATCGGCGCATTGGACGGGATTGCCGACGACGGCGATGCCGGCGCCGGGACGGACTTTCGTAATGCCGGTCCACAGATGCGGCAGCAGCAGGTCGCCATGCTCGCGGGCCAGCTGCTGCACGCGCATGTTGGCTTCCGATTTGTTGTAAAGCGTCTTCATGTCCTGCTTCTGCCGCTCGGTCGCGTGGCGCACCAGTTGATCGGCGGCCTCCCAGGCGTCAGCCTCATTCTCGCGGCAGATCACCTGCAGCCGCATGCCGAAGCCGATGTCGTCTTCGCGGCCATGCGCACGCGCCATCTGTCGGATCTCGGCGATGTTGGAGGCGATCTTTTCCGGCAGGTCGCCCCAGAACAGATGGACGTCGGAATGTTTCGCCGACAATTCCCAGGCCTGGCGCGAGCCGCCGCCGAGATAGAATTTTGGGAACGGCTGCTGATGCGGGCGCGGCCGGATGTGCGCGCCGGCCAATTTGTGAAACTTGCCTTCAAAATTCAGCGGGCCACGCGTCGTCCACAGCGCTTTCAGGATCGAGACTTCCTCTTCCATCAATTCGTAGCGCTGCTCCTTCGGATAGCGCACGCCCTCGCCTTCGACCTCGCTCTCATTCTGGCCGGCGATCAGGTTGATGCAGATGCGACCACCCGACATCTGGTCGAAGGTCGAGATCATCTTCGCCAGCAGCACCGGATTGATGTAGCCGGGCCTTGCCGCGATCAGCGGCTTGATCGATGACGACCGCGCCGCCATGAACGCGCCTGATATCCACGCCTCCCAGCATGTCGAGCCGACCGGAATCAAGAGATATTCAAAGCCGGCCGCTTCCGCCGCCTGCACCACCCGATCGCATAGTTCGGGCGAGCCCGGAATCTGCGCATCCACCAGGCCATAGGCGGTGGTGTCACCGTGCGTGGGCAGATACCAGCCGAATTCGAGCGGACGCATAATAGCCTCTTCCGTTGCGCGCTTGCCGGCGCGTCTGTGCTTGACCGGCGTCAAAGCCGTCGGGTGGAAGCAGTCTAGCGTCCAAACAGCGCGCCGCAATCGGGTTGAACCGCGGCGTCGGCGACACTATTTCGATCTCGTTCACGTGTGCGCCATGATGGAGATATCAGGAATGTCCCCGGTCTCGTTGCTGCTCAATATCATCTGGATCGTGCTCGGCGGCGCGTGGATGGCGTTCGGCTGGCTGGTCGCCGCCGTCGTCATGGCGATCACGATCGTCGGCATTCCCTGGGCGCGGGCGGCGTTCAACATCGCCGCCTATACCCTGTTCCCGTTCGGCTTCACCGCGGTCTCGCGCGACGCCTACACCGGCATGGAGGATATCGGCACCGGGCCGCTCGGGGTGATCGGCAACATCATCTGGCTGGTGCTCGCGGGATGGTGGCTGGCGCTCGGGCACCTGATCACGGCCGTATTGCTGGCCGTGACCATCATCGGCATTCCCTTTGCCTGGGCCCACCTCAAGCTTGCCGGGATCGCGCTGTGGCCGATCGGCAAGATCATCGTTCCGGCGACGTGATGGTCGGATTGGCTCGATTCAGGCCGCCGTTTCCGCCGGCTTCAGCCGTTCGAACTCGGCGTCGCTGATGTCGGTCTGGGCCACCAGCACGCTGCAGCGCAGCCGCTTGACCAGATAGCTGCCGATCGAGCCGAACCAGCGCGCCAGCGCCCCTTGCGGGCGATGGCCGACGACCACGAGATGGGCGCCGATTTCCTCGGCGACCTCGGCGATCTTCTGGCCGGCATCGCCGACCTCGAGCCGCGCGGTCGGCGTGAAGCCCAACGCCTTCAGCCGCTCGGTGCCCTCGTTCAGGATGGCCTTGTAGTCCTCGGTCTGCAGCTCGATCGGGATCGTGAGCCCGGCCTCCGGCGTCATGATCGAGGAAACCTCGACGACGGCAAGCAGAAACACCTCGGAACGGCAAAGTTGTGCGAGCTTTGCGCCCTCCCGCAAGGCGCGCCGCCCCTCCACCGAACCATCATAGGCGAGAAGAACCTTCTTATACATCGGACGTCCCCATCGATGGCGAGAAGATTAATGTGCCAAGAGTACCACCAATTGACGGGAATGGAGGGGAATTTTGTGTCCGGAACGGACTTCGTTGGTCGGCCTCCGCCTTCCTGGCCCCGAGAAGGGCCGTTGCCCCTGCCCGGCCAATCGGCTAAATGAGGCGGGCAAGCACCCGTAGCTCAGCTGGATAGAGCGTTGCCCTCCGAAGGCAAAGGTCACACGTTCGAATCGTGTCGGGTGCGCCATTCTGCGATTTTTCATGAAGGCGTTGCCGGCGACCCGCAAGCGCCGAGGGATCGTCTGGTCGAATCAATCGCAAGGCAAGGGCATCCGTCTGCATCGGCGGGACAGGGCTTGCCATCGCCACCGGCCACCGCATCGACGACCAGATCGCCGCGCTGCATCTGCATCAAACCCCGGGACCGATTCGATCCACGTCAACGCGTCGCGCTCGCGATCAAGGTCAAGGGCGGCGCCCTGCTGCGCCACCCGTCGTCACATCACCCGCTAGCGCGGGCCGGCAACCACGATTGGCAGCTCGCGCGGCGGCCATACGGGCCGCCGCTGCCGCATCGTCTTCATCCTCTCGGCTGGCGCCGCTGGCGGCTTTCTCCATCTGTGACGCGTTGCAGATGGAGCGCGAGGGGTCGGGAAGAAATCCGATGGGCCTGCAAGCGATCCTCATGATCGAGAGCATCAGTACCTGCGGTCTTGGCATTCGTCTTGCTGGAGTGACGGTGAAACCTCCTCATGCATTCGGCGTGTCGGAGTTGCATCATCATTTGCGCGAAGCCCGACAAGGCAAGGCGATCGGCAGAGCAAGTCATGACGGATATGGCGGAACTGAAGAAGAGGAAAGTGCCGCTCAATCTGGCGATCGTGCACGTCGACCCGGACGCCTTTATCGCGAATTTCATGGGCTGGCTGGAAATCACCGCCTTCATCACGGCGCAGCGGGCCGGCGAAGCTCCCGCCCTTGCCGGCGCCGAGATCCCAGCACTGTCGCCGCAACAGTTGCGAAAGGGCGGCGTGCATGATGTCGGCAACGACGCCATCGTTGCCTTCTGCATGACGGCCGCGATGAAGGCGGACAAGGCGGCAGTGGACAAGGTGGAAGGCGCCCTGGTGGATAGCATGGGGAAGGAATTCCCCGGCTCGTTCGGCCTGTGGCATTTCAAGGCCCAGATCGATGCGCCGGTCACACTCGATGACTTCGTGGGTCAGGCCGGCAAGAAAATGCTGCTGGGCGATATTCCCCCGCCGCCGCTGCGCGCCAAGGAGAACTGGAATACAGGGTTGCGCTTCTTCGAGAAGGCGCGCAAATCCAATTTCGTCCACGAGATCATGTACCCGCTGGCCAACTGGACGCGGGTCCGCTGGACCGAAACCCTGGAGAAGGGCGTCGCCTTCCTCCAGCACATCGAAGACAATGTCCCGGTCCTGCGCGCGGTGCTGGACGACCCGCGCAACGATCAGCCCTTCATCGCCAATGCACTGCTCAACCTGGCCCCCGCAGTGGATATGGAGTTGACCGAGGAATATCAGGGATTTCTGCGGTCCCTGGCACGCCGGAATTAGCATCCCCGCGAGGGCAGATGAGGCGATCATGACCCATTCCCTGAATGTTGCCGTCTTGCCCGATCGCCGCGTCGTGGCCATCGGCGGGGCAGACCGCGTCAAGTTTCTGCAAGGGCTGATGACCAACGATATCCGGCGGCTGGCCGCCGACCGGGCGCTTTATGGCGGCTTTCTCACGGGACAGGGCAAGTTGCTCTATGACGCCTTCGCGATTGCAGATGGCGAGCGCATCCTGATCGACATCGCCGCCAATCTTGCCGGGGATCTCGTCAAACGCCTGATCAGCTTCAAGCTGCGCGCGGCGGTGGAGATCGGCGAGACGGCGCCCGCGCTTGCCGTGGCGGCGGCGTGGGGGCCCGGCGCCGCCACGAAACTCGAACTGGAATCAACCGAGGGCGCCGCGGGCAACCGCACCTTTGCCGAGCCCCATCATGCGTTCGTCGATCCGCGGATCGCAGACTTGGGGGTAAGGCTGATTTATCCGGCGGATTTTGCGATGGCGACAAAGCTCACTCCCTTTGGCTTCGTCGCGGCTACGGTGGCAGACTATACCGCGCACCGGCTGTCACTCGGCATCGCCGATACCGCCGAGATCGGCGGCGAGGTCTGCTATCCGCTGGAGGCCAATTTCGAAATGCTTCACGGGGTCGACTTCAAGAAGGGTTGTTACGTCGGTCAGGAGTTGACCGCCCGCATGAAGTTCCGGGGCATCCAGCGCAAGCGCATCTTGCCGGTCAGCGGCGCAGCCGCGTTGCCGGAAGCCGGTACATCGGTGACGAGCGATGGAACCGAACTTGGACCGCTGATCGCCGCCTCCGGAACGCAGGGTCTGGCCCTGTTGCGCCTCGATCGTCTGGACGACAAGAAAGAGGGAGCGATCCGCGCCCGGGACGTGCAGCTCAGTATCGGTTGGCCGAACTGGCTTCCCCGCTAGAAAACCGCGGCAACACTCACGTTGCCGGCCGCTGCCTTGCCGGCCGTTTGGCGCACGTCGAAACCTTCGAATTGAGGAGGCCCCAGATACAGCGGCTTGGTGTTGCCGGCCCGTTGGTGCGCGGCCCGGAACGCCTCTGATTTCGTCCACGCTTCAAAAGCGTCGCGGCTCTGCCACACCGTGTGGGAGGCATAGAGCGTATGATCCTCGGCCTCCGGACCTCGGAGCAAATGAAATTCGACGAAGCCCGGCACCTTTTCGAGATGACTGTCGCGGGAAAGCCAGACCTGTTCGAAGTCCGCTTCGGATCCTTTTGCCACACGGAAACGATTCATCGCAATAAACATTGGCCTACCTCGAATACAGCTCTACTGATCCGCCGAGGATGGGCAGATCCGCACCTGAACATCGCACGGCCGCGCCATATACGGCGACGAGGTCACCACGACATCGGCTCCCGCTTGCGCATAAGCCGCAACATTTCCCGCGTGAATGCCGCCGGCAACCGCAACGACGGGCCGTGATCGCCCGATTGCGGCCATCCGCGCCACGAGCATGGTGACTTGAGCCGGCGTGAACTTCTCCGCCTGGATGACATCGAAGCCGACCGAAGCTGCAACGATCGCCGCCTCCAGCGTGTTCACCTCGATGACCAGTCGTTTCTCTGGCGCAGCACGCCGCAACCGCTCGACCAGTCCCACGAAAGGCTCCTTGCCGAGAAACGCCTGGTGCTCCGGAAACACCAGCACCGTCTCCGACAACCCGAGCCGATGCATCACCGCCCCGCCTGCCCTCACCGCAGCGACTGCAAAGCGTTTGGTGCCGGGAACGTTCTTGCGCGTACAGGCCACCGCCATGTTGGGCGCGACAGCCGTCGCCGCGGCGACGACCGCATGCGCCTCCGTCGCAACGCCGGACCAGATCTCGATCAGTGTTTGCGCCACCTTCCAGCTCCGCAGCAACGCCGCGGCCGGGCCGTGCGCGGTCAGGATCGGCGATCCCGCCGCGAGCGCGGAGCCGGAGGACGCAAACAGTTCCACCCGGCAGCCGGCAAGCTCGATGATCGCAGCCGCATCCTCCGCCAGCGCCAGCACCATCGCGTCGCGGGCGGAGAACTGCATGGTACCGGCGGCTGCACCAATCCCGAGCGCCTCCGTCGTCAGGTCGCCGTAGGGAACATCGTCTGCAAGAAGCGCTTCGAGCTCCGCGCGCGACGCAACGGTCGGCGCGGGCCAAAGTGGCGGCGCGGCGACGAAGGCCGCCGGCGGCGGGGTCGGACGTAACTTCGCAGGGCTGCTCATGTGTCATGTCCTATTGAAGACATCATTGTCAGGACCGCGACAACGACAGGCGGGATCAACCGGGTTCACACCAAAACAGCCCGATCGAATGGCTAATAAGCAATCCCCGGACCAAGCGCAGTGCGGCATGGCGCTTGCTGAGATGACGACGCCGGAGCCGAAGGCGACGGACGGCGCTGAAGAGGAATCAGGAGATCACGATGCGGTTGTCCAAGTCAGTTCGCTTAGCTATCGGTATTGCGACCTGGGTTCTCACATCCACCAACCTGCCGGCGGCCCAAACGAATGTGGCCGTCGCGGCCAACTTCACCGAAGTTGCCAAGGAGATCGCAGCTGCCTTCAAGGCAAAGACCGGTCACGAGGCCGTACTGAGTTTCGGTGCCAGCGGACAGTTCTACACCCAGATTACGCAAGGCGCGCCGTTCCAGGTCCTTCTCTCCGCTGACGATGCGCGACCGAAGAAGCTGATCGACGACGGACTGGCGGTGCCCGGCAGCAATTTTACCTATGCCGTCGGTAAGCTCGTGCTGTGGAGCAAGACGCCCGGCCTGGTGAAAGGCGAAGAAACCCTCAAGGCCGCTTCATTCGCGAAATTGGCGATCATCAATCCGGTCGCGGCGCCCTACGGCGCGGCGGCGGTCGAGACGATGAAATTCCTCAAAGTGTACGATGCGCTGAAGCCAAAGATCGTCGAAGGGGCCACCGTCATACAGGCCTTCCAGTTCGTTGAAACCGGCAATGCCGAACTTGGTTTCGTTGCGCTGTCGCAGCTCGTGGGCAGCGATGCCGGTTCGCGCTGGCTGGTTCCGCAGGAATTCTATTCACCAATCCGTCAGGACGCGGTGCTGCTGAAAACCGGAGCTGCGAACGAGGCCGCGACCGGCTTCATCGCCTTCATCAGGAGTCCGGAAGCACGCTCCATCATCGAGAAATATGGCTACGTCCTCGACGGACAGAGCTGAACGGCATGAATGGTCTGCCGCCCGAGCTCTGGCAATCGGTCTGGCTCACCGTCGAGCTGGCGGCGATCACCACCATCATCCTGCTCGTGGTCGCCACGCCGCTTGCCTGGTGGCTGGCGCGAACGAAGGCCTGGTGGGCCGAAGCGATCGCAACGGTCATCGCGTTGCCGCTGGTGCTGCCGCCGACCGTGCTCGGTTTCTATCTGCTCGTGACGCTCGGCCCTAACGGGCCGGGTGGCTGGATCGCGAGCCTGTGGGGCGGACGTACGCTGGCCTTCACCTTTGAAGGCCTCGTCATCGGATCGGTGCTCTACTCGATGCCATTCGTGGTACAGCCGATCCGCAACGCGTTCGCGGCGATCGGCGACCGGCCACTGGAGGTCGCGGCGACGTTGCGCTCGTCGCCCTGGCGGGCATTCTGGACGGTAGCGGTGCCACAGGCACGGCCTGGCTTCCTCACCGGCGCGGTGCTCGGCTTCGCCCATACCGTCGGGGAATTCGGTCTGGTGCTGATGATCGGCGGCAACATCCCGGGCCAAACCAAGGTGCTGTCGGTGGCGATCTACGACTATGTCGAGGCGTCGCGCTGGCATGAGGCCAACATCCTGGCAGGCGGCATGGTGATCTTCGCCTTCGCAGTGATCCTGACGATGACCTTGATCGACAAGCGCAGCGCGGCGGTCCGGCCATGACCGCGAAACAACCCGCGCCCCAGCCGGGAAAGATTCAGACCGAATTCCGCGGCAGCCTCGGGCACTTCTCGCTGGACGCCAGCTTCGTCGTGCCGGCACGGGGCGTGACAGCGATATTCGGCGCTTCCGGCAGCGGCAAAACCACCGTCGCGCGCTGTCTCGCCGGCCTGCATCACCTGCCCGGGAGTTTCTGCGCCGTCGATGGCGATATCTGGCAGGACGGTGCGACCTTCCGAAAGACCCATCAGCGTCCGATCGGCTACGTGTTTCAGGAAGCAAGCCTGTTCTCGCATCTGACGGTCAGACGCAATTTGCTTTACGGGGCCCCCAAAAACGTCCAGACGTCGGGCCACAACGGCATCGGCTTCGACGAGGTCATCGAGCTGCTCGGCCTGGTTCAAATGCTCGACCGGTCACCGCATAACCTGTCAGGCGGTGAACGCCAACGGGTCGCGATCGGACGCGCCTTGCTGTCGCAGCCAAAACTGCTGCTGATGGACGAGCCGCTGTCGGCGCTGGACCTGACCACCAAGAGTGAAATCCTCCCCTTCCTCGAGCGGCTGCACGCGCGGCTTTCGCTTCCGGTGTTTTACATCAGCCACGATATGTCGGAGATCGAACGGCTCGCCGATCACCTGGTCCTGATGCAGCACGGCAAAGTCGTCGGCGCGGGGCCGCTGCAACTCCTGCAAAGCGATCCCTCACTGCCGCTCGCCGGCGCCCGCGACGCGGCCGTCAGCCTGGAGGCGGCGGTGGAGGCGCATGACAGCGGCTACGGACTGCTGACACTGCGCGTCGCCGGCGGACGCCTGCTGGTGCCGGCGCCGCCGATCGCCGCAGGAAAACCGCAACGGGTGCGAATTGCAGCGAGCGATGTCTCGATTGCCCGCACGGCTCCCGACGCCAGCTCGATCCTCAACCTCATGCCGGCGCGCATCGTCTCGAATTCGCCGCTCGGGCATGGCGAGGTCGTCGTCGTGCTTGCCCTGGGAACGGACGGCTGCGGCGCCCGATTGCTGGCGAGGATCACGCGTCGATCGTGGGACCAACTTGGTCTTGCCGAAGCCATGAGTGTCTTCGCGCAGGTGAAGGGCGTTTCGCTGGTAGCCGGGCCGCACAGGGCAGACGACCAGGCCGCTGCGGCAGGTATGGCGGTTGTGGGATCGGCGATCGAGAGCGCCCTGTTGCCGGATCCCGCCACGCCGACCGCTAAGACAAATGGAACGAAACATTCCGGCAGCCACTTCATGAGCCGCGCCATGACCGCTGATGTTGATGACTTCAGTCCGACGCATCATCTCGCTGCGGTTCTCTACCGGCCGGAAGATGACGTTGACGCGCTGCTGGCCGAATTCGCCGATACCCTTCTGCGCGACGGCGAACGCGTCGGCGGCATCGTGCAGCGAAACCTCAAGGACGATGCTGGCCGGTCAGCCGGTATGCTTGTCGTCGATCTCCTGACCGGCCGGGAGATTTCGATCTGCCAGCCGCTCGGGCGCGGTGCCACCGCATGCAAGCTCGACCCTGCCGGTCTTGCCGAAGCCTCTCTTGCGGTTTCGCGCGCCATCGCGGGAGATGCTACCCTCATCATCGTCAACAAGTTCTCCAAGCAGGAAGCGGCCGGTCACGGCCTGCGCAGCGAACTCGCCGAGGCGATCATCGCCGGCGGGCCAGTGCTGACGGCCGTGCCGGAAAAATGCCTCGACGCCTGGAGGGAGTTTACCGGCGATCGCAGCACAATCCTGCCATGCGCTCCACACGTGGTTGCGGATTGGTGGCGTGAGGTATCGGCACAAAGAGCCGGCGCCCGCACCGTCCTGGGTGGAGCGGCGGCCCCTTCTGCGCCTGTTGCCCCATCATCACATCCGACGATTTGATCACAAGCCGAAACACCGTCGCCGAACTTCAGGGTAAGTTCGGCGACCGCCTCGTTGACGATCGAGGACGTCACCGTGATTGCCGAGTCGGGTTCGACAGGCGATTTCGATCTTGACGCGATCGGTCGTCGATCCCTTGGTCACCGCCACGACCCCACCCGGAAGATCATTGCGTACATCGATTTGAATTTGTGCAGTCCTTGCTTTTCGATCGCCGTTACGTCGTCCCGTTTCATTTCTTATTGCAGACGATTGTCGAACCAAGCTAGTTCAAGCATCAGACAGAGCGACATACGAAGCTGGTTGTCGTGCCTATGACAATTATGCGACGCGTTGCGGGTTCGTCGGTGGCACATCGCTTGCTTCATCCGAATGTGGCCCTGCCAAGAAAAACTAACATCTCATGGAGTTCTAAGAATGCTCGGAATTGGAGACAAACTGCCGTCCTTTGAGGTTGTCGGCGTCAAGCCGGCCTTCCACCAGCAGGAAGAAAAAGGGCAGAGCGCTTTCGAGCCGCTGACAGACGCCAGCTTTCCCGGAAAGTGGAAAATCATCTTCTTCTATCCAAAGGATTTCACCTTCGTCTGCCCGACGGAGATCGCCGAGTTCGCGCGGTTGTCGAAGGATTTTGCCGACCGTGACGCCGTCGTGCTCGGCGGCTCGACCGACAACGAATTCTGCAAGCTCGCCTGGCGCCGCGAGCATAAAGACCTGCATCACCTGCCGATTTGGCAGTTTGCCGACTCCAAAGGCTCGCTGGTGGATGGCCTCGGCGTGCGCTCGCCGGACGGCGTCGCCTATCGCTATACGTTCATTGTCGATCCAGATAACGTGATCCAACATGTCTATGCGACCAACCTCAATGTGGGCCGCAGCCCGAAGGACACCCTGCGCGTCCTCGACGCGCTGCAGACCGATGAGTTGTGTCCCTGCAACCGCGAAGTCGGCGGCGCAACCCTCAAGGTGGCGTGATACATTATGTCGATCGACGCCCTGAAAGACAGCATTCCGGATTTCGCCAAGGACGTCAGACTCAATCTGACGTCGATGGCGTCGGATGAAACGCTGGATATGCAGACGAAATACGGGCTTTTCCTCGCCTGCGCGATCGCGACCCGCAATCCGGCCGTGATATCGGCGATGGAGGCAGTGGCGGCTGAAATGCTCACGCCGGCGGCTATCGCAGCGGCCAAGTCGGCCGCTTCGGTCATGGCGATGAACAACATCTATTACAGGTTCATCCACCTCGCCTCGAACAAGGAATATGCGACGATGCCGGCGCGGTTGCGCATGAACGTCATCGCCAATCCCGGCGTCGACAAGGCCGACTTCGAGCTGTGGTCCCTGGCGGTATCTGCGATCAACGGCTGCGGCGCCTGCATCGACGCCCACGAGAAGATCCTGAATGAAGCCGGCGTCGCCGCGACGACGATCCAGACCGCCGTCCGTTTTGCCGCAATCATCCAGTCGGTCGCGGTGGCGATCGAAGCGAGCGCAATGACGCCGGCGGAGGCCGCCGAGTAATCAAATATCTCGCGATGCCGCGCCGGTGCCGGTACACCAGCCGGTGCCGGTGCGCTACAGGGCCACGACCGTTTGATCCGGCTGGCCCGCACCATGCGTAACGCCGCATGGCAATCCCGAGTGACAATCCCTGTCGCAGCTCTCCATGATTTTCCGGATCGTCGCGACGCAACGACCGCATTCGACCCGGCATCCCAGACAGCCGTAGACCTGGTGGGTCGTGCGCGGCACCTCATCCCTCCCATTCACCGCCGAGCGGACGTCGTGGTCAGTCAGGACATTGCAGGAGCAGACGATCATGGCGGGTAAAGATCCTGACTTCACATAGTCGCGTCACAACGCGCATTCCAACCCTGATGCCTTGGCCATCGTGCGGGTGCCCAAGCCGGTCATATCCTGGACCGCAGTCACGGGCTGCCCGCTCCCCTTTGCCTCACCCGAACTTGAACAGAACGCCATAGCCGCCCCGGGGGTAGCTCCACTCGATGTCGCCGCCTGGTTCACCGATCACCCGGCAGGTACCACACTCGACGCAGCCATCGACGGTGACCTCCACCTGTCCCTTGTCGTTGAGTTCGTAGCATCGCGCCGGGCAGGCCTTGAGCAGGGTGAGCAGCGCCGGCGTCGGCACGGCGTGCGGCCGTACCTTGATGTGAGCGCGGCCCGCATCGACCAAATAGCGGTTGTAGAACAGCTTGTCTTCGACGCGCACAGCCAGTTCCGTCGTCATGTTCGATCTCCACCGTTAGAGCCGCATTCAAAAGTCGCCACTGCCGTCACCGCCATGCCCGAGCGAGGCGGTACGCGTCGCCGAACAGGCCCGTCCATGACCGCGCTTTGACGAACGATCGCAGCGTGGTCTTTTCTTTGTCGATTTTGGGCGTCCCGTCGACGCGCACAAAATTCTGCATCGCCTTGGAGACGAGCTGCGGATAGGTCAGGAAGAAGTTCTGCGACTGGATATGCATCAGCTGCGGCATATCCTTGTATTTCTTGAGATCCTTGATGACGAAGGAATCGTCCAGCATTTTCTTGTAGAGCGCCAGGTTTTCCTTCGTCATTGGATCCTTGCGCGACTTGACCTGGAAAATCGCCTCGGCGGCGATGCGGCCGGAAGTCATGGCCAGATTGGATCCCTCGCGATGGATGGCATTGTTGAGTTGGGCGGCGTCGCCGACCACGACCCAGCCTTCGCCGTAGAGCTGCGGGATCGCGTTGTAGCCGCCTTCCGGAATGAGGTGTGCGGAATATTCCTTCACCTCGGAACCCTCGATCAGCGGCGCCACCGAGGGATGATGCTTGAACCGCTCGAGCAGGCCGTAGGGCGTTTCTCCGGTCTTCTGGAAGTCGGCCACGAGGCATCCGATGCCGAGCGATACGCACTCCTTGTTGGCGTAGATGAACCCCATGCCGGTCATGCCGCGCGAGATGGTGCCCGCCGCCTCGATCACGGTGCCTTCATCGCCCTTGAGGTTGAAGCGGGCTTCGATGGTCTCGCGCGGCAGGAAGTGCATCTCCTTGACCGCCAGCGCGACATTATCGGGCTTCGGCCTCTCCCGCAGGTCGGCCCGCGTGCCGAGCAACCCGTTCACGCCCTCCGCCAGCACGACCACATCGGCGTGCACCTCACCGTCGTGCCGGTCGGTGCGCACTCCGATCACCCGGCCGTAGGCATCTTGCACCAATTCAGTCACGGTGGTTTCGCACAGGACCGTCGCGCCGGCTTCCCGCACCTTGCCGGAGAACCATTTGTCGAACTGTGCACGAATGATGGTGTATCGGTTGGGGCGCTCCTCGTTGAAATCGTCGGAGCGATAGTGCAGCCCGACATGGGCGCGGTCGTCCATCATCCAGAAGCGCTGCTCGACCAGATGACGTTCGAGCGGCGCATCCTCCCGGAAATCCGGGATCAGCTTCTCCAGCATATCTGCATAGAGAATTGCGCCCTGGACGTTCTTTGAACCGGAATATTCGCCCCGTTCGAGCTGCAGCACCTTCAGGCCGCGCTGGGCCAGCGTCAGCGCGGCGGCGTTGCCCGCCATCCCGGCGCCGACGACGATCGCATCGAATCTTTCCTCGATCATGGCACGCTCCTCTAGCTGGCGATCCGGTCGCGCGCATGCGGCGAGAGGCGTGCGCGGAACGCTTCGGTCAATGCCGGCAACAGCCGGATCGCATCGGTGATGATTCCGACATGGGCGAAATCGAATATCGGCGCGTTCTTGTCGGTATTGATCGCGACGATGAGATCGGCGCCCTCCACCCCGACCCGATGCTGGATGGCACCGGAGATTCCGGCGGCGATGTACAGCCGCGGGCGGATCGTCTTGCCGGTCTGGCCGATCTGCCGATCGGATGTCACCCAGCCCTTCTGCACCAGCGGGCGCGAGCAGCCATATTCCGCACCGAGCACGGACGCGAGCTGACGTACCAGCTGAAAATTCTCCGGTGATCCGAGCCCGAGCCCGCCTGCGACCACGACGTCGGCATAGGCTAGATTCGACTTGGCGGATTCGCGGTCGGGCAGAAATGACAGCACCTTGGTGACGATGTCGTCTTCGACGAGACCGAGCGGATGGACGATGATACGGCCGGCTTCACGCTCGACCCGTTCGGGCATCGGCATCACGCGCGGGCGCACTGTGGCCATCTGCGGTCGATAGTTCAGCGTATAGATCGTGCACATCAAGGAGCCGCCGAAGGTCGGCCGGGTCGCGGCCAGCGAGCCGTCGGCATCGACATCGAGCGCCGTGCAGTCCGCAGTCAACCCGGTCAGCAGCGTCGTCGCCACCGAGCCGGCGAGGTCCCGGCCGAGCGTGGTGGCACCGAGCAGCAGGATTTCCGGCTTGTAGGTATTGACGACGTCGGTCAGGGCCTTGGTGTAGGACTCGTTGCGATAGTCGGTGAGCAGGTCGTCGGCAACGACGTAGGCAAGATCGGCGCCGTAGCAGAATGCCTCGGCGGCCGCCTGCCGTGTCGCCTCGCCCTCGGGTCCGATCACCACCGCGGCAAGATCGACCTTGAGCTTGTTGGCGAGCTGGCGGCCGGCGCCCAGCAATTCCCACGACACCGGGTGGACCTGGCCGCGCTCCTGCTCGACGAACACCCAGACGTGCTTGTAGCCCTTGAAGTGATCCGGCAGCTCCTTCTTGGTCGCTGCGCGGCCTGCCGGGGTCGGTGTTTTCGCGGGTTCGCTCATCGGCTCGGCTCCCGTATCAATCCGTTAGAATCCGCGCGCCAGCGTAACGAGCTCGGCTTCGAGCTTGGGCTGCCGCTTGAATATCTCTTCGATCAGTGCCTCGGCGGGCGGCCGGCTACCGACGTCAATCAGCGCCGCCTTCTCGGCGCGCGGCGGCGGAGCGAACACCTTCTTCACGATGGTCGGTGAGCCCCGCAGCCCGCACTTCGCGATGTCTTCGACGCCCGCATCCTGCGCGCTCCATTTGACGATGGTGGCGCGCGCGGCCCGCAACGCATCTTTCATTGCCCCGCGCCGGATCTCGTTGGTCGCCTCCAGCATGGTGATCAGGCAGGGCAGCCGGGTGCGCAGGATCTGTACGCCGCCCTCCGACCGCCGTTCGGCCTCGATGGTGCGCGCGTCCAGATCGAGCGCGCCGATCTTGGCGACGTAAGTCAGCTGCAGAAGGTCGAGGCGCTTGGCGATGCCGGGACCCACCTGGGCGGTATCGCCATCAATCGTCTGCTTGCCCGTGAAGATGATGTCCGGCGTGCCGTAGGTCTCGCCGATCTTGCGGATGGCGGTGGCGAGCGCATAGGTCGTCGCCAGCGTGTCGGCGCCGGCGAAGAAGCGATCGGTCAGCAGCACGGCACGATCGGCTCCGAACGTCAGCGCCTTGCGCAGACTGTCCTCCGCCGAGGGCGGCCCCATCGTCAGCACGGTAACCTCGCCGCCGAACTTGTCGCGCAGTTCGAGGGCTGCTTCGAGCGCGAACAGATCGTAGGGGTTGATGATGGTCGGCACCCCCTGGCGCATGATCGTGTTGGTCACCGGATGAACCCGGATCTGCGCTGAATCCGGAACCTGCTTGATGCAGACGACGATGTGCATTGCGGTTGCTCCGAGCCTGCCTGATGGCTTCGACAAGCAAATAGCAAGGGCCGTACCAATCCCGGCCGCAGCAAAATATCGACGCTAAGACAATGAGTTGGGGAAACGGGGCGCATTCGCGGCCGAAAGCCATTCTGCGATCGCTGACAAGGACAATTCCGACACGTCGCAAACACGACAGCACTATGCGACCAGACAAGGCGGAACGAACGGCAAAGCAGTTCGCCGCCGCGCGCCGGCGCGGCAAGCTCGCCGATCCAACCCGAACCTGCGGCAGAATTACTTGAGCGTGGTGAGAGGCACGAACACGGGAGGCTTCGGCGGCGCCACCGCATCCTTCAGGACCTTGAACACGCGCTGGTCCAGCGGCGACGACGCGAGGAAATCGGCATAGGCCTGCTCGAGCACGGCCTTGCAGCGTTCGGCCACGACCGCATCCGGCTGCCCGGTGAAATCCTCACTCACCAGATATTGCCCCATGCGCCTTAGAATGTGCAGCCGCACCACGTTGACATGCTTGGGGTCATATTCAACGCCGAGCAACGCGAAGAAGTCTTCGGCCGAAGACGCCTTGTTCAGTTGCTCGAGCACGCCGACGGCTGCTTCACTCATGTCGTTCTCCTTCAAGCCTGCTCCACGGCACGAGGGGCCGGGGTTGGGTGCGTCTGCGCCTGCATGGGTGCGTTGCCATCGCGCTGGCGCTTCTGGACATATGCAAGCCGTGCCTCAAGGAATTCAACGCGATCCAGCAGGATGGAGATCGCCTCTCCGACCGGGTCCGGCATCAAATGGTGATCAAGATCGATACGACCGACCGAGCGCCGGTGGCTGAGTTCCGGCCGCACCACCCTGGCCGGAATGCCGACCACGGTGACTTCCGGCGGCGTGCTCTCGATCACGACCGAATTGGCGCCGACCCGCGTTCCCCGCCCCACGGTGATCGGTCCAAGTATCTTGGCGCCGGCACCGACGACGACGCCATCCTCCAGGCTGGGGTGGCGCTTGCCCGGCGACCACGATGTGCCGCCAAGCGTCACGCCGTGATACAGCGTGACGTCATTGCCGACCTCGGCGGTCTCGCCGATGACGACGCAAGCCCCATGATCGATGAAGAACCGATGGCCTATGGTGGCGGCTGGATGGATGTCGACATTGGAGAGGAAACGGCCCAGCCAGGACAGCAGCCGCGCCGGAAATCTCCAGCCGGCGCCCCATAGACGATGCGCAATGCGATACCAGATCAGGGCGTGGACACCGGGATAGGTCAGCAGGGTTTCCAGCTCGCTGCGGGCAGCCGGATCACGCAGGCGCACGCAGCCGATATCTTCCCTGATCAGTTGCAGCAGCGACGGACGGCGAGGCCTCGTAATGGCCACAGCATCGCCAGCACGCGTGTCAATGGCATCGGACATGGGTGGCCTCATGCACAATTGGGAAGTCCCCCGTCGCATACCTCGCGCCAGATCAGCTTGACGGTTTCGCGCGCGACGGGACCCTTGTTGCGGACGGCGTGCTCGCGCACACGCGCGAGAATGCCGCGCAACTCGTCGGAACTCGCCGGCAAGTGCAGATCCGACAGCAGCGAGCTGATGGCCGACAGACCGGAGTGCTTGCCGATCACGATGCGGTTGGATCGGCCGAACAGCCGCGGATCGAGCGATTGGTAGGTGCGATGGTCCTTGAGCAATCCATCGACATGGATGCCGGACTCATGGGTAAAGACATGCTCGCCGACGATGGCCTTGTTGAGAGGAATGGTTCGCGCCGCGGCCGCAGCGACCACGCTCGCGACATTGCCCAGTTCGGACAGGACGACCCCGGTGTCCCGACCGTATAACTGCCTGAGCGCGACGGCGACCTCCTCGAGCGGCGCATTGCCGGCACGCTCGCCAAGCCCGATCACGGTGACGGAAGCATGCGTGGCGCCGGCCTTGATGGCGGCCAGCGTATTGGCGGTGGCGAGTCCGAGATCGTCATGGCCGTGAAACTCGAGCTCGAGATCGGTGGTCGCGCGCAAGGCCGCGATCAAATGGCGGCTGGCCTCCGGATCGAACACACTCAGCGTGTCGGCAATGCGAAACCGCCGCGCACCGGCCGCCTTTGCGGCGGCGATGATCTCGATCAGGAAATCGACATCCGCGCGCGACGAATCCTCGCCACCGACGGCGACGGCCAAGCCCCTGCCGCGGGCGTAGCCGACGACGCGCTTGACCATGTCAATCGCATTGGAGCGCTTGCCGCCGAGCTTGGCCGCGATCTGCACGTCGGAAACCGGCACGGAGACATTGACCATCGACACCCCCGCTTCGATGGCGGCATCGACGTCCTCGGTCCGCATCCGGCACCAGGCGATGGTCGTCAGCGGCAGCTCAGCCTCGACAATGGCGCGGATCGCGGCGATCTCCTCGCGTCCCATCGCCGGCGTGCCGGCCTCCAGTTCCGGGACACCGGCGCGGGCCAGCGCGCGTGCGATCGCAACCTTTTCTCCGGTCGTGAACGCCACGCCGGGCGCCTGCTCGCCGTCGCGGAGCGTCGTGTCATTGAGTACGATTGGCGGGAGCGGCGGCGGCTGATCGATCATTGGACCCTCACCACGATGGTGGCATCATCGGAGGATGACGATCGTCGCCGACGTTTCCCCTCGCATACGGGTAAGAGCAACCGTCGTGCCAGCGGCCGCCCCTCGCGTAGCTTATTGTAATTATGAAGCTTTCTTTGGTTTTGCGGATTGTCGCGATCCCGACAGCGTCGCAAATGCGACGCGCGATCAGGATTTTCAAACCTGCTTTCGGCGCAGATGGACAACGACGTCGACCCTCGAAATCTCGTAGCCCGGCAGCGGCTGCGGCAGCTGCTCGATCTCGACACCCGGCTCCGGCACGTCGAGCAGCCTGTCTTCGTGATCGACGTAAAAGTGGTGATGGGTCGTCGGGTTGGTATCGAAAAATGATTTCGATCCGTCGACACCGATCTGACGCAGCAGTCCGACGCCGGTGAGCTGCTTCAAGTTGTTGTATACCGTTGCCATCGATACCTGCAGATCAGCCTCGACCGCTTCGGCGTGAAGCATCTCAGCGGTGATGTGGCGCCCACCTTTGCCAAACAGAATGGCACCCAACATCATACGCTGGCGCGTCGGCCGCAGGCCGGCCCCGCGGAATAAACCGACACAGTCGTGTTCGCTGGCTTCCATCGCGGGTTTGGGCCGAACTTGCCTCCCTGCGTCGACAAATGGTTGCGGCCGATTGTCGATCCGTGGCGCTTTTGTCGTCATATCCATGCGTGCTGCTCCGCTGGCCAGGCGGGAGGCGCAGCTTCAAACGAACTGGCCAGCATGACCTCACGACGCCGGCCCGCCATCCGGCTCTCGCCGCTCTCGTCGCCGAAGCAGAGATCAAAGTCTTTGCATTCGGTGCAAACCGGGGTCGTACACATCACGAAGCCGTCGGACTCGCAGAGCGCCCGGTAAAAGAACCGCTTCCATTTCATGTTCTGCGTGTTCTTGGTGGCAATAGGAGCGAAGTGCCGGAACAGCAGGCGGGTCAATTCGGGGCGTTCGCGCAGGCCGAGATCTTCCCAAAGATGGTTCGGCTCCATCGCGCGTCGGGCGATCATCCCGGCAAGCCAGCGGCTGGTCTCGCTTTCGGTCGAGCGGTGCGCCAGCAGAAGATCGCGCACCATCGCGGTCTCGTCATCTTCCGCCCCGTGGGCATCCCTTCCCGCCAGCCCAAGGCCACAGGCTGCCGGAAACCAGTGCGCCATCAGACTGGCAAGATCCGCCGCCGTGAGCCCGGTTCGCTCGGCGATTGCACCATTCTCCATCGCGGCTACCGCCAGGATCGAGGCCAGCACATGCCGGTCGAAACTGAAATCATCGTCGATGACGGCGTCTGCCGGATGACAACCTGTCAGTATCCGGTAGGCCGCAACGCCGACCTCGCATTGTCGGTCACGCGGCGCATTCACCTGCTCCGGTGCGGGAAACGCCGGTGGCGCGTCGATCGTCGGTTCAAACGGTGGCGCTGCTAACACTGGCCGCTCCAAAGCCGATGGTCCTGCCCTTGCTTTCCTGCGTGTCACCGCCCGTGCGCGAATTCCGATCGCATCTCATTGAAGCGGATGCGGTTGGTAGAACCCGGCCCCTCCGCGGAGGGGCCGGGTCGTGTCGAACGAAGAGCCTCAGGCCGCGGCGATCGCCGCTTCGGCGGCGAGTTCGGCGGCGGTCTTGCCGACGATGGCCTCGTCGACCGGCTTCATGATGCCGTGCTCCATCAGCATGTCTTCGAGTTCGTCCATGGTGATCGGCGTCGGGATGATGCCTTTGCCGCCATTGTTGTGGATCTTCTCGGCGAGGCTGCGGTAGTGACCGGCCTGCACCGAATCCGGCGCGTATTCCAGCACCGTCATGCGGCGCAGCTCGGCGTGCTGCACGATGTTGTCGCGCGGCACGAAGTAGATCAGCTGGGTGCCGAGCTTCTTGGCCATGGCTTCGGCCAGCTCGAGTTCCTTGTCGGTCTGGCGCTCGTTGCAGACCAGGCCGCCGAGGCGCACGCCGCCGGAATTGGCGTATTTCAGAATGCCCTTGGAGATGTTGTTGGCGGCGTACATCGCCATCATCTCACCCGACATCACGATGTAGATTTCCTGCGCCTTGTTCTCGCGGATCGGCATCGCAAAGCCGCCGCAGACGACGTCGCCGAGCACGTCGTAGGAGACGTAGTCGATGTCTTCATAGGCGCCGTTTTCCTCGAGGAAATTGATCGAGGTGATGACGCCGCGGCCGGCGCAGCCGACGCCCGGCTCCGGACCGCCGGACTCCACGCAGCGGATGTCGCGATAGCCGACCTTCATGACCTCTTCGATCTCGAGGTCTTCGACGCTGCCGGCGGCCGCCGCCAGGCTGAGGATCGTGTCCTGCGCCTTGGCGTGCAGGATCAGGCGGGTCGAGTCCGCCTTGGGATCGCAGCCGACGATCAGGATCTTGTGACCCATCTCGGCCAGCGCCGCGAGCGTATTCTGCGAGGTCGTCGACTTGCCGATGCCGCCTTTGCCGTAAAACGCGATCTGTCGTAGTGCAGCCATTTTGTTCTCCATGAACCGATTGACAATGAATCCGTGCGTCCACGCCGGACTCGCTTCTGTTACCGAACCGGGCACATGGGTTACGGGAAGGAGCGCATCGCTCGTCAGGCGTCTGCGTGCACTCAGCCCTCACTCCTTGTTCCGTCCACTCAATAGCAACCGCCGTGCCACTCGACTAAGTGGATGATTCAGCTTCCAAAACACGCGACTTGCGGAGAACAGCACGATGTTTTGAACCTGACAGCGACGCCCCGGCTGTAAGGCGCCTGTTCGAAATCGGACAAGAATGAAAGCTGCCCGCACGCCCGGCGGCTTCGCCTTCGCTCCATATGCCGGTGCTGTCCGCGCAAACTCTCACGCAGATCCTGCGGAATGGAAATTGCTAGCAGTCCTGTCGGGCCGCACGGCGAGACATGGCTTGCAATCCACAGGAGGCTAGAATGCAGATCGGCGTTGAAACATCGAAGGCGGTTGACCAGCGGCGGGTGTTCGTCATCGACGAGGACGAGATCACGCGCGCCGCGTTGCAGTTCATGCTGCATGACGAAATCGAGACCCACGAACTGGCGAGTCCGGAAGAGGCTTATGAAAAAGGCATCGGCTGGCTCAAGCCCGATGTCGTGCTGCTCGGCGTCTCCTTCCTGCAGCAGAGGGGCGCCGCGCTGATCGGCGAATTACTGACAAGATTCCAGGGCGTGCGCATTCTCATTGTCTGCGACAAGTCCCAGGAAGCCACCGCCGTGGACGGCTTGAAGGCCGGCGCGCACGGCGCCCTGGTCAAGCCGCTCACGCTGGAGGCGGTTCGCAAGAAGGTCGATACCATCCTTGGCCGGGACGGCGCCGCACCGTTGGTCCAACTCAGCCTTCTCGCATAGGTTCAGCTGTCGTGGCGACGATCCTGTTCTACGAGAAGCCCGGGTGTGCGACGAATGCCCGCCAAAAGCGGATGCTCGAGGCCGCGGGCCACACCGTCATCGCCAAAAGCCTGCTCGCAGAACCATGGTCCGCCGAAGCATTGCGCGGATTCTTCGGGTCGACGCCGGTGGCCACGTGGTTCAATCCGGCGGCGCCGCGCATCAAGTCCGGCGAGATCGCACCTGGAGAACTTGATGCCGCGAGCGCCATCGCGTTGATGCTCAGCGATCCCCTGCTGATCCGGCGCCCGCTCGTGGAAGCGGACGGGCAGCGATGCGCGGGCTTCGACCGCGAGCCCGTCATTTCCTTGCTGGGGAATTCCCTGGGCCAGAACGTCGAAGCCTGCAGCCGGCCGGAAGCGACACCCTGTCCGGCCCCTCATCCGCAGCCGGCTTCTCCATCGCCATGAACGTCGCGGCAACACCGGCCTTGAGCGCCGCAGAAATCGTGTTCGCCTATCATGCGCGGACAAAGCACAGTCTCAAGCGTTATGCCGCCGGTCCGGAAACGCTCGATTGGGATACGCAGCCCAACCCGTTCCGCGAATTCGCCGGCTGTGCGCGAACCGACCTCGCACTCGGCGCTGAACGGCTGACGACAAGCTTTGCCGAAGCTTGCACGCCGGCCAGCGTCGGTCCGGCTGCCCTCACCATCGACTCCGTCGGCGCGCTGCTGGAGCTTTCCATGGGCCTCTCCGCCTGGAAAGAGTACGGGCCTGACCGCTGGGCGCTGCGCTGCAATCCATCGAGCGGCAATCTTCATCCCACTGAAGCCTACGTTATCTCCCGCAACGTGCCGGGCCTGGTCGACGGGCTGCATCATTATCTGAGCCGCGACCATGTCCTCGAACTGCGTTGCCGGAGCGGCCGCCGCGATGACGCACCGGCCCGGCTGTGGATCGGTCTTTCATCGGTACAATGGCGCGAAGCCTGGAAGTATGGCGAACGCGCCTTCCGCTATTGTCAGCTCGATGTCGGCCATGCCCTCGGCGCTTTCCGCTATGCCGCCGGCGCGCTGGGATGGCGCCCCACGCTGGTCGAGGATATCGGGAGCGCCGAACTCTCATCACTGATGGGCCTCGACCGCACCGAAGCTTTCTCCGGTGCCGAAGCGGAGGATGCTGAGCTTCTGATTGCGATCGAAGCTCCACCATCGAACCACGCGGTGGCGGAATACGGAGCGAGTGGCGTCAGGGATAGCAGCGAAGGCGATTGGATGGGGCGCGCGAATCTGCTCGATCCACGCCCGCTCTATCGCTGGCCTGTGATCGGGCAGGTGAGCGAGGCGACACAGGGTCGCGGCACCGGATCGCCATCCGACTTCCCGGACCATCCGCCGCTGTATCGGACGTCCGGAGTGCGCGCCACCGAAATCATTCTTGGCCGACGCAGCGCGCAGCGCTTCGACAGCAAATTCGCAATGAGCGCCGACGTCTTCCATCGTCTGCTGGATACGCTGCTCGATCGGCCGACCGCCCCTTGGGACGTCTGGAACTTTGCGCCACGCGTCCATCCGATCTTCTTCGTCCATCGGGTGGAAGGGCTCGAGCCTGGAGTCTATGCGTTACCGCGGCACCCGGCGGCGGCGCACGCTCTCCGCGAGCAACTCCGCCGCGATTTCGAGTGGACGACGCCAGCCGGGACGCCGGCGCATCTTCCCTTCGTCCGGCTGCTACGAACGGATTGCCGCGTCGTCGCCCGGACCATGAACTGCCACCAGGCAATTGCGAGCGACAGCTGCTTTGCGCTCAGCATGCTCTGCGAATTCGAACCCGTTGTTCGCGCCAGCGCTTGGCGCTATCGGCAACTGCATTGGGAAGCCGGACTTCTGGGACACGTTCTCTATCTGGAGGCCGAAGCCGCCGGGCTCCGCGGCACCGGCATCGGTTGCTATTTCGACGACGCCCTTCACGAGATCCTCGGAATCGCCGGCACGCAGTTTCAGGCGCTCTATCATTTCACCGTCGGACGCGCCCTGACGGACGACCGAATTTCGACTTTACCTGCCTATCCGGGCAGGCGAATGGAACCACCGAGGAACCCAACGGCATGAGACCGCGTACCCCGTTCCAGCGCATCGATGTCCGGAAGGCCGAGAACCTGCTCTCGCGCGCCGATCTCCTCGTGCTCGACGCCCGCGACGTCGGCGCCTTTGAAAAGTCGCATCTCACCGACGCGCAGCGCGTTTCGTCGCAAAACCTGTCCGCTCTTCTTAACGCAACAACCAGAACTCGGCCGATCCTGATCTACTGCTATCACGGCAATGCCAGCCGCGAATATGCGCAGATATTCTCCGATTTCGGTTTCTCCGAGGTCTACAGCCTCGACGGCGGATATGAAGCCTGGCGCGCCGGGCCGCCGGCGGATGATCGCATGGCAATCGACGCCGAATTGCGGCAATGGCTGGTCACACAGCACTTCGCTCCGGCCGACGTCAATGCCGTAGTCGCCAATGCTACGACACCGCTGATGATGGCCTCCCACCATGGCGATGGCGAGATCGTTCGCCTGCTGATCGCGGCGGGCGGGCGGGTAAATGCACGAAACGCCGATGGCAACAACGCGCTGTGGTTCGCCTGTGTCGGCGAGCATCCCGATGTGATCGACATGCTGGTCGAAGCCGGGATCGACATCGACAATGGAAATCACGATGGCGCGACACCGCTGATGTACGCTGCCTCGTCTGGCAAGGCCGCAATCGTCGCGCGTCTGCTTGCCAGGGGGGCCGACGCCTCCCTGGAGACGCCGGACGGTTTCTCGGCGCTTGACCTTGCACAGACCGTCGAGTGCCTCAAGCTTCTTCACCCGAGGCAACGCATCAGCGCCGCGTCAGAACCATGACCAGGCGATCCACGCGCCTGCCCTGCTTGAAGTGCTGTTCGACGATCTCGTCGATATCCTCCGGATTGGCTGGCCGATACCAGACGCCTTCGGGATAGATGACCATCAGCGGACCCGCCTTGCAGAAGCCGAGGCAGCCCGAGGCCGTGAACCCGACCTCGGCCAGCCCTTCCTTCTCGATCAACTTGCCAAGCCGGTCCCACAGCGGCTGAGCCCCGACCGCGCCGCAGCTTCCGCGCGGATGGCCCGGTGGACGCTGCGTATGGCAGGCAAAGACATGATGCTTGTAGACCTGTGGAAGCTCGAAGCTGGATGCGTCCGCGATGTCAGCCGTGTCGGTCATGGCTTGGCCGTCGCAATGCCCTTGTCGCTCAGCAACGCCGTGAGCTCGCCGGCCTGAAACATTTCCCGCACAATGTCAGCCCCGCCCAGGAATTCTCCCTTGACATAGAGCTGCGGGATCGTCGGCCAGTTCGAGAACGTCTTGATGCCTTCCCGAATTTGCGGATCGGAAAGCACGTCGACGCTTTTGAACGGCACCGCGAGGCTGGAGAGAATCTGCACCACGGATTTCGAAAACCCGCACTGCGGCGCGGCCGGGACACCCTTCATGAACAGCACGACGTCGCTGCTTGCGATCACATCCTTGATACGCTCGGCCGTTGAACTCATCATGTGTTTCTCCTCGATGATTCGTTATGCACGTTCCGCCGGATGCCGATGACACCCATTATTTTGGCACCGCAGTTTCAAGCGCGAGTGCATGGAGAGCTCCCCCCATCTGCCCCTGCAATGCCGCGTAGACCATCTGGTGCTGCTGGATCCTGCTCTTGCCCACGAAGGCCGCGGAAGTGACGCGGGCGCCGTAATGATCGCCGTCTCCCGCGAGGTCGACGACGACGACCTGCGCATCCGGGAAGGCCTGCTTGATGAAACGCTCGATGTCCGGTCCGGCCATTGCCATCGTATTCTCTCCTGCTGTGACGATCGATTCCATGCAAAGTCCAAACCACTCACACGGGCGCACCGGGATTCCCATCTTCGCAACCACAGCGCCGGAATAGATATCCAACTTCACGTTATGAAGAGACGGGCGGACTACGCGATGTCGGGTTTGCGACATACCAAAGCCGGCGCTGTTACAGACATGACGCACGTCGCCACGTGTTGAACACGCCCGGTCCGCGATACCAGGCCGGAATTCGTCACTTGGTCGACTATAGCGGCTTTGTATCTCTTCTATTCTTGCCCCGGTCTCCCCGGCCCGGCTCTTGCTTCAGGTGCGGCACCTGAAGGCAGCCATGAGAGCTCAAGGCATGCGGTTTGACACCCTTGATCGATTCGCAGTGATCCTCGGCACCAACGAGACTGCCTCGGCCGTCGCGGTCCTGCTTTGTCGCAAAGGCTACGGCGTCGTGCTGTCGCATGATCCGCTGCCGCCCGTGATCCGGCGGAAAATGGCTTTTCACGACGCCCTTTTCGAAGATGATGTCAGCGTTGCCGGCATTGCGGCGCAGCGTGCCGACACCGGTGCGGCAATTCGCACGAACCTCGGCCGGGCTCCCGGCGTGATCGTCACCGAACTTGGACTGCTCGATCTCATCGTGCTTCGCAGCCTCGACATTCTGATCGACGCACGGATGCAGAAATATCTCGCCACTCCCGATTTGCGTCGCCTCGCCCGATTGACGATCGGCCTCGGCCCCGGCTTTTGCGGCGGCGCCAATTGCGACGTCGCCATCGAAACGCGGCCGGACAAGGCGGGACAAATCATCCGGCATGGAGCGGCCGAGCCGCCCAATGGCGTTTCGCGCCGCCTTGGAAGCCATTGGGAAGAGCGCTTCGTCCGTTCGAAATTCTCCGGCCCATGGAAGACGGCGATCGAGATCGGTACGCGTGTTTTCAAGGATTACGTCGTCGGCCATCTCGGAAATGAACCGGTGCGCGCGCCCTTCGACGGGATATTGCGAGGGATCGTTCGCGACGGGACCGAAGTACCCGGGGGCGTCAAGCTTCTTGAAATCGATTCCCGCGGACGCAAGGCAAACTGGACCGGCATCGACAGCCGCGACCAGATCATCGCCAGCGCCGTGGCAACGGCCATCTCGGTTCACACGGCAAAGCCTTCCGAAAAATCCGGACAGGCGCTCCACCTCGTCAAGTGAACCTTTAGCGAGGCGCGTCGAATAACCCCGGGCATCCCATGACCGAGCTGTTGGCAGAACGCGATACGATAAATTTTGGAGATCTCCCCGAGGAGATCGACGCGCTGCTGCAGCAGGGCGTCGCGGTCTATCGTCAGGATCATGCACAGGCGGACCGTCTGTTCCGGCGAGCGCTGGCAGCGGCGCCGGCGCAGCTTCCGATCTATTTTTGCCTGTACAAGATTCATACCTACCAAGGCCATCTCGACGAAGCGAAAGCTGCCGCCGAGAGCGGGCTGAGCGAAGCCGCGAGCCAGGCAGGCTGGAATGCAGACTGGCGGCAATGGCAGCCGCAGCCTGTGATTCCTGACGGCCCAGGCCGTTTTGCGCTCTACACGTTGAAGGCGCTCGCTTTCATCCATCTGCGGCGGGACGAGCAGCATCAAGCCAACCAGATGCTCGCCGCGTTACGCCGCCTCGATCCCACGGGTGCCGTCGGGTGGCCGGTCGTCGCGGCGCTCGCCGAGGGCGTCGGTTGAGAAGCGGCCTGTGGCATCGACCTTGCAGAGAATGATTCTGCAGAGAGTGAGATGACGCGATGGTAGCAGGACGGAGGCGTACCGATGACCGTGTCGCATGATCGCGGGATGGATGTTGCCTCACCGACACTCGCGGCCGGCGATGGACAGTCGGCCGAAGGCGACCTGACCGAGCGCATCATCGCGGCGCTGCGGACGGTGCATGATCCCGAAATTCCGGTAAACATCTACGATCTCGGATTGATCTACCGTATCGCACCGAAGCAAACAGGCTTCGTCGAAATCGACATGACACTCACGGCGCCCGGCTGTCCCGTGGCCGGCGAAATGCTGAAATGGGTCGAGACGGCTGTCAGCGGCGTCGAAGGCATCAGCAGCGTGGATGTCCGCCTTGTGTTCGATCCGCCCTGGGACAAGTCGCGGATGTCGGAGGACGTGCAATTGGAATTAGGCCTGATCTGAAATCCGCTGTTACGGCAACAGAACCGAGAAACGAGGATACTATGATCGAGCTGACAGCCGGGGATGGACACAAGTTTTCCGCCTATCGCGCCGACCCGGACGGCACGCCCAAAGGCGCGGTCGTCGTCGTGCAGGATTTCTTCGGCATCAATCCGCAGATCCGAAAACTCGCGGACCAATTCGCCGCGAAGGGATATGTGGCCATCGCACCTTCACTTTTCGACTCCGTGAAAACGGACGTCACGCTGGACTACGATGATAGCGGCCTTGCCGAGGGAGTTGAGCTGACACAGCAGGTCGGAACCGAGCGTGCGATCGGTGACATTCAGGGGGCGGTCGATGCCGTCAAAGGCGCGGGCAAGGTAACGGTCATCGGGTATGGTTGGGGCGGATACCTGGCCTATCTCGCCGCCAACCGCGTCAATGGCGTCGCCTGTGCCGTTGGATATTACGGTGATGGAATCGTCGACGACTACCGTGAAAAACGCAAGGTGCCGACCTTGCTGCACTTCGGCGAAGACGATCGGCGGATTCCCTTTGAGGAGGTCGGCCAGTTCCGATCCCACCGGCCGGACGTCAGCGCGTTTTCCTATCCAGGCGCGTCGCATGCGTTCAACTGTGACGACCGGGACAGCTATCATGACGAGGCGGCCAAATCAGCGCTGGAGCGAACGCTGTTATGGATTTCCCAATATGTCGAGGGGCAGCCCCCGATCGCCCTTAAGAATGCGGGCGCCTACGCCCAGGCCAAGGTCGAGAAGAAGAAGAAAAAGAAAGAGGGTGCTGACGACCTCGGACCGCCGATGGCGTGATGGGACGGCAATGCCAAGTGAAGCGCTGACACATCGCTGCGACGGCGACCGCTCCCGGATCGTCGATCAGCGGACAGCCGTTGTGCAGGGAATGCGATGAGCGTCATCGAGCACGATTTTGGCAGTGAGGAGCGCAGGGCGGCTCGACGCCTGCGGACGCTGCTGGAGCTGGGCGCCTTGCACGAGGCTAACATTCGCAGCAATCCGCTGCCCTACCTGGAGCGGGCGAGCGAGCGAATCTTCCAGCTCGAGAAAATCCTGTTCGAGGCCGTTGAAGCGGCGACATCCCAATCGTCGCCGCCCATCTCATCCGAAATGATCCGCGTGAGCAAGGCGGAGTACGATCGCTATCTCGCCTGTCTTGCAATCATCGAGAACGGATTGGCCAGGCTCGTCTCGGATGCCGGAGATCCGCAATCTGCGTGAAGCAGCTGTATTGGTGACGATTCCGATCGCGGCAAATACAACCAAGAAGAGGAGAGCCTTTCGATGTCGATAGCAGCGGGCTTCTTTGTCGACTGGGACGGCAATGCGCGCTCAACGCTCGATCCGGGCAGCGGCTATCTTTGCGAGACCGATCCGGTGGCGCGCTACGTGGCCGTCACCACGAAGGGCGGCACATTGGTGCACGAGGGCACGTTCTACAAGAGCGTCGCGGATATCGAAAAGGCCGGCATCAAGGCTTCGCTCGTTCCGGGCGATCATCCCTGGGGCCGCCGGGAAGACGGATTTTAGCGATCGGAGACGACGGAAAGGAGAAAAGAGATGCTTCCAACCACCATTGTGATCGACGAGGCGCCGCGGTGCGTCGTGCGCCCGACCGACACCAAGGACCTCAATCGCTTCATCCGCAATGGCAAAGCCTATCTGCTCGCCGACAACCCCGACGGCAAGATCACCCATCGCAGCGCGGACGACGTCGAAGCCGCCAGGTGGCGCAATGCGCTGGCGCTGCACAAAGCCTGGGGCGGCGCCGAAGAGGAGTTTTTCGGAACGCCGCTCTGATCGCGGCGAGAGACGGTGACCGCAGCCGTCCTGCTGTGCGCTTCAGGGACGCGCGGTCCCCGCATCGTGGGGATTGCCGGCCTGATTGCGCATCCAGTCGGCGAGCTTGGTCAGCGCAACGTCGAGCTCTTGCCGCGCGCCATCGTCGGCGACCGTCTCCGCGAGCGCGCCCCGCATGCAGAGCAGCCACGCGTCGCGCTCGGCATTGCCGATCGCAAATCCCATGTGCCGCTGCCGCAACCGCGGGTGGCCTTTTTCGGGAGAATAGAGCTTCGGTCCGCCCGTCCATTCGCTCAAATACCGCTTGAGGACGTTCTTGACCGACCCGAGATCCGGCGCATGCATGGTCCTGATCGTCCTGGCTTCGGGCAGCGTATCCATCTTTCCGTAAAACGCTTCCACCAGCCGATCGATCGTGACCGCCCCACCGATCCGTTCGAACATCGATACGCCCGTTGCGACCTCAGACATCTTTCACTCCGCGGGTGCCGCATCGTGCGGCGAAGATCGACCACAACGTCATTCGTCCATGCTCGGCAGCAGGATCACTTCAGCCGGCGCGCCCGCCCCTTGCTCCTCGATGAAATCGAGTCCGGCAACAAGCGACAACCCGCCACCGCTCTCCATCAGGACAACCGCGTCCTTCGGCATCTTCAGCAGCGCTTCCAGCAAGCCAGCGACCGTCATGAGCCTTCCTGTCCGGCAATTCCTGCCACCTTCATGGGACCCGCCGCATTGTCGAAGATCAATTCGGCCGGCTCTTCATCCAGCATCACGATTTCAGCACGCCTCAGGACACCGTTGTCGTGATATTCGTAGCGGTGCGACAATTCAACCTCGCCATAGACGACCTTGTCGAAGCCGCTCAACGTTCCGGCCTTGCTGAAATAGGCGCGAATGAAGGTATTTCGATGCGAGAGTCCCTCAGCCGGGATCGGGTTCACGAGGTTGAACGGCAACTTCACACCGCTGTAGGAGACGAAAAACCGACATTCCTGATTCACATCGCTCGTCATACAAGCCCCCCGATTGCGCGCATTGCCGGGCTTCCGTCAATCCGGATGGATCATGATTTCCATGGTGTCGTCGAGTTCATCGAACGGATTGGGCGTCCCGTCATCCTCGACCAGCGCAACGCCGCAGAGGCAGACGTCACCATCGACGACGGCGAGCGCGATCGGCTCCAGGCTCCGGTCCTTGCACGGTCCATCGATGCACAGCCCGGTATCGATCTCGAAGACGGAACCATGCCTGCCGCATTTCAGGAATGTCCGGTCCGGCGTGAAGAAGTTTCCTTCCCCGAAATTCAGCCAGATGCCTTCGTGCGGGCAGGAATTGACATACCCGACATAGCCGTTGGCGTGGGTCCGAACGATGACAATGGGGAACGGCCGGCTCTCCCCGGCGTCGTTGATACGCGACAGGCTGAAGGCCCGGGCGTCGCCCCGTTCGATGCTGTCGGCGGCGCAAACGGCGAAGACCTCAATTTTCGTTGACGACATCCCTTGACCCCGTTGCACGGAGGGCACGCCTTGCGTACTGCGCCCTCCCATTTCTCAGAGAGCTGAAAGCGTCCGCACTCCCTTGAGCGTTGGATAGTTTTCTCGAAGGATTCTCTCTAGTTTCCGGCACAGGCTGTTGTCGGACGCGGCGCCCGGACCGACAAAGTCCGTTCCCTGCTCCCATATCTCGAAGAAGCAATGCAGCGCGTCCTCATAGGCGGCGTCCGGCACGGTGCTGATGTCGTGCAACCGTGCGATCCCGTCAGCCGAGACTTCGAGCCGCCAACTCCGGTCGTCTTCGACGGACGCGAGCAACGCGCTGATGTCCGCAGCGGTCCAGTCGCTCTTGAGATCAATCGCCATACCCTGCCTTGTCGGAAAGACGACATTGCTGTCGGACTCGTCCCGTCGACGGGTCCGCAGCGCTTCATTGCCCCGATATTTGCATGAAGCGTGCCGAGCAGGCGCCGACGGGCGGACCGTTGCATTTCCTGAGACACCGAGAGGACCGATGAATGGCTGCGATGAAGCTCTACATGACCCCGGGTTCGTGTTCGACCGCGATCCACATCATCCTGGAAGAACTGGAAGAGGTCTTCGAGGCTTATGTCGTGAACCTGCCCGCCGGCGATCACTTCAGGCCTGACTATGTCGCGATCAATCCGAAATCGACCATTCCGACATTGGTGCGTCGCGACGGCACGTCGCTGACCGAAGTCACGGCCATTGCCTATTGGCTTGGTCGCACTCACCCCCGCGCCGGACTTTGGCCTGATGACGTTGAGAGCGAGTCCCGCCTGGTCGAAGCCATGGCCTACATCGCAGGGACCATCCACGGCCAGGGCTTCGCCAGAATTTTCGCCACCAATACGTTTGCCAGAAATCCGGCCGATTACGACTCGGTGCGGGAGCTCGGCCGCGACATCGTCGCCAAGGGCTTTGCCATCCTGAACGAGGCGATCGGGACAAGAGCCTATCTGGCGGCGGAATATTCGGTGGCTGACCCCATTCTCTTCTACGTCGCGTTCTGGGCCGACAAGACCGGCATCGCACTGCCCGAACACCTCGCCGCGCATTACATGCGAATGCTGGCACGTCCCGCGGTGCAGCGCGTGTTGCGCGAGGAAGGCTACAACACGGCTTCCCTGGGCAAGTCGTCAGGTCGCGAAGGGCGGGCCGGTGGCTAATCTAGCGCTTCGGCTCCGGCGCATGATTCTTGCAGAACCATGGGATCTCTGATCAAGCGAAAGGGAGCCCAGTGACGGAAATGATCGTAGTGGAAGAGCGTAACCAGGACGACATGTCGCGCAAGGCGGGCTGCTATCTCTATGCCGACACCAGACTGTGGCTCGAGGACGATCTGGTTCACCGCGGCGATGGACCTGCGGTGATTTCCCCCGACGGCGTCGAGCGCTGGTATATCAGGGGCAAGGATGTGACCCGCGACGTCAAGACGTTCTTCTTCCAGAACGAATGGCCGCTGCGGCTCGGCCTCGATACGGCAGAAAAAATGACCTTGTTCAAGGTACAGTTTCTCAAGTGAGCGGGTGGGCAGCCACGACGGAGATGCGCAAGGCAACTCCGTCGTGCGCACGCCTCACGCGGCGTTCGGCGTACTCTCGGCCTTGAAGGCGTCGACGGCGGCCCGCGTCAGACGAAACACGCCGCGGCCGCCGGCGAGCGGCTGGTAGGCGTTGCTGGCCCTGTCGCACAGCGCGTTGAACCAATCCTGCGGGCTGAGGGCCGGCGGCCGTTCGCTGATTTCGACGACGATTCCGTTCGGTGCGAAGCGCACGTGAATGAGAACACTCTGCGATTCCATCGTTCTCTCCTAGATCCCTGAGCCAAAGCCCAGCAGTTCGATCGTGATGTTCTCCGTGCCCAGCACCTTGGCCTGGCAGGCCAGCCGGGATTTGGAACCGACACCGACGATGGAATCGAGCCTCTCGTTTTCCTCGCGGGCCGTCTTCGACAGGCCCTTGCGGCCTTCCTGCACGAAGATATGACAGCTTCCGCATTTGGCCTGCCCTTCGCACTTGTGGAGAATGCCGATCTCCGCGCCGAGAAGCGCGGCCAGCAACGTCGTTCCCTCGCCAACCTCGATAGTCTTGCCTGCCGGCATGATGGTAAGTTGCGCCATGGATCCATTCCTCGTTTGTTGCACGTCCTAGTAGATTGCGGCACCTGCCCCGACATTGATCGAAGCGTCCTTCATCGTCCCCACGATGAATTCGATCTGATCTTCGGTCAGGTGGGTGTGGAAGGGCAGCGCGACCGCGCGATCCGCCACCTTCTCGGTGACGAAAAGGTCGCCGCGGCGATAGCCGAGCTCGAAATAGTGCCGCTGCAGATGAAGTGGATTGCTGTAGGCCGCAGCCTCGATCTGTTCGACACGAAGATCCTCCACGATCGCATCGCGGCTGGAGCGCGTAAAACGCGTCCCGAGATGAACGACGTAGAGAAACCAGTTCACCTCGGTTACGTCAGGGCCGACGTAAGGGTCCTTGATCCCCTCGAAGGACTGCACATGCCTGTAATAGAGATGCTGGATCAGCCGGCGGCGTTCCAATATCTCGTCCAGCCGCTGCAACTGCGCCAGGCCAAGCGAGGCCGAGATACTGCTCATCGCCGCCTGGTAGGGCGGCGTGGCGCTGACGACGACCGAGGCGCGCTCTTCCAGCCGGTGCGCGCGATGGCGCCGCAGTGCCACCGCGACGTCGATGTCATCCGTGACCACCATGCCGCCCTCACCACAGGTCAATGCGGAAGGCTGTGAGAAATCGAACACCGATGTGTCGCCGAACGATCCGACCAGGGCCCCCTGATATTTTGAGCCGATCGCTTCGGTGGAATCCTCGATCAACACCAGGCCATGCTTTTTCGCCACCGCACGCAGTCCCGACCACGCGGCGGGGTGGCCGTTATTGTTGCAGGCGACAATCGCGCGCGTGTTCGCGGTGATGCGGGCTTCGACCTTCTCCGGGACCAGCGTTCCCGCCCAGTAGTCGATATCGGCGAACACCGGCCTGGCCCCGGCGATGCTGATGGCATGCGCCGTCTCCCGAAATGAATAGGACGACGCGATGACCTCCTGTCCCGGACCAATTCCGTAAGCTCTCAGGGCAAACAGCAACCCAAGCGTTCCGCTCGGAACCGCAATCGCATATTTGCGCCCGACATAGGCGGCAAACGCCGCCTCAAAGGCCTCGACCGCAGGGCCGGAGGAAAGCCTCGGCGACCGCAGCGCCGCATCGACCGCGCCGATCTCAGCCAGCGTAATGTCCGGATCCGACAGCGCGATGAAGCTCTCGTCGACGCTGGCCACGACGACATCGTCGTCTTCGCGATCGGCATCCTGGATGGCGGCAAGCTCGGTCATGACGTCACATTCCTGTCCGCCAGAACGAGTCCACTCGCGCGCAGCGGATCCGACGTAATCTGAAGGCAGTGATCGCTGCGATCGACGAGATGAATTTCATAGCGCGGGTAGCTCCGGAACGGCATTTCGCTGACATCGTTGGCGTCGCACTTCGTCCAGGACAAATGTGGAAACCGGCGCCGCAACTCGGCAAAGACGCCCGCACCGACACCGGGATCGGACAGCACCCGATCGATTTCGTTCAGTTCGTCCGCGTCCAACGCCATTGCCGTTACTCTGTGTCAGGGGGTCGCCATATTCGCGGCGGCACTTTTCATTCATGCAAGTTCATTGCCAGAACATTCGATCAGGGTCCGCGTTCAATCGCTCAAGGGCCGTCGGCAGGCGATCGTGGGTGCTGTCGAGCTGCCATACGTCTTTCTTGTGGTCCTTGCGAAACAGCTGCCACCTCCCGTCATCGGCGTCATGCAACAGCAAAGCGACGTCGACGATGCCGCCGTCCCGGTCGATGTTCCTCGAACAGCACGGGCTCTCGATCCGATAACCACTGATCGTTGTCACCACGCTTGGCTTGACGTAGCGATATCGCTTGCGCGATATCAATGCGCGCTCGATCCGCTTGCGATCGAGATCGTTCGGATGGGCAAACGGCCTGACCACGGATTGACTCAGCGTCGCCGATAGCATCGCTCCTGCTCCTCTAGAGGGGACTGATCTCTTCTTCCAGACATCCGACGACAAGCCGCTCGCCGAATTCGACGAGATAGATCGGCAGGTTCGCTTCGGTCTGGGTGCCCACCTGGACAATTTCGCCGGTGTCGCCGACACCAACCAGCATGGCGTCGACCGGTTTGCCAGGGAACGATCCGTCATTGAAGAGGTCGATCAGCGCCTTCACGCGCTGGCCCCATTGATATTTCGGAATTCTTGGCTCGATCATCATGCCGTCGTTCCTCCCGGCAGCGGCAGGTCCGACATCTCGTCGCGGGCGATTGCGGGATCCAGTTCCTTGCGCTTCATCCCGACGCGGTTCCCGCTCTCCATGAACTCGACGCCGTAGATGTAGAACTGCTGCAGGAAAGTGCCGATGCTGACGACGTACCCTTCCTCGCCCTTTTTCGCGAGGATCTCGCCGATCTCCTTGCCGGCATAGGTACCGTCATTGCGAATGGTGCGCTTGGCTTTCACCTTTTCGCCGAAGCTGAAATAGGGCGGCGCTGAAAGCTCCACCACCTCGCTGTCACGAACGATGTTGCTCATGCCGGAAACTCCCCTAACCGCTCCTGTCTGCCGGTCGCGCGCGACCGCGCCATGTCCTGAACGAGCCCGTCGCTGTCAAACGCCAGTTCGGCGATCTCGCCGACCGCGATCCGGCTCGCCACTTCGTACCGCACGCGCCAATCGGGATCGTCGCGCAGGCGGGACAGCAGGTCCGACGTGAGACGTTGCGCGACCGCGAGCCTGACGCCGGCGTCGGGATCGTTCGTCATCCGCAGCAGCCAGTCGCGCGGGATGCGTTGCGCGACAACGCGACGAACCTCGGCCTCCTTGTCGTCGATCATGAGCGGGAGCAGGGACGGCGCGACGCGTCGCGCGACCACCAGGCGAACGTAGTAGTCCTCGTCCGTCATCATCGGCATCAGTTCGGCGTCGTCGAGCAAGGAAACGATCCGGATCCTGACCTCCCGATGGGCATCGTTCCGCAGCCGCAGCACGAGCCGCTTCGGCAGCCGCCGCGCAGCGTTCCAGCGCACGGTTTCATCGGGATCATCAAGCAGCCGCGGCAACAGGAACAGGCTGGCATGCTTGGCAGCAATTGCCCGGACCTCGAAATGAACATGCGCGATGTAGGAATTGGCCAGTCCCGGATTCGAGTTGAAAAACCGGTCGATTCGCCGGGCATAGCGATCGTGGACGCAGGCATGCTTCAGCCTACAGCCTCCGGCGCTTGACAGGCCGTGGTGGGCACAGCCGGCGCAATCAATCTCCTCCCCGCGCCAGTCCCGGGCCTCGTCGATGTCATCCGTCATCATCCTGCCCCATCCGTTCGAGGACCTCGAGCAGCACGCGCGCGCCCACCTTGTCGCTGGGGTCGAGTTCCAGGAGTTTGGCGACGGCCGCCCGGCCCTCCCCAAGATTGCCGAGCCGCATTTGCAAATAGGCGTAGCCTTTCAGGGTGAAGAGGTAGAAGCGCGGCAGCATGTTCTCGTAGCGACCGAACTCGGCATCGCCGGCCGTGACATGCTGCCAGTCCGGCGCGAGCCTGTTTTCACGCGCCGCCTTGGCCAGACACTCCTTTGCAACCGTCAACGCGTCGGCGAGACGCCCCTTGTAGAAATAGAAACGGTAGAGGCCGATCAGCACAGCCGCGTGCCCGGGCGCCAGCGCGTGGGCTTCGCGCAAGTGATGCTCGGCGACATCGTCCAGATGATAGGAAAGCCCGGCTTCCCACAGATGGAATTCCGCCTCCGGCGGAAGTCCGCCGCCGAGCAGCGCATTGGCCAGAACCGCCGCCTCCGTGACGGATTGCGGCTCACCTCGATCCGCAGGCCCCATCATCGGCGCCTCCCGTCTAATGGTTCGAGCAAGAAACCTGCTTCGGATCCTTGAACACCAGTCCGGTTTGCGCCGGGGTATCGGCGAAATCGATGGTGACGCCGTCGAGCAGGATCCGGCTCTCGGCCGGCAGGAACAGCTTGACGCCGTCGCGCTCGACCACCGCCTCGCCAGCCGCAGGCTCCCGGCGAACGCTGATATCGGCCGCCAATCCCGAGCAGCCGCCCGGGCTGACCGCGAGCCGGAAACCGCTCGATGCCTCCCCGTCGGCACGGATCATCATCCGAATGAATTTGGTGGCGGCCGGCGTAAGGGTGAAGTTCATCTGGCTTCTCCTTCAGGCCGGGACCTGATAACGCGGAAACGAATTGTCGATCACGCAGGTGTTGTCGACCGGGCAGACCGCCGCACATTGCGGGGCGTCGAAATGCCCGAGACATTCCGTGCATTTCTTCGGATCGATCACGAAGGTGCCGTTCTTCTCCGAGATCGCGACATTGGGACATTCCGGCTCGCAGGCCGAACAGCTCGTGCATTGTGACGATATGATCTTCAGCGCCATCGCTTACTCCTGAGGCTCATCGCGTTTCGTCTTTTCAGGCCGCGCTGATCAGCGCGCCCTGGCGGATCTCGGCATCGCCGCGCTCAACATGTTCGATCTCGCCGCTGTTGACCTTGTCGAGATAGGATTTGAACCAGGCGATCGCCGACTTTTCGATGAACTCATGGGCGAACTGGTCGACCGGCTCGATACCCGCCGTCAGCAAATCGGCCTTCGGACACCCACCGATCTTGGCCACGAACACCGCGTGGCAGTCGTTGATGGCGCGGATCACCGTCTCGAGGCTTTCCTCGTCGCCGAAGCCACCCTGGCAGTAGAGGTCGACACGGCGGTGTCCGACGAACTTCGCGCCCGCGGTCGAGAGCTCATAGACCTGGAACTCCTTGGCGTGACCGAAGTGCTCGTTGATCAAGCCGGAGCCCTTGGTCGCAACGGCGACCAGCAGCTTGATATCGCTCATTTCGCCCGCGAGCGTGGAGAGTTCCTCCTGCTTCGCCGCGACCTTGGCGACGCGCTCCTCTTCCACCTTGGCCTGATAGGCCTTGCGGGTGTCGAGATCGTAGTTCACCTCCATCGCCATGATCTTGTCGGTGGTGAACTCCGCGCTGCGGTCCTCGCCGAGCAGGCCGACCGCGTCGGCACGGCACTGCCGGCAATGCCGCATCATGTTCATCTCGCCTTCGCAGCTATCCTGCAGCGCCTTCAGCTCCTGCGCCGTCGGGCCTCGCTGGCCGGTCAGGCCGAATACGGTGCCGTGCTCGGGGGCCGAAATCAGCGGCATGATGTTGTGCAGGAACGCGCCGCGGGATTTCACGGCCTTGTTGACTTCGACAAGGTGCTTGTCGTTGATGCCGGGGATCATCACCGAATTGACCTTGCAGAGAATGCCGCGCTCGGTGAGCATCTCGAGTCCCTGCAACTGCCGGTCGGTCAGCAGCTTGGCGGCCTCGACGCCGGTGTAGCGCTTGTGCTTCCAGAACACCCACGGATAGATCTTCGCGCCGATCTCGGGATCGACCATGTTGATGGTGATGGTGACGTGATCGACGTTGAAGCCGGCAATGGTGTCGACGTGATCAGGCAGCGCGAGGCCGTTGGTCGACAGGCAGAGCTTGATGTCAGGCGCGGTCTTGGCGATCAGTTCGAAGGTCTTGAAGGTCTTTTCCGGATTGGCGAGCGGGTCGCCCGGGCCGGCGATGCCGAGCACCGTCATCTGCGGAATGGTTGATGCGACCGCCAGCACCTTCTTGGCCGCCTGCTCCGGGGTGAGCTTCTCGCTGACCACGCCCGGACGCGATTCATTGGCACAATCGTATTTGCGATTGCAGTAGTTGCACTGGATGTTGCAGGCCGGCGCGACAGCCACATGCATGCGTGCATAGTGATGATGGGCTTCCTCGCTGTAGCAGGGATGGTTCTTGACCTTCTCCCAGATCTCGGTCGGCAAATCCCCCTGCCCCGCGGCCGATCCGCAGCTCGCCTTGCCGCTGCCGCCACTCGTACCGCAACCCTTGTGCTCGGCAATCGCCTGCATCACTTCTCCGACTTTCGCGGCGCTTGGGACGGCGGTACCTTCGTGTATTGAAGCCTGCATGTGCGATCCTCGCTGCTTGCCAAATCCAAAAGATCCGAAACGAATGAGCTGCAGGACAATTAGCAACTCGCGTGCCATCGCCGAGCCGACGACAACTTCGCACTATTTCAACGAGTTAAGGAAAGAGCGGCGGCTGTCGCGTTGCCAACAGGCGACGGCGGAGCGTTTCGAAATATGTTAGAAACGTTACAGACTGGGTGTTTGCCGGCGGGACACACCAATCGGACTGCTCCGGCCGCCGATTGAGAAGCGCAGGCAGCTCCGGAAGCGTCGCGCCGCCCGAAGCTGGAAGCCATCGTCCAAGTGAAGCGTTCAACCGGCCGCCGTCAGAATTTCCACGGCCTCTGCCAGCGGAACGGCGATCGGCGTCAGGCCCTGGCTGATCAGAAACCGCAGCTCGTTCTTGCTCAGCGTCTTGGGTTCGACAATCGCGTAGTGCGTCGCCGCCGACCGCTTCGTGACCTGGCGAGCATAGGTCCGGAGCAACTGATCATTGAAGCGACAGCCGATGAAAACAAAACTCCGCTCGGTGCGGCGATCCTTCACGACATCCGGAATCGGCGTCTGGATGTCGATCTCCGTCAGCACCTCGACATAGTCGGCGTCGGAAATCAGGAAATTCTTCGCCGGTGCGACGCTCCCGTGCGGCTTGTACAGCAGGGTGGTCCAGCCGTTTGCCGCCGCGCGGTCCGACTCCACGCCGGCGGCATCGTAGAACCGATACCAGCGGTCTTCGCCGATCCCTGCGCGGGTGATGCCCTGGACCTCGCCCCAATCGCTGCGTTCACCGAGTGCCGCGCGCATGGCGCCGTCATACCAGGTATCGACGATCATCGGCAGGCGCAGCGAGGCCAGATAGCGATGCAGGGCCGTCGGCTCCACCGGCGATGCGAATGCCTCCGACATCAAGGCCGTGACGGTGGACCTGTGCTTCATGCTTTCGATATGTTGCGCAGCCGCCCAGGCATTGCCCTTGGCGCGCCGCGGCAACGCGACCTTGATCCCGAAGAACGCGGCGAGCGCTTCCGGATTTACCGGGACGGCGGCCTTCGAGAACTCGGCGATTCCCGGGCCGAGATACGGGACGATCGTTCCCGCGCGCAGTCCCGCGGCAACCCGCTTCAACGACGTCTCGGCGTCGGCACGGGTCATGAAATCCAACTGGGGAACCGGGGCGTTCATCACTCTTCACTTTCCTGGCCGCGCTTGCGGGCGTTGACCGTGATGGGGAGCGAGGTGCCCGCCGCCATTTCCGGCAGATCGAGGACCCAGCCATTGGCGATACGGATCCAGCCGCCCCACAGCGATTCGTGTTCGGATTCCACGATCGGCTCCTCGAGATCCTTTTTCGGCACGTAGATCGAAAGCCCCGTCTCCGGAGAACGGCGAATCATCACTTTCATAGGGTCAGCTCCGTGGATCGGGATGGGTTCGCCGTGACATGCCCGCGCTCTTGCCATGAGGGTGACAGCGCCCTCAATTTGGCAACGATCTCCGGCAGCAGATTCAGCACGTAGACAACGTCATCGATGGTGTTGTCGCGTGACAACGAAAACCTGATGGCGCCGCGCAGCGCCGTCGTCGGTACATTCATCGCGCGCAGCACGTGCGACGGCTCCATCGAGCCGGATGCGCAGGCCGAGCCCAGGGACGCGGCTATACCGGCCCGGTTCAAATGATGAATGATGGCCTCACCTTCGAGATGCTCGAAAGCGACGTTGCAGGTGTTCGACAACCTGTTCTCGGTGTCGCCCAACACCATGCAATCGCCGATCTGGAGAATGCCCCGTTCGAGACGGTCGCGCAGGATATGAACGCCGCCCTGCTCGTCCTGCAACTGCGCCAACGCCAGTTCGGCGGCTTTTCCCAATCCGACGATCCCGGGCACGTTCTCGGTGCCGCCGCGACGCCGGCGCTCCTGAGGGCCGCCGCGAACCAGCGGATTGAACTTCGTGCCCTTGCGCAGATAGAGCGCCCCGATGCCCTTCGGGCCGTGCAGCTTGTGTCCCGACAGCGACAGCATGTCGATCCCGGTCGCCTTCAGATCGAGCGGGATCTTGCCGACCGCCTGCACCGCATCGACATGGAACAGTGCCCCGGCCTCATGCGCCATCGTGGCCAGTCGATCGACCGGGAACAGCGTTCCGGTCTCGTTGTTGGCCCACATCACCGATGCGAGTGCGGTGCGTGGCCCAAGCGCCTGCCTAAACGCTTCGAGATCGAGACGGCCCTGCGCATCGACGCCGATCAAATGCGTCCTGATACCGCGTGACGACGCGAGGTACTCCACCAGCGAAAGAACGGCGGGGTGCTCGACGGCCGTCGTGACGATCTCGTCACGTCCGTCCTGCGTATCCAGCGCCGACAGGATCGCGGCATTGTTCGATTCGGTGCCCCCCGACGTGAACACGATTTCGTGGTCGAAGGCCGTCCCAAGCAGCGCCTGCAGGCTGCTGCGCGCCCGCTTTACCGCGCCTGCGACTTCACTGCCGAAGGCGTGAGCCGACGAGGCATTTCCGAACTGTTCCGAAAAATACGGCAGCATCGCCGCAACGACGGCCGGGTCCGTGCGCGTCGTCGCGTTGTTGTCGAAATAGATCGGCCGCACGGAACGCCTCTTTCAATGTCGCGCCTTCGCCGCTCCTGCGACCGGGATCAGGCGCACGAACTCGCCGAGCCTTTCCACCAGGCGCGCCTGGATGCCCTCGAGCGTGGCGCTACTCAACTTGCAGAAGACGCAGGCGCCCGTGAGCTTGACCATGATCTTGTTGCCGTCGATCTCGATCAACTGGCAGTCGCCGCCGTCCCGCTGCAGGTTCGGTCGGATTTCCTCAATCACCGCCTTGATGATCTCGGCGCGATCCATCTCCGCGGCCGGCGATTGCTTCGAATGTTCGGTTTCAATCAGCATGATCTCGATTTCTTTCCGTTGGCCGGATTCAACACCGTCGGCTGGTTCAGCCGAACGATTTTCCGCAGGAGCAGCTGTTCTTCGCGTTCGGGTTTTCGAAGGTGAAGCCCGACCCCTCAAGGGCAATCACGAAGTCGATCGTGGTCCCTGCAAGGTAGTCGTGGCTCTTGTTGTCGACGAAGACCCGCACGCCGTCGCGCTCGATCACGGTGTCGTCGGGGTCGACCTCGTCGACCAGGCCCAGCATGTATTTGAAACCGGCGCAGCCGCCCGCCTCGACCATGATGCGCAAGCCGTCGACCGGCTTGTTGGCCGTGGCGATCGCGTTGCGCACCGCGTTCAGCGCACTATCCGTCAGATTGATCATTGCTCGCCCTCGTTGCTGGGTCCGTTGAGCAATGAGTTGGCAAGACTTATGCCATACAGCAATCAATTGATAATGTTGCGCTTTACAGCTTTGCGGCTGTCGCCTTTGCAACGCGTGTCAGGTTTCCGACATGGCGGCTTTGCGCCGCCGGCGGACACTCGGGGGCCGACGGCGGCCTCAGATCGATGCCGCGGAATATCGCGCAGCGCTCGAACACCTCCAGGGTCGGAGGCACCTTCCTGTGTTGGCAATATTTGGCGACGAGCTTTGCCAGCCCCTTGATGTCGCGGCCTGACGTGCCCGGGAAAGTCCCGACCAGGGCGTCGAGCAACGGGGCATCGACCGCGAGCCCGAATTGCTCGGTCATGACGCTCCAGATCTTCCGGCGCGCCTCGTCGTCCGGCGGCATGAACTTGATCAACGCGATGCAGCGCGAGACGATCGCCTCATCGATATCATCGATGCGGTTCGTGGTCAGAAACAGCAGGCCATTGAAATATTCCAGCACCCGCAGGAACACGCCCACGACGGCGTTCATCGTGATGTCATCGTCCCGGCGCTTGATATAGACGTCCGCCTCGTCGATCAGCATGACTGCGCCCCAGCGCTGCGCCCGCATCAACGCGTCCTTGAGCGCGCTTTCCATGGCGGCAACGTTAAGCCCGAGCTGGCCGGAATGAACCCGGTAAAGCGGTCGCTGGATGATTTCGGCATAGACCTCCGCCGTCAGCGTCTTGCCGACCCCGGGCGGCCCCGCGCACAACACCGTCGTGCCTCCGGATTTTCCGGCGACGATGTCGTCCATCAGGACATCCATTTCGGCGGTGAGGATGTCGATGAGATCGGTCTGCTCCTCGGGCAGGATCAGCTTTTGCTTCAGATCGGGCTGATAGGCATAGGGCGTCATGTCGGCGACATGAACCCAAACATGATGGTGTAGTTCGAGATGAAACATCAGCATGTAGGGATGTACCGGCATCCTGCAGAACAAGCCTCCCGGAATCGCGGCCCTGGATTGCTCGACCTCGACTTCGGCATCATAGAGATTGCTCTTGGCGGCCTTTCTCAGATATTGGCCAAGGATATCCCCGGTCACATCGAGTGTCAGCGCGCGCGTGCTCAGGATGCTTTCATCATTGACGAGGCGCCCCAGACCGCCGCCCGACGACAACACGACGACGTCCTTGCGTGACCAATCCGTGTCCCGATGAGACGAATTCGGATCTTCCGCAAAGAAGCCGGTGCCGCTCCCTGAGAACTGGTGACCATACTGTCCCCGCCAGGCGAAATAGCGGCTTTCGGTGTCGTCATAGGCCGCGATCAATTCAGGCGTTTCCTTCAGGAACCCCTTTGCCGCGAAGATTTCGGGCACCGTCTTTCCGACGATGTCACCGGCTGAAATCCTGAGCGTCGTCGACGTGATCGTGCCTTTGGCGTTGGCCTTCAGCTCGATAAAGACCCGGCCGGTCTCGTCATTCGAAGGCGGCGTAAAGTCGAGCCGCGTGACGACGTATGGCAGCGGCCTGCTGGCGACGCTGGCGGTGAACATCCAGCCCCGGATCGCATCGGCGACCAGATAGCGCGCGATCGCGGGCAGCACGGATTCCAGGTCCGCGGCCGCGAACCTGACGCCGCGTTCGCTGAAGGCCCGCTGAAGGGTCACGATCTGGGCCGAGCGGACCTGCATATCGGGTCCGGCCTGGTGGTAGAGATCCTTCAGAAACCCGAGTTCGGCGTCGGAAAGCTGACGGAATGCGACCTCCACCCTGTCGCCGAAGCGAAGTTGCTCCCTGAGCGAGGCCAGCCCCGGAAAGCTTGCGACCATCGCTTCGAAGTAAGGCCGCTCGATCTGAAGCTTCATCGCCGTTCACCGGTTGGGATCAAGGGCCGAACCGGAGACTTTCGATGCAGATCTCGTCGTACATGACGCAGGTTCAGCCTCGAACGCAGCGGAGCGGTCGCACCCGGGTGAAGCAAAAACCCTGCCGAAGCCGGAAGCGGCGCATTCCATCCAGAGGAGCTAGTGGCGCTCCTGAACACCGTCGTGAACGGCAAACTGGACATTGCCCTGGCGCCAGGAAAACGCACCATTCGGATCGCTGACGTCAATGCTGCGCTCGGGGATCAGCCGGTCGCAGAGCATGACGATGATGTCCTGTAGCGGCGCGCTGGTGTCGTTCTCCTCGGTCATGCGATCGATCGAGATTTCGCCGCCTTCCATGCCGTCCGCCTCGATGTGGACGATGAAAATCTCCTCGTGTCCGGCAATACCGTGCGCCGTGACCCTGAAGGTCTCACCCTTGTATTCAAACTCCCGTACCATTTGGCTCCTCCCTTTCCACTTTTTTTGTTCGCGTCGCGAGGTCCGGGGACCCCGGCGCTGAAGCGCGGCGATCTTTAGGATTGTCGAAATCGAGGGTCAAGCTTTCCGAAGCGAAACGGACACTGCGCGTAAAGGATGAAATGTCGGCTTTGCGACAAAAGCGAACCGGCAGACAATTTGCATTGCTGTGCCGTGCCGCGCCAGATCGCCGGCATTGTATGACATCGCAGGAAATCGGAGAGGCTTGCCATGACGACGATCGAGATGACCGCGCCGACCATCGAGAAGACTGCCTTGGGCCGGCTTGATCGGGAGGGGCGCCTGCTCAACGCCGTCCTCAAGAGTGCGACGAAGAAGCCTGGACGGTTTGGCTTCCGCGGCGACATCGCTCTCAAATTCCAGGCGCAGCTCGCCGACGAAAAGCGTCCGCCGGAGTTCTCGATCGAGCAGGTTCTGACAATCGCCCAGGATGGCGAGAGCACTATCCCGGTCATGGCCGGCTATCTGCATTCCTTTGCCTATCTGGAGGTGGCGTCGGAAGTGCTGGATGGCCTGCTCAGTCCGAGCGGGACCTACTTCATGTTCTGCAACAACATCGATCTGCTGGCGAAATACCGCGTCACCCTTCGAGGTATCACCTTCCATGTTCTGCCCTGCGACGAATCGACTGTCTGGAAGGAAATGATGGACCTGATGAGCATCGACAAGAACGACGTCAAGAAGCTCGATACCGCAGGCAAGCTTGACTACCTGCTCGATGCGGCAACCGGCTTCGAGGGTAAGTATGACGTCATTACCTTCGAGGACGGTCTGGCCCGGATGGAGCCGGTGAAGAACCGAAACGAAAATCGTCCGGTCTGATTAGGCAACTCGCGGTTACGCCTCCTCGCCGGGAAGGACTTCATCGTCCTCGACCAGCGTCACGCCGGTCACGCAGATGTCGTCATCGAGGACCGTCACGGCGACCGGCGTGAGGCTGCGGCCCTTGCAAGGGCCGTCCACGCAGATGCCGGTGCCGAGTTCGAACAATGCGCCGTGCTTGCCGCACATCAGGCGGATGCCGTTCGGATCCAGAAACTGGTTACGCTCCCAATCCAGATTCACCCCGTCATGCGGGCATTTGTTGATATAGCCGAAGACCTGGCGGCCCCAGCGGACCACCAGGATCGGCCAGGGCCGCATGGCGCCGTCTTCGACAATCATGAGCTGGAAACCCCTCGCCTGCTGGCTCGGGATATCGCTCATCCTGCAGATTGCGTAGGCCACGTTGGCTTCCATCTTTCCCTCGTTCATGACGATGCGTCCGTGAATCTCGTTGCCTCAGCCCGCTGCTCGCGCGCCCGCGCCTTGGTCAGCAGCAACCGGTTGGCCGCGAGCGAAAATTCCAGCCAGGCGGCGGCGATGTCGCGCAGGATCGCCTGCAGGTATTCCCTGGACAAATGATGCTCGTCCGGAAAATTTGACAGCGCGCAGGATGACCGGTTGAAAGCAACGACATCGTCGAGCACGGACTTCATGACGTCGCCGAACGGCTGCTGCACCGCCGGCGTCAGCGACGAACGACCGCGTTCGACCGTGACCACGTCGACATCGAACTCCAGCTCGCCGAGTACCGCGAGCGCATTGTCGAAGACATCTTCCATCGATTCAAGAATGGCGCGCTGCGTGAGTTGCTCACGCTCCTGGGCGGCAAGGCTGCGATGAAGGCGATGGCGATAGTCGTCGAAGGCCGCATCTCCCTGCGCGGCAACCCAGGCACCGAAGCGGGCGAGACTCGCCGCGTTGATCGAGCCGGCATTGCCGAGCGCGGCGCCGGAATAGGCCGCCCCCTTCTCTTGAGCCGCCTTGCGTTTGAGCGAAAGATCGATCCGCCGTGCCGCCTCCAGCGCACCTTCCAGATGGCCGGCCCCGCGCGAAGCGGTTTCCGATCCGCCCAGATAGAGCTTTCCGTTCCAATACACCCGCCGCAGCATCGGATTTGCGGTACCGACATGTTCGGTCTGCGCGGAGGTTCGGTCGAATTCACTGCAGGTATGGGGCTCCGTCGCCCAATCCTGATAATGCTGCTCGCCATGTTCAAGCGCGGCCCCGAAGAGCTGTACCATCTGATTGTCGATCAGCAGCGGAAGACCGGCGCTGAAACTTGCGCGCAGTTCAGGTGACAAGGCCAGGAACCCGCCGAGAGCGGCCCTTTCCGGGTCGCCATCACACGCGTCGAAGATTTCGCCGAGCACCGCCTGTTCGTGAGTCACGAAGGCATTGCCGGAATGTCCGGCCTCGCGCCAGTAAGCGCGATCATAGGCAACGACCACCTTGGCGTGGGCTGCCATCCACGTCTGGGTGCTACGCATCGCTTCGCGCGTGGCCTCGTCGAGACCGGGTCCGAAGCGAACATGCTGTTCGAGCAGCCGCGGCGGGATCGCGAGCACGACATGACGCGCCCGCACCTCGACGACGGTGCCGCCGGCCGCGAATGTCAGGACGACATGATCTCCACCATCGCTGACGCTGTTCAGCACATGGTTGAGACGCAGCATGTTTGGCGGCCAATCAGCAGCGAGACGATCGACAAGCTGCGCCATGCCGCCTCGCAGACGACGGGCGCCATCGTGAAGCCGTTTCCCGTCAATGCGGTCGAAGCTCTTTTCGGGGTCGTTGAGATGCAGTACGGAACCATCGTCGTGCTGACGAATGTCGGTGAGCCCCAGTTCGGCGACCAGGCTCTTCATCAATGGCTGCGTGTCCGGCCAGAACCAGGTTGGACCGAGATCCACCGTCAGTTCCGATCCGGCAGTGGCCGACAGGATGCGGCCGCCGAGCCGTCCCCGCGCCTCGAACAAGCCGACGGCCAGGCCTTGCCGGTGCAGGCTTCTCGCCAGCACGACACCACACAACCCACCACCAATGATCGCAGCGTCCAACATCGACCGGCCTGCACATGTTGCTACCACCCGCGCTCTGCAAGATTCGCGCAACATTCGATCGAGGCTGACGTAACAGGAGATTTGCCCGACTTCCCAAGCAACTGGCACAAAACTTGATAATTCCATACGCGACGCCCTTGCGTATGGAGATTGGCATGAATGTCACATCGGATTTCGTCGGCTGTTCCCAGGATGAGCTGAAAGCCCTGCTCGATGGCGGCACGCTCACGGTCTACTCGGTCGCCCGCCCGACCACCGCAGATAAACCCGTCGAGCGTAGCGGCACGTTGGCCACGTTCACCTTCGCCTCGCCGGCCTTCGGCGCTGCGTCGGACGGTTTTGAAACCCCCAACTTCGCCGCAAATCCCGTCGCGGCGAGCAGCGTCGGGACGCCGGGATTCGCCCGCGCCCGCAAGGCGGACGGCACCGTCATTGCCGATTTTTCAGCGGGGCCCGGCGATCGCGAGATCAAGTTCAGCGAGGTGTCATTCTCGCAAGGCGCACCAGTGAAACTCACCGCCTTCAAGTTCATCGCGGAGGGAGGATGGCCGGAGCGACCTGAATATTACGACACCCGCCCACGCCCGGGCTATCCGATGCCGACAACATAACGCCGAAACCCGGCCAGATGTCTCTTTGGCGACGATTGTCGCGTTTCTGACATGGAGATCATTTCGAGATGAGCTATGCAAATCCTGAAGCGCTGGTAAGCACCGATTGGCTCGCCGAGCATCTGACGGACTCCAACATCCGGATCCTCGATTGCACCTGGCATCATACCAGCACCAATCTCGATGGACGAACACAGTACCGGGGCCGCCATCTTCCGGGTTCGGTGCATTTCGACATTGATCACGTGGCCGACAAGTCCAGCCCGCTGCCACACATGCTTCCCGGCGCGGCCGATTTTGCCAAGAAGGTCGGGCTGCTTGGGATCGGCGACGGCGATCGGGTCGTGGTTTATGATCGGCTGTATGGCGGGGCCGCCGCGGCACGGGCCTGGTGGATGTTTCGGGTCTTCGGTTACGAAAACGTCGCGATGCTCAATGGCGGCTATGGCAAATGGACCAAGGAAAAGAAGCCCACGGACATGTCGGCGGTGCGGCCGGAACAGAAATCATTTTCGGCGTCGTACAATCCCGCGCTGGTGCGCACCCTGGCCGAAATGAGGGAAAACCTCATCACCGCCGCGGCACAGGTCGTCGATGCGCGCGGGCCCGGCAAATTTGACGGCACCCAGGAAGACGTCTTCCCGTTCAGAAAACTTGGCCACATCCCGAATGCCACGAATATTCCATGGGCCGATCTGATCGATCCCGACACCGGCGAACTTGTTGCCGCGGATGCGCTCGCCGCGCGCTTCACCGCGGCCGGGATTGATCTTGACCGGCCGATCGTGACGACCTGCGCTTCCGGCATCATATCCTGCGTGACCGCCCTCGGTCTCTATCTGCTCGGACGCACGAACGTCGCCGTCTATGACGGGTCCTGGGCGGAATGGGGCATGGCCGACGATACGCCGGCCGTCGCCGCGTGAGAACGTCGCCGGATGGAGGCATGCGTTCATGAGCACAGATCTGGCATCGGCCACTTCGATGGCGGAAGGCGAGGAATACGAACTTCTCGCCGGCGAGGATGGCACATCGTTCATCCTGCGCTCGAAGGTCGATTTTCTCGCCGCGCATTTGCGGGGCGAGGATGCAGCACGCTTTCGAGCCGACTATGACTCTATCAGGCTGCAATTTCCGGACTGGAAGCCGGACCAGACGCTCGCCCAACTCTGGGACCAGGGCGGATACAGCTGGCTCGCATCGAAGGAGGCGGATTGATCATGGCAACGACGCTGGTAAAGACCACGCAGGACGGCCGAAAGCTGGAAGTGATCGGATTGGCGATATGCCTCGACGGACAACTCGAGGCGTTTGAACTGGTCGAGGTCAAGATGCATCCCAACAAGCGCGCGATCTGGACGGTCATGCCCGAGGCCACACACATGGCAGGCAGGGTGGCGCTGACCCGCGAGCAGGCCGAGATCGTAACCGCGGCCTTCCGAGAGGCCGAAGCGGAGATTCTCGCCAGCCCCGTGGCCATCAACGAACGCTTCCGCATTGCGGCAATGTGGAAGGCGCGCGAGCAAGGGATCGAATAGGCCGGCTTGCATTCGCCGGATGAACGCGGCCCGGGCGCTGTCGGACGAAGTCAGTTCATCGTCACATTGCGCCGGCGATAACACCCCTTCTCGTCACGCTCGAACAGACTATCCAGCTCTGGATGGCTGACCGGTTCGTCGGATCCGTCCGGCATCAAATTCTGCTCGGAGATATAGGCGACGCAGGGATTTTGGCCGCTTTCGGCGAACAGATAATAAAACGGCTGGTCCTTGCGCGAGCGCGCCTCGACCAGGATCGTCTCATACGTTCGATTGCAGTCGGCAAACTCCGGGTCGACATCGAACACGACGCCGCGGAACTGATACATCCGGTGACGGATGACCTGGCCGATGCCGAATTTGGCGATAGCCGTTTTGCTCATGACCGACCGGACGCGCGCTCGATGCGATCTTCCCATTGCTATTGCCGCCCCGTCAGCCCACGGAAGCCGGCGCCGGACCGTGGGTCTGGCAATTGGTCGGGCACACGCGGGCGCAGGCGCCGCAGCCGATGCACGCCCCATCGTCGTTCATCACCATGATCTTCTTTTCAATCTCGTCGTCCTCATCGTCGTCGAGCGCGACGAGTTCCCCGTCTTCGCTGAGGCCCTTGAGCGTCATCACATCGCGGCCGCAAACCTTGAAGCAGCGACCGCAGCCGATGCATTTCTTCTCGTCGATAGCGAGCAGATAGGCTGGGTTCCAGTCGCGACCGTCGCGGGTTGCATTGGTCATGGTACAAATGCCCTTGTGCTAGGCTGATTCGAGGCTCTTGAGCACCGCACGCTTTTGCTCGAGCTCGGCGAAGGCATCATAGGCCTGCTGGGCCACGGTCAGAATCGTCTGCCATTGCAGCGGCAGTTCCTCGGACAGGTCATGCAAGTTCATCTTGGCCTGCGTCGCCTTGGCGGACAGTTTCTTGATTTCGGCCTTTAACGTTTCCAGATCACTCATGGCTCACCTCAATAATCCGCGACGGGCCTGAACTTCTCGATCATCTCGACGCCGGCCTTGACATATTTATCGCCCTCTTCCGCCAGCTTGCCGAGATTGTCGAAGCCGAAGCGATGCACGTCGCGCAACTGCTTGTTGACGACGATCAACCGCCCGCCGATCAGGACCATGCGGCCAAAGCCCTCATGGCTCATCTTCAGCATCGGCGAAATCATCACGCCGGTGGCGCGCTCGATCGAAAGCGCCACCGCGTTGAAGAACAATTCCATCCGCCAGATGGTTTCCGGATCGGGGTCGCCGATGATCGGCAGCGCCCGGCGGGCCTCCTTGTCCAGGATGTAGGGCTCGAGCAGCGTGAGGTCACTCTTGCCCTCCCAGGCACCGTGGGTGTCCTGGGCCCGCCATATCTTGATGAGTTCCTTGACAAACGGCGCCTCCGCCGCGGGCGTTGGTTCGAGCACTGCTGCAGCGTCTGACATGATGATTCCTATTCTTCAAAATCGAGGGTTCGTTCCTGGTCCTTCAACAGCGCCTTGCGTAACCAGGGCGGCGGCGTGCCTTTCAGCACGTCTTCGAGCTTGGCCAGGAGGTCGGTGATCTCTTCGGGTTGATTGACCTTCATCGGGTGGATGTTATTCGCCACCACCCTCGCCGCGCCGGAGCCGCCGATGGCGGCGACATAGAGAATGGCGCAGTCCTTGATCGCATCTATTTTGGGCGCGAGCTTGTCCTCATTGCCGTCTTCCTTGAGATCGCCCTCGAACTGAACGGCTTCGAGGAAGCGGTGCCCCTGCGGACCGATTTCATAGATCGCGATATTCTTCGCCCAGCCGAAATGAGCATCGACGCGCTTCAGGTCCTGGGTGGCGAATGCGATTTTCATGACGTCGTCCTTCTTTAATGCTGTCGTCAATGCAGCGAAGCTACGGGAGCCTCGCCATCGGCTCCTGTGTCCGCAATCCGCCAGGTATCGGGGGTCGGCTGGCGATGATCCTCGTGGTCGGCAATAACGAGGTTGGCGATGTTAAAGATCAGATCGCGGGTACCGCGATAGCCGACCGAGAGTTGATGTCCCGCGCCCACCCGGTCGAACATCGGAAACCCCGCGCGGTGGAACGGAATCTTCAACCGTTCCGCAGCCTGGCGGCCGTGCGAGTGGGTGATGAGCAGATCGCAGCCGCGGTCTTTGGCGAGGTTTTCGAGATCTTCGAGATCGCCGATCAGCACTTCCTCGATCTTGACCCGTTCCAGCACCGGCGACTGGGTTGTCGTCACCGCCACCGTCACCTTGGCCCCCATCTCGTGCAGCATGCTCGATAGATCGAACAGGAGATCCGGCTCCGCGCCGATCGCCAGCTTCCGGCCGCCGATATGGAAATGCGCATCGAGCATCGCGTCGGCCAGTTGTCCGCGCTGGCGCCGGTATTTCGACGGCACCGGCCGGCCGCTGATTTCGCTCAGAAACACGATGAACTCGTCATTGGGACCGAGGCCACAGAGGCGCTCAAAGACCCTGAACGGCGCTCCGGTCTTCTTCTCCATCGCTTCGGCGGCGGGCCGCATCTGCGCGCCGATCGCGATGGTCCAGGCCGCCTGGCCCATCGCCGCCACTTCGTCGACGCTGATGCCGCCGATCGTCGTCGGCACGAACTCGTCAGGAATATGCCCGTCGAGCGAACCGGCGAGATCGGGGAGGAACGAAGGTTCGAGCGCGAAATCCTCCATGATCGTCCTGATCTCATCGATGTCGCCCGGCGTGAGATGACAGCCGGGGAGCACATTGACGCGGCTGGGATCGCGGCGGGCAGCGGTCGTCGGCGCCTCCACCAGCACCTCCACCATGCGCGCCACCGTCTTCTCCCAGCCGTCCTGGAACGCATCCTTGAAATCGGGTGTCGCGACATAGACCATCGGGAGTGAGGCGAGCTCCGGATGCTTTTGCCGGATCAGCCTGATGTAACCCTCGACATCGTCCCCCTTGGTTTCCGTGACCCCGGTCGAGCAGATCCCGATAATCTCCGGCTTGGTCCGCTTGTGGATGTTGAGAATAGCCTGCTCGACATTCTCATAACCGCCGAGCACGGTCGCGACTTCACTCATCGCCGTCGTCTGCAGCGGCACGGCTTCCTTGAAATGCCGCACGAACAGGGTCAGTCCGAACGAAGTGCAACCTTGCGACCCGTGCAGCAGCGGCATCGATCCGCGCAGTCCGAGGAAAGCGAATGCCCCGCCGATCGGCTGGCTCATCTTGAGCGGGTTGACGGCGCAGGCCTTCTTTCCGACGGTGACGATCGCCATGGCGCGGCCCTACTCTGCGGCCTGCAGGACAGGCGCGACCGGTTCTGCCGCTGCCGTCGCCGCAGCCAGGATATCCTCGATCCGGACGGAGCACGCCCCGCAGCCGCCGGAAGCATTGGTGTGCTGCTTCACTCCCTCCGTCGTCGTCAAACCATGCGCGGCGATCGCATCCTCGATGGTCCCGAGGTCGACCGTCTTGCAATGGCAGATCTTCCTGGCGCGGCGGGCGTTTTCTGCAGCCACCGGATCGGCGGCCAGCGCGGCCGCCTCGGCGTCCATTTGCGCCATCGCCTTGGCCTGCCAGCTCTTCGCGCCAGTCTCCCAGGGCGCTGGTTGCCGGAGCTGCTCCCACACCGGATTATAAAGCGCCTTGTCGATTTCCTCGACCAGCTTCACCATGCCGACATAGCCCATATAGGCATGGCTGCGCTCCTGGTTGATATCGAGCCAGGGCATGCCTGCCTTCAGGGCGACGAATTGCGACTTGCCGCCCGAGAGCATGATGTCGGCCTTGGCATCCTTCATCATCTTGTACATTTCGCGCGGCGTCATATCGTCGATCATGTGGGCGTCCTGGCCCATCAGCTCCTTGATCCGCTCCTTGTCCTCCCTGGTCGATTTCTTGACGCTGGTCCCGACCAGTTCGAGCCCGGCTTCCTGCAAGGCTGCCACCACCGACCACGACTTGACGCCGCCGGTGATCAGCAGAACTTTCTTGCCCTTGAAGCGCGGCTTGTAGGGTTCGATGGCGGCCCAGGCCTTGGCCTCCTCGCGCGCGATCACCGCTTCCGTTCTCGCCATCAGCTCGTCAGGCGCACCGCGTTCGATCAGCATCCGCGCGATTTCCCGCAGCGAATCGCTGGAATCCTCGATGCCGTAGAACGAGCCTTCGAAGAACGGAATGCCGTAGCGCTCCTCCATCTTGCGGGCCACGTTGATCATGGCCTTGGAGCACACCATCATCGCCGCGCGCGCACGATGCGAATAGGCTACCTCGCGATATTTGCCATCGCCCGAGATGCAGGACAGGATCCGGATGCCGAGTTCATCGAGCAGCGGCTTCACCTGCCACAATTCGCCGGAAAGATTGTATTCGCCGATGATGTTGAGGTCATAGGGCGTGGTGAAATCCGGCTCCTGCGTGCCGATCACATGTTCGAGCAGGGCTTCGCCGGCCAGCTTGTTGCCGAGATTCTTCGGTCCGACGAAGCCGGGCGAATTGACCGGGATGACCGGCTTGCCGAATTTCTGGCTGGCCGCCTTGCAGACCGCGTTGATGTCATCGCCGATCATGGCGGGAACGCAGGTCTGATAGACAAAGACGGCCGGCGGATCGTACTTCTCGATGATTTCCTTGACCGCCTTGTAAAGCCGCTTCTCGCCGCCGAACACGACGTCGGTCTCGTTGATGTCGGTGGTGAATCCCGTGCGCCAGAGGTTGGAGCCGGACGACCTGGCGCCGCGGTTGTCCCAAGAGTTTCCTTCGCAGGCGATCGGGCCATGAACGAGATGGGCGACATCGGTCAGGGGCTGCAGCGCAATCTTGGCACCGTCAAAGGCGCAGCCGCCGGCGGCGCCGCCGGGCTGCAGCTGCTTGGTGCAGCCCTTCTTTCGTTCGGCCTCGGATTTATTGCCGTTCTTGCCGCAGCCCGGCTCGTTGAAGACATCCTGGATTGTTGCCGACAGCGAACTCATTTGTCTCTCCTTTTGACAGACCGACTTGCCCAAGGACCGAAAGCGACTCTTTGCCTTCGGTAGATCCACCCCGCCGCGCGTCCCGAGATCCGAAGTGCGGCGGCGAGGCAGTTGTTCCGACCATCCCTTAGCGGATGATGTCGAAGCTGAAGTCGGTCTTCGCAGGAACGTTGGTGTTGCGGTCGATTTCGTCGAAGATCTTGTCGAGGATCCACACCAGCACGTTCATCCCGCCCTGATAGCCCCAGACCGGATAGCGGTGATGATGATGGCGATCGAAAATCGGGAAGCCGATCCGGATCAGCGGCGTGCCGGTGTCGCGTTCCAGGTACTTGCCGTAGGTGTTGCCGATCACGAAGTCGACCGGCTCGGTGAACAGCAGCGAACGCATATGCCAGAGGTCCTTGCCCGGATAGACGTGGCAATTCTGGCCGAACGGCGAGCTGTCGAACACCGCCTGGACTTTTTCAGCCCATTGCTTGGTACCGTTGGTCGCCAGCACATGCGTAGGCTCGGCGCCGAGTTCGAGCAGGAATGCCGCGAGCCCGATGCAGAGGTCCGGATCGCCATAGATCGCGAACTTCTTGCCGTGAATATGCGCGCTCGAATCCGCCATGGCGTCGACCAGCCGGCCGCGTTCGCGCGCCAGTTCCTCCGGGATCGCCTTGCCGGAAATCCGAGACAGCGCCATGATGAATTCGTCGGTCGCCGTCACCCCGATCGGGTGATTGAACGACACCACTTCCTGGCCGTGGGCGGCGATCAGCGGCAGCGTCTTCTCGGTGGAATAATGCTGCATCGAGATCGTCGCCTTGGCGTGGATCGCGTTGGCCGCATCCTCCAGCGTAGTTCCGCCGTCATACATGCGGAATTCGCCATCGGTCGGCGTGTCGAACACGTCGCTGTTGTCGGCGAGAATGGTGTACTCGATCCCCATCGTCTCGAAGATGCGCTTGACCTCGCGGGTATTGCCGACGGTGTAGCCGTCGAATCCACCGATGAAGTTGATCTTCTCGTTCGGCTGCCGTTCCAGCTTGGGTGCCGTTCCGGCCTTGCCGTCCCAGAAATGCTCGATGATGCCCTTCAGGGCGTTATCGTAGCCGGTGACGTGGCTTCCGACGAAAGCGGGCGTATGCGCGAACGGGACGTCGTACTCATTGGGGACGGACCCCTTCTCCTTCGCCGTCTTGATGAAGGCGTTGAGGTCGTCGCCGATGACCTCCGCCATGCAGGTGGTGGAGACGGCGATCATCTTGGGCTTGTACATGCTGTAGGTGTTGGCGAGGCCATCGATCATGTTGTTGAGGCCGCCGAACACCGCGGCGTCCTCCGTCATCGACGACGACACGCAGGAGCTCGGCTCCTTGAAATGCCGCGACAAATGGCTGCGATAATAGGCGACGCAGCCCTGCGATCCGTGGACGAAGGGGATGGTGCCTTCGAAACCCACGGCGGCGAATACCGCGCCGAGCGGCTGGCAGGCCTTGGCGGGGTTCACGGTAAGCGCTTCCCGCGCAAAATTCTTCTCGCGATATTCGGGGGTCTTGGCCCACTCGCGAATGCGCTCCACTTCCGCGGGATCGCGCGGGTTCTCGAACATCTTCTTCTTGTTCGCCAGCATCTGCTGGTATTCCGGGCCTCGGAACAGCTCGAAGTGATCGAGCACGTGGTCTGCATTCTGCGTCATGGTGGCACCCTTTCCAAAATTCGTGTGTCGATCCTTGTGTCGATCCTTGGCTCGCCGGCTCTCCCGATCGGGGAGAGCCGGCGCAAGCCGGTTACTCCGCCGCCATCAGCGCGGGCTTCGGCGCGGCCTTCCAGGGCGGCGTGGCCTTCTTCCAGATCGGCGAGTTGATGGCCATGTCCATGTCACGGGCGAAGATCGCGAAGCCGTCATAGCCGTGGTAGGGGCCGGAGTAGTCCCAGGAGTGCATCTGCCGGAACGGCACTCCCATCTTCTGGAACACGTACTTCTCCTTGATGCCCGAACCAACCAGGTCCGGCTGCACCTTCTCGACGAACTTCTCGAACTCGTATCCGGTCACGTCGTCATAGATCAGCGTGCCGTCCTTGACGTAGTGCTGGGCGGTGCGCTGATAGTCGTCGTTGTGGCCGAACTCGTAGCCGGTGCCGACCACTTCCATGCCGAGGTCTTCGTAAGCGCCGATCACGTGGCGCGGCCGGAGTCCGCCGACGAACAGCATCACGGTCTTGCCTTCGAGGCGCGGCCGGTACCGTGCGATCACCGCATCCATCAGCGGCTGATACTTGGCGATGACGCGCTCGGCGCCTTCCTTGATCTTGTCGTCGAAGAAGCCGGCGATCTTGCGCAGCGACTCCGCGATCTTGCTTGGTCCGAAGAAGTTGTACTCGCACCACGGAATACCGTACTTCTCTTCCATGTGGCGCGAGATGTAGTTCATCGAGCGGTAGCAGTGCAGCACGTTGAGCTTGGCCTTCGGTGTCGCTTCCAGCTCGGCGAGCGAGCCGTCGCCGGACCACTGGGCGATCACGCGCAGGCCCATCTCCTCGAGCAGGATGCGGGACGACCAGGCGTCACCACCGATATTGTAATCGCCGATGATCGCCACGTCGTACGGCGTGGGCTCGAATTTCGGCGGCGCATCCGGCGCGATCTTGTCGAACACCCAGTCGCGGATCGAGTCGTTGGCGATGTGGTGGCCGAGCGATTGCGATACGCCGCGGAAGCCTTCGCAGCGGACCGGGACGATGGTCTTGCCTTCGTACTCCTTCGATTTCTGCTTGGACACCGCCTCGATGTCGTCGCCGATCAGTCCGATCGGGCATTCCGACTGCACGGTGATGCCGTTATTGAGCGGGAACAGCTCCTGGATTTCGTCCATGATCTTGGCGAGCTTCTTGTCGCCGCCGAACACGATGTCCTTTTCCTGGAAATCCGAGGTGAACTGCATGGTCACGAAGGTGTCGATCCCGGTCGTGCCGATGTAGTAGTTGCGGCGCGCCGCCCAGGAGTATTGGCCGCAACCCACCGGGCCGTGGCTGATATGGATCATGTCCTTGATCGGGCCCCACACCACGCCCTTGGAGCCGGCATAGGCGCAGCCGCGGATCGTCATCACGCCGGGAACCGACTTGATGTTCGACTTCACGCCGCAGTCCGATTTGCCGGCTTCATGCACGTTGAGATGCTTGGCGCGGCGCTTGGCGGTCTTCTCCGGATAGACCTTCAATACTTCTTCGATCAGTTCCTTGTTGCGAGCCTTGATCTCTGCAACGCTCTGCGTCTGGGCTAAACTCATTTCGGTTTTCCTCGCGTTGTCTGTTTGCGATGCTTGGGTCCGGTCCCTCGCAGGAGGGACAGGACAATGGCGATTGGCGAACTCAGGCCGCGGCGATCGCCGCTTCGGCGGCGAGTTCGGCGGCGGTCTTGCCGACGATGGCCTCGTCGACCGGCTTCATGATGCCGTGCTCCATCAGCATGTCTTCGAGTTCGTCCATGGTGATCGGCGTCGGGATGATGCCCTTGCCGCCATTGTTGTGGATCTTCTCGGCAAGGCTGCGGTAGTGACCGGCCTGCACCGAGTCCGGCGCGTATTCCAGCACCGTCATGCGGCGCAGCTCGGCGTGCTGCACGATGTTGTCGCGCGGCACGAAGTAGATCAGCTGGGTGCCGAGCTTCTTGGCCATCGCTTCCGCCAGCTCGAGTTCCTTGTCGGTCTGGCGCTCGTTGCAGACCAGGCCGCCGAGGCGCACGCCGCCGGAATTGGCGTATTTCAGAATGCCCTTGGAGATGTTGTTGGCGGCGTACATCGCCATCATCTCACCCGACATCACGATGTAGATTTCCTGCGCCTTGTTCTCGCGGATCGGCATCGCAAAGCCGCCGCAGACGACGTCGCCGAGCACGTCGTAGGAGACGTAGTCGATGTCTTCATAGGCGCCGTTTTCCTCGAGGAAGTTGATCGAGGTGATGACGCCGCGGCCGGCGCAGCCGACGCCCGGCTCCGGACCGCCGGACTCCACGCAGCGGATGTCGCGATAGCCGACCTTCATGACCTCTTCGATCTCGAGGTCTTCGACGCTGCCGGCGGCCGCCGCCAGGCTGAGGATCGTGTCCTGCGCCTTGGCGTGCAGGATCAGGCGGGTCGAGTCCGCCTTGGGATCGCAGCCGACGATCAGGATCCTGTGACCCATCTCGGCCAGCGCCGCGAGCGTATTCTGCGAGGTCGTCGACTTGCCGATGCCGCCTTTGCCGTAAAACGCGATCTGTCGTAGTGCAGCCATTTTGTTCTCCTCGGAACCTGATTGCCGTTTTGCCGATACACAAGCCGCGCAGCTCGATCTCGATAGATCCTCGTTGCGCGGCGCGGTTACGGACTTGGCACTTCCACTTTGGAGGGCGTGCAGTCAGCAACCATCGCCTTGCACAAGCATGGTTTGCAACGACTGTGCCAGCGCCCGTCGGCGACGGAATTTTCATTGATTCTAAATACATACCGGGGCCGCACAGGCGGCGGCAGACTTGTTGTAAACCCGACATCGCTGCGCTTCACCTGACGTCGGAAGCCGTGGCTGTCTCAAACGAAACAAGTATGCGGTCTGCCGGCACCGTAATGAGCGCCCCTCGCGCCAAAGCGGACGTCCGCACCATGCGGCACCGCGGTACGACGTTTGCTTGGGAGAACCAAACCAGGTCAGCGAGGACGAAGATGCCGATCGATTTGAAGCCTTTGCTCCCGGAGCAAGACGACATCATTTTCGTGGTGGAAGACGATGAGGTCATTCGCTCGGCGCTGCACTTCATCCTGGATGACCGGAACGAGACTCACTCATTTGCGAGCCTTGACCAGGCCATTGCCAAGGCCGCGAGCAGGAATCCGAATGCGATCCTGCTTGGGATCGGTATGGTGCAGCACAACGGAGAACGAGTTTTGGCCGAGATCGTCATGCGGTTGCCCGGCACAAGGATCCTGATCGTGGCCGATTCCGTCAATGACCCCATCGCCGTTGCGAGCCTGAAATGGGGGGCTCACGACGTGCTCGGAAAGCCCATCAGCTTCGATTCCGTCCGCCGCAAGGTCGATGCCTTGCTCGGACCTCAAGAGCTCTCACCGACCTTGCTGGGATTGCTGCCGTTGTCGGCTGCATGGTGAAAACGCACAGGCGCAGGCAAGGACGCAGTACGACAAACAACAGAGGTCGCGACCCCATGGACCACTCATCTACTGATATTCCGCCGATCGATGACATCATCGACAACTTCGCATTGCTGGACGAGTGGGACGACCGATATCGCTACGTCATCGAACTCGGCCGCGGCATGAGCCCGCTGCCCGAGCTCGACCGCACCGAGGCGAACAAGGTTCAGGGTTGCGCAAGCCAGGTATGGTTGGCAACGGCGATGGGTTTCGATGACGACCGACCTGTGCTCACCTTCCGCGGCGACAGCGATGCTCACATCGTCCGTGGACTGGTGGCGATCCTGCTCGCGACCGTCTCCGGCAGGCAGGCCACCGAGATCCTGGCGACTGACCCGATTGCCCTGTTCGATCGTCTGGGACTGCGCGAACACCTGACGCCGCAGCGTTCGAACGGGTTTCGGTCCATGGTCGAGCGCATCCGCGCCGACGCCCGGCAGGCGCTGTCAGATGCCCCTCCGGCCAATCGGCTTCGGGCGGTCAGCTGACCCCTCGCGGCGCGGCCCTCACCATCTCCCGGCCCCGCATGATGACGACGGCCGCACGGTTGAAAAATTCGACCGTGTAGTAGATTTCTCCCAGAAAGCTCCAGCTTTCGCGGACCATGCCGGTATCGCCCTGGTGGACCAATGTCTCGCCGATATCCCGGTGAGGATAGATGCCGTCATTTGTGATCTGCGTCAGCGAACGCACCGCGTCGCCGCGCTTGAATTCGTGTTTACCCGGAACGCCCGGGGCTCGGCCAACCTGTCGCCGGCGGGCGTCGTGGACGACACGGCCAATGGTGACAGGCCTTGAATGGGGAGTTGGGTGGTTCATGCGAAGAACTCCTGCGCCTTGGCGAGAGCACGCGCCAGAACATCGACCTCGTCGTGGGTGTTATAGAGAGCGAACGACGCCCGGCAGGTCGCCGTGACGCCGAAGCGTTCCAGCAGCGGCATGGCACAATGTGTCCCTGCCCGCACTGCAACGCCGGCGCGATCGATGACGGTCGCGAAATCATGCGCGTGAGCGCTCTTCATTTCAAACGATATAATGGCGCCCTTTTCGGCCGCCGTTCCGATGATGCGCAGCGAGTTGATCTCACGCAGTTTTTCTTGCGCATAGGACAGCAGCGAGGCTTCATGCGCCCTGATCCGGCTCTTGCCGATCGAATTGATATAGTCGATCGCCGCACCAAGCCCGATCGCCTGCACGATCGGCGGCGTTCCGGCCTCGAACCGGTGCGGCGGCGCGCCGTAGGTGACGTTATCCCGGTGGACCTCGCGGATCATCTCGCCGCCACCGTTGAATGGCGGCATGGTCGCCAGATGTTCGTGCTTGCCATAAAGCGCGCCGATGCCGGTCGGCCCGTACAGTTTGTGGCCGGTGACAACGTAGAAATCGCAATCGATATCCCGGACGTCGACATCCATGTGAACGGAAGACTGCGCGCCGTCGACGAGCACGGGAATTCCCCGTGCGTGCGCGATCCGCACCACTTCCTTGACCGGCACGACGGTGCCGAGCACATTCGACATCTGCGTGATCGCGACCATCTTGGTGCGTTCGGTCAGCAGCTTCTCGAATTCGTCAATCAGGAAATTGCCGTCGTCGTCCACCGGCGCCCATTTGATCACCGCACCCTGGCGTTCGCGCAAGAAATGCCAGGGAACGATGTTGGCATGGTGCTCCATGATGGAGAGTACGATTTCATCGCCCGGCCCGATGCGCGCGCGCCCGAATGTCTGGGCAACCAGGTTGATCGCCTCGGTCGCGCCCCGGGTGAAGACGATCTCGTCGCTACGACCGGCATTCAGGAATCCGGCAACCTTTTCCCGGGCACCTTCGTAACCTTCCGTTGCGGCGTTGGCGAGGTAATGCAGCCCGCGATGAACGTTTGAGTATTCGGATGTGTAGGCCTGGGTCAGCCGATCCAGAACGGCCCTCGGCTTCTGGGCCGAAGCGGCATTGTCGAAATAGACCAGCGGCTTGCCGTAGACCTGCATTCCGAGGATCGGGAAATCCTCGCGAACCCGGCCGACGTCATAGCTGCCATTGCTTACCGCCGGGTGCATCGCATCATCCCCGCTGGCCAAGCCAGGCCGCCGTGGCGTCTATCAGCGCATCACGGATGCCCTCATGCGCGACCGCCTCGACGACTTCGGCGGCGAACGCCTGAATCAGCAGCGCCTCCGCCTGCTTGTCGGGAATGCCGCGGGCCATGAGGTAAAATTTGAGCTGATCGTCGAGCGTGCCCGCCGTGGCGCCGTGGCCGCACTGGACATCGTCGGCGAAGATCTCCAGCTCGGGCTTGCAGTCGGCCTCCGCTCTGTCAGACAGCAGCAACGCACGAGACATCATCTTCGCATCCGTCTGCTGCGCCTGCGGCCGAACGGTGATCTTGCCCTGAAACACGGCGCGCGCCTTATCGTCGACCACCGCCTTGAAGACTTCGCGGCTCTGGCTGCCAGCGACAGCGTGATCGACGACAAGCGTGTTATCCGCATGTTCCCCGCCGGCCAGCAGGCTGAGGCCACGTAAATTGGCTTCGATGCCTTCCCCCGCCAGCAGCACGAACAGCTGGTTGCGGACGACAGCTCCACCTGCCGTGAAAGCCAGTTCATTGAATTTCGCTCGCGCGCCAATGTTGGCCAGGAGCGTTGCCAGGTGGATGGCGAGGTCCCCCTCGCGCGTCATCTTGATGTGATCGACCTGAGCTTCATCGCCAACCACGACCTGGAGCACCGTGTTGACCTGATAGTCCAGTTGATCGCGGCCCTCGTGGGTCTCGACGAGGATCGCGCGGGCGCCTCCGCCGACCACAACCAGCGACCGCGTGACCATGGCCGCCGGCATTGGTCCCGTATTGACGAAGACGAGGTGCACCGGCCGCTCGATCGTGGCACCAGGCGAAACCGTAATCACGACGCCATCGCCGGCCAGCGCCGTGTTGAGCGCCAGTGCCGGGTCGTCGGCAGGGACCGTCGTGCCAAGGCCTTGCGACAGCAAGGGTTCGTCCTCGGCCAACGCTTCGGCCATCGGCCGAATGGTGAGGCCTGGTTCGAGATTGGCGAGGTCGGACATATCCTTCGCAAACGAGCCGTTCAGAATGACCAGCCGCCTGAAGCCAAGTGCGGCGAACACGCCGCCCGCATCTCGCGCCATCGCCCTTGCCTTGACATCGGGCGGAGCCGCAAGCGGCTTGGCATCCCGCATCAATCGCCGCAGGTCGGTGTACCGCCAGGCCTCAACGCGCGGGTGCGGCAGCCCGGCCACTGCAAAATGATTGAAGGCTGCGGCACGCACCGCCGCGACATCGCTGCCGCCCGGCAAGCCCTGCCGGGAGGTGGTGTAAACATCGACCAGGCCAAGCTCGGCCTGAGTCCTGACGGGGCGAATTCCAGCGTTCATGATCGTCAGGCCGCTTCGTTCTGATATTGCGCGTAGCCGGTCGCTTCGAGCTCAAGCGCGAGCTCCTTGCCGCCGGTTCGCACGATGCGGCCGGCCGATAGCACATGGACGACGTCCGGCACGATATAGTCCAGCAGCCGCTGGTAATGCGTGATCACGATCATCCCGCGCTCGCTCGATCGAAGCTGGTTGACGCCGTTGGCAACGATCTTCAGCGCGTCGATGTCGAGGCCGGAATCGGTCTCATCGAGCACGCAGAGCAGCGGTTCCAGAAGCGCCATCTGCAGCGTCTCGTTTCGCTTCTTCTCGCCTCCGGAGAACCCGACGTTGAGCGGCCGGCGCAGCATCTCGGCGTCGATGCCGAGCTTCCGGGCAATCTCGCGGACGCGCTTGAGCAGTTCCGGCGAAGTCAACTCCTCTTCACCACGCTTGCGGCGTTGCGCGTTCAACGCGGTCCGCAGGAATGTGACGGTAGCGACACCCGGGATTTCCAATGGATACTGGAAGGCAAGAAAGACGCCCTTGGCGGCACGTTCGTCCGGGCTCATCGCGAGCAGGTCCTCGCCCCTGAACAGAACTTCGCCACCGGTAATCTCGTAGCCGGGCTTTCCCGCCAGCACGTAAGAGAGTGTCGATTTGCCGGCCCCGTTCGGGCCCATGATGGCGTGGACCTCGCCGGCATTCACGGCAAGATCGAGGCCGTTGAGGATCTTACGTCCGCCGATTTCGGCCTGCAGGTTGCGGATCTCGAGCAGTGGCGTCATCGCAAATTGCCTCCGTTGCCTGTTTGAACCGACACCATCACCCGACGCTGCCTTCCAGCGATATCGAGATCAGCTTCTGCGCTTCCACCGCAAACTCCATCGGCAGTTGCTGCAGCACATCTTTCACAAAGCCGTTGACGACGAGGCCGACGGCTTCTTCCTGGCTGAGACCGCGCTGGATGCAGTAGAACAGCACGTCCTCGGAGATCTTGGACGTCGTCGCCTCGTGCTCGAACTGCGCCGTCGAGTTCTTCGCCTCGACATAGGGCACGGTGTGCGCGCCGCACTTGTCGCCGATCAGCAGCGAGTCGCAGGCGGTGAAGTTGCGTGCGCCGGTCGCCTTGCGATGCGCGGTGACAAGGCCGCGATAGGTGTTTTGCGACACCCCCGCGGCGATGCCCTTGGAGATGATCCGGCTGGTCGTGTTCTTGCCGAGATGGATCATCTTGGTGCCGCTATCGACCTGCTGGTGACCGTTCGAGATCGCGATCGAGTAGAACTCGCCGCGCGAATTGTCGCCGCGCAAAATGCAGCTCGGATATTTCCAGGTGATCGCCGAACCGGTCTCGACCTGGGTCCAGGAGATCTTTGAATTGTTGCCGCGGCAGTCGCCACGCTTGGTGACGAAATTGTAGATGCCGCCGACGCCTTCGGAATTGCCGGGATACCAGTTCTGCACCGTCGAATACTTGATCTCGGCGTCGTCGAGCGTGACGAGTTCGACCACGGCAGCATGCAACTGATTCTCGTCGCGCTGCGGCGCGGTGCAGCCTTCGAGATAGCTGACATAGGCGCCCTTGTCGGCGATGATCAGCGTGCGCTCGAATTGTCCGGTGTTGCGCTCGTTGATGCGGAAATAGGTCGACAATTCCATCGGGCAGCGCACGCCCGGCGGCACGTAGACGAACGAGCCGTCGGAAAACACCGCCGAGTTCAACGTCGCGAAGTAATTGTCCGAGGTCGGCACGACCGTGCCGAGATACTTCTGCACCAGTTCGGGGTGCTCGCGGATGGCTTCCGAGATCGGCATGAAGATGACGCCGGCGGCCTTCAATTCCTTCTGGAACGTGGTGGCGACGGAAACGGAGTCGAACACGGCATCGACCGCGATGCGTCGTTCGCCAGGGGCGCCTTCGCCCTCCTTGCGCACCACGCCTTCCAGCATCTCGACCTCCCGCAGGGGGATGCCGAGCTTCTCATAGGTCTTGAGGATCTCCGGATCGATCTCGTCCAGCGAGCCGATCTGCTTCTTCGGCTTCGGTGCGGAGTAATAGTAGAGATCCTGGTAGTCGATCGCGGGATAGTTCACGCGGGCCCACGCCGGCTCGCTCATGGTCAGCCAGCGGCGATACGCCTCCAGCCGCCATTCCAGCATCCATGCCGGTTCGTTCTTTTTTGCGGAGATGAAGCGGACGGTGTCTTCCGACAGCCCCTTGGGAGCCTTGTCGGACTCAATGTCGGTAACGAACCCGTATTTGTATTGCTCAACGTCGACGCTCCGGACCCTTTCAACGGTCTCCTGTACGGCTGCCATTCGTCACTCCACTCGCGGATCGGCTGCCAGATCGGCATGCCAACGCGTCCTCAATTCCGAAGCATCAACCGGGCGCGCCCTCGCGACGACGCGCGCAATCACCTGCCGAACCCGCCGATCTTCACCCGCGACAAGCGCAAGCAGAAGCTCGCCCATGCGGGAAAATAACTCGCCGGTTGTCCTGGCAGTGCTGCCAATGTTTGCCATCGCTGCGGTCCTTTACGCGGGCACGCAGGTGTTTTCGACCGGGCACACCACGGCGCATTGCGGCGTGTCGAAATGCCCGACACATTCGGTGCATTTCTTCGGATCGATGATGTACATGTCGTTCTTGAGACGGATGGCGGCGTTGGGACACTCGAATTCACACGCGCCACATACCGTGCATTGTGAGGCAATGATCTTGTAGGCCATCTCGTGACTCCCGCGCGTCGATGCCGGACGAGATATCCCTTTCAAGCGCCGTGCCAGAAGTCAGTCCCTTGATTTACAACCGTTATTCGCAGTTGTAGGGGATCGCTGTCCTGTCGCTCCCACGACAGCCTGTCGCAACTGCGACAGTCACGTTTAGAGGTGCTTGACCTCGATGCCATGCTTCTTCAACGCATAGCCGATCTGGCGGGGCGTCAGGCCCAAGATGCGCGCGGCCTTGGCCTGAACCCAGCCGGATTTCTCCATCGCCGCGATGAAGCGATCGCGCTCGCTCATCTGTCCCCAATTCGCCTCCACCGAAGCGGCGGGCGCTGGCGCGGGGTCGGAGTCCGGCTGACTTGGCGGCGTGCTGGCGTTCGTCGCCCCGCCTTTGGGTACGGCCGGCAACACCGGCAGCGGGATCGCGGGCCGCAACCGCGCCGGCGCGACTTCCGAACTCCCCTTCCAGAGCATCGCAGACAGGCACTCGTTCCGGCGACAGGCAAAATCGTCCATCGCGATCGATGGACCATGCGCCAGCGTCGCGGTGCGCTGAACGCAGTTCTCCAGCTCGCGTACGTTGCCAGGAAAGCCGCAGCCCATGAGCACTTCCAGCGCGGTCGCGTCGAAGGTCAGGGTTCGGCCATTCTCGCCGTTGAAGCGCTTGAGGAATTCACCGGCAAGCTGCGGGATATCGCTACGCCGCTCACGCAGCGGCGGCATCAAAATCGGCACGACGCTGATACGATAATAGAGGTCGGCGCGAAACTCCTTGCGAGCCACCGCTTCCTCGAGATTCCGGTTGGTCGCCGCAACGACCCGCACGTCGACCTTGATCGTATGGTTGCCGCCGACACGTTCGAATTCCTGCTCCTGAAGTACGCGCAGAAGCTTGGCCTGGAAGGCGGGAGAAATTTCGCCGATCTCATCGAGGAACAGCGTACCCTTGTCGGCGAGTTCGAAGCGTCCCTTGCGCGCGTTGAGCGCGCCGGTAAATGCTCCCTTTTCGTGGCCGAACAGCTCGGACTCGAGGACGGATTCCGGCAATGCGGCACAGTTGATCTTGATGAAAGGACCCTTGGCGCGCGGCGACAACTCGTGAATCGCCTTGGCAATCAGCTCCTTGCCGGTGCCGGATTCGCCGCGCACCAACACGGTCGAATTGGATTTGGCGACGATCGTAATCTGCTCGAGCAGCGAACGGAGAGCAGGACTGTCTCCGACGATCCCCTTGATGTGGACTCTCTTGCGCTCCCGCGCCGGCTTCAGCTCCGACAGCTCCTTCTGCAGACGGTAGCTCTCGGCCATCAGGCGGTCGCGGTCGCGCGAGACGACGCGGTAAAGCTGAACGGTCTGTCCGATCAGATTGGCTATCATGGTGAGAAAGCGCACGTCGGTATCGAGCCTGAACACCGACCGGCCGTCCCAGATGCGATCGATGGTCAACGTCCCGACGACCTTCGCGCCGATCCGGATCGGCACGCCGATGAACGAGACCCTGACATCACCGTCAGCTCCGAGCGCAGTCGCGTCCGTCTTGAACAGCGGATGGGTAAGGACGTCCTCGGCGACCAGCGGAACGGCGGTCGCGACAATCTGACCGATCGCCGTTTCCGGCAAGCGAGCCCGGTAGCGCTCGTCGGCTCCCTCGTGCCAGCCAACGCCGACGGTGACATCCGGCACATCGTCATCGGCCAGCAGTGAGATGACGCCATGGCGCATCTGCAGGAAGGACGATAGAACGTTGAGGACGTTCGATAGCGTGGTTTCCAGTCTGTTTGGCGCGTTAAGTAGCTTGGAAATCTCGTAGATTCCAGTGAGCGCGATGTCACTCAGGGGAATCAGCGGCGGCTTGGGCTGCGCCTCTAAGCCTTCAACAACGGACGCATCGGCATGGGCCATGATGATCTCTCCATCGTCCTGGACTTCCCCCGCCGACTTTTCTGAAGGTTTGCTGATATCCTGTCCCATCTTCGTTCAATTGTCGTGCTCAAGTTCAACGCACCGGCGCGGAACTTATCGGCGCGAGTTGCACACTTTTTTCCCGCCACGGGCCTGCGGCCCATCCCCCGCAGTTGCCGGCGACCGGGCGGTCGCGGCCGTTGTTGCAGCACCTGCACTGATCTGCATCAGACCGGCAAGGCTAAGCTGACGACACCGCGGCGTCCCGGCACGCCGCTTTTTGAAGCCCGAGGACGCACCCGAGGGATCAGACGTGCTGTCCGCCATTAATCTTGATTTCCTCACCGGTGACGTAGCTGGCCGCGTCCGAGCACAGAAAGAAGATCACCTTGGCGACCTCGTCGGGCGATCCGATCCGGCCCATGGGTATGACAGGGGCAAGCCGAGCCTCGGTCTCCGGTGACAGAATGTCAGTCCTGATTTCGCCTGGTGCGATGGCGTTCACCCGGACGCCGTGCGGCGCGAAATCGTGTGCCATCTCCCTAGTGAGGCAGGCAAGGGCCGCTTTCGAAGTTGCATAAGCCGTCCCGGCAAAGGGATGCACACGCGAACCGACGATCGAGGTGACATTGACGACGGTGCCGGAGCCGTCCTTCAACTCGTCGAACAGACCGCGGGCGAGCAGGATCGGCGCCAGAAAGTTGACATGGAAGACATTCATCCAGGTATCAACGGGGGTCGTCAGCGACGTGAGACGGCCACCCTCGACGTTCTTCGGGGAAAGGGCCGCATTGTTGACCAGTGCATGCAGCGGCATCCCGCCGAGACGCGCCTTGATCTCGGCGAGTGCCTGCGGCATGGCGCGGTGATTGCCGAGGTCAACCTCAACGTGATCGTTCGACCCCGCATCCCATGGGCACCGGTTGCCGTCGAACGGCTGACGCGAGCAGGTGATGATCCGCCAGCCCGCTTCCGAGAACAACTTCACTGTTGCGTGTCCGATACCGCGCGAGGCGCCGGTCAGAACCATGGTCTTTTGCCCGGCGGAAGGCCGCACGATTTCCGAAGGCATGCCGGGAAAAGGACAGAGCACAGCGTTCTCCAGCGCCTGTCCTATTCGGATCGTCGTACAGGCTCGATATTTCTCGGGTCAGTCGTCACAGCAAGGCCGCGCCAATCGTAGCGTAGCGTCGACTGTTCTCCGACACTTGCGGGGTTTGCACGATCCGGGCCAACCGATCGAGATCGGACTTCCGAAGGCGAAGTCGCCCGATCGGATCGGGGCACGAACCAATTTTACGGACCGAAGCCGGTGAATGTCGATCTTCCGACAAACCTGTCATGTTCGATACAAGCCGAGCCAGCATCAGACGCATCAACCGTCGCTGATATGCGCAACCGGATTGGTCCGGTTCCTGCACTGTCGCCTTCAACGAAAGTTCCAGACGAACATGCACTGGGCGAGCCGATCACGTCATTGACCAGACCGGTCCGCTGAACGGAAGCACCGCGATGCCGCTGTATGGTTACCATTGCGCAAAGTGCGATGAGGATATCGAATTGCTGATCGGCGCTTCCGAAACACCCGTCTGCCCAACGTGCGGCGGCGTGGACCTGGCGCGGCTGGTGTCGCGCACCGCCCCGGAACCCAAGAGCCGCAGGCTCGCAACGTCGGCGCGGGCGCGGGCGGCGCGCGAGGGGCACCTGAGCAATTACAGTCGCTCCGAACGCGGACGCTGATGGTCGCGGGCTTCCGCCGGCTTGACCCGAATCAAGTCGCGCCGCCGAGGCCGCCTTATCATGATCGGCGTCGACCACACGGAAGGGGCAATCATGGCTGGGGCCGCACCCAAACTGACCGTCGAAAACGCTTCTGACGAACCGGCCGTCACACCCTGGATATGACACGGACGCGCGAGGATTCGCCGAAGACGCCTGACCTTGCCACGCCGCTGCCGCCGGAGATGGCGTTGGCCTGTGAGGCCGCCGGCGCCGCCAAGGCCGGACGAGATGCCATCGGCCTCGTCATATTGGGATTGCTCGCGGGCGCCTTCATCGCCCTCGGCGCGGTCTTCATGACCGTGGTGTTGACGGGCGCCGGCGATTTGCCATGGGGGATTGCGCGTCTGGCGGCCGGACTGGTCTTCTCGCTCGGTCTGGTGCTGGTGATCGTCGGCGGGGCGGAGTTGTTCACCGGCGATTCCCTGATGATCGTTGCCTTTGCCAGCCGACGAATCACGCTTCGTGCCCTGCTTCGCGCGTGGTCATTGGTCTATATCGGGAATATCGCCGGCGCGATCGGCACCGTCGCGCTGGTGTTCCTCGCCGGGCATCACGAATTTGCCAGCGGCGCGGTCGGCAAGACGGCACTTGCGATCGCAACCGCCAAAGCAGCGCTGCCCACGGTTCAGCTGTTCTTCCTCGCCGTGCTGTGCAACGTGCTGGTCTGCCTCGCGGTATGGATGTCATTCGGCGCGCGCAGCGTGGCCGACAAGGTGTTGGTCATCGTCCCGCCGATCACGGCCTTCGTTGCCGCCGGGTTCGAACACTCCATCGCGAATCTCTATCTGCTGCCTTACGGCCTTGCCATCAAGGCATGGGCCGGCGCAGCGTTCTGGACATCGATCGGGCAGACACCGGCGGCGTTTCCGGGGCTCGGCGTCGCGGCGGTGCTGCACAACATTGCCGTAGCCACCATCGGCAATCTGGTCGGCGGCAGCCTCATGGTGGGCGGTGTTTACTGGTTCGTCTACCTGCGGCCCCGTCGATAGCGCGTACGCACGCGCCGCGCCGTCATTCCGCCTTGCCTGCCGTGGTCTCCTGCCCGCGGCCCGCCCGCCAGACCGGATCGGGGCGCGACCACAGCACCGGGTCGCGGATCGCTTCGGCCAAGGCCTCGGCCTGCACGGCCAGGAAGCGCGCGCCTTTTTCGGCCGTGGCGGTGCGCGGGTCACCCCAGGTGCCGGTGACCGGCGCGCGTTCGGAGAACGAGTAGAAGCGGGAGAAGCCCGCCGGCGCATGGACTGGCGCCGGCGCCTGCTGCATCGCCTCGTCGAGCTTGTGCGACTTCACGATGTCGTTCGCGATCGCCATCATGACCGAGGTCTCGCCCTCGCAGGCATGTTTTGGCGCGGTGTCGGACTCGAAGATCGCGGCGATCTTTGCCGGCGACAGGAACCACGGCGTCGTCGCGACGATCGGAAGATCATAGGCCACCGCGAGTTCGCGCGACGCCACGGCGAGCGGATCGATGTTGCCGCCATGGCCGTTGACGATCAGCAGGCGGGCAAAGCCCAGCGCGCGCAGCGAGCGGACGATGCTTTCAAGGATGGCGCGATAGGCGGCGTAATCGACGCTGATGGTGCCGCCGAACGGCAGATGATGCTCGCTCAAGCCGAGCCACAGGCCGGGCAGTACGGCGACCGGCACGGCATCCGGCCCCTCGGCCACCAGCCGGGCGGCCGCAATCGACGCCGCGCTGGCGCTGGCGGTATCGGTGATGACGGGCAGATGCGGGCCATGCTGCTCCAGCGATCCCGCGGGCAGGATCGCCAGCGCCCCCTTCCGCGCAGCGATCTCGCGCAGGTCCGGCGCGGTCATCCGTGCCCATTCGACTTCAATGCCCATGACGATCTCCCGAACCGATTGGATGGAGAACGTTTAGCATAGGCCGCCGCGGCGCACGGATGCGCCCGGATACAAAATATCGAAAACAACCCCATGCAAAGTAGAAAAGAGCACAGCCAGAACTTGCTCTCATAGGTTGAGCTTGGCGATGCTAGACGGTCCGTCATCACGGACCAGACGGGCCCCATCGGGCTGGCGACCCTGCAGGCGAAGGCGCGCAGATGGACCGTTGGTCCCGTCCTGCGCCGCCATGCTTAACAAGCTGTTGGTGCCTCCGTTTCCGGCGGCACCGCCATGACTTCACGCGGCGCAGCCAGCCCCGTTGCCGGAAGCGGCAGAACGGAAACCTTCAAAATAGGCTTCCAGTTCGGCCACGGCGCGATGCTCCCACTCCCTGGCTTGCGCCAGCAGCGAGTTACTGGAAACCGGCCGGAAGGCCGCGGTCTGGCGATACAGCGACGCAATGGTGCGGTAGCGGCGGACGTTTTCCATGATGGCCAAGCTGCTCATGTTCGAAATCTCCCCATTTCTTTTCCCGGGAGCGAACTTGCGTCAGAACGATTTTCGATTCGTTAGCGGAGCCGGGAGAGCGAACGTGTGGTTTCCGAACCCTTGACGGCGCCACCTCCGCGAGCGGACACGGCGCTGCGCTTCTTCTTAGGCGAAGCCGCTCCAATCAATCGCCGGTGCGCGCGGCCTGCGGCGAAGCCGGAGCATTCCCGCTTGAGCAGACGATGCTCGACGGGAAAAACTCTCCATCGAGCGCCCAGGCGGGAAGCATCGTGCGGGCGCCAAACGCCAAGGCGATCCCCAGAAGCGATGCGCATGCCAGCGTGGCCGCGAACGGCCACGACGCTCGCCGCTGTTGCGAAGAAGATGGCAGGCCGGCTGCCGCGATCGCTGACGTCTGGGTCGAGTTGGTCACTGGTCAGGATTCCGGCTGGAGAATGATGCATGCGAGCATGGCAACCGCCGGCCTTAGTGATGCTTGTGCGCGCCGGCCACACCGCTGACCGCCGCGCCGGGATTTTCCTCGACGTTGTAAACGACCTCGACCGGTCCAGCCTTCTCGAACACCAGCGTGCCCTTGATCTTCTGGCCGAGCTGCAGCGGCTGCTTGAGGCCGAGCATCACGATACGAAGCGCGCCGGGCTTGAGTTCGATCGTCTTGCCGGGCTTGATCTCGATGCCGTTCGCGACCGGACGCGTCTTGGCCATGCCGTCGACTTCGACGATCTCGTGGATCTCGATCTGGCCGGCCGCCTGCGATGTGCCGCTGATCAGGCGATCGGCGGTCTTGCCCTTGTTGGTGATGGTGAGGTAGCCGCCGGCGATGTTGGCGTCCGCCGGGGTCGGGCGCGACCAGGGGTGGCCGATGTCGATAGCGCCTGCCTTGAACTCGTGCGCACCGGCACCGGTGGTAATGAGCACGGCGACTGCGACAAAAATGGCCGCCGTAATAAACACAAAGATATCTCTGGCGATGGTTGTCATATTTGTCCTACTCCGACACACGCTGGACAGTCAGCTATGTAGAGAAACAATCGGACGCGATTACGGCCGGCCGTCGCCGCGATTGCGGCTGGCGCCGGACCTGATTGCGGCCGAGACCCCCAGCGTGAGCGGCGCCGGTCGCGCAACCTCAAATCGCTGCTACGCCGCCCTTGCCACTCGCTCACCACGCGCCGGCCACATCGTCGCCGCGCTCGCAAGGACGGCTTCGCTTTTTCGCTTTGCTTCCGTCGCGAGCGGGCCGCGCTTCTCGCACGATCCAGTCAATCTCGCGCCTGATTGCGATGGCTAATCGTCAAGCTTAATCGAATGGGGGCGTATGTGCGTGCGTATCTGAAGCGGCCCGCGGCCGGCATTTTTTCTTCCATGATTGTTCTTCTGGCGATGCCTGCGAAAGCGCATCACCCCGGCGGCGGCGGCAATACCGGCAGCGGCGGCCCCATCAACACCATCTCGGCCGACACGCTTGCCGAAGGCATGGTGGCGGCCTCGATCCGCTACGAATTCATCCGCCTCGGCCAGCTCAACGACACCGATCTGCTCGCCGCGGCGAACCGCGGCGTGCATGCGCATTCGATGCGCTCGATCGAAGCCGCCTCGCTTTCGGTGGCCTATGGCGTCACTAACGACTTCACCGTCGGCGTGCGCGCCGCCGGCATCCGCCGCTCCGACATTCGCGAGCCCGGCGGCATGGATGACATGCTGAGCGGCGGCCACATGGGCATGATGAGCTCGAACGACATGAGCGGGCTGATGAGCCCCGACGGCATCAACCGCCGCGGCAATTCGGCGGGCTTCGGCGACGTCACCATGCTCGGGCAATACCGCTTCCACAACAACGCGCAGAACGGAACGTCGGCCGCCGTGCTGTTCGGCTTCAAGGCCCCGACCGGCTCTACCAGTCAGCGCGACGCCTTCGGCAATTTGTTCAACGCCGAATTCCAGCCGGGCTCGGGCTCGTGGGACGGCCTGCTCGGCGCCGCCTTCACCAAGCGCACCGGCCGCTGGTCGTTCGACGTGAGCGCCCTGTATTACCTGATCACCAACGGCACCCAGAACACCAATCTCGGCGACCGCCTCCTGTTCGGCGCCGCGGTGTCGTATCGCCTGGTCGGCGCCATCGGCTCGGCGAAAGAGATCGAACTGCACGAATACTGCATGCAGCCGCGCAACCAGTTGCAAGAGCACTGCCTTTATCACGCCAACCACGACCACAGCGACATGAAGAAGACGCCCTATACGCTCGACCTGGTGCTCGAGCTTAACGGCGAGTGGCACGACAAACAGCGGATCGCCGGCATTCCCGATCCGAACTCAGGCGGCACCACGGTCTATCTGTCGCCCGGCGTCCGCGTCGGCTTCGATCGCTTTTCGGGCTTTGTCTCCGTCGGCGTTCCCGTGCTCAACGAGCACAACGGCGTTCAGTCCAAGCCGGATTTTCGCGTGCTGACGGGGATCGGCGCCCGGCTGAACTGAGGGCGGCATCCGTCGTCCGTCCGGAGGGACCGGCTTTGCCGGTCCCGTCATTGACGCATGGTTGGTCTTGCTAACCTTAGCAAACAATGGCGCTTGAAATGGCCGCGCCGCGACGACACAATGGCGTTTGTCTTTCAAACATGACGCGCCGATGATCCCCCGCACCGTACGGATGGCATGGTGCGGTAAGAGTGATCCATTATGGCTGAAGCCGATCTCGACGTCGTCATCCGACAAATCGCAAAAGCGCAGAACAAGACCCTGATGGCCGCGGTCAAGAAGCGGCGCGACCAGATCATGGCCCGCGCGGCCAAGGCCAAGGACAAGGAGGCCCGCGACCAGTTCCGGCTGATCGCCAGGAGCACCATGGAGCTCGGCTCGGCAGCGGCCAAGCGGCTACATAACTCGGCGCAAAACACCGCCGATAGTTACCTCCGGGCGATGCGGAATGCGGCGGAGGAAGCGGCGGCGGCGGCGAAGAGGAAGCCGGTCAAGAAGGCCGCAAAGACCAAAGAAACGTAGCTTGCGTCATGCTCTCCCGATCCGTCGAGCTTTGATGACGATCGCGCACGCGGCGAACCAGCGAAGTAACTAGACTAGGCGCTCGCAACCCCCAGCAACCTCATCAGCTTCTGCACCGCGCTGTCGGGCGTGGTGAGGACCGGTCGTCCGGTCGCCGCGGCGACCGCTTCCGCCGCCGGGGCCAGGCTGTACTGGGCGAGCGCGATGAGGTCGCAGCCGCGCAGATCCTTTGACGCTTCCACCACCAGGCGGTCGTGCGTGGCGCGGTCGCCGCGGTCGAGTGCGGCCATCGCGCCTTCCGCCAGTTTCGGCACAAGTTCTATTCCCGGCGGGAACTCCGGCGGCATCGAGGCCAGCGTCGGCGCGAAGGTCGACAGCAGGCCGATCTTGCCGCCGCGGGCGGCGGCCTGCTCGATCATCGCCTCGTTGGGCTTGAGCACCGGCATCGGCGCGTGGGCGCGCGCGACCGCCTCGATGCACGGGCCGAAAGCCGAACAGGTGAACAGGATCGCATCCGCCCCGGTGCCGGCCGCGTAGCGGCCGAGCTGAAGGAAACGCCCGGTCATGGCGTCGGTCAGCCTGCCGTCGCGCGCGAGATCGGCCGACAGGCTGTCATCAACCAGGTTCATCAGGCGGGCCTGCGGCCAGAGCCGGGCAAAGGAGGTTTCGATCGGAGCAATCGAATGTTTCAGGGCGTGGATCAGGGCAATGCGCATGCGCGCGACAGTCTCGCCATGGCGCGGCGGTGTCAACCCGGCGCGCCCCGCGACCCGCCGGCACCGCAGACGGCGGCATAGTACCCGGAATCACAGATCTGTATTGCGGCCATCCTTCGAGACGGCCGCTTGGCGGCCTCCTCAGGATGAGGTCTGACTCGTTGAAACACAACAACCTCATGCTGAGCAGCGAGCAACGCGAGCGTCTCGAAGCATGGGCAGCAAGCGACTCACGCATCTCCCATAGCCGGTACTACGCCGCCTTGATGCGCGCCAGGAAGCGGCCGACTTCGTTGCTGAGCGCTTCCGACTCCGCCGCGAGACCGTCCGACGATTGCAGCACGTCGGAGGCGGTTTCGCCGGTCTCGTTGGCTGCGCTGGAGACGCCGACGATGTTGTTGGAGACGTTCTGCGTGCCGGAGGCCGCCTGCTGGATGTTGCGCGCGATCTCCGCGGTCGCAGCGCCCTGCTGCTCGACCGCCGACGCCACCGTGGTGGCGATCTCCGACATCTTGTCGATGATCTGGCCGATGCCCTTGATGGTGTCGACGGCCTCCTGGGTCGAGCCCTGGATGGCGGACACCTGCGCGGTGATGCCCTCGGTGGCGCGCGCAGTCTGCGTGGCGAGGTTCTTGACCTCGGAGGCGACAACGGCAAAGCCCCTGCCTGCCTCGCCCGCGCGGGCGGCTTCGATGGTCGCGTTCAGCGCCAGCAAGTTGGTCTGCGCCGCGATGGTGTTGATCAGCCCGACCACCTCGCCGATGCGGTTCGCCGCATTGGCCAGCTCGGTGACCGTGACTTCGCTCTTCGCCACCTGCTCCACCGCCTGCGCGGCGATGCGGGTGGATTCGCCGACCTGACGGGAAATTTCCGAGATCGAGCCCGAAAGCTCTTCGGTCGCAGCCGCAACGGTCTGCACGTTGGCGGCGGCCTGTTCGGACGCCGACGCGACGGCGCCGGTCTGTTCCTTGGCCTGCGCTGCTACCCGCGTCATCTTCTCGGCCGAACCCTTCATGCGCGAGGCGGCGGTCGACACGGCAGCAAGCGCACTGGTCGCGCCATCGTTGAACTCGCTCGTCAACTGGTCGATCAGCGCGGCCTGCCGCTGCTTGGCCTCCTGCTCGGCGGCCTTATCGGCCGCGGCGGCATTGGCCTGCACGATGCCTTCGCGGAATACTGACAGTGCCTTCGCCATCTCGCCGATCTCGTCGCCGCCGCGCCGTGTGTCGACCTCGGCGGAGAGGTCGCCGGAAGCGAGCCGCGTCATGGTATTCTCGAGGCCGACCAGCCGCGCCACCAGATTGCGGCCGATATAGAACCAGACGAACAGCGCGGCGCCGGCGACGCTGATCGCCGCGATCATCAACATCACGAACGTGCCGAAGCTGATCGCCTCGTCGGAACGGTCGGTGGCTTCCTTGGTCTTGTTGGTGACCGACTTCACTTGTCCTTCGACTTCCTTGGCGAGTTCGTCGGTCAGGCCGCGCGTCTCGTCGAGCAACTTTTGCCCGGACTGGCTGGCGGCGAGCTCCTTGCGGCGGGTCTCGAAAATCGTCTCGCCCGAGCCGAGCTTCAGCCAGGCTTCGCCTGCCTTGGGCAGGCCCTCGGTCGGCTGCAGCGTGTTGACGATATCAAGCTTCTCCTCGACCTTGGCCGCCATCGCCTTGAAATTTTTCTCCAGCGCCGCGACGCTTTCCGCATTGGGAGCGACCGCCGCGCGATCCAGCAGGCTCGACGCCAGATTGACGTAGCCGACCAGGTCGGCGAAGCCCTGCGACACCGGCACCTGGGTGGAAACCAGTTTCAGCAGCGTCATCATGGTCTGGTTGGCGTCGCCGCCCAGTGTCATCGAAACCATGGTGATGTCGGCCGCAGCCTTTTCGCCGGCCGGAAGCAGCACGTCGTTGAGCTTGGTCTGGGTGGTCTGGGCCGCCTTGACGATCTCTTCGCCGCGGGCGCTGAGCTTGAGGCGTTCGTCGACCGCGCCATCGAGTGCGCCGAGCTTGCCGTTCATCGCCCCGATCAGCTTCTTCAGCCGGTCGATCGCGTCGCGATCGGTCTGGTTGCGGGCGACCTCGTCGAGCCGCTTGGCGACGCCATCCTGGCGCGTCTTCAGCGCGGCCAATTCCTGCTGGCGCTGGGCTTGCGATTTCGCCGCCAGCAAGGTCGGCGCCGAACCCGCCAGCGCCTGGGTATCCGTCTGCAGGCCGAGCGTGTCGACGATCTCCGGAATATTGCGGCCGGCGACGCCGTGGAAGAGATCGCGTACCTGCGAGAACATCAGCCAGGCGGCGGCGCCCGCGATTACGGTGGTTCCCGATACCGCGGCGAACGCGAAGAAAAGCTTGGCCCGAATGCCGAGTTTGCTGGATGTCACGGTCTGTTCCTCAATTCCTGAGCGCGGCAATTATTTTGCGGCAACCTTGTACTGCTGGATCAATTCCCTGGCGCGCGCGTAAAGCTTCTCGCCGTCAATGCCGAGCTTCGCCATGTTGGCTTTCCACTCCGCCACAGCCGGCGCGGTGACCTGCTGCAATTCGGCGCGCTGCTGATCATTGAACGACAGTGCGGTGAATCGCGGATCGTTCAGCAGCTTCTTCTTGGTGACCGCTTCCTGCGCTTCGCGGATGCGCGCGCTGCCCATCGAGAGCTCGGCGGCGTGTTTCTCGACGATCTTCTTCAGGTCGGCGGGCATCGAGTCCCAGGTCGCGCGGTTCATCACGATCATCAGCGACGGCGCCGCCAGCCGCGCATCGATCACGACCTTGAGCTGATCGGCGAGTGTCTTGCCGGCGACGCCCTTGGTCGTCGTGGTCGAATCCCAGCCATAGGCGATGGCATCGACATAGCCGGAAGCGATGGTGTCACCGATCATGTTGAGGGGAATGCCGAGCGGTACCGCGCCGAGTTTCGCCAGGGCCACGCCGACCGTGGTGCTCGGCGTGCGCATGCGCAGGCCGCGGAAATCCTTGACCGACTGGATCTTCTTGCCGGTCGTGAAGATCGGATAGGGCGGCAGCACGTAGAGGCCAAGCACCTTGACCGAGGCGTAATCCTTGTCGAGCAGGCCTTCCTTGTGGAGCTGCAGCATAGCCGAAGTGCCCGCGATCGAGTTCTCGAACATGAAGGGCAGCTCCATCACCGAGGACTGCGGGAAGCGGCCGGGATGATAGCCCTGCACGCTGGCCGCCATCTCGATCGTGCCCTTCTCGACCATGGGGAAGAGTTCAGCCGGCTTGCCGTAGCCGCCGAGCGGCTTGAGCTGGACTTCGATGCGGCCTTCGGATTCTTCCTCGACGGCCTTCGCGAATGGCAGCAAAACCTGATCGTAAGGCGCGGTGTTCTCGGTGTTGATCGAACCGAAGCGCAGCACTATGTCCGCCGCCGACGCAGGCGTGGAGAAAAGCGCGGCGAGACCAAGCAAGGTCGCCGCCGCGGATGGCATCCTGGTGCGGAAGAACATTCTGTTTCCTTCATCACCGTCAGTCGAGTGTCAGCTCGCAGCACCTGACGGTCGCATGGGCGGTCCTTGACAGCCTCGACCCTAACTTTGTGCAATTAATCGCAGGTAAACCCTGCCTGACGCGGGGTCCGTGATACTACGGAGCCACTCCCGCGAAGCGGAATGATGAGCATCATTCTAAATGAAGCACGGCGGACGCGTCGGACATCGACACGAACGCGTTCGCGCAAGGCGAGCACCTTGATTCCGCGATGCCATATGCGCCGTGTATCGCCAGCGCCGGGGTATTACCGATCGATCCATTCCAGCGCGTTGCGGTCCTGCAACGAGAACCGCGGGCCGTCGTAGAGGAACGAGCACTGATGGATGACGACCTGACCGGCGTCGACGGTCACGTGGGAGTAATCCGGCTGTTCATGCGATCCGGGAATGTGATCGGCGGTCACAAGATCGAACGCGACCTGATGCGCCAGCGCGCGCTGGATATGAAAGGGAATGCCGCGCCACAGGCCCGAGATCGGCCGATGCAGATGGCCCATGAACAGGTAGTCCGGCTTACGCGTGCGCGCGATCACGTCCCATTCGGCCTCGGGATTGGCGAGCCTGATGCCGTCCATGTAGCGCAGCCCGGTATCGAATGGCGGGTGGTGCTGGAACAGCAGCAGCGGGCGATCAGCAGGCGCTGAGGCCAGCGCGTGTTCGAGGAAAGCCAGCCGCGCCTCGCACAGCAGCCCGGCGTGATCGGGGGCGGCCTCGTTCAGCGTATCGAGCGTGACGACGGTCGCCGCGTCGAAGGCGTGGATGCCCTGCACGAAGCCGGAGGAATCGCGGGTAACGCCGGGGAAATGGCGGCCGAACGGATCGCGCTTGTCGTGGTTGCCCATCAGCAGGATCGTGGGTGCGTTCAACCGCGCGAGCACCGAGGCGAGGTTTTCGTAAGCGCCGTCTTCGCCCCAATGCGCGAGGTCGCCGGTGACGATGACGAAGGCAATATCGGGATGGTCGCGGTTGATCCGGTCGACGGCTGCCGTCAGCCGCTCGGCGGGATCAAGGCCGTAGATCTGGCGGCCGCGGGGGACAAAGTGGGTGTCGGTGAGAATGACGAACTTCATCGCACCATGGTCTCCCGGTCCCACGCCTTGTAATCGGTCGATCCCTCAATCCGGATCGGGCCGGCATAACCGAACTCGACCATGTGAACGGTGACGTAATCCCCGCCAAGGAACACCACACCATAGGCTTCCGGCAGGTCGGAAGCGCTCAACAGCTCGGTTTCGGCGAACACCGGAAAACTCGCATGGTTGGTGCCACGCAGCGAGGACGCCGGCACGCCGGCCACCGATCCCGCCAGCGGCAGATGGCAGTGGCCGAAGAAGATGTGACGGATCTTGTCGCGATGTCGGCCGACGATGTCGCGGAAGGCAGCATCATCAAGCAGCCTTATCCGGTCCATCGGCCTGAGATGGGTCGGCATCGGATTGTGGTGCATGAACAGAAGAAACGGCCCGGGGTGCTCAGACAACCGCGCCCCGAGCCATTGCTGGCGGACCTCGCAGAATTGGCCGGCATGGCTCTCGGGCAGCACCGTATCGAGAAACAGGCAGCGACCGGCCGCGGTGTCGTGCACGCCATGGGCAAAGCCACCTGGCCCGGCATGGTCCGGGAAGACGCCCAGAAAGCTTTCGCGCCGGTCGTGATTGCCGATGCACAACCGCACCGGCACGGGAAACGATTCGAGCCGTGCCTTGAGCCATTCATAGTCATCGCGATCACCCCAGTCGGAGAGATCGCCGGTGATGACCAGAAGCTCGGCGTCGTGGTGACATTTGAGGATATCGGTCAGCGCCCGCTCGAAATTGAGCCGGGGATCGCGCCCGCCGATGGTCTTGCCGGGCGCTGTGAGATGGATATCGCTCATGTGGATGAGCTTCATGGGCGGGCTCCGATGTGATGCGATCGCGACCGCTGCGGCGTGACGCACCGCAGCGGTCATTGAGGCCTCTGTCGTCAGCGCGACGAACCGACCGTCTTCGGCAGCAACTTCTGCACATCGGCGGTCATGTCTGACAGTACCGCGTCCGGCTCCTTGGCGCGGGCGCCGGTGACGATGCTGTTGAGGTGGTCCTTGATGACGTCGGTGATCTTGAGGCCGTTGTCGCCGGGGAACGCGTACCATTTGGTCAGCAGCGCGAGCTGGCTGACCGCGGTAAAATTGTTCGGATTCTTGACGTAGAAATCCTTCAGGTAGACGTCGTTGGCGACCTTGTTCGGCGGCATGTAGCCGGTGGTTTCCGCCATGATCGCCGCGCCCTTCGGACCGGTCCAGAATTTCACCACTTCCCAGGCCGCGTCGCGCTTGGCCTTGTCCTTGGCGAGGATCAGCACGACGTTGCCGCCCGCCGGCAGGCGGCCGTTCGGCGACACCACATCGGGAAACGTGTGGGTCTTCAGCTCGAACTTGCCGCCGATCATCTGGGTGGTCTTGTTGAGGTCGGAGGTGGACGTGATGTGGATGCCGGTCTTGCCGGCCGCAAACGTCGCACGCATGGCCGGCTGGTCGAGATTCGGCATGCCACCCTCGGTGACCAGGCGGGCCAGCGTCCGAATCGCGAACTGTCCCTCGGGCCCGTTGAACGCCACCTTGGTCTCGTCGGCGTTCAGCATGGTGCCGCCGCGCGAAAACACCGGGGCCTGCCACAGCCAGTTGCCGGTGATGTCCCAGGCGTAGGTGATGCCGTTGATGTCGGGGCCGAGCGCCTTGATCTTCTTCGCCAGATCGATCAGCCCGTCCCAGGTCTTCGGCAGGTTCGTCGGATCGGCGCCGGCCTTCTTCGCCAGGTCGACGTTGACATAGACGATCGGAAGCGAGATCGCGAACGGCAATGCGTAGACCTTGCCGCTGGCGGTGCCGATGTCGTACATCGCCTGGTGAAAGCCCTGCTTGTCAAAGTCCTTCTCGGCGGCGATGTAGCCGTCGAGTTCGGCCGGAATGTTCTTGTCGACCAGCACGCGGACGCGGTTGAGGCCCTGGAAGGTCACGTCGGGCATCTGGTTGGTCACCGCTTCGCGCAGCACCTTCTGGGTGCCTTCCTCGTAGGAATCGTAGGGCGCGCGCAGCGTGACCTTGATGTCCGGCCGCACTTTTGCGAACTCCTCGGCGATGCGCTTGTGGGTGCCTTCGAACAGTTCGGGATAGGGATATTGCATGACGACTTCGGTGTCGGCATGCGCAAGGCCTGCGGCGAGCGATAGGGCGGTAGCGGCAATCCATGTTCTGAACATTGTCGTCTCCTGCGGTTTAAAAATTCGGGTTATTTGATGCCGGTCAGCGTGATGCCTTCGATGAAGCGGCGTTGGGCGAACATGAAGGCGATCACCAGCGGCGCGATGATGACGATGGCGGCCGCCATCAGCGGACCGTAATTGGTGCCGGCCTCGTTGTTGCGGAATTGCGCGACCGCCAGCGGCGGCGTCTGCAGATGCTCGCTGTTCAACACGATCAGCGGCCAGAAATAGTCGTTCCAGTGCGCGACCACCGAGAAGATGCCGAACGCGGTCACCGCCGGAATCGCCGTCGGCAGCATCACGCGCCAGACGATGCCGAACTCGGAAATCCCGTCCATCCGCGCCGCGTCGATCAAATCATCCGGCACCGTCTTGAAGAACTGACGCATCAGGAATATGCCGAACGCCGAGATCGTGAACGGCAGCACCAGCGCCGCATAAGTGTCGAGCACGCCGAGTTTGTGCAGCAGCAGGAACACCGGAATCGCGGTGGCCTGCGGCGGGATCAGGATGCAGAACACCACGAGCGCGAACAGCACGTCGCGGCCGAGGAAGCGCAGCTTGGCGAGCGCATAGGCCGCCGGCAGCGCCACCAGCACCTGCAGGCTGAAGATCGAAATCGTGACGATCAGCCCGTTGAGCAGATAGCGCCACAGATTGGCCTTGGCGAAGGCGGTCTGAAGATTGTCCCAGAGCGCGAAATGGTGCGGAATGAGATGCAGCTCGGAGGAGAAGATTTCGGTTTGCGGCTTCGATGCCGTCGACAGCATCCAGATGAAGGGCGCCAGCATGACAAGCGCACCTGCCAGCAGCAGGGTATGCCGCGTCGCTGGCCAGAGGTATGTGTGAACCCGCGACGTCATGCGTAATGCACCTCGCGGTTGCCGAGTGCGGATTTGAGCAGCGTGAGCAGCAGCACGAAGACCAGGAACACGACGGTGATCGCGGCGCCATAGCCGGAGCGGAAGAACTCGAAACCCTCGGCGTACATCGTGTAGATCAGCACTTCCGACGATTTCGACGGACCGCCCTTGGTCAACACCTGCACGGTGTCGAACACCTGGAACGAGCGGATCGCCGAGATCGTCACCACGAACAGCGTGACCGGGCCGAGCATCGGCCATGTCACCAGACGAAAGCGCGACCAGGCGCTTTCGGCGCCGTCGATCTCGGCCGCGTCGTAAAGGTGTTTCGGGATCGAGACGAGGCCGGCGAGGAACAGCACCATGTTGAAGCCGGTGGCCTGCCAGATGCCGATCGCGCACAGCGAATAGAGCGCGGTGCCGCGTTCCTGCAGCCAGCTATGGCCCTGTAGGCCGGCGGCGTGCAGCAGGCCGTTCACCAGTCCGAACTGCGGGTGCAGCATGAACTCCCAGACGATCGCCATCGCGATCAGCGTCGCCATCACAGGCAGGAAATAAATCGTGCGATAGAGGCTGCGGAGGCCGGCGCCGCTCTGGATCAGCAGCGCCGTGCCGAGCCCGAGCGCCACCGCGCCCGGCACCACGATCGCGACGTAGGTCAATGTGTTCTTCAGCGATATCCAGAACACCCGGTCGGCGAACATCTCGTGGTAGTTCGACAGGCCGGTCCAGGCGAACGACGGCGCGCCGAGCTGGTAGTCCGTGAAGGATAGCGCGAGCACGCCGGCCAGCGGGCCGATCAGCATCATCAGCATCAGCATGGAGGCCGGCGCGGCCAATGCGTAGGCGGATCGCGCGGTCGAACCGGATCCGGCAAACACCGGCAGGCGATCCCGCGCGGTTGCGGCCACCGGCGGCAGCGTAGCGGCGACGTCAGACAACGGCCATCCCCCGCGGCCGCTCGACGCGCGAGGCGATCTCGGTTGCGATGCGCTGGCCATTGCCGTCGAAGGCGCGAACCGCGTCCGGCACAAAGCCATAGCCGACTGAGGCCCCGATCGTCGGCAAAAGGCTGGGATCGTTGACACGCGCCACCACCGGCGCGCCCATGCCTTCACTTGCGACATGGACGAAGGCTTCAGAGCCCAGATTTTCCAGATGCACGACCGTGCCCGAAAAGACGCCGGACCCGGTCAGATCGATCCGCTCCGGCCGAACGCACACGCGACACTCTCCCGCCGGCGCCGGCGTCGCCGCATGAAGGACATGACCAAGTACTTCCAGCCGGCCGTCGCCGCGAACGCGACCGGGAAACACATTGATTTTCGGCGTGCCGATGAATTCCGCGACACGAATATCGCGCGGGTCTTCATAGATCGCCGATGGCGTGCCAACCTGAATCAGCTCGCCGCCGATCATGACCGCAATCCGCCCCGACATGGTCATGGCCTCGGCCTGGTCATGGGTGACGTAGATGAACGTGGTTTTGAGCTGGCGGTGCAGTTGGGCGATCTCGGCGCGCATATGCACGCGCAGCTTGGCGTCCAGATTCGACAGCGGCTCGTCGAACAGGAACGCGCGGGGCTGGCGCACGATGGCGCGGCCGACCGCGACGCGCTGGCGCTGGCCGCCGGACAATTGTCCGGGCTTGCGCTTCAAGAGCGGCGAAATCTCGAGCTGCTCGGCGACGCGCTCGACATCCGCGCGGATGCCGCGCTCGGCGGCGCGGCGGCCCGGCATCAGCCGGCCGAGAATCGGCAACCGCGCCAGCGCCGACAGCCGTTTCATCCGCAGCGGCACCGCGATGTTGTCGAATACGCTGAGATGCGGGTACAGCGCGTAGGACTGGAACACCATCGCCAGATTGCGCGCGCTCGGCCTGACGCCGTCGGCGCGGACACCATCGATCCGGATCTCGCCGGACGATTGCGGTTCGAGGCCGGCAATGACCCGCAGCAATGTCGACTTGCCGCAGCCGGAAGGGCCGACCAGAGAGATGAATTCCCCGTCCTCGATCGTGAGGTCGACGCCCTTCAGAACCTGGGTGCCGTCGAAGGCCTTGCGAAGGCCCCGAATTTCGATCTCGGCCATGTCAATCCGTTATCCGCGTGACGCGATACCGGATTTCCTAAAGGTCTTGTTTGACAGTTATATCACAAGGCCGCGGCAGCCGGGATTAAGCCCCAACTTTCGAAGCGCCGCGACAGGGAGACGCGGTGCTGCCTATACCTTCACCAGGCTTTCGAAGCCGCCATAGATCAGCCGCTTGCCGTCGAACGGCGGCTTGCCCTCGGTCATCGCCTTCAGCCGCGGGTCGTTCATCACCTTGGCGTTGATCTTGTCGCGCTGCGCACGCGACTTGTAGGTAATCCAGGCGAACACGACGGTTTCGCCCGGCTTCAGCTTGACGCTGCGCGGGAACGACGTGAGCTTGCCGACCTTGACGTCGTCGGCGACCCATTCGCGATAATCCAGCGCGCCGTATTCACGCCAGACCTTGCCGCACTTCTTCGAAAGGCGGACGTAAGCATCGAGATTTTTCTTCGGCACGGCGACGATGAAGCCATCGACGTAGGACATGTTGGTTTCCTCTTGCTTTCCGGCGCTATCGCGCGCCGCATTTCGTCATCCAGCAACTTGCCTGAACTGGCATCGGCGCGCATCCGTTATGGTGCCGCAGCCACAGCAGACACCGCTCCGTTCAAGCGAGATAGCTTTCGAGCTTGGCCAGCAATTCCGTCCATCCACGCGCGTGATTGTCGCGTGCGGTCTCGTCGGCGAATTGTTCGTGCAGGAAAGTCAGCAGCGTGCCGCTGCCTTCCGGCTTGATCGAGATCGTCACCAGCGATTCCCGTTCCGGCGTGGAATGCCACGCCCAGCTGAACACCAGAAGCCGGCTCGGAACGACTTCGCGATAGACGCCGCCCACTTCGTTGTAGGCACCCCTGGCGTTGAAGCTGATCCGATAGCGGCCGCCGACGCGCAGGTCGATGTCGGCCTTGACCGAACCCTCCTCGACGCCGCCGGGCGCGAACCATTGCACTAGCTTTTGCGGGTCGGCCCACGCGGCGTAGACTTTTTCGGGCGCCGCGGCGAACCGGCGCGAGAGCGTGAGGCTGGGGCGCGCGGCGGGATCGGCGGCGCGGCTGTCGGGCTTTGCAGTGCTGGATTTGGCAGCGCTGGATTGGGTGGCCATGGGTCTTCCTCCACAAAAGCGGCAAGGCGGTCGAGCGCGTCGGACCAGAAGCGCTGATAGCGATTGAGCCACGCCATCGCCTGCTCCATCGGCTGGGCGGTCAGCCGACACGCGACCGTGCGGCCGGTCTTTTCGCGCACGATCAGGCCGGCGTCCGACAGCACATCGAGATGCTTCATGACCGCGGGCAATGACATCGAAAACGGCTGCGCCAGCTCGCTCACCGACAGGCTGTCGCGGCTGCCGAGCCGCGCCAGCAGGGCGCGCCGCGTCGGGTCGGACAGCGCCGCGAAGGTGCGGTCCAGCACCTCTTCCTGAGACTTAACCATAAGGTTAAGCATATACGCTGGGAAAACGCCGTCAAGCCGGCGTCTGCATCACGTCATTGCGATGTGGGTAGATGAACGGCCGAACCGTTCAGCGCAAAGATCGCGCCCCGGTTCGGCCGAACTCTCTGGCAACATTCGATCAATAGTCGCGATAGACCCGCATCCGCCGCGACGGCTGCTGCTGTCCAAAGGCTACGCGCGGATTAACGTTGCAGTACAGCGCGCGGCCGGACGCCGACGCCTGGCACTGCTCATAGCTGGCGTACGAGCAATCTCCGGGGATGCCGATTCCCCGGCCCTGGAGGCAGTAGGGGTAGTCATAGGCCGCGGCGGGCGAGCTGCCCGCCACCGAGGCGACGGTGGCGGCCGAAAGGGCCAATATCGCCAGCATTGCATTGCGCATCTTCGATCTCCTTCACGTGACACAAGAACCGCGTCGCCACTCCTCGTAAAACACCACGATCGGTCCAATGTTCCTGTGAGCTAGATCACTGTACTTTTTCCACCTTGGCTTCCTCGATGACCTTCTTCCACTTGTCGGTTTCGGCCACAATCATGGCGCCGAATGCTTCCGGCGGGCCGATCAGCGGTTCGCCGCCGAGGTCGATCAGCTTGGCTTTGATCGCGGGCTCCGCGAGCACCTCGTTGATCTCCTTGTTCAGCCTGGCGATGATTTCCTTCGGGGTATTCTTCGGGACGCCCATGCCGAACAGCGCGCTCGCCTCGTAGCCCGGAATGGTATCGGCAAGCACCGGCACGTCAGGCAACAGCGACGATTTCGTCGTACTGGTAACCGCCAGCGCCCGTGCCGAGCCGGCGCGGACGTGCTGGAGGATGGAAGGCATGTTGTCGAAGATCACCTGGACCTGGCCGCCCAGCAGATCGGTGATCGCCGGCGCCGCGCCGCGATAGGGCACGTGCTGCATCTTGGCGCCCGACATCGCCATGAACATTTCGCCGGACAGATGCACCGAGGTGCCGTTGCCCGACGAAGCGAGGTTCACCTTGCCGGGATTGGCCTTCACATAGGCGATGAACTCGGCAACCGTCTTCACCGGCACGTCCTTGTTGACCGTCATCACGTTCGGCACGCGGTTGAACGCCGCGACCGGCGCGATGTCGCGAACGACGTTGAATTTCAGGTTGGCGTACAGCGAGGCATTGATGTAGTTCGCCGGATTGACCAGCAGCACGGTGTAGCCGTCCGGCTCGGCGTTGATCACGGATTCCGTGGCGATGTTGTTGCCGGCGCCGGGCTTGTTCTCGATCACGAATTGCTGGCCGAGCCGCTCCGAAAGGCGTTGGCCGATCAGCCGCGCGATGATGTCGGTCGCGCCGCCCGGCGGATATCCGACGACCCATTTGACCGACCGGGTCGGATAGTCCGCGGCCGAGGCGCCGCCCATCGACATGGCAGCGGAAAGACCGACGACGGCCAGGCAAATTGCAGAACGGCGTGAAATCATCAAATTTTCTCCCTTGAGGGCCGGGTTCCTTCCCGGTCCGATTCATTGTGCGGCGGCCATATTGGACCGAACGCCGCTTGCGTTGTAACAAACAAACCCCGATGCGGCCAGTCCGCGACGCCGCTTCGGACCGCGACCAAAGGATGAGACATGCCCGTCAGAGTTAATGCACTCGATCATATTGTCATCAACGTCGCCGACGTGGCGCGTTCCGCCGAGTGGTATCGAAAGATCCTCGGCATGGAGGTGAACGTATTCGATCCTGGCCCCGGCAAGACGCCGCGCACCTCGCTGGTGTTCGGGAACCAGAAGATCAACGTGCGACCGCGCGAGGCCGACACGATCGAGTGGTTCACGGCGGATCACGTCGCCGCAGGCAGCGACGATCTCTGCTTCCTGACATCGAGCACGCCGGATGAGGTGGTGGCGCATCTGAAGGCAAACGGCGTGGCGATCGAGGAAGGCCCGGTGGCCAAGCAAGGCGCCCGCGGCACGCTGCGGTCGGTCTATTGCCGGGATCCGGATGGGAGCCTGATCGAGATTTCGTCGTACGAGGATGGGGCCGGTTAGGGCGCACCGCACCCTCCCCGTCATTGCAAGCGCAGCGAAGCAATCGATAGCTCAGCAAGCGGAGAAATGGATTGCTTCGCTGCGCTTGCAATGACGCTGAGGCAGCACGGAATTCAATTACCTATTTGCCCATCGCGCCTTCCGATGGCAGAACTACTCCCAAGCAAAATCAAGGCAGCCGATAAAGCTGCGCGGGAGGACCAATGACCAATTCACAGGCAGCACCCGGCATTGTCGGCCCCTTCGCCGGCCTCGACGTACCCTGGCTGCTGCGGATGCGCGCCGAGAGCCGCCGCAATCATCCGTTCCTGATCTGGGCGCCGTTCGAGGGGCCTGCTCGGAAATGGTCCTACGGCGAATTTCACGACCGCGTCGGCGCGCTTTCCGCAGGGCTCGTCAAACGCGGCATCAAGCCCGGCGAATATGTGCTGATCCATCTCGACAATTGCATCGAGGCGATGCTCGCCTGGTTCGCCTGCGTCGAACTCGGCGCCATCGCGGTTACCACCAACACCCGCTCGGCGGCGGCGGAAATCGAATATTTCGCCGGCCATTGCGGCGCGGTCGCCGCCATCACCCAGCCGGCCTACGCCGAGCTGATTTCGGCCAATTGCCGGGACCTGCGCTGGATCGCCGTGATCTCCCACGATGCCGGCAGCAGGCCGGCGCAGGCTGCACCCCGCGGCGACAGTTTTGATTCGCTCTTCGCAGACAGCACCGACCGGCCGCGTCGCGCCACCGATCCCTTCGCGCCGTGCAGCGTGCAATACACCTCCGGCACCACGTCGCGGCCGAAGGCAGTGCTATGGACGCACGCGAACGCGCTGTGGGGCGCCAAGATCAACGCCGCCCATGAAGATCTGCACGCCAATGATGTGCACCAGACCTATCTGCCGCTGTTTCACACCAACGCGCTGGCCTATTCGATGCTGGCGTCGCTGTGGGTAGGTGCTTCCTGCGTCATCCAGCCGCGGTTTTCCGCCAGCCGGTTCTGGAATGTCGCGCTGGAGCACAACAGCACCTGGACCTCGACGATCCCGTTCTGCATGAAGGCGCTGTTGGAACACGAGATTCCCAAGCACCACAAGTTTCGGCTTTGGGGCACCGCGATATCCGAGCCGCCGCCCTTTGCCGCCTTCGGCGTCAAGATGATCGGCTGGTGGGGCATGACCGAGACCATCACCCACGGCATCGTCGGCGAGGTCGACCAACCCAACATTCCGATGTCGATCGGCCGCGCCGCGCCGGAGTATCAGATCCGCATCGTCGAGGACGACGGCGCGCCGACGGAAGTCGGGGGCACCGGCAATCTCCTGATCAAGGGCATTCCCGGCCTGTCGCTGTTTGCGGAATATCTCCACAACGAAAAGGCGACGCGCGAGAGCTTTGACGAGCACGGCTATTTCATCACCGGCGACCGCGTCACGCTGCTGGAAAACGGCTTCATCCGGTTCGGCGACCGCACCAAGGACATGCTCAAGGTCGGCGGCGAAAACGTCGCCGCCTCCGAGATCGAACAGGTGATCGCGGTGGTGCCGGGCGTGCGCGAAGCCGCCGTCGTGGCGAAGAAGCATGCCATGCTCGATGAAGTGCCCGTCGTCTTCATCATCCCGCAGGCCGGCGTCGAGGGTGCACCCGCCGACCTGCACGACACCGTGATGGCCGCGTGCCGCACGTCGCTCGCCGACTTCAAGGTACCGCGGGAGATTCACTTCGTCGACGACATGCCGCGCTCGACGCTGGAGAAGGTGGCAAAGGCGGAGCTGCGAAAGATGCTGGGGTGAAAATCTTGCAGGGTGGGCTGAGCGAAGCGAACCTACCCTCTTTCAGCGGGCTCGTTGGTAGATGGTGGGCACGTCGCTAGCGCTCCTTTGCCCACCCTACGCGACCCTCAATTCACCTCGAACCTGATCGGCAGTTTCTTCGGGCCGTTGACGAAATAGGCCTGCGTCATCTTGACTTCGCCGTCGATTGCGATCGACTTCAGGCGCGGCAACAATTCCTCGAACAGGATGCGCATTTCGAGTTTGGCGAGATACTGCCCGAGGCAGAGATGCGCGCCGTAGCCGAACGCGACGTGGCGGTTCGGCTTGCGGTCACAGCGGAATGTATACGGCTCCTCGAACACGTCCTCGTCGCGGTTGCCTGAGGCATAGCACAGCATCAGCCAGTCGCCCTTTGCGATCTTGCGCCCGCCGAGTTCGGTGTCGGCCGTGGCCGAGCGCATGAAATGCTTGACCGGCGTCATCCAGCGGATCGCTTCGTCGACCAGACCCGGGATCAGGTCCGGATTGGCCTTCACCTTCTCGAACTGTGCCGGGTCTTCCGCCAGCGCCCAGATCGCGCCGGCAGTCGAGGACGAGGTGGTGTCGTGGCCGGCGGTGGCCACGATCATGTAGTAGCTGGTCGCATCGTGATCCGGCATGTAGGCACCGCCGATTTTCGCATTCGCAATGACGGTGGCGAGATCGTCGCGCGGATGGCGGCGGCGGTCCTCGGTGATGCCGCGAAAATAAGCGCCGAAATCGGCGACCACCGCCTGCATCATCGCGGAGAACTGTTCCGCAGTGAGCTGTTCCCTGATGCGCGCCGTATCGGGATCCTGCGGGCCGAACAGCTCCTGCGTCAGCTTGAGCATGCGCGGCTCGTCCTGTTCGGGCACGCCGAGAATTTCCATGATGACGTGCAGCGGATAGCCCAGCGCGACGTCTTCAACGAAATCGCAAGCGCCGCTCTTGTCGAGCATGCGCTGCACCGTGGCGCGGGCGATTTCGCGGACGCGGCCCTCGAACTTTCCGAGATTGGCCGGCATGAACCAGCCCTGGGTCAATGCGCGGTATTTCGGGTGATCGGCGCATCCATCTGCACCAGCGAGCGCACCAGATTAGGCCCGCCGGTGATCTTGCGCACGCGTTTCTCCACCGCCTGGCTGGTCAGCGTGGTCGGACGGTCGGCGTTGTGGAACAGTTCGTTCTGGCGGCTGATCGCCTGAATATGCGCGTGCTTCGTCACCACCCAAAACGGATCGAACGTCTCGGGCCGGGCGATGCCGAGCGGATTGTTGGCGCGCAGCCAGCGGTAGCTGTCATGGATGCGATGGTCGGCATAGGCGGCCGGATTGACCAGGGTGGCCGCGAGGTCGGCAGGGATGTCGAGATCGGAGGTCGCCGTTTCCATGGAGTTCCTGCCATCGATCATTGGTCAACGGCGTCGGATGCCGAAGATCGCAGATAACTAGCGGGCAGCAAAGTCACATGCTTGCGTTGAGCGGCTGGGACCCCCCCGTTCCGGGCGATGCGTGGCACCGAACCCGCAATGTCGGGAAATCAATAATGCCCGAACGCCACCGGCCGGAACGCGTTCAGCAGGTGCTGGTCGAGCTTGTCGCCCATCTCTTCCATCATGGCGAAAGCGCGGGCATGGGTGAACTGCAGCCGGTAGGCGCGCTTCTCGACCAGGGCGGCATAGATGTCCACGATCGTGGTCAGCCGAACGATGTCGCTGATCTGCTTGCCATTGAGGCCGTCGGGATAGCCGGTGCCGTCGAGGAACTCGTGGTGATGCAGCACCACGTCGAGCATTTCGGGCGGAAAGCCGCCTTGCGCGGACAGCGCCTCATGACCGCGGCGCGGATGCTGACGCATCTCTTCCATCTCCTCCAGCGTCAGCGGGCCCGGCTTGTCGAGGATCGCGACGGGGATGAAGGCCTTGCCGACGTCGTGCAGCAGGGCGGCGCGCGCCAGGCGGCGCTGGTCGTCATCGCGCATGCCGAGGTGCTGCGCGTAGGAGACCGCAAAGCCGGTGACGAACAGGCAGTGGCGGTAGCTGCCGGTATGGTGGCAGCCGACCGTGGTCAGCCACTCACGCAGCGACGAATGCTTGATCGCCTTGAGGATCTTGTTCTCGGCTTCGACGATGTCGCTGAATTTCAGGGGAACGCCGGCCGGGAGCCCTTCAAAAATCTTGACCATCACGGCGTGCGCCGCCTCGACACCGCGGTTCAGCACCTTGCCGCGATCGGTCTCGTCAAAGCCGTCGCTATCGGGGAATGCGGCGCGAATCCGTTGCAGGATGCCTTGCGCGTCGAACGGCCGGGCGATGGTGTCGGTGGCGCCGAGCGCCCAGGCCTGCATCGAGCCGTGATGCAGCGCGTCGGCCAACACGAACAGCCGCGGCATCTCGCGATAGGCTTCGGTGCGCAGCTTGTTGCGCACCAATTGCACGCTCTCGGCAGAACGCAGGTTGATGTCGACCACGATACCGGCGAGGTCGCGCTCCGGTGCATCGGGAATGTCGGACGTGGCGATGGTGTCGACCTGGCCTACCGATCGCAGAATGCTGGCGAGCTCACTGCTCTGATCGCTCCGATCCGAAGCCAGCAGCAGCCGGCGCTTGATCGAAGTCTTGTTGGCTGCCGATGTCATGAAACCCCAAAACCCCTCGCGGTGACGATTTGCATTCGACGCTAGCGGAGAATGCGTTCCCCGGGCCTTAAGAGGGACCGTGAACATAGGCTTCCGAGAAAGCTAAAATTTTAGGGATAGCATTGATGATGCGCTGCATTGCATACTCGCCTTTGCAAGCGGCTTTGGCTTGTGCGCTGCGGCGTGGCTTCACAGGGCTGCCTGTCGCGCACGGGCGGCAGATGCATACTCCGTTTCCGCATTTCCTGTTCCCGGACGGATCGCGGTAGGATGCGGCAGCTGGGACGGCGACGCCGGAATTTCACATCCATTTGGGGAGAGCGGAGATGCCGACGATCGATCGCGACGGGGTCAAGATCTACTATGAGGTGCACGGCTCCGGTCCACCTCTCTTGCTGACCCACGGCTATTCCTCGACCAGCGGGATGTGGCAGGGCCAGATCGCGGCGCTCTCGAAACATCACACGCTCATCCTGTGGGACATGAGGGGTCATGGCCAGTCCGATTATCCCGAAAATGTCGCGGCCTACAGCGAGGCGCTGACGGTGGCCGACATGGCGGCCCTGCTCGATGCGGTCGGCGCCCAACGGGCGATCGTCGGCGGGCTGTCGCTGGGCGGCTACATGTCGCTGGCATTCTACCGCGCCCATCCCGAGCGGGTCCGCGCGCTGCTGATCATCGACACCGGCCCCGGGTTCAAGAAGGACGAGGCGCGCGAGGTCTGGAACAAGCGGGCGCACGACACCGGCGACCGGTTCGAGCGCGAGGGGCTGGAGGTTCTGAAATCGGCAAGCCGCGAGCGCTCCAGCGTCACCCACCGCGACGCGTCCGGACTGGCGCGCGCCGCGCGCGGCATGCTGACCCAGCGCGATGCCCGCGTGATCGAGTCCCTGCCCGAAATCAAGGCGCCGTCGCTGATCGTGGTAGGCGCCGACGATACGCCGTTCCTTGCGGCCTCCGACTACATGGCGGCCAAGATTCCCGGCGCGCAGAAGGTGGTGATCCCGGCCGCCGGCCACGCCGTCAACATCGACCAGCCGCAGGCCTTCATCGACGCCGTGCTGCCGTTCCTCGACAGCCTCGATGCAGGGGCAAGGCAGAAGGCCGCATCGTGAAGGCCGCCGCGCTCGCCCTCGTCCTGATCACCGGCGGCTCCGCGCCAGCGTCCGCGCAGCACTTGCCGCCGATCGGCGGCCCCTACCCGCCGCCATTTACCGAGACCTTGTCCAACAATATCCCGCTGGTATTCGGCATGGGGGCCGACGAAGCCGCCCAAGCACTCGGCGTGCCGCTCAATCACGTCCGCGGCCGGCCGGGCGAGGAAATCTTCCTCGCGTTCCGCAACGTCGGCGGCAGCGGATTGTTCGTCAAGCAGGACCGGCTGTTCCTGCAGTTCCGCAAGGGCAGGCTGGCCGGCTGGAAGGGCGACTGGGGCCACAACTGGATGTGGCAATAAGCGGCTTCAGCCGACTCACCTACTCATGCAACCCAGAACAGGAAGGAATGACCGTGGGACAGGATATCAAACTGACGGCTTCGGACGGCTTCAACCTCGGCGGCTATCGCGCCGACCCTGCGGGCAAGCCGAAGGCGGCCATCGTGGTGATCCAGGAAATTTTTGGCGTCAATCACCATATCCGCTCGGTGTGCGACCGGCTCGCGGCCGATGGCTACGTCGCGATCGCGCCGGCGATCTTCGATCGCATCCAGCCGGATTTTCAATGCGGCTATTCGCCGGACGAGGTCGCGAACGCCCGCAAATTCATCGCCAGTCCGGATTGGACGGCGATGCTGCGCGATACGCAGGCCGCGATCGATGCGGTGAAGGATGTCGGCGCGGTCGGCATCATCGGCTTCTGCCTCGGCGGCAGTATCGCCTATGCCGCCGCGACCAAGCTGAACGGCCTTTCGGCCGCGGTGGGCTATTACGGCGGCGCCGTCGTCCGCTTCGTCGACGACAAGCCCCAGGTGCCGACGCAACTGCATTTCGGTGAAAAAGATGCGGGCATTCCGCTGACCGACGTCGAGACCATCAAGTCCAAGCGGCCCGAGGTCGAGGTCCATATATATCCCGGCGCGCAGCACGGTTTCCACTGCGACGAGCGGGCGAGCTACGACAAGGCCAGTGCCGATATCGCCTGGCCGCGCAGCTTGGCGTTCTTTGCCAAGCATTTGAAGAAATAAGGGGCGCGATCTCTCTCGTCCGTCATTCCGGGGCGTGCGCAGCACGAACCCGGAATCCAACTAACCACGCGCAAGTCGCGAATTGGGTTCCGGGCTCTCGCTACGCGAGCCCCGGAACGACGGCACAGGGCTACTCCGCCTTACTCGCCCTTGACGCCGGTTTGCTTCACGACGTCGGCCCATTTATCGAGGTCGCGGCGCAGCGCCTTGTCGAAGTCTTCGGGCGATCCGCCAACCGGAACGAGGCTCAGCGTCTCGATACCTGCGATGCCTTCGGGCGAGGCAACGATCCGGGCGAGCTCATCGGAAAGCTTCTTCACGATGTCCTTGGGCGTGGCAGCGGGTACGAACACGCCGAGCCAGCCTTCGATCTCGAAGCCGGGATAGCCGAGTTCGCCCATCGTCGGCACGTCGGGCATCGCCTTCCTGCGCTGTTCACCGCCCACCGCCAGCGCCCGGAACTTGCCGGCCTTGATCTGCGCGTGCGCCGTGGTCAGGTCCTGGAACGCCGTGATCACGGTGTTGTTGAGCAAATCATTCGTCAGCGGAGCCGAGCCGCGATAGGGAATGTGGGTCATGTCGATATTGGCGACCTTCTTGAGCAGTTCGCCATAGAGATGCGACGTCGTGGCATTGCCAAAGGTGCCATAGGGCTTGCCGGGATTGGCCTTGGCATAGTCGACCAGTTCCTTCACCGACTTGAACGGCTGCTGCTCGGGAACCACTAGAACGATCGTCGACAGCGCCACCTGGGTGACCGGCGTGAGATCCTTGAAGACGTCGTAGGGCAGCTTCGGAACGAGGCTGGGCGCCTGGATGATCTGGGTGATGGCGAGCAGCACGGTGTAGCCGTCGGGCTGCGCTTTGGCGACGAAATCGTTGCCGACCACGCCGCCGCCGCCCGACTTGTTCTCCACGACCACGGTCGTCTTCCACGACTCCGAGAGCTTGTTGGCAAGCAGACGGCCCAGCACGTCGGTGGCACCGCCCGCGGGATAAGGGATCACCAACGTAATGCGGCGACTCGGATAGGCATCCGCCGCGACCGCTTGCGAAGCGCCGAACACGGCAGTCATGGCGATGGAAGCCAGCAATGCTGCTGCGGTCACCGCGCGCGTCACGCTGACCGGCAAAAGATAGTTCATGGTCACACTCCGGATTGCAGGCACTCAACGGACAAACCGGCGCGCCTCGTTTCGACGATGCACTGTCTACAATGCTGCAGCGCAACTGGAAACACCGTTTCGAGTGCTGCCAACACATAGCGCTGATTTATCGCAACCGATGCTCATGCGCGGTAGAACAGAGCCCGCAGAAAAGCGCAAACTTTCATTCACGCTACCCTGAGTTTAACGCTCGCGCGCAGGCGATTCTGCAATCCGATGCGAACGCTGCTCATGCAGGCGCAAGCGGAACACAGATTGCCTAGCGATCCAGCCGCGAGGCATTTGCCCAAGCATCTTGCTCAACAAAACGGCCAGATCGCGATGAGGATTTGATGAAAATGCGTCGCGAGCGAATGGATTTTCGAAAGACTCTAGAACCAGCGCTCGCCAACGAGCACGGTGTCACCGGGGCTGACCGCGCTGCCGGGCGGAACGACGTAGCGCGCCGTGCCCGACGCGTCGGTATGGGTGACCGTGACGCGGTCGCGCCGCGCGCGCGGCGAAAACCCACCGGCGATCGCCACGGCGCTCTCGACCGTCATGTTCGGAACATACGGATACTGCCCGGGCGCGGCGACCTCGCCGAGAATGAAGAACGGCCGGTAGGCCTCGACCTCCACCGCGACCGAAGGCTCCCGGATGAAGCCGGCGCGCAGCTTCGCCGCGATCTCCCCCGCCAGTCCGGCCGTGGTGCGGCCGCGTGCTGCCACCGAGCCGATCAGCGGCATTGTGATCGAACCGCCGGCGCTGACCGCATAGGTGTTGGTGAGACCCTCCTGGCCATAGACGACGACGCGCAGCTTGTCGCCGGCATCAAGATGATAAGGGGTGTCATGCCGCACGGCCACGGGTTCGGCATAGGCAGGCACGGCAACGGGGGCAGCTGCTGCGCGCGGCGCCGCGGCGAACGCGGCGCGAACCGCACCGACAGCACCGCTGCCGGAACTGGTGGCGACCGCCGGCGGCGGCGCACCGGTCGGCTGGCCATAGGCCAATGAATCGAGATCGTCTTGCGGCGCGAGCGCAACAGGTCCAGTCGTGCGCATGCAGCCCGACAGTGCGAGCGCGGTGATGATCGCAGTGATCGGAATTCGAAACGCGCGCACAACCCGCACCGGAGCCATCCCTTGAAGCGAGACAGCTCCAGTCATGCATCGGCTATGGTTAATAAAGGGTATTTTGCGATCAGAGGTAGCGCAATATTGAAGCATCGCCCCGGACTTGCAGGGCGAGGACAGTGGAGGCCTCTCTCAGGCCATGACGCCGACACCGATCGGGCACGACACGCCGGTGCCGCCCAGCCCGCAATAGCCCGCCGGGTTCTTGGCGAGATACTGCTGATGATAGTCCTCGGCGAAATAGAATTCGCCCGACGGCGCGATCTCGGTGGTGATGGCACCGAGCCCCTTCGCCGCCAGCGCCTTCTGGTACGTCGCCTTCGACGCCTCGGCAGCCTGCCGCTGCGCGTCGCCAAAGGTATAGATCGCCGAGCGATACTGGGTGCCGACATCGTTGCCCTGGCGCATGCCCTGCGTCGGGTTGTGGTTTTCCCAGAACGTCTTCAGCAACTGCGCGTAGGAGATCTTCTTCGGATCGAACACGACCAGCACCACTTCGGTATGACCGGTGCGGCCCGAGCAGACCTCTTCATAGGTCGGGTTGGGCGTGTGTCCGCCGGCATAGCCTGCGGCGGTGGCATGGATCCCGTCGCCGAGTTGCCAGAACTTGCGCTCGGCGCCCCAGAAACAGCCGAGCCCGAATACCGCCTGCGCGAGGCCTGCGGGATAAGGCGGCTGCAGCTTGCGGCCGTTGACGAAATGCGTGGTGGCGGTCGGCATCGGGGTGGCGCGGCCGGGCAACGCTTCGGCGGCGCTCGGCAACGCGGTGGTCTTGCGCATGAACAACATGGCGTACCTCCAGGCGGGACATCGGCCTGGCGCGGCTTCGCCGGTGGCCGGTTGGACTCCCATATATGTCTCGACGCCGGATACCGCAGCCCTGTTGCGCCGCACGACGCCAGGAACGCCTGCCGGGTCAATCCCTGGAGTAGCCGATCAACGGCTTGCTCGGCCGGAACAGGATCATCAGCAGGATGCCGATCACGCCCAGCACGGCAAAAACCGGCTGTTCCAGCAGCACGCGGACGACGCTGGTCCAGAGCCAGGGTGCGACACCCTCGACCCAGGTCCGAAATGCCAGCTGGCTGGACTGATGGATGTCGTTCCAGAACTGCCCGAACCGGGTGAACCGCAGGGTCTGGTCGGCGACGAAGCGGGCGCCGTCATAGACCATGAAGATGAATCCGCCGGCCAGAAGCAGCAGGCCGATAAGCCGAAAAAAACCGCGGATCATGCCTCACCTTAATATATGTCGCCCGCCAAGGCCGTCAGCCAATACCGGGCCCCCCCTGGAAATTCAACCTCATCAGCACCTTAACCCGCCATTTCCGGCCCGCGTTCCGGCCTTTCGGGAAGCCGGAAAGCGTTGACGGTGCGGGAGGCGCCCTCTATAAGACCTCCAATGGCGGCGGGCGCAATCCCGCCGCCGCTGTTCTTTGAGCCGCGCCGCTTTCGGGAGCACTTTTACTTCCGTCCATGGCAGCCTCAAGAATGGCTTAGCTTAAGAACACCCTGTAAAACGCACCAGCTGGAAAGTACCGCCAGCTTCGATCATGCAATTTGAACGGCCGGCGCGCTCAAGCCCGACCACCCGAGCGATGACAGCCGAAGGATAGTTGAGAACATGGCCAATACCTCTTCCGCCAAAAAGGCGACCCGCAAGATTGCCCGCCGCACCATCATCAACAAGTCGCGCCGCACCCAGATGCGCGGCGCGGTCCGGACCGTCGAGGAAGCGATCAAGAGCGGCGATCGCAATGCGGCCCTGGAAGCGATGAAGCGCGCGGAACCGGAACTGATGCAGGCGGCGCAGCGCAACATCGTTCACAAGAACAATGCGAGCCGGAAGGTGTCGCGCCTGACGCACGCGATCGCCAAGCTCGCGAAGTGAACTGACAGAAATTGACAGTCGTCAAAGCCCGGCCTCGCGCCGGGCTTTTTGTTTTCCGACTCCTGCCCGCGCACACGCATGGCTCAAACTTCTTTCGCCAAGGCGCGCACAGCATGTTGCATTTCGGGCGCACGTTGAAAGGCGGCGCAATTGTCACGTTGCCGGGCATGGCCTGGCGTGTCACATTTGTAACGCCCGTGATTTTACGTGGTGCAGTTATCGCGCCAGCGTTTTCGTGCGCATATGCGAGAAGCGCGAGCGCACATTGTCAACCAATCCATCGCCAGCTTCTTCTTTCGCGCCTTCTCGCCGCGCGGGTTACCCTGAAAAACAATTCCGAAAAACGCCGACTCGCTAATCACTTATCCACATAGCGAGGGTAAGCGTTTTGAAAATTGGTCCCGGTAACCACGATTGTAACGGTTTGTTAAAAATTTTTGCGAGTGCAGCGAAAACTGTCACACGTCCCGACGCCGCGGGATTCTATGCGCTGATTCAAAAACTTGGTGTGGAGTTTCGCAACTGCAGTGTTGCAACTAAGCCGGAGAGTCGGGTCGCGACGTCGAATCACGGATTGTCAGAAATCACCCGTGGTGTATTTGTAACTCGTTCGCGACGCTCGAGGCTCTCCTGACCAGCGCGGTTTGAGACCCAAGAGCGGACGTGCAAATCGGCGGCGGTGTGCGCGTTAGCGACGCTTTCCAAGCGAAGCTGAGTTGGTAGCTCATAGCAATATGAGAGCGGTTGTTCTGTGTCTGAATTTCCTGGTGTGGCGCTCGTGTTCAGCGCGCGCCGGACAGGGAAACAAGACGAGGGGGAATGGAACGCTGACCGGCGATGCCATGATTGGGAACGCGGAGTTCGGGAACGTGTTGAAGACGACAGACTGGGATACGCGGCGGCGCGGCAATCGAACAAGCGGATGTTCGGTAGCGGCAGACTGGCTTTGAACACTTGTGATCTGATTGCTCGCTGCGTGCTCTCGCAGCGAGAGGGGGAGGTACTATGCTTTACGGAATCAACGCGACACTTGGCACCACCATTTCCATCGAGACCGCTTCTGAATCCCTGAACGACGCTACCAGCCGTCCACGCGCGCAAACTCCGGGCAGACCGTCGAGTACGCGCTGACCTCGCGGCAGCTTCTCTCTCCATCCAGCCTTTGATCTGACAACGGCGGCT